>JABFQX010000029.1 GCA_013141505.1 Methyloglobulus sp.
TCACTTTCGTTCGAAATGACACCGACCTGTTCGAAATGACACCGAATATTTTAGTTATGCCCGGAAGGTTTAGGTCTTTGTGTACGATAAAAAATCAATGAACATCATGTATTGGTTGCATTGGTTGCATTGGTTGTATTTCTGCTATTTCGACAGTTATATTTCTGTCATTTCGAACGAAAGTGAGAAATCTTAAACTTCAGCAACTTAAGATTTCTCACTCCCGTTCGAAATGACACCGAATATTTTCGAAATGACACCGACTATTTTTTGTATGTACAGAGGGTTTGGATTAATGGTAGTGGGTCAAACCTGTAACTTGATAAAGGGCGGAGTGACAAACCTAGGTTTGTCACTCCTACAATACACGCAAATCACAGATATGAAGCCAACAAGTTATTTAAAAATAAAGGTTTACCAATTACCGGATTAATAATGGCTCTATGTGATTTATAGTGGGCGGAACACTTAAGATTGCTACGCCTAATGTTATTTACCCACTCGATTCACATAGAATCATATTAAGGCCGATCAACCCTAAAGGTTTCGTCGCCCCGTTGCAGGATAATGCTGTCGGGGCGGATTTCTTTAAGCGTGACTGAGCCTTTGATGAGTTGCCCGATCCGGTATTTAACCATGTCGATGATGACGAAACGGTCTTCGGGTTGTTGGGCGTAGCTGAAGACGTTGATGGTTAGGTGGGGGAAGTTGTTCTGGGTTTCGGCTGTGGAGTCGTTCAATTCGACAACTGCTCTTTTAGGCAGTGTTGATGCCGGTTTTTCGGTGGTCATTTGCGCGGGTTCGATTTTAATCGGCTGGTCAATTTGCGGTTGTTCCACCAGTTCTTTTTTGTTCGCACGGTTTTTTTTGTCTTGACTGTCTTTGGTTTGCGTCGATTTTATGGCTTGTGGTGGGAGTATTTTTTTCGCTTCCACCAATTCTTCGATGGATGGCAAGTTGGTAGAAATCTCAAGCTGTTTGGGTGAAGATTGAGCGGGCTTTGGCTGCGGTATGTTTTCTGGCTGCGCCATAGCCGTTGTTGGTAAAACGCCTTTTTCTGGATGGGCTGCGATGGTTTGCCGAGGCGGTGTGTCGGTTTTTTGGACGAAAATCCAGAAAAAATACCCCATGATCAACAGGTTGCCCAGCAGTAATGCCACCAGTAACCATTTCTTTGGTTTACGTCCTGTTTCCGGTGGCTGGACGAGCAGCCTTTCGGTCACGGTTTCTGGCTGTATGGTTTGCCTTTGCTGTTCAGATTTACGAAGTGCATCAAGAATGTATGACATGGTATCAATCAGTCCTCTGTCAGGTGCGGCGAACCGTTCGCGCCGGTTGCGTTATCAAGGTAAATAATAGTTTTTGCGTTCACCTTGCCCGTTTGTGGCAAATTGCAGCTTTTTTGGAAGGCCATTAGCCGATTTCTCAAGGCGGTGTCAAAAAACCGGGGATAGCGCACGGTGGGGTTTGTGCCATCAATGCTTGCCAGTTGCTCCCGTAACCAAGGTACATTGTCAGATGATTTCCACGAGACGATATTGGTTAGCCCCGGTTTTGGCGACTGCCAGAGCAATAAATAATAACCATCCCAATAATTGAGGACATCGGCCAGTGAAAAGGTAATTTTACGGCCAAAATCCAGCGTAACCCTGTCACCGGTTGCCGAAGTCAGTAACACATAGCGTTTAATGCCGGGCGAGGGAGAAAATTCCAATACTGTCGGGCGATTGTAAGCCACCATATCTTTCCAGTTACCTTTGTCGAACAGGCAGTTTAAGCCCGCCTGTTGCGCGGCGATATTACAGTCTAGCTGATGGTTGGCAGGGATTTCCCGTTCCCAGGCCATAAGGGCGCTTTTGAGTGCGGCGGTTAAGGTGAGGGAGTTGTCTTCCAGCCATGCACCAAATGGCCTCAGTTTTGCGACAGGCGCTAATTTTATTTTGGGGGCAGGGGGTGGGGTAGGCTGGCTAGGAAGATTGTTGGCGGCAACGGTCTTATCAGCTAAAGGGGGAATGTTAAGACTGTACTGATCCTTGTAGAAAAATCCCGCTGCTATGCAACTCAATGCCAATACACCGAGCAATAGTTTGACGAGGGAAGGCGGCTCCCGGTTGAACCCCAACGTTTCTTTGAATACTTGGTCAATGATGGTTGGCGTAATGGAGCGAATATCTTTCGAATACGCCCCCAGCAAGGCGGAATGACAAATAATATTGATCATCCTGGGGATGCCCTTGGACAGCTTAAAAACGGCCCGTATCGCGCTGTCTTTGAATAATTCCGGGTCGCCTTTGCAAACCAGCAAGCGATGGCGGATATAGGCGCGGGTTTCCGCCAGGGTAAAGGGTGTTAAATGATAACGGGCGGTGATGCGTTGGTTAAGCTGGCGCAGTTCGGTACGGTTTAACAATTCCTGAAGTTCCGGCTGACCGACCAGGATGATTTGCAATAACTTGGTCTTGCTGGTTTCAAGGTTGGTGAGTAGGCGAATTTGTTCCAATACTACGAGGCTCAGGTTTTGTGCCTCGTCGATCATGACCACTGTACGCCTGCCGTTGGCGTGTGTAGCCAATAAATGGTGGTTAAGTGCATCAACCAGGTTTTTTAAGCTGTATTTTTTTTGGTCGTATGTAACCCTAAGTTCATCACAGATCGAAGCCAGTAATTCAATGGCATTCAGTTTGGGGTTGAGGATCAGGGCGATATCAATGTTTTCTGGCAATTGTTGCAACAAACAGTGGCATAATGTGGTCTTACCCGTGCCGACTTCGCCAGTCAGGGCAACAAAACCGCCGCCGTGGCTAACTCCGTACAAAAGATGCGCCAAACCTTCTTGATGCCGGGCGCTCATGAACATAAAATGCGGGTCTGGCGCTATCGAAAACGGCAGTTCGGTGAAATGGAAGTAGTCGTTATACAAAATATGATGCAATAATTTAGATGAATGGATGTATCAGTAGCAAAAATTACCGGTACATAATTTGTGGCAGTTAACTCTCTTAAATCTTGTGCCTGTTAAAGGCAATTGTAACTCACAACAGAAAGAAGGTCTTAACACATCATGGGTCGATACGATCAGAACAGACATAAAAAACCGGGCAAATCGGCTTTTTTTATCAGTACTGCCTTTATTGTCCTGTTTTCTGCCGGTGCCTTATATGTTTACAAGGATCGGTTAAGGACATTTATTTTAGCAGAAACAAGCGTTTTAGACGCAGCGCCCGTTTCTGGGGTCGATGATTCTGCTCAGGCATTTGCTGACGAGCAACAGGCTTTGGAAAATGACGAAATCGAACTTTTGCCATTGGATCAACCGCAAACCGATATTTCATTAGCTGGTGCAGGGCAGCTGTTTTCCCAAAAAACCGATTTGCCCAACCTGCTGGACAGCGATGAATACGTACGGGATTCATTCAGCAAAATAGCGCCGGGTTTGGCACGCTGGCTGAATGTTGATCAATTGCTCAGGCGATTTGTGGTGATTATCAACGACTTTTCCCAAGGTATTCGCATTTCCAAGCACATGAGTTTTCTCAGGATGGATGAGCCGTTCTCGGTGGAACAAAGTGGCGATAGTTCATATATATCAACTAGAAGTTATCACCGTTATGACGGGTTGGCAGTGGCGATGCAAGCAATTGATGCCGAGGCAGCGGTGGATTTTTACCAATATTTCCGGCCTTTGATGGTGCAGGTGTTTGCCGAATTCAGTTATCCAAAGGATATAACCCTGGAGGAAGTTGTAAAAAAAGCCATGGCCGAAGTTATTGCGACACCGGCGATTGAAGGGCAGGTTGCCTTAATCAGGCCGTCTGTTTATTACAAATATGCTGATGTCAATCTGGAGGGCAGTAGCGACGTGCAAAAACAAATGATCCGTATGGGGCCAGAAAACATTCGCATTATCCAAGCCAAATGCCGTGAATTACTGG
The DNA here is from genome assembly GCA_013141505.1 of Methyloglobulus sp. GTDB lineage: Bacteria > Pseudomonadota > Gammaproteobacteria > Methylococcales > Methylomonadaceae > Methyloglobulus. Next base: position 3,933 of record JABFQX010000029.1, read on the forward strand.
TTGAGTTGGCTAAAGCGGATATTAGATAGTTCGATAATATGACAGTATCAATTGGGCTATTTATTGATCCGGCCTTATGAAGTTTTAATTTCCCTTTGGTTACTTCGGCTTCGCTCCGAATTGGGTACAAGTCCGCTCAGGGAACGCCGCGGTAACGTACCCTGAGCGAAGCCGAAGGGGGTCGCCGCTATTCAAACAGTTATAGGTCGAATCTATAAAGCAGCTAAATTAGTGCCGCTAAATTAAATCGGTAAAGCAAAGCAATTCTATTTTGCTGGATTTTGGATCAAGCTCAGCCGATAGCTGCGAAGTAGTGCCAAAAACGCCAGAAAATCGTATAACCCGTGGATAATAATAGGAATTAACAAATTTCTATCCCCGCCTATATCGAGGGCAAGCCCTAAGTAGATGCCGACCACCGTTGCCAGCACCGCGTAAAGCGGCGTTACCGCATGCACCAAACCGAATATAACATTGCTAGCTATGAGACCGGCTGTTATTCCCCATGCCGATTCCAGCCAAGGTTGGAGTACGCCGCGAAACAAAATTTCCTCGGATATACCGGCAATCGCCGCCAGGATAAATAAATCTGACCAATGATAGCGGTGCAATGCGGGGCCTAAAGACTCAAGCAGAAACCGCCGGATGGTAACAACAGAATCTGCGGTAATGCGTTCTAAAATTAAAAACAGCAGAAATAAGGGGATTGTGCCCAGTACGCCATACAAGATGGCGCTTTCAGAATAATGCAATGTAGCAAAAGGATTGATACCTGCCACCCAGCCCAGGATGATAGCGACAAGAATCAGCCCGCTTTCAAACAGGCACGCGGATTTGAAAAATCGTTCGGGGTCGAATGGCGAGGCTTTCATCTTGGGCAGGTTCCAGAGTTCATGCTTTCGGCAAAGTTACGCCTGTTTGTCCCTGATATTTACCGCCCCGGTCTTTATAGGAGGTTTCACAGACTTCGTCGCTACCGAAAAACAGCATTTGCGCGACACCCTCATTGGCATAGATTTTTGCCGGCAGCGTGGTGGTATTGGAAAATTCCAGTGTTACATGGCCTTCCCATTCCGGTTCCAAGGGTGTGACATTGACGATAATCCCACAACGGGCATAGGTCGATTTGCCTAGGCATACCGTCAGCACATCGCGGGGAATACGGAAAAATTCCACCGTTCGCGCCAAGGCGAATGAGTTGGGCGGGATGATACAGACATCCGCTTTAACATCGACAAAGCTGGTAGGATCGAAATTTTTGGGGTCGACAATCGCGGAATTGATATTGGTGAAAATCTTGAATTCATCGGAGCAACGCACGTCGTAGCCATAGCTGGATGTACCATAAGAAATAACGCGGCCTTTTTCGGAATCCCTGATTTGGCCGGATTCGAAAGGCTCGATCATACCGTGATTTTGCGCCATCCGGCGGATCCATTTATCTGATTTAATGCTCATTGGGCAATTGATGTCGGGGTTGAAGTGATTTTATAGTAACTGATTAGGGTAAAAGTTCAGGTATTTATATCAAAATACAGTGCTAATGGGGATTAGCTTAATCAAAAGGGCTTAGTCGCCTTGACCAACGCATTGACTGCCATCCTGTTCGTCAGGCTTATCGCCGTAAATCCATTGTTGTGCAGTTGCTGCAAGGCGATGGATTCGCGCATGATATGATTTTCAGATTCATCGCTGAACAGATGCGCCAGCCAATGCTCCAATACGTCCAGGCGATTGATTTCGGTCAAAACCCTGAAGTAACCGCTGACTTCTTCCTGGATAGTGCGGGTGTGTTGCGAGATGTCATCAAGGGCGTAGCGGTCGCCGTTAATGAATTGTCCGCCGGGTTTTAATATCCGGTAAACCTCCCGTACCACCTCGTCGCGGTAAGTATCGAGAAAATTGTGCAGGGTATAGGCAGATGCCACTATATCAACGCTTGCAGAGGGCATGGCCTGTAATGCCGATAGTGCGTCCTGTGCACAAAAGCTCAGGGTTCCTTGGTCATGCCAGGTTCTTAGATGCTGCTTTGCCTGGTTTTGCATGGTCGGTTCATTGTCGATACTGACGATAAACAAGTCTTCCCTGGCCGTTAACAGGGCTAATGTGGTAATCCCGGTACCGCCGCCTAATTCGACGAGGTTAAGTGTATCCTGATAATTGGGATATTCCCTGACAGCTTCGCCCACCAGGCGGCTCATTTCTGTCGACAAGGGGCTGATTAATTTTAGCAGTTCATATTCTTGACCAATAACGCCTGAGAAGATGGCATCATAATTCTCTGTTTGCTTGCGTTGCTGATGGTTTTCGTGTGCAATCATGAGTGTGGTTTTTTCTTGTTCGCCAATGCGGTCAGTTGTTCCGGGGTGGCTTCGCTTTGGTATTGTGCTTGCCAATCTTTATAGGGCATACCATAGATGATTTCCCTGGCCTGTTCGTAATCCAAACCCACCTGTTGGTCTTGCGCGGCGGCGGCGTACCACTTTGCCAGACAATTTCGACAAAAGTCTGCGAGTATCATCAAGTCGATATTTTGTACGTCGGTATGGGTTTGTAAATGCTGAATCAAGCGCCTGAATGCGGCGGCCTCAAGCTGAGTTTTAGTGTTATCGTCCACGAGCCATCTCCAAAATCGATTGCCATTCTAGCAGATTTAGCAAGCAAAACATGTACATTGCCAAGGAAAAACCTTACAATGCCATTATAGAAAATTATTGTTTATCGCGGCTTTGTATAGATACTTGCAGACAACTAATGGGAAGAAGCGACAGTAGCCTATCCATAATTTGAACTTTTGTCCGACTTAATAATCCCAGCGCCAGCCAATTCTGTCTTTACGACAGTGTGCTATAAAATGTCTACTGACCAAATTTACACAATCAGGCTACAAATAACAAATACCAACAATTTTCATGAAACAGCTTTTTGAATTCTTTCCGATTTTACTATTTTTTATTGCTTTTAAGCTATATGACATTTATGTAGCGACAGCCGTGGTAATCGTGGCGACTATCCTACAGGTGGGTTATAGCTGGTTTAGATACCGAAAAGTGGAAACCATGCAATGGATTACCTTGGCGTTAATTGTCGTAATGGGTGGTGCGACGCTGTTGTTGCATGATGAACAATTCATCAAATGGAAACTGTCCATCATCGAATGGCTGTTTGGGCTGGCTTTTCTGGGTAGCCAATTTATCGGCGAAAAACCATTTGTTGAACGAATGATGTCAAAAGCCCTAACCCTGCCAGATCCTATCTGGCGGCGCTTAAACATCATGTGGGGCTGTTTTTTTATGAGCGTCGGTTTTATCAATGTCTATGTGATGCATCATTACACCACCGAGGAATGGGTGACTTTCAAAACCTTCGGTGTGCCAGGGTTGATGGTTGTTTTTATCATCTTGCAAATGGCTTTTTTGTACAAACACATCCCGGAAACAGACAAATAAAAACCCCATGCTATACGCTATCATCAGTGAAGATGTTTCAAACAGTAACGATCTCCGTACCGCTGCCCGTCCTGCCCATATCAAACGTCTCCAGGAATTACAAGATGCCGGGCGGTTGGTGTTGGCAGGGCCGAATCCCGCCATCGACAGCGAGAACCCTGGCGCGGCCGGTTTTACCGGCAGTTTAGTGGTCGCAGCGTTTGAAAGTTTACAGGATGCCCAACACTGGGCGGATACTGATCCCTATCTGGAAGGGAAAGTGTATGCCAAAACAACCGTTAAACCATTTAAAAAGGTATTTCCCCAATGACATCCGAAACCATTAAACGCCTTTTGAATGAAGCGTTCAGCCCAGAATTACTGGAAATAATCGATAATAGCGCCGCCCATGCTGGACATGCAGGAGCCAGAAGTGGTGGCGGTCACTATCATGTCACCATTGTTGCCGAATCATTTGACGGTAAATCGTTAGTGCAACGTCATCAACTCATTTACAAAGCACTAGGCGACATGATGAAACACGAAATTCATGCCTTAGGCATAAATGCCCTCTCACCTTCAGAAGAAAACACAGGAAATCATTAATGAATAGAAAACTTATCCCCTTACTTGTTGCAGGCACAGCTATCATAATTTCAGGTTGCGACCTGAAACCCAAAACCGATTCGGCAATAGCGGCACCAGCCATCAAAAAAGAAGACGCTATCGCTAGCGTTAACGGTCAATTCATTAGCAAAAAAACGCTGGAAGATTTGGAAAAAGACCTTGCTGAACGCAGCCACGGCCAAGCACCTGCTTTCCCTAAAGAAAAGCTGGTTGATGAACTGGTACAACGTGAAATTCTGGTGCAAGATGCCGTGCAAAAAAAGCTGGATCAATCACCTGAAGTGGTTGCCCAGTTGGATGCCGCTAAAAAAGCCATATTGACTCAAGCCAGCCTACAGGCTTATTTAAAAGCCAATCCAATCACGGATGCTGAAATCAAGAAAGAATATGACAGCAAAGTCGGCGGCTCGAACGGCACTGAATACAAGGCCAGCCACATTCTGGTCAAGACCGAAGACGAAGCCAAAAAACTGATCGCCGAACTGGACAAAGGCGGAAACTTTGCCAAACTGGCGAACAAGCATTCCCTGGATGCCAAAGAATCCCAGAATGGCGGTGATTTGGGCTGGTTTAACCCCAGCCAGATGGTTGCTCCGTTCTCAGAAGCGGTAGCAAAACTGGAAAAAGGCAAATACAGCACAGCGCCTGTAAAGACCCAATTTGGTTACCACATCATCCTGCGTGAAGACTCCAGAAAGCAAACTGCACCGCCGTTAGAAGCGGTTAAAGAGCAACTGACACCTATGCTGCAACGTCAAAAAGTCCAAACTATGGTTGAAAACTTACGCAAACAAGCGAAAGTAGAGATTTTGGTGTCATTAAAAGATGAAGCGCCTAAGGCAGCAGCTCCGGCGGCGACAGTAGCACCAGCCCCGGCTGGCTCGGCTCCCGCAGCAGCGGCTGCACCTGCTGATGCAGCGCCTGCTCCCGCAACCGAAGCCGAAAAACCTGCTGACCTAGAAGCAGGCAAGCCGGCTGAACCAGAAAAAGCCGCAGAACCTGCGAAAAAATAAGGTTTTGGTTTTATAGTGAAAACAAAAAAGGGCGGTTTACCGCCCTTTTTTATGTTCGTAGTTTGTAGTTTGTAGCCCGTATGAAGTGCAACGTAATACGGGAACATTAGAATACCTAACCCCGGATTACGCTCACTCCATTGAGGCTACCTTGCTTACAAAGCTAAATAGGGCTTCAGTATACCAAATGAATACGGTTCATCTGGTCGTGGTATAGCAATTTTGCCTTTAATCATTGTTTAAAAAGAAATTTTGAGTAACTTTTAAAGATAATTTTATTTATTCCAAAAATTTTTGGTGTATAACGTGTCTTGCGAAAATTGCAAAATACATGTACGTCAATAAAACCGAGAAAAGTAAAAATAAGAGGTGAATCATGATAAAACAACAAAGAAATCAAATGGCAAGATGGGCACTAGTCGGTGCCTTTATGCTCAATGCAATATCAGCTTCCGCATGGGCAGGAAATGCCTGCCAGAACTTGGGTTTGGGTAATAATCCGGGCGCAATCCATACGGCACTGAAAGCCGCCCTTAATTCGGCGGTCTTGGCAGAAGTCAGCGGTTTAGACCTCAACATGTGGGGAACCCTGGTCGCTCGCGACGGCACTGTTTGCGCGGTGGCGCGTTCAGGCAAATTGGGCGACCAATGGCCGGGCAGCAGGGTTATTTCTGCCCAAAAAGCCAATACCGCCAATGCCTTCAGCTTGCCGGCCAATACCGCGAATGGGCAAAACTATCAACAGGGACTTGCGTTATCCACGGCCAACCTGTACAGCGCCGTCCAGCCCGGTGGAGCCTTTTTTGGTTTGCAGCATAGCAATCCAGTGGACCCTGAAGTCGCTTATAAAGGCCCGTCTTCAAACTGGGGAGAAGCTAACGATGCCATGGTGGGCAAACAAATCGGCGGGGTTAATGTGTTTGGCGGCGGATTGGCGCTCTACAATGCAAGCCACCAGGTCGTCGGCGCTGTCGGCGTGAGCGGCGACAGCTCCTGCGCTGATCATATGGTTGCGTGGAGAACCCGGAATAATCTCGGCCTGGATCACTTGGCCGGTGTCGGCGGTGTCAGTGGCGATTCCGCGCGTCCGGACAACATTATTTACGATATTCCGCATAACCCGAATGGTGGCACGGGCATTAGCAATGGTGGCTTTGGGCATCCCACTTGCATAGTCACCGTTGATCCCACAGGCTTGCCTGCTGTTCAATAATTGTGCGCCATTGGTAGCGATAACTTTAAGAAGAATCGTTTGACAGTTAAAAAGTCGCTGGTTGTCCCTTGCCAGTGGCTTACTTTGCTACAAGCTCCAACGATCCTTAGTCCAATAGTCCGTATGAAATTAATACTACAAATAGCCGCAGGCGTGTATCTCGGCATGGTTTGCGCCCAGTTAACGGTCGATACATGGCGCTCACAACAACAAAAATCCGCCAACCAAGTTGCCGCTAAACAAATCGAAGACAGGAATGAACGAATCCGCAAATTATTCATGCAAGGCAGGAAAATAACACCCACCTTGCCGGAAAATTCATCGCCGTGATTGTCATTGTTCCCATACTTGCTAAAAAATCACCACTTCCCTATTTTTTTATACTGCCGCCAACCCCGCAATGTTATACCCACAATCCACATAAGTGATTTCGCCGGTAATACCCGAAGCCAAGTCGGAACACATGAACGCAGCGGCGTTGCCGACTTCTTCAATAGTCACATTCTTACGTAGCGGTGCGGTGTCGGCGGCTTTATTCAGCATGGCTTTAAAATCATTGATGCCGGATGCCGCTAAAGTGCGGATAGGGCCTGCGGAAATGGCATTCACCCGCGTACCTTCTGGCCCCAAGGCAACCGCCATGTAACGGACATTGGCTTCCAGGCTGGCTTTGGCAACGCCCATGACGTTGTAGTTGGTAATCGCCCGTTCCGCGCCTAGATAGGTCAATGTCAGTAAAGAACCATTACGTCCTGCCATCATGGAACGTCCTGCTTTTGCTAAAGCAGTGAAGCTGTAAGAGCTGACATCATGGGCAATTTTGAAGTTTTCGCGGGTAGTGACATCCACATAATCGCCGTTGAGCGCATCGCGTGGGGCGAAAGCGACTGAGTGGACGATGCAATCCAAACCATCCCAATGCTTGCCCAGTTGCTCAAATACCGTAGCGATATGTTCATCAATACTGACATCGCATTCAATAGTGATTTTAGAATTGCATTGTTCCGCCATTTCTTCGACGCGGCTTTGCAGCTTTTCATTCTGGAAGGTAAACGCCAATTCGGCGCCTTCGCGATGCATGGCTTGGGCAATGCCCCATGCGATAGAGCGGCTACTCGCCAAACCTACAATCAAAACCCGTTTGCCTTGCATAAAACCCATTATCATCTCCCGTTGTTTTTGTTGTTACAATAAGATTTAAAGTATCCACGACCCGTATTGTGATGTCTAGCTTTTTGTCTTACAACCTACTATTCCGTACTTGCGTATTGATAGCTATTATTTTGCTTGCGTCATGCGATGGCGTTCAGCTTAATAACCCGTACCCTGCCGAACAAAATGGGCAGGCGATTTTGTACCAGTCATTTGACGAACGCCCCAAACATCTCGACCCTGCGGTGGCTTACAGCGAAAACGAATATGCATTTCTCGCGCAAATCTACGAGCCACCGTTTCAGTATCATTATCTAAAACGCCCGTATGAACTCGTTCCGTTAACAGCCGCTAAATTGCCGGATATTAGCTATTTTAACAAGAAAAATGAAAAACTTAGCGCGAATGCCGATGCAAAAGAAATTGCCTTTACCGATTACATCATCGACATCAAACCCAATATCAATTACCAACCCCATCCGGCATTGGCAAAAGCGGGCAATGGCGAATACCGTTATCACCATTTAAATCAAACCGAGATAGACAGCTTAAACACCTTGGCAGATTTTGCCGAAACCGGAACCCGTGAGTTAACCGCCGAGGATTATGTTTACCAGATTAAACGTCTGGCGCACCCCAAGACCCAATCACCCATTGCGGAAATGATGAAGGGCTACATTGTCGGCTTTGGTGAATTTGCGGAGAAAGTGAAATCGTTGCCAAAAACGGCGATTAAAGACTTACCATTATCTGGCGTAACAGCAATTAGCCCGACGCAATACCGTGTCCGCATAAACGGTAAATACCCGCAATTTATGTATTGGCTGGCGATGTCGTTTTTTGCGCCAATGCCTTGGGAAGCCGATGTGTTTTATGATCAGCCGGGCTTATCTGAAAAAAATATTACGCTGGATTGGTATCCTTTCGGTACGGGCGCTTACCTGTTGTCGGAGAATAATCCTAACCGGCGCATGATCTTGGAGCGCAATCCTAATTTTCACCGGGAGACTTATCCAACCGAAGGTGAGCCAGAAGACCAAGCTAAAGGTTTGCTCAATGATGCCGGTAAGGCATTGCCTTTCATTGATAAAGTCATTTTTACTCTGGAAAAAGAGACGATTCCACGATGGACTAAATTCTTGCAGGGTTATTTTGATGCGTCGGGTATTGCATCGGATAGTTTCGACCAAGCCGTGCAATTTTCTGAGGGCAGGGTTGAATTGACGCCTTCAATGCAAGAAAAGCACATCCAGCTACAAACCTCGATAGAGGCTTCCCTGTTTTATACGGGCTTTAATATGCTGGATGCTACGGTCGGTGGCAATACCGAGCAAGCCCGAAAACTGCGTCAGGCCATTGCAATAGCGATTGATAACGAAGAGTTTATTTCCATTTTTAGAAATGGTCGGGGCGAAGCGCCCCAAGGCGTGATCCCGCCGGGAATCTTTGGTTATTTGGATGGAAAAGCGGGGTTAAATCCTTTTGTCTATGACTGGATAGATGACAAGCCGAAACGGAAAAACATAGCCGCTGCCCTGCAATTGATGAAGGAAGCGGGCTACGAAAACGGCATTGATCCTAAAACCCGTCAGCCGTTAATCTTAAATATCGACACGACTTCTGCCAGCATTGATGACCGCCCCAGACTGAGTTGGTATCGCAAGCAATTTGCCAAGCTTGGTATTAACCTTGTGATCCGCGACACCGATTTCAACCGTTTTCAGGACAAGATCCGCACCGGTAACGCGCAAATATTTACCTTGGGCTGGAATGCTGACTATCCTGATCCGGAAAACTTCTTTTTCCTGTTATATGGTGGCAATAGCAAAGTTAAATTCGGTGGTGAAAACGGGGCCAATTATCAGAATCCGGAGTTTGACCGTTTATTCGAGCAAATGCGGAATATGGACAATAACAGCCAACGCTTGCAATTAATTCAACAAATGGAAGGTATCATTCGTCGTGATTTACCCTGGATTGTTAACTTTTTTCCCAAAAAATTCACCTTATCCCATAACTGGTATAACAACCGCAAGCCCCATGCGATGGCAAATAACGAACTGAAATATCAGCGGTTAGATACGGTTTCCAGAACACAACAAAGGCAGGCGTGGAATGCCCCCATCGTTTGGCCTTTGCTGTTATTTGGTATCATTTTCGCAATCTTATTGGCGTTTTCAGTCCACGCCGTCCGCAGCCGAACCCGAAAAAACTACAATGATTAGCTACATTATCCGGCGATTTTTATACGCTATCCCCATTTTGATTGGGGTTAATATTTTGACTTTCGTACTGTTTTTTATCGTCAACAGCCCAGACGACATGGCACGGATGCAGCTTGGGCAAAAGCATGTCACTCAACAAGCGATAGACAACTGGAAGCAACAACACGGCTATGATGCGCCGCTGTTGTGGGATGAAAAAGGTGAGGGTGCTGAAAAGATCACCAAAACTATTTTTTACCAAAAATCGGTCGGCCTGTTTTTGTTCCGCTTCGGCACGTCGGACAGCGGCAGGAATATCGGTGCAGATATCAAAGAACGCGCTTGGCCCAGCATGGCGGTTGCCTTACCAACATTAATCCTGGGGCTAATAGTGGACATCTGTGTTGCTTTGATGGTCGTGCTATTTCGCGGCAGTAAACTGGAATTGGGCGGAATGATATTGTGTGTCATCCTGATGTCGGTGTCATCGCTGTTTTACATCATCGGCGGTCAATTTGTGATTGCAAAAGTATTGCGGTGGGTGCCCATCTCCGGTTATGACGAAGGTTTTGCCGCCGTTAAATTTATCATTCTGCCCGTGTTGATAGGGGTGTTCGCAGGCATTGGTTCAGGCGTACGCTGGTATCGGACTTTATTTCTGGAAGAAGTCGAAAAAGATTACGTCCGTACCGCCCGGGCAAAAGGCCTGACCGAAACCCAAACCCTGTTCCGCCACGTCTTGCCCAACGCCATGATTCCGATCTTGACGGGCGTGGTCGTGGTGTTGCCGACGTTATTTATGGGCAGCTTAATAATGGAATCATTTTTCAGTATCCCCGGTCTCGGCAGTTACACCATAGATGCCATCAACAGCCAGGATTTCGCTATCGTGCGGGCGATGGTGTTTTTAGGTTCGGTGTTATATGTGATCGGTTTGTTGCTGACTGATATTTCCTACACCTTGGTGGACCCTAGGGTTAGGTTGTCTTGAGCAAGCCCTCAGGAAACTCTGATTAAGTCCTTCGACAACCAAAGGAAGTGCCTGTGGTACAAGCTCAGTACTCTCTGGGGCTTAAAGACGAACGGTAATGAGCTGATTCCGTTCGTGGTGTACCCAAAGGGCATAAAAGCTTGTCGAACCACTTATGCCGAGGGTATGAAGGAACCAGCTTGATCAGAGCTTCCTTAAAATCATTAACGGGTACTAAATTACCTTGACGTAAAGCAAACCTGACATAGCTTTATCGAAGGTTGCTGTGTACTCGCAAGATGCCGCCGTATTTTTGAACACAATCATAGCGTCGGCAAAATCGTGTTCTTGTTCCTTGCACAAGTTTAAGATGACAGCTAGTCGGGCGCGGTCTTCAAAAGCGTATGCATCGCTGTTGAGCAAGGCTTGGATTGCCAGTAAACAATCTTCGCGGGCAAAGCCGTACAAGCGCCGCAAAACCCAAACCAACTCGACCAGCACCATGTCATTGATATAAAAGCTGTGTGCAATCCCCTCAAAAGGAGTCATCATTCGGGTTGCGGCTTCTAGCTGGTTTTCGTCGTCCGCTGTCAGCAAGCGCACCAAGACATTGGTGTCCAGGCCGATCATGGTTTTGAGGCGCGTTGGTATCGTTCGTTGGCTTCGGCCTCGACCGCATCGTTCATTTGCTCAACTGTGACGGCTTTCAATCCAGGCCGTTGCAAGGTGCCGACAATGGACAGCGCCGTGCGGTTAAGTGGCCTGACAGAAATAGTGCCGTCGGCCATTACAGTAAAATCAAGCTGGGTTCCCGGCTCAATATGCAACTGGTCGCGGATATTTTTGGGTACGGTAATTTGACCTTTGCTGGTGATAGTGGCAAGCATGGAAATAATCCTTACAAAAAACACAAAGTAAGATTATTGTAACTGGAGATTTCTTTTTGTAAACAGCCTTGTTTTTGGGAAAAAGTACTTTTTCCCAACGTGTTCGGTTTGCCGCTGACCGATATTTGTACACCTTGGTGGATCCTAGGGGTTAGGTTATCGTGAAATTATGGGCTAACGGCACTCAGACGGCGCATAAGTGGTAGGTAAAGGTTTGACTGCCGGAATAGGGTGGTTTCCCAAGCCTCGTGCGGTAGCGGTTTCATCATCCGCAGAAGTACAAGCCCAGTCGATTGCTCCCACTGAAGTCGGAATTGGCGTTATACCTTGCACATTGGGCGAAAAATTAATTTTACTGCCATCGAGCGCTATTGGAATACCGTTATTTAATGTCGCGCTAATGATGAGGGAAATCGTCCAAGGCGTGCCTTCCACAATTTTTACATCTTGGATATATTTGGATGACCTTTCGTTGATGCTTGTGGCATTGAATGATTTGGCGGCATTCGTCATCCCTACAACGCTGTCATTTTGAAAGGCTTCGCTCATATAGCCTTTGGCGGCAGAACCTGCAATAAGGGCTTCAGTTATTCTGGAACGCACTACGTAATCTTGATAAGCCGGTAATGCAACAGCTGCCAGTATGCCGATGATGGCAACGACCATCATCAACTCGATCAGGGTAAAGCCTTTTGGTTGGTTAAAAGTTGGCATACGCTTTACCTTGGTTTTAAAGTGTTGATTTCCAGGACTTCGGCGGAATCAATTGCCACAATCACCGTCAAATCTTTAAGTTTTGCTATGAGTGGCAGATAGCCTATACCTGCTTTTTTATCCGTGTAACGTTGGCTTAAGGCATCAATTTCTTGCGTCCTGTCCGTATTCAATTGTCGTAAAGACTCCATCGGTTTAATTTGTTTAATAACGACGGCTTTTTCATCCGCATAAGGCACATAGTATTGAGGAATCAACGGCAAATCATCGCCTTTACCTGTAATGGCGTTCATCAATATTTCAGTACGGAGCTTTTCGTCTGCGGGCCAACGGACAGCGATTGTTTCGGAACCCCATAATGGGGGTGATTTAAACAGCGGATGGGTCACTTTTGCCAGTTTTTCATCGGTTAAATCATTGGCATAAACCAGGTCAAATCGACTGGCGTTATAGACCGCATAAACCGGGCGGGTGATAAACACCGTATGTAAGCCGTACAATAAGGCCGCTATCTGCAACAGCAAAACAATCAGCAGATCCCGTTTCAGTTCTTTTTTGGCCGGATTAAACACAATCAAGGTAATAAAGGGGCCAATCACCACATCCACAGCAAGCAATAATAAATAAATGTTGGTAACGCCCGTTGCCTCGGCTAACGGTGCGGGATACCACAAAAAAAATACCAAGGCCGCAGAAGCCAGCGCAATCAAAACTGAGCCGAGCAAATGAATACCAAAGGCTTGGTAACGGTTGATGGCAAGCGCATTGTTTGCGCCTGGGTTTACGGCGCCATTCAAAATGGTTTCGGATTGCATATAAATATCTTCATGATTGAGATTGACGGATAACTACAAATATAGACCAAATAGCTGTTGCCGACGGAAACCTTAGTCGAACGGTGCATGTTTCGCAGGTTTCGACATAGTTCAAAACGGCGCATCGGCAAAACGTGAGTGGCGGGGTATGTTGCCAAAGCCGTTAAGTTAAGGATGGATGTTGTCATTTCGACCAGCGGGAGAAATCTCAAACGCAAAAGATTCCTCAGTCGCGTTGCTTCCTCGGAATGACACTATCACCATTTAAGCCTTAACTTAACGGCATTGGCAACATACCCCGTCACGCGGAAGTTCCAAGCCCTGTCAGCGTGGGGATGTCACTTGGGAGTGGGCGGTTTTTTCCAGCCGCTCGGCAAGCCAAACCTTGATGATAGATTGACGGGTAACGCCTAGTTTACTGGCTTCTCGGTCAAGGGATTCGATCATCCAGGTTGGAAAATCGACATTCACACGCTTTTGGTCCAGCATAGTGCGCTTAGCTTGCGTTAAATCTAACTCAGCGATAACACTGTTGTTCTCATCAAATTGTTGGTCAAAAGTATTGGCTTTCATAAAGCATTATCTCCTCAGTTCGGGCTCGACGAACAGAAATCAGCCGAATAAAGCCGCTACGATACGTTATAACAGCAGACCAATGTTTGCCGTCAATCATCCCAATGACTAAATAGCGGGGTTCATCTTCTGTTTTGGCCGGAATTTCCAGCAATCTACAATCTTGCCACAATAATTGGGCATCGATAAAGGTGATCCCGTGCTTTAAAAAATTCGCCTGACTTTTGTTTTCGTCATATTCAAATAAAACCATAGTATAAAAATTATACCTTTATTGTATGTTTTTTCCAGTTTATTGATGGTTTATGCCCAAAAAAACCGTCCTCCTCGACTGGACGGGGTAAGGCACTTCCCTCCACTATTTTCCGTTGGCTGAGCGGAGCCGAAGCCAGAAGCCAACAATTCGCTTCGACTTCGCTCAGCGAACGCTTTTTTGCTCAGAACACCTTTTTGCACATCGAACACCTTGCCTTAGTTCAGCCTGGCGGGGCATGTTGCCCCGTTCGTAGGGTTTCAACGTGGTTCAAAAACGGCGCATCGGCAAAATGTGAGTGGTGGGGTAACATATCCAATGCCGTTAAGTTAAGGATGAATGTTGTCATTTCGACCAGCGGGAGAAATCTCAAGTGCAGAAGATTCCTCAGTCGCGTTGCTTCTTCGGAATGACACTATCACCATTTAGGCCTTAACTTAACGGCTTTGGCAACATAACCCGCCACGCGGTAATCCCAAACTATTTTCAGGCCTACGCGGTTTTAAAAACCTCGTAGGTCGTCACCAAGTACCTGTTTGTTATTGGTTTAACCTTTTGTGGAAAAACTAAACCAATAAACTTTCGAATGCATCATGAACTTTACGGGAATAATCTAATTTTTTCACCCGCAATATCAATAACCCTATGGTTATAAAAAAACCGCCTAGGTTTTTTAACAAAGGCGGTTTCGGTTTTTGCTTCGGTGTCGGGTCGCTGATAACGCTAGCCTAACCGTTTGGTTACTGAAGTCCAGCTATTAACGGCATTCAGAAGGTACATACTTGGCAGGCAAAGTACCTAAGGGTTTGTTACCGAAACCCTTCGCTGCTGCGTTTAAATCAGCATCGCTGGTGCATGCCCAGTCGATTGCGCCCTGCGATGTGGCTGTTGGGGTTCCCCAAGTGCCTGCAGCGTTGGTATTTGGCGAAAATTTGATTGTTTGGTTGTTTAAGCCAGTGGGTAAACCATTGCCGGTATTTGCTGCTATTGCCACTGTTATAGTCCATGGGGTTGCTGTGGCAATTGTTACATCATTTACATATTTCGATTTTTTTTCATCATCAGATTTAGCTTCCCATGCGGTGGCGGCATTGGTCATACCTGTAATGCCATCGGTTTGGAATGCTTCACTCAACATGCTTTTGGCGGAAGAGCCTGCAATCACAGCTTCAGTGACCTTTGAACGTACGGTGTAGTCTTGGTAAGCCGGCAACGCCACCGCCGCCAGAATACCGATGATCGCCACAACGATCATTAATTCGATCAAAGTAAAACCTTGTTGTGCTTTATTGAACTGGTGTTTCATTTTATAGTTTCCTATGGTTGTTAAAAGTATTAGAGAAGAATCAATGTCTGTCCTACGCAATAGGTAAAGCAGGTAGCGTGCCAGATTTTAGAGGGGCTTAAAAAATAGGGTTGATAATTTTTTTAAAAAAATATAACAAATTGTTTTTATGGATAAAAATAATTTTTTTATCGATTGGGCTGACGTAAGGAAGCCCAACATAACTAAGCCAACCGACGTTGGGCTGCGAGTCGCTGAACCCAACCTACACGCGGATTCTGTCAGGATGTGACAATTTTTGTCAGTGATTGGTGTGTTATCTTTAACGCAACTAACAAAACAAACCCTCATCTTAAAAAACCATGCCAATGCTTTACTGAATGTTATGAAGATATACATGGACAATTGTTGCTTAAACAGGCCATTTGATGACTAAGCAAATCTTCGGGTGCATCTGGAAGGGGAAGCGATTAAAACAATTATTTCTCTCATCGAAAGCCAAAGCCAGTGGTTATTGATAAGTAGCCAGATTTTAGCGCTTGAAATCTCGAAAAATGGTGATGTGTCGAGAAAAAAAGAATTGAACTTGATTAACGCCCTCGTTCATGCAGTTATCAAAATAGATGCAAATATTGCCAAACGAGCTAATGAGTTTGAACGGCGAGGTTTGCAGGCTTTTGATGCGTTGCATCTGGCTTGTGCGGAAGGCAACGCTGATATATTTTTAACAGTTGATGACAAATTTTTAAACAAGGCCAGAACTTTTCAAGACATAAATGTCAAAATCAGCAACCCTTTGGCTTGGCTAAACGAGGTTTTATTATGAGTGCAACACCTTACAAAACAGAGCAGGAAATTCAACAATTAGGGTTGGAGGTGCTTCAAAAAGGCTTGGGGGTCAGCGACTTTATTCGGTTTATCCAACAATTTAATAAAGGTTACGGAAATTATGTGGAAGACCGGCAAGAATGGCAACAGCAATATTCTGTTAATCAGTTGATTGATGAGATTAATTCGGTTAAGGACTCTTAGAAAGAGCATTATTTGAGGGTTGGTTTGTGGATGCTGCTGTGTACCAACCTTGACTGATTGCAACAGTTTTGTCATTGGTTGCGATTTTCTGGTGATTGGGTGATAATTTGGTCTTACTAATCGTCTTACCAGGAGTGTTCCATGTCTGTGGCTACCATTAAACTGTCGAGCAAAGGCCAAATTGTCATACCCAAAGAAATCCGGGACGAACTACATTGGGAAGCGGGGATGCAACTATCTTTGGTTGCCACTGGCTCTGGTGTGTCCTTGAAAGCAATCTCTGCCAAGACGGGGCGTAATCTAGGTGATTTGATAGGGCTGCTGAAACACGATGGCGATTCGATTGCAATCGAGGCGCTTTGTAAACCCGTCGATGTCCGCGTCGATTGGGAAAAGTCCGAGCAGCGTAATAAATGATTGCTTTTGATACCAATTTGCTGGTTAGGGCTGTCGTGGCGGATGATCCCGTGCAGGTCGCTATCGTCCAGCGTTTGATTATGCAAGATTCGGTATTTATTTCCCGAACGGTGTTGTTGGAAACCGAATGGGTTTTGAGGTCGGTTTATGTGAAGTCTCGTGCTGAAATACTGGGATTTTTTAGGGCATTGCTGGAAGTCGATAACACTGAAGTTGAGGATGCACTTGAAGTGGGCTATGCGCTTGATTGGTATGCGGAAGGTGCTGATTTTGCCGATGCCCTGCACCTTGCCGTTTGTGGTCCTGCCGTGCTGCATACATTCGACAAGGGTTTTTGCAAGGCAGCAAAGGAATTGGGACTGACCCCACCAATAGTGGTGTTGCCTTAAGATTCTGGCAAAGTGCCTTCATAAAGTTCTTTCAACAAACACTTCACCTCAATATCTTTTATCTCAACCATTTCTTCCGCCTGGGTGTAGCTGTGCAGCAGCCAATCGTCGTTTTGGGTGCGGGTAAAGCTATCGACGCGCATGGCGTTAGTGTCAATTAACCAATAGGTCTGCAAGCTGTCCAATTGCCGGTAGGCGTTGAATTTATTGCCGCGATCAAAGGCTTCTGTGGACGGTGACAGCACTTCGGCGATAAATACGGGATGATGTTTGTACAGGGTGTTGACCTGATCTTTGGGGTTGCAGGTGACCATGACATCAGGGTAAAAATAAGCATCGGCTTTTTCGACCTGGACTTTCATATCCGAGATGTAGGTGCGGCAAGGCGTGTTTTTGAGGTGTTGCTTGAGCAAAAAGAACAGGTTGCCGGCAATGGTGACGTGATTATCGGTCGCGCCTGCCATCGCCCACACTTCGCCATTCTGGTATTCGTGTTTAAAGTCGGCCGTTTCTTCCCCTTTAAGGTATTCATCGGCAGATAGGATCATTTTTTCAGCAAGTGACATGTTTTTCTGTATTCTAATTGGGAAGAGGGTCGTCTGTAATTTGATTGTACCTTGTCTGTTTTATATTTTACAATTCCGCAGGATATTTCGGGCTATTGTGCCGCTTATGGCTTAAAGTGCAATGGATTCCGTAATCACTAGAATATTCCTAAAAACACGTTCCCCAAAGATAAGGGGTTAGTTAAGTTTTTAGAGATTCACAATAATAATGACTGGAGGAAAACATGACTAAGTTTAATTCACTGCTAACGGCTGTCGCCTTGGCGAGTTCGGTTTCTATGGCGCTTGCCGCTGACGCATTGCCCACGGAAGCGCCGGCACCTGCCGATAACCCCACGACGCCTGCAAAAGTGGCTTTGGGCAAAATGCTGTACCACGATCCGCGCCTTTCTTCTACTGGCACGGTATCCTGCGCGTCTTGTCATAACGTGATGTTGGGTGGTGAAGATAATCGACCTAACTCTATGGGTGTCAATGGACAAACCGGGGGGCGCAGTGCGCCGACAGTATGGAATGCTGCATTCAACCAAGTGCAGTTCTGGGACGGCAGGGCAGAAAGCCTGGAAGCCCAAGCCGCAGGCCCTGTCACCAATCCTATCGAAATGGGGATGAAAAGCTGGGATGAAGTGGTTGCCCGTTTGAATAGTATTGAAGGTTATCAAAAAGCCTTTGCCGATGCGTTCGGCGGCAATGCAATCTCTAAAGATACCGCTACTAAAGCGATTGCTGCTTATGAACGTACATTAATTACCCCTAACAGCCCGTATGATAAGTATGTAACAGGTGAGAAATCTGCCATGACTGAGCAGCAGGTACGGGGCATGAATAAAGCAGTGGAACTCGGTTGCACGGGTTGCCACAGTGGCCCCGCATTCAATGGGCCAGGCGTGTTCCAAAAGTTTCCGATGCATAGTAATGGTATGTACTTGGCAAAATATCACTTCAATAAAGATCTGGGATTGGCGGATGTGACCAAGAAACAGGGCGATGAGCATCTGTTTAAAGTGCCGACCTTGCGAAATATTGCCCTGACCGCACCTTACTTTCATAACGGCTCAGTTAAAACGCTGGATGAAGCCGTGAAAGTGATGGGCAAACTGCAATTGGACAAAGATTTGTCGGAACAGGAAATAAAAGATATTGTCGCCTTCCTGAATGCGTTGACCGGTGAATTCCCTGAGCAAAAAATGCCAATATTGCCGCCTACAGCAGGCATGACATTTAATTAAACTGTTTTGAAAGCTGTTTCTGTTCCATGTCCGTTCACTATGGGTAATATCCAGATGAATGGGACATGGACGGAATCAACGGCTTACTATTTTCTATAAATAGGTGTCGCTGCGATTAGCGCTTCTATCCTTTCCGATATTTTCTGGTAAGCCGGGCTGCTTGTTGAGCCATACCGACTTTTGAACGTGGCTTCGTCCATGTTTTCAGGTAGCGTTGCCGGGTCAGGCATAAAGTCTTTATAGTCCGTTACGGCGGTCATTCTTTGCTGCAACTGTCGTGCTGAATTGGGTGATGCCGTTGCCAATTCGCCAAAACGGGTGCCGGCCTTGTCGGCGGTTAGGTCAACAAAGCTAAAACCGCTGCCAATCTGGGAATCCTGTAGTTCTTTTTCTTCCCCTAATGCTTGGGCAACCTGGCTGCTTACTGATGCGGTAAGGGCGGCTGCGCCGATAAAGTGTTGAGCAAGATCAATCCGTTTAAATAAAAAAGCCGGGTAATATGTCGTCGCCCCTGTGGCAGAAGATTTTTGGGCATTGACATAATTATTGATGGTGTAAATGACATTTCTGTTCTCATCAATGGCAGTCTCAAGCGAGGAACGTTGGTAGGCAAGCGCAAATAAGGGCTGGAATAACTCTGCCAGCGACAAACGCCAGTTTGGATCGTGCTGGCGGATGATTTCATCCAGCTTGCTTTGATAAATTTGATTGCCATTGTTAGTGGATGAGGCATCGCTGTGGGTCAAAATGTCCCGTGCGGTGTTAATAGTGGCGCGACTGGGATGGTAGGTAATGGTGATTTTATCGTCATCAATACGGACGGCTTTGATAGGTTCAGTCGCCAGAATGAAATATTCATCCAATGTGGTATATTTGACAACCATGTCGATAACGAGGGCGGCTAACTTTGACGGGAGCAATAGTTTACCGGCTTTAAACTTGGTCAATGTCGGTAGTGGATCATCATTTTCGTTGCCTAATCTGAAAGTAATATTCAAATATTTGCCCAACATATTGTCTGGCAAGGTCGCCGTGACAATAAATTTAAGTTTATTTTCCTTCAGATAAATCAACGCCCTGCCTTTGCTGAAACGGTTAAGCAGATAATTGGCGGCTAAGTTGAGGTCTGCCTGGGACAATTCAATCGTCCCTATTTCATCGGGTTTGGTTTTGGAACCTTCGCGGAGAATATTTTTCGC
This sequence comes from Methyloglobulus sp., assembly GCA_013141505.1. GTDB lineage: Bacteria > Pseudomonadota > Gammaproteobacteria > Methylococcales > Methylomonadaceae > Methyloglobulus. The sequence continues at coordinate 23,899 of JABFQX010000029.1, forward strand.
CCTGCCGATGTCCGCGTGGCTCATAGACCAATCGAGCTTTATATCTGGTTGCGGTTGATCGCTGATGCCAAAAAAAACCAACAAGGCAATCACACTACTGATTGCACCAAAGCAATAGAGAAGGACGCGCAATAAGGCTTTCATCTGGGCTTCGACAATACAGGGTCAGGAAAATTCGAGCTTGAACCCGGCAGGCTTAAGGTAATTGGCTTCCTGGATTAAATCGGCATGGGTCAATGGCGCATTTTGCAGCCAATTACCGGGAAAGCTCAGTTCGATTCTGGATTTAGTGATGGCGATCCTGAATTCGGGCAGGTCATAGGCTTGGCGATTACGGTGCATCACAACAGCCAAACGCAGGATGATAGTCATGTATGGTGCGAGCATATTCCACGGTTCAGGGAGTTCATTGAATCGGGAGCGTGAAAATTTACGCTTATGGGAACGAATAATCGTTGCCAACAAGATCTGATCTTGGTTGGTGAAGCCCGCCAAATCGCCATTCTCAATAATATAGGCGCTGTGTTTGTGATATTGGTTGTGGGCAATATCGTGACCAATTTCGTGCAATTGACCCGCCCAGCTTAAGAATTGCTCAACATCTTTTTTATTAGCCAGACAGCAGTCACAGCTTAACTGCTTTAACATAAAGAAGATGGTTTTTTCAACCCGTTCAGTATGTTGCTGATCAGTATGGTAGCGGTCGGCGAGAATTTTTACAGTGCCGGAACGGATGTCGTGATCATAGATTCGGCCTAACAAATCTTGGATCAATCCCTCACGCAAGGCACCATCAGAAACGCTCATTTGTTCGATGTCGAGCACTTTAAAGGTGGTGTAGGCAATCACGACACCGCCCACAAATACCGGTAGCCGCTCCGAATCCAAGTCCGCAAGGTTCAGCTCGCTAATGTGCGAACATTGTTTAATGTGGGCGACCAGATGTTCCAGGCCGCTCATGGTGATGCCATTGTTGCTCCAGCCTTTGGTTTGCAGGACTTTGTGAATGGAACGTAATGAACCAGATGAGCCGATGGCTTCATCCCAATTTTTGCAATGGAATTTTTTTTGAAAAGGTTCCAATTGCTGCTCGGCAAACAGGCAGGCTTTGTTAAAAGCATTTTTCGATAACTGGCCGTTACTGAAAAAATGATTGCTCATGGATACGCAGCCCATCGACAGGCTTTCTTTCTTCTTAGGGATGTCTTCCTTGCCGATAATGTATTCCGTACTGCCGCCGCCAATATCGACCACCAACCTCAGATCAGCTGTGCTGCCGACGCTATGGGCTACGCCTTGATAAATCAAGCGCGCTTCTTCTATGCCGGAAATAATATGGATACGATGATGCAAGGCTTTTTCGGCTTTCTCCAAAAACTGATGGGCATTTTTGGCGTTGCGTAAGGTGCTGGTTCCCACTATGCGAACACTATCGGGCGGAAAATCACGAATGCGTTGACCAAACCGTTCCAGGCAAGCTAAGGCGCGTTTTTGGGTGTCCGCATCCAAAACATTTTTTTTGTCGAGACCAGCAGCCAATCTGACCATTTCTCTAAGGCGGTCAACCGTTTGCAATTTGCCGTCTATTAAGCTGCATACGATCATATGAAAGCTGTTAGAACCCAAGTCTACAGCGGCTACAAAGCGCGGTGGTTTGTTTTGCATGGAATGTCCGGTTTTCGCTACGAAGCGGGTTTAACTCTGCTAAAATGTCGCCTATTTTGGCATCCACAAAAATTCAGTTAAGTGGCAACAAGGCCTAATTTAACTGATTTAGGACTTTCCGTTAAGTAATAGTTGCAGCATGAAAGCATTATCCATCAGTAATCTTAGGAAAACCTATAAAAATGGCCTTGAAGCATTAAAAGGTATCGACCTTGAAGTTGAAGCCGGTGATTTTTTTGCCCTTCTTGGCCCCAATGGGGCGGGTAAATCGACAGCGATTGGCATTATCAGTTCTTTAGTCACGATAACCAGTGGCTCGGTTAGCGTTTTCGGTCATGATCTGGTCAAGGACAGGGAGAAAGCGAAAAGTTGTATCGGTCTTGTTCCCCAGGAAGTCAATTTCAATCAGTTTGATACCGTACAAGGTATCGTCTTGAATCAGGCGGGTTACTACGGTACGCCTAGAAAGCTCGCGTTACAGCGAACCGAGCAATGCCTTAAACAAATGGATTTATGGGACAGGCGCAACACCATTTCCCGGCGCTTATCTGGTGGCATGAAACGCCGGGTGATGATTGCCAGGGCGATGGTGCATGCCCCCAAGCTGCTGATCCTGGACGAGCCGACGGCGGGCGTTGACATCGAAATTCGTAGATCCATGTGGAAAATGATGCAGGAAGTCAACGAGCAAGGGACGACCATTATCTTGACCACGCATTATTTGGAAGAAGCCGAGAGCCTATGCCGTAATATAGCTATTATTGACCAAGGCAAAATCGTGGAAAATTCCAATATGGCAAGTTTGTTGGCGCGTTTAAATGTCGATCATTTTGTGCTGGATCTGGCTGAGCCGCTTATTGTTGTGCCGGTGTTGGACGGTTGTCATATCGAGCGGGTGAGTGACAAAGTACTGAATGTTTCGGTGCCTAAGGAATTTGGGCTTAATCGCCTGTTTAGCCAGTTGACGGATATGAATATTAAAGTGCTCAGCCTGAAAAACAAAAGCAATCGCCTGGAACAATTGTTTATGGATTTGGTTGAATCCAAACCGGCCAGAGATAAGCGATGAACTACAGCATAGCCCTCAAGACCATCGTCAAAAAAGAAATCTACCGCTTCTTGCGGATATGGCCGCAAACTTTGTTGCCGCCCGCAATTACCACGGCTTTATATTTTCTGATATTCGGCAAGTTGATCGGCAACCGCATCGGCATGATCAGCGGTGCGACGTACATGGATTATATCGTTCCCGGTATTATCCTGATGTCGATCATCAGCCATTCGTACTCCAATGTGGTATCGTCGTTTTACTCCACCAAATTCCAGCGCAATATTGAGGAATTGCTGGTCGCGCCCGTCCCCAATTGGGTTATCCTGACCGGCTATGTCAGTGGCGGCATATTCAGGGGCTTGTTGGTGGGTATCGTCGTTGCGCTTATTTCCATGCTGTTTGCCGATATCGTGGTGCTGCATCCAGGTATCACCATTATCGTTGCTATCTTGACCGCCACTTTATTCTCCCTGGCTGGTTTCATTAACGCCGTGCTGGCAGAAAGTTTTGACGATATATCTATTATCCCCAACTTTGTCCTGACCCCGTTAAGCTATCTGGGCGGCGTGTTTTATTCGGTCGATATGCTGACCGGGATTTGGCAAACCCTCATCAAGGGCAACCCCATCATGTACATGATTAACGCTTTCAGGTACGGGATGATCGGCGTAACCGACATCGACATCCAACTGGCGTTTATGATGATTGGCGGGTTTATTGTGGTATTGGCTTTATTTAGCTTATATATGTTGCATAAGGGGACGGGGATTAAGAATTAGGGTGTAGGGAAAATCAAAGCCAAGGATGCCTGGTGCTCGCTACTCGCTAAATGAAGGTAAGCGCATCGTGATTGATGCGCCTCTTTTCTTGGTTGGAGTACATGTTACGGATTGTATTTGTTAGAAGCACCTGTGCATCGTATTTTGTGATTTCCAGGCAACTTTCTTTTGCCGAATTAGCACCAACAAAAAAAACGGGGGAATAAAGAGAATTAGACTGCCAGGTAAGGGCGTTGTAGCTATTGGGGTTTGGCTAACAACCAAAGGAGATGTGGCGGCAAATTCCATTGCCTGAGTAGGTGAACCACCACCGCCCAGAAAAAAAGCAGCCCACAAAGCGTTTCCTCCCTGAAAAGTGCCGCTGGTGAAATCTATATTCCAATTACCATTGTTTTGGTTCTTGTAGCCATAGTTAAGCAAGTGAAGATTATTGCCAGCAATATCATATTCAAATTCTTGTAATGAGTTACCGCAATCATTACTGTTACTACAATTCAGGCTGTTCAAAAATGAATTGCCAGAATAGGTGATGTGGAAATCAGTAACCTCATAATAATCATTGTAATCTTGAATAGTTATCTTCCCATCAAAATCCTGGTTGTCTTCGCCATCAAAATAACCGTTAATGCGACCATTTTCAGTTAGGTTTTGTGAGAAATAGTAACGTGCAGCAGATACAGGCGTATTGGTTAAAAATAATGCTAAAAAGCAGGCTATAAGTGATAAATGAGTATTTAATTTCATAGTGATACCTCTGTAAGATTATTATCGAAGAGATGACAGCTTAAAGCGATGCATTAGTACTCGCTATGAATTATTTCACAAGGATAGTGTGAAATAATACCTTGCAACGCTCTCCATTATTGTCAAAGCTGAAATCAGTGATAACTCAGGGGAATTTTTAAGCAACCCATAATACTCAATTTCAACAAAGTTGCTAAAATGTCTGATGCTACTTAGGAGCAATTTTTTAATCATGGATTTGGCATTGGAACCTAAAAAAGCTCCTTGTTGAGATACAAGTTGAGACACAAAATAGTATTCAGTTATCCACTGTCATGATTGTTGCAAATCGTTCTTGAGTGAATTGAAGAGGAACAGAAAAAAGAAAAGCTGGCTTATAAAGTTTGTTAGCAGTCATTTCAGCTAACCAAACCAATAACCTATGTAGTCAAACAATAACTTATAAAACGACTAAGAGGAAAAACAATATGGCCTATTTAACTCAACTTCATGACAATCTTGACAAAGCCTCAGACCAACATGAAGCGCTTGCCGCAGTGTTTGAGGAGTTCGCAAATTTTGTTAAAGATTGCATCCAGACCCCATCAATTGCTGACCATACGATTACCGCAGCATTGCACCTTGACCATGGGCTGTTTACGACAAAATTCGCCGGTCGAATCGTATCCTTTGTGTTCACGTCATCTCTAGAGAAGAGCGGAAATCTAATCGGTAACGTAACTTGCTATCTGAAAAAAGAATTTCCAGAACCCAAGCAAATTGAATTCGGCGGTTTTACTTTCGACGAACAGGGTTATACCAATATCAACGTACCCAACTCAAACGAAACTATCCACATTGCCAATGATCTTGGTACGCTGCTTATGGCGTTCCACTTCATTCATGATAGCCTTTCGCAGTAAGGGAATTATCTTGCTAACCAAAGCTGTAAAAGGGCTAAACGATTAATTTGGGTAACGCATTGCTAAATTCGTGCTTTGCGTATTCGAATCTTTCGTAGCTTTAATTCCGCCCGATCCATTAGATTTATAATCATTTGCGCGTACTCGGTCCAGTGACCGGTACGCCATTGCCCATATAGCTCAAGAAATATTCCAGGTTGCGGAATTCCACACTTTGTTCAGGCAAGGGCTTGGCTTTTATCTGAGTCAAGCATTCGGCAAAACGACGGTGCAGGCTGCCTATTTCTCCCCATTTAAGACGGTAAGTCGGCCAGTTATTGGTGTGGCCTAATGATGCGCTGAGAATTTCTGAACGTAATTTTTTCCCGGCATTTTGCACATGGCAGGTGGTACAGGAGAAGTTTAATTGCCCTTTGCGTTGGTAATAAAAGGCTTTGCCTTGTTCGTAAGCGGCTAATGCGCGTTGGTCGTCTTTGGGGATGGTTACGTTAATCGGTTTGCCGCGTGAGGCGTAAGCCATATAGGCGAGTATATTGATCATATCGCTTTTTTCATAAGCTAGTGCAGGTTCTTGTTGGCGTGCCCGACAATCGTTGATTGCTTTCGCCAAGGTAATCACTTCACCCTGGCTTTTGCCCCATTTCGGGTAGCCATTGGCGATCCCTAAGCCTTTGTTGGCAAAGCAGTCAGCATAATGCCTGCCGTTTGCGAAAGGGGTGTTGAACAGTTTTTTGCCTTGTTCGATGGCAGGTTCGTAAGGCGGAAATTCTTCAATAGCTGACCAGGATTGACGGGCAATTTTGTCGATGGCGTAAACCCCATTCGCATAGTCGGCCAGTTTTAGTTTTGGAAAAACGTGCTGATAATATTTTCTGAACGCAGCTTGGTCTTGGTCCGGTGATGCGGCTAAGGGCAGGGCATTGAGCAAGCCTATAATGATGATCGATAATTTTAGCGATTGTTTAATGTCTATCAGCAATTGTATATGTTCTTTGAGATTGAAAATCATCAGTGCGAGAACGATAGTTAACGGTCAACTAATGGTGTGTTTTTCAAAGTCTTTATTCCCCAAATTATCCACCCAGTCGATAATAATTTCATCGCCCGGTTTGCCGCCTTTTAGCAAAAAGGCAAAGTAAGGATCTTTGGAAACCCCCGCCCCCATATTGCAGATGGCGATTGTCTTGCCATTATGTTTGACGGTCAACACTTGAATGTAATGGGCAGGAATGAGTTTGTTGGTGGCTTTATCTTTGTTCCGACCATGTTCCATCGGGTGGGAAATCAGGGTGCGGATTTGGGTGTTGCCGTCGATGCGTTTGGTGCGGATTTTGATGCTTGACATGTTAGCCTCCACAACCGCCGATAGTGACTTTGACTTTTTTCTTGACGCTATAGCAGACTTTATCTGTCTCGGCGATTGCGAATACAAATGAAGTGCCGGCAAGTTTTAACCGCGCTGACATAAATAGTTCAAGTTCCTGCATCAACTCGGCTTCGATTGCCAAAGGCACCGGATTTTGTTCGACCACGATGGCGATGCGGCGGATGTCTTTCAGGCTGCTGCTGACCGTGACCGGAACCAATGCGCCATTTTCGGCAATCTCAGGAATGGTCAGTTCGATCTTGTCGGTTTCGACGATGGGTTTGCCGTTTAGCAGCTGTTTCATTGTGGCATCGAATGAGCCGGGCGCGAAGTCGGCGGCAAGCCACTCTGCACTTGCGAAAGAGGATTCCAACAAGCCCATTCCGGCAGCACCCATAGCGAGGGATGTTGTCAGGAATTTTCTACGATTTACTTTCATAGTTACTTTGGTTTCGTTTTTGTCGAGGTTATTTTATGCCCCAAAGATAGTCAACGACCTGATCAATTTCGATCTCACTGATTATCTTGTTTTTGCCAAACGGCGGCATACTGGTTTCAGGATTGAAGCGGGTGGCATCCCAGATTTGGTCGCGGAGTTGTTTTTTGTTGTTGAATCGGGAAGGTAAGTTTTTTAGTGCAGGGCCGATATTGCCCGGAGACTCGCCATCTTCGATTTCATGGCATGCAAGGCAATTGCCTTTGTCGCGGCTAAAAGTGATTTGTTTGCCTGGATTTTCTGCTTGTTTTATTGCTGATGTCGGGGTCTGCATCGGAGCGGAACACGATAATGGCAGTAAAAAAATTAGGCTTATGATGGTTTTCATCCGTATCGCTTAAGTATCAAACAAATGCTGAAAAGCCAGAGCTGATTGTTCGGGGTCACGGTCAAATACACCACCGATAACGGCCAGTAAATCGGCACCCGCTGAAATCAATTGTCCGCCATTTTCGGGCAGTATTCCACCGATGGCAACTATCGGAACATGCAATGCCGCTTGAGCTTGGCGCAAAGTGTCTATGTCGGCAGAGGCAGCTAATGGTTTCGATCCGGAATTAAAGAAGCGACCAAAAGCGACATAAGTGGCACCGAGGTTTTGTGCGTTCAATGCCCGATCAAGATCGTTGTAGCAGGAAATGCCGACAATAGCGGAGCTTCCCAAACGGTATCTAGCTGCAATGATTTCGCTATCGTCTTTACCCAAATGAACGCCATCCGCCTTGGCGCTGAGGGCAAGTTCCACGTCATCATTGATGATCAGCGGAATGTTATGTTCATGGCAGAGTTTAACCAGTTCACGGGCAACGTAGGGCGCGTTGGCGGGGTTTTTATCCCGGTATTGAATGGCTGCTGCGCCGCCTTGAATAGCCGCCGCCACGGCATCGAAAAGGGCTTCGGCGGTTTTTCCGGTTTGGGTTATGCCATACAGTCCGCGATCTGGAAAGGCAATCATTCATCATCCACCCAGAACAAGCGATTGGGAATATGTTGGCCTTTACCAGGCTGGTAGCCTGCGGCCAATGAATCCCAAGTATATTCCTGGGCTTCTGCGATAGCTTGCAAAGGATCCAGGTTCTGCGCCAGCAAAGCCGCAATGCTGGCGGCGAGCGTACAACCGGAGCCGTGATAACTGTAGGGCAGCCGATTCCAGCGGTAAGTCTCGCTATTGCGGCCATCATGAAAAAGCTGGTTGCTGACATCGGTTGTCGCCTCGTGGGCGCCGGTGATCAGCACGTAATCACAGCCTTGTTCCAATAGCCATAAGCCGCATGGATTAAGCTCGTCCAGCCCGCTTAATCTGCGCGCTTCCTGGCTGTTGGGAGTCAGGATAGTGGTGCAGGGCAGGAGCAAGTCGATAATTTGGGCGATCAATTGCTTGTCCGACAAGTCAGCGCCACCGCCTGCCGCCAGCACAGGATCAAGTACGACCGGGATATGTGGGTGCAATTTTAAAACGGTGTGGATTGCCTGGACAGTATCGGAATGGCCGAGCAATCCGATTTTGATGGCTTTGATGGGGATGTCGGCCAGCAGGGTATTGGCTTGGCTGATGATGTCGTCGGGGCGTTGGGGGATAAGTTTCTTGACGTTGTGCGTATCCTGCTCTGTCAGTGCCGTTATGACGCTGGTGGCATGGCAACCGTGGCTGGCAATGGCTTGAATGTCCGCCTGGATGCCTGCTCCGCCGCTGGGATCGTGGCCGGAAAATGTTAGCACAGCGGGAAGATTGCTTCTCATGTCTATCAGGCGGATGCACTCAGGGAAGGGCGGGGTAAATTCGGCCTAGCTTTGGTTTGGCTATAAGTTTTACGAAGAAGACAGCGTTAATCATCTTCAATAAAAAAATTTCGGTTTGTACGCAAAACTTATGGCCTTTTATAAATATAACTCAGGTGGTTTTGTTTTTAGGTAAAAGCAACAATATCTTTTTCAATAGTCCGTAGCCGATTTCAATAATTATTTTTCGTTTAATAACTAATAAATAGCTTAACAAGCCCATCAACAAGCCATAAAAGAGTTTAGTGATGGGGGAAATGGTTTGTAGGGCGGCTGCGCTTCCGGCAGCGCCAGGCTGCACAGGTGCTTTTTGCACGGCGACCTTGGCGGGTTCGTAGG
>JABFQX010000010.1 GCA_013141505.1 Methyloglobulus sp.
CAGCAGCGGGTTTGGTACAGCCGCCAGACCTCTTGACGGTCCAGCGGCGTTAAGCGGATTCGTTTGTGCATGTTCATCGACAGTATTCTCCTGAATACTGTAAACAACGCTAGAGATTCTTACAGTTTAGGCTATTGACTTTGGGTACACCAGAAGGCAATGTTTGCAGCGCATCAATGCTAAGCGGTAATTGGGCAATCACAGCCCGCACACTGTATGTTTCCCATTGGTGGAGGAGCATGCCAACAGTGGAGTCTAAATCAAATTACATTAACGGGAAACTGGACTGGGCATCAACGAACAGAACAAGTAAGGCGAATAGTATTATATGGGACATGCCCAGGATGGGAGCCATCCGATATTGCTCTCCATCATCTCAGAACACAAAGCTATTTTTCAAGTAGCCCCCCGCGTAAACTACACGATCAGCGACCACAAAGAAATAATACGATAACTGCCTATGGTCTGGGCATCAATACGCTAGCTTATAGGGCGGAAGTACCAGCCACCGGTTTAATAACAGACTTTCCTACAACCGGGGACGGTCTTTTTCGTTCAGCTACTTTTCCCATTCAATCCGTTGGAGTTCAAACCTCAACTTCACCACCAACCACTTATAGTTTTCCAGGAACACCGCGCGGCGTAACAATAGCAGGTGGGGGCAGCGGAGCCCCTCGTATACTCAGGAATGGGACAGTAATACGATAAATCGTAAGCTTGAATGGCGGCTTTTAGGGGTTCATTCTAATTGTGGTAAAGTATGTTTGAGCAACCAAGAATGCGCCACCTGGACGTGGGTATCATCTACAACGACATGCGCTGATGCAGCTATCATCCCTGTCCGCGATAGAATCCTAGCAGACATAGAAGTATGTAGATTTTGAAAAATCTCCATCCTTAGCACCTCCCCTCCCCCGACCGCCGAAGCACTTAGCCAAAAAAGAGCGATTTATGCAATGAACATTAATGAACCTTTGGTTACTCCGCCCAACGCCGCCGATGATGTAGGGTTAACTTTCCAGAATTGCTTCTGGGCATCAGATTTATGTTTATGGAAGGTGGATTCGGAACTTAATCAATGGTACTACGATCTGTCGATGCACCGTCTTATTCATGCCCCATCAGGTAAATGTGTAACTATTTCAGGCGCGGATATTGTGCTTCAACCCTGCGTAACTGTTTCGAGGGTAAAAGATTTGGGGAGAAAGTTGAATCAGCAATGGTCGATTGTAGAAGAACACGGAGGGTCAGCCAAATGGTCTATTAAGAGCGACACATCTGGGTTATGCCTTGAGGCAAAACCTGGCTCATGGAGTTTTCTTCCTCCGCTTAAGCCTGGCGGGTTTGGTTTACCTTTCCGTGGTCAATCCACTCTTAGTTCAAATGCCATGTGTTTTCGGCAATGATGCACAAAAATTTCATCAATTTGATAGCAATTATTTGCAACGTATAGGAGCCGTACCGCATTGAGTCGTAGTCGTAGGGTAGGCAGGTTTTTTTGCCCATCATTATATATCATCGATTTGTTCCGTATGGGCACGAACAGTACGTACGCACCCTGGGTTACCGGGCAAGTGTGGGGCGACCCGCCCCACTCTAGGCATGTCCCTTCGGACAAATAATTCTTCTAATCGCGCTTTGTCCCAGTCTGCTAACAACCGGAAGCCACGACTGCCGCACCACTACCGACAGAAGTCTGGATAGGCTCCCCATCCTGTGGCCGGCGTCCCGCCGGATTGCGCCAATTTCCTTGCAATGGCCGGGGCAACCGGCCGTAAACCTGCATTCAACTTTATAGTTTCTACCTGAGCGCTGTTGAATTTTTCCTGGAAGCTGCGCCAGTCTTGGGCTGGCGCAGTTCTTCCCTGCACTCTCTTTTGGCTTTGCAAGTGCAAAAGAGAGTGCGCGGCTAATTCATAGCGGCAAGACATGGGGCGAACCGGTGCTTTGGCAAGCGCAGGACAAGCGGGGGCTTATCGCTGCACAAGCGGCCTCACCGGGCAAACCCAGATCATTTCAGGTTGTTATGGGCGAACGAGTGGCAACAACGCCAAAACCGTCTGCGGAGTGAAATGCCAGCATCAAGGAAGCTAAACTAAAAGTATTGCAACAAGAATTCGGTCAACAAGACCTATCTTGCGGCAGATACCCAACAAGTACCTTCCGTTCTAATGGCAGTAATGTTTATCCGTCTGGCCAATAAACCAATCGGACAACATTGCTTAGCCTCTGTTGGGACAGTATCCCAACAAGACTAATGGTGGAGTTAAAAGCGTCTACGGCAGGATCTTAATAAAGCCAAGATCCCGGCTGCTGGAAGTGTAGACACGCAACAGCTAAAGGGTGCCAAAGTTAACGAGGCGGCATCTCGGCCACTGGAACGCAGCGGCAACGCTAAAGCTTAAAAGGTTCTGATCGGTCTAGACGTTAACCTAGACGTGCAACAGTAAAAGCGGCTTCCGGCAGAGCCTTGACCCTTGGGGCAAAAAATTTAGCACAACATTGTTTCTTAATGCAAGTGCTAATTTAAGACTTCATAGCTATTAAATCAATGACTTGGAGGATAATGAAAAGTTGAATCCCGCCTAAAAATAACAAAAAATTGTTTCGTCAGCTCGAACACTAACAGACTTTTTTAATCATTGCCACAAACAACCGACCTTTGCTTTTATGCGGTTTATTTTGGCGAAAATACCAATACTTACCACCTGAGAAAGCCACCATCATGCTTAATCGCCTTTGTTATGACTTACACAGCAAATAAGCCCAGCAATACAACCAAAACCTAAAAAATGACAAAGGGTAAAAATGGCTTTTTTACTTTTATACAAATGTCTTGAAAATTAATCCGTCTCCCAAGATAGCAGGCTTCCTAAACTTAAATTATCAAAATCGGATTCAATATCGACAGGTTTTTCTTTTATAAGCTTTTAGATGGATTTGACAGAGTGCATATAAATCTTAGTGCATTACTATTATCCAAATCTATGTGCGATCCCGCACAGACCGCGTTCGATTATCTCTGTATCGTTAGGCTAGGCATTGGAAAACATCATCCCGCGCTTTGGTCATGGCTATCCAGTCATGATTTACACATTATTAGGAGATACACATGAACAAAGATCAAGTAAAAGGCCGCGCCGAAGAAGCCAAAGGTAAAGTCAAAGAAGCCGCTGGCGTATTACTGGACGACAAAGGCATGGAGACAGAAGGCAATGTACAAAAAAATATCGGCAAAGTCCAGGCGGGCTTTGGTGATCTCAAGGAAGAAATAAAGGACGAAATTAAAAAATAGATTAAGGAAGAAAACTAATGCCAGCATTGCTGGGCGGTACAGTCGTGTGCAGCCAAGTTGGTTCGTGGCAATGCCGCCGTAAGATACTCGACTATTCCTTTTTCTCAACAGGTGAACATAGAGCCTACTGGATTCTAAGTAGGCATCGCTGAATTTCAGCTTCAATATGTTCACCAATGATTCATATCGCCGTCAATCGACGGCTTCTACGGAGAAGCACACATGCTTGAAAGTATCGCACTCATTTTAATTGTCCTCTGGGTACTGGGTTTGGTTTCCTCTTACACATTGGGCGGGTTTATTCACATTCTGTTGGTTATCGCGGTTATTGTAATCATACTGCGTGTCATTCAAGGGCGACGTGTCCTTTAGTATCAGTAGTTTTATAAGTTGCCGCAGGTAAGACGCATACATAACAAATTCGGCCAAGTGGTTGGGATCCCCCCTTCGGCTCCGCTCAGGGTACGTTACAGTGGCGTTCCTTGAGCAGACTTGTACCCGGTGGGCATAAATGCTGAATGTGAGGGTGGTTTTCAGGCTTACCTTTGTTGGTTTGAATAACTAAAAATTAACGCCAGCGTAGTTTAAATTTGTGTTGCTAGAAAGAGTCTTTTGATTATGCACTCAGAGAAGAGATCGGCTCTTGGGTATCCAAAAAATCGCCATTGCATTGCCCTTTATCCGTTATGTCTATCAGTTACTTAGGAACCATCCTTCGCCCGATGGATGGGTTGTTCAGATGCTTGCCTCGACGTGCCTCGTTGATTAAACGTATTTATTATCCAGGCTATCGGCAAGGCGGTGTATAAAGTTTGGATAGAGGTCACCAGGCTTAGCGCCGTTCTTAACGGAGATACCTCGTCAGCGTGTGGGTTATCAGTAGTGCCATGAGTTTTTGAAGGCTCGCGCTTGGTGATTTCACCAAGAAGAAAGCCAATACCTGCCGCGAATATAAAGGTCGTCGGAGCGATCATTTGTTGCTGCATCTTCCTTACCAGCGTAGCTGTGTTTACACTGATTTTCTGCTTACGATTCAGCACTTGCTGCTCCGCATCTTTGATTTGAGCTGACAAAGATGTGGGATTAATTCGGTTTCTAGTAGGTGTAACCATCATGGCTTCTCCGTATCCCGATGTTCTGGGGACTCGGGTTTAAAGCTATGCAGGGTCGCCGGAAATTTCAGGTATCGGCTTTTCCTGTGGATGACACGGCAAAAAACCAGGGCGAGTAGCAAATTTAGCACGACGGCAAGGAGTATGGCACTCCTTACCATAACGCCATTCTCGATCAGCGCTAGTACAGCGGCGGATAAAAGCCCCATCCACGCACTGCACAGCAAGACAGCAACCAGCACGCCTGCAATGATCATGTTCACCAAGCTCACACCTGCCCGTTGTGTTTCCAGTGCAGCGAGCTGGAAGCGGTCGTGGCTTAAGCCACGCACCTCACCCCATAAATCACGGGCATCATCCAGCAAGCTTGAGCTGTTCATAGGATCGCTATGCGTCGCAGCCTGCTTAGGTGCTTCACTGCCAATGTCGTTAGCGTCCATGATCTATAAAACCTAACGTCCGCAGGACAGGCGGCTTAGCAGAAAGCCCGTCGCCATTGCGATGCCCAGTGATGTTACGGGGTTGTCGCGGACATAACGCTGGCAATTTTTCATCAAACGCTGTTCGGCATTTAACAACTGCTCGCCTTTATCAGTAATCGTTTCCTTGGCACTGGTGAATTTATCGCCAGCTTCATGTGCGAAATCAGATACTTTGTCTGCAATTTCCATGTTGTTTTCTCCTGTTAGTTAATTAAGCCGCACGTTACTTCAAGTTACTTGCGGCATTATGGTTCGGTGTTTTATTTAAGGCGCATGTCATTCTTGACTGTTTTTACACCGTTGACAGTACGGGCAACTTCTATCGCTTTGCTAATGTCGGCACGGGAATTCACGAAACCGCTCAACTGAACCTCGCCCTTGAAAGTCTCAACGTTGATTTCCGCAGAACTTAAAGTAGATTCATGTAATATGGCCGCCTTAACTTTTCCGGTGACCACACTGTCGTCAACATACTCCCCCGTTCCTTCTTGCCTTGGTGTTGACGCGCAACCTGCGGCTATCAATAAGGTCAAAACCATAAAAAATGCCGACATTAATCTAATAAAGTGTTTCATGAGTAAATCTCCAATAATGCTTGAAAAATCATAAGGGTTTTCATGACTAAACCCCCAAATATGTACTTGGCACTCATGCCAATTGTTAAACAAAGTTAACCAAATGCGATAAGCCATCTCTAACGCGATCTAAATGCCCTGTAGAAACTGGGGTTGTCTAAAACCTTGAGCACATCTTAGCTGCAAAACCAGTCTGAGTCGGTACGGTAACGCACATAGACAATGTGGATGCTGGGCATCAGTTACTCCGTTTTACAAGCATATTAATCCACACAGTCACGCTATGTACGATACCGTACAGACAATGTTTGTGCTTACCAATAGACTCGAACTGAGTTTCAAGCTCATTGCATTTTTACTCCAAAATAGAAGGGTTTTACCGCCGATATTTTTAAAGTTGGCGTGTTGCCCTGAGACTTGATGCACTTTTAAAACATATAAAACAGAGGAATATCATATGAAAACGACCAGTGAAACCAAACAAAAAATGATAGCCAAGAGAGTCCTTGTGATGTCCTGTTTATCAGCCGTTCTAGGGCTGACAGGTTGTCCCGATGGTTCATCAGAAAAGGCAGGGCAAAGAATGGATCGTGCAGCAGATAATGCCGAAAAAACGATTGAGCAATCAAGTAAAACTGCCAGTAAGCAACTTGAAGGTTTAAAAGATACAGTGGAACAGAAAGCAGAACAAGCGAAAGATAGCATTGACCAGTCTACTGAATCCGCTAAAGAAGCATTGGAAAAATCTGAAGATAAAGTTGAACAAAATGCTGAACAGGTAGAGAAAAAGGTTGAGCAAATAAAAGAAAATGTAGAAAAAAAATTGGATGACATCAAAGATTCAACAACCGAGAAATCCGAAACAGCCGGAGAATATATTGATGACTCGGTTATTACCACAAAGGTCAAGGCTGCGATCTTGGGCAGTTCCTGGTTGAGCGCATCCCATATCGATGTCACCACAAACAAAGGTATTGTGGTGTTGAGCGGTACAGTCGATACCGAGCAAAATATCGCCAGGGCAATAGAAGTCGCACGTAGTCAGGAGAATGTAAAAGCGGTGGAAACTAACCTGATTGTAAGCGTTGCCGAATCGAGTAAAAAGTAATGGTTACTTTACGAGTGATGGTTGCCTTGGGCATTATGTTGTCTACAACGATTGCCCATGCCACAACAGCTGATGACACTTACATTGCCGGCTATGCCGCTGGCGTTCTTAAACAAAATCTAAAGCTTGATATGCCGTCCTTAATTGTACGGGATGGTGTCATTACTTTACCAACCGGTAGCTTGGAAGCTGCTGATCAAGCCAAAGCGGTACAACTATTATCGGAAATCCCAGGCGTTCAAGCTGTAAAAGTATCGGAAATGACTAACGAGCAGTCAATGACTGCCCTTACACAGCCAGTTCAGGTTGCAGGTGCTGAGAATGTATCGGCAACCGACTCAATTATATTGCCCACCGGCCTTTTACCTACTGGTCATTTATTCAAGCCATTATTAGCCGATCCTCGTTGGGCGCATTTCTCAGTTGCTTACAGAAATTACCAGACCGACAATTTTGCTGGAAAAGATATTGCTTCGGTCAGTCTTGGTGAAACTATTCCGATTTATCGCAGTAACTTTGGACAATCCACGGCGCAATGGGAGGCGGGTATTCAAGCCGGGGTCTTTAGTGACTTTAATCTGAATGCCTCCTCGTCCGATCTCGTCAATACCGATTTTATTGCATCAATCTATTCAAGCGTACGTGCCGGTCAATTTTCAGCCTTTGGCCGTATTTACCATCAGAGCTCGCATCTTGGTGACGAATTTCTGTTGGGCAAGATACATACTTCCAAGTTTGAGCGCGAGAACCTCAGTTACGAAGGTGCAGATTTAAAGCTTTCTTATGAACTGCCTTATGGGGTGCGTATATACGGTGGCGGAGGCGGGTTATTTCATAAGGAACCTTCGGTGCTTAGACCGTGGTCTGCACAATATGGTATTGAGTTTAGAAGTCCCTGGCGTATCAATTTTGCGTCAATGCGGCCAATTATTGCTGCTGATATCAAGCATTTCGATGAAAATAACTGGAGCGCAGATATTTCAGCCAGAGCGGGTGTTGAGTTTGATAATTTACAAGTATTAGACAGGAAACTGCAGATTCTTGTGGAATACTTCAACGGCTATACGCCTAGTGGTCAATTTTATAAAGATAAAGTGGAATATATAGGCTTAGGAGCGCATTACCATTTTTAATGTACTCTCATGGAGCAGAGCCTCCGCTATGTGTTGTTTAATGAAGTATGGATAGTGCAAAAGCTGCTCGTCTAAATTGAAAGGCGAAATGTATTCAGAAGTGCGAGTGCCGGGCGTGAAGCTAACAGTCGTTGAATAAACAACGTCCATAGGTTGCACATCTAACGTCGTGACCGAATGTCGAGGGTTGTCGCGTTAGCGAGTTGGTTTTGGCAGCAAGTGACGGCCAAAATTTTTTCACAGATTGTGACTTGCTTATTTTTATTTGGGTTCGGAGAATCAAACCATGACGAAGCGGCGAGAACAAAGAAAGCATGTTAGAGTTGAACATCCTGGTGGTGACGAAACACCCATCCGCTTTGAATTATTCAGCACTGAACGGCTCGAACAACATGCGGCAAGTTTGGCGCTAGCTCAGAAAATAAGTACTATTAAAGCAGGAAAGAAAGTGATTCCGCGGGTGCGCGAGAATTCCAGAGTTTTGCTTGCAGCCTATAAAGCCGTTGCTAAGGCGGTGAACGAACAACATGCCATCACGCCCGCAGCGGAATGGCTTTTGGACAACTTTCATGTACTCGAAGAGCAGGTCAGCGACATTTATGGCGACTTGCCCGAAAGCTATTACCGGGAGCTTCCCAAGCTATCCGAAGGTGTGCTTACCGGTTATCCCCGTGTCTATGGCATTGCTTGGGCATTAGTGGCCCATACCGATAGCCGCTTTGATTCAGAGATGTTAACTCTTTTCGTAAAGGCCTATCAAAGCGTAGACCCACTCACTCTTGGTGAACTTTGGGCGATACCCATTACGCTACGTGTATTATTGGTCGAAAATTTGCGCCGATTAGCCGTGCGCATCATGCGTTCACAAACTGGTCGAGAGCTTGCGGACACGTTTATGGATCACATCGAACGTATTGCCGCTGAAAGCGATAAGCCAGAGCCTCCCGTTCTGGAAGCAGAACTACCTGCGCCACCACTGCGTCAGGCCTACGTAGTGCAGATTTTGCAACGTTTGCACGATCCACATCCAGGTGCCGTGGTTTCCCTGGACTTCCTTAATGAATGGTTACGCGAACAAGAACTCAGCCTCGATGAAATTGTGCAACGGGAACATGCCACCCAGATCGCCGGCAACCTGACTGTACGCAATATCATCACCAGTATGCGGGCTATTTCCGCATTTGATTGGCCGCAATTCGTGGAAGACGTGAGCCTGGCGGATGCTTGTCTGCGCGTTCACGACGGCTACGCTGCGATGGATTTCCTGACCCGTGACCGTTACCGCCACGCGATTGAGGATCTCGCCAAGCGCTCACCACATTCGGAAGTCGAAATTGCCCGTAAAGTAATCGACAAAACGCAACTAAGTAAAGAACAACTAGGCAAAGAACAACCCGACACTAACGAACGTAAGCAAGAGCCGGGCTATTATTTGATCGGTGGCGGACGATATGCATTTGAACGGGAAGTCAATTTTAAACCTTCTATAAAGCAAAGGCTTCTGCGTATTTACATTGGCCGTGCGGGACTCGCATATATTGGTAGTATCCTGCTGTTGACAGTTGCCTTGCTTGCATTGCCTTTAAGTGCGAGCTTTGCCACAGGACTTAACGGTTTTGAGCTGTTCTTACTCACACTATTCGCCCTGTTTCCAGCGGCAGATATTGCCGTCGGTTTGGTGAACCGATTCATCATTGCGGGTCTTCCGCCTAATCACCTGCCACGGTTAGCATTGAAGGATGGCGTGCCGGAGTCGCTAAGTACGTTCGTTGTTGTACCAACACTTTTTTTCAGCATGGCAGGTGTAAAAGAACAGGTAGAGCAGATGGAAATCCGCTATCTATCGAATCCAGGTGAAAACGTGCGTTTTGCGTTGTTATCCGATTGGACAGATTCCGACCAGGAAACGATGCCGAACGATGACCGGTTATTGAGCGTAGCCACTGCCGGAGTAGCTGCACTCAATATCAAGTATGGTACCCAGCGCTTCTTTGTGTTCCACCGCAAACGCTTATGGAATCCCGGTGAAGGCAAATGGATGGGTTGGGAGCGTAAGCGCGGCAAGTTGCAAGAGTTTAACCGATTATTGCGTGGTGCTACTGATACCTCTTTTCTAGCGATTGATGGCAAGCCTGCTGTAGCGCCTGCCGGTGTCTGTTATGTCATTACGCTTGATGCTGACACCAAGTTGCCCATGGGCGTGGTATCGCAATTAGTGGGTGTTGCTGCGCATCCGCTGAACCGTCCCGTGTTTGATCCAATCACACAGTGTGTTGTTGAGGGTTACGGCATCCTCCAGCCGCGCGTGACACCAACCCTGCCACATCGGCAGGAACAAACCCTATTTCATCAGATTTTTGCGGGTGCCTCCGGTACTGATGCTTACGCAAGTTCAGTATCCGAGCTGTATCAGGATTTGTTCGCCCTTGGCACTTATAGTGGCAAGGGCTTATATCATGTAGACAGTTTTGAAGCCGCTTTGGCAGGGCGCGTACCGGACAATACCCAGCTGAGTCATGATTTATTCGAAAGCGTATACGCACGCTGTGCGTTAGTGAGTGACATCGAATTTTTTGAAGAATTTCCTTCCCACACCCAGGTTGCAGCATTGCGGGAACACCGTTGGACCAGAGGAGATTGGCAATTATTACCCTGGATATTTGGGGTGCGTGGCAAAGGTATGCCATTAATCGGGCGATTCAAGATGCTCGATAATTTACGTCGTTCTCTCTCCGCCCCTGGCGCTTTCTTTGCCTTGGTTGCAACCTGGGCTATCCCCGATGCGCCACAGGCTATCTTGATTGGCTTGGTGTTGACGGCATTGGCTTTTCCGGCGATCTTAGCGATTACTAGTAGCTTCACTTTACCTCGTCGAGGCATCTCATTGGGGACGCATCTACGCACGGCAGCAGATAATGTGTTCTGGGCAATCAGCAACAGCTTGATGGCACTGACCTTACTTGCACAACACACTTGGTTGATGCTTGACGCCATTATTAGCACATTAATACGTTTGTTCATTACTCGACGCCAATTGTTAAAGTGGGTTACGGCGTTACAAGCAAAAACAACATCAGGTCATGCAATCAAGCACCTCTTCCAGTCGTTGGGTCGCTCGTCTTCGGTCACCATTGGTGCGGCTGCTTTGGTGCTGCTGTTTAATCCGGCAGGAATCATAATTGCTGCACCATTTCTGCTATTGTGGTGGCTGGAACCCGTCGTATCCCGAATACTGAGTTTACCGCCCCGACTTGATCGTGCGGAAGCATTATTGCCAGCGGATAGCGTACAACTGCGCTTGATCGGTAGGCGTATCTGGTATTTTTTCACGACCTTCGTTACCGCAGAAGAACACTATTTGCCGCCGGATAATTTTCAGGAAGATCCGCAACCCATTATCGCCCATCGTTCATCGCCTACCAATTTTGGACTTTATCTATTGTCGGTAGTGGCAGCACGGGATTTTGGTTGGCTTGGTTTGATCGATACTGTTGAGAGGCTCGAAGCCACCCTAGGTACATTAAATGCACTGCCGCGCTTACAAGGGCATTTTTATAACTGGTATGATACCCGCGATTTACATCTGCTAGAGCCTCGTTATGTATCAACCGTTGACAGTGGCAATCTGGCAGGGCATTTACTCACGTTGGCTCAGACTTGCCAAGAATTACTGCACAAACCGCTTGCGCTTTCTAATGCGCTGACCGGACTTGCTGATACGCATCATTTGCTCATGGTTACGGTTATTGATATGGCTGATGACAAGCGGACACTTACCGTCACTCACAAAGAACTACAAAAAAAATGCAGCATTCTCGGAGAACTTTTAAAAAACCATCCAGTTAAACCGGCTGATTGGAGTCATTTGTGGCGACAATTAACGAGCTGCGCTGATACATTGTTGGATCTTGCAAATACTTTTGCAATTGAATGTGGTGATACTGATGATAATGAAGTACTCGTTTGGGCTACATTACTACGGGACGATATCCGTTCTCATGGTCGCGATGTGGATAACCTGTTTCCTTGGATTTATTATACCGGACACCTAAACGCTGCTGTGGAATCGGCAATCCCATATCCTCATCTGGAGGTACTGCAAAATCCACTCAGACTTGAAACTCACCTAAGTGATCTCTCTGAGAACTATGCAAATTACTTGGCAGATCACGAGGCATCTCCTGAAGGCATTTTTTTAACCGGCGATCAGGAAACATTGGCGATCACGTTAGGACGTGCCGGAGCGCAAGCCAACGCGCTCACTGAGCGCTTAAAAAGTATGGCTACACAATTCAGCGCCTTATTCCAGGAAATGGATTTCAACTTTCTTTACGACACTGAATGCCATCTGTTATCGCTTGGGTTTCGCGTTAACGAAGGTTCTCTTGATCCCAGCAATTATGATCTACTGGCTTCCGAGGCTCGGCTTTCCAGTTTGGTGGCAATTGCCAAGCGCGATGTACCCAGCACACATTGGTTTCATCTAGGTCGTCGCGTGACCCGTGCAGCGCATGGCACGGTGCTATTATCGTGGTCGGGATCAATGTTTGAATATCTGATGCCCTCGCTGGTAACTTTTACGCCCCGTTATAGCCTGATAGACCAAACCTGCCGACTGGTAGTAAAGCGTCAGATCGAATATGGAAAAGAACGTGGCGTGCCTTGGGGGGTTTCGGAATCGGCTTTCAATGGTCGTGACCTAAATTTCACTTACCAATATTCTGCATTTGGTGTACCTGGCCTAGGGATGAAGCGAGGACTCGGCGAAGAACTGGTGATTTCACCTTACTCTACCGCCTTGGCTGCAATGTATTTCCCTCATGCTGCCGTGGAGAACTTCGTAAGGTTGGAGAAGGAAGGTGCCTTGGGTCGTTACGGCTTTTTTGAAGCACTTGACTTCAATCCGATCCGACTGGCAGAAGGTCAACGTGTCGCCATTGTAGGTTGCTACATGGCGCATCATCAAGGTATGTCGCTGGTGGCCATTGCTAATGTCGTGCATGACGGGGAAATGCGCCATCGTTTCCATCGCGTACCCTTAATCCAGGCAGCTGACTTATTGTTGCAAGAACGTATTCCAAGCGGTGCTGATAGTAGTAGTGTGCCGTTACTAGAAACTGTTCACGAAGTAAAAGAATCCGTGCATTCCACTATCAGGCGCTTACCTTCGCCGACTGCTTCAGTACCTGCCGCGCACTTGCTGTCCAACGGTCGTTATGCGGTGATGATTACCGCCGCCGGATCTGGCTATAGTGCGTGGCGGAATCTAGCAGTGACTCGCTGGCGAGAAGATGTAACGCGGGATTCGTGGGGCAGCTATCTTTATTTACGCGATGTAATCAGTGGACAACTGTGGTCAGCTGGATACCAACCAACAACTGCTACCCCAGATCATTATGAAGTGGTCTTTGCTGAAGACCGTGTAAGGATTACCCGTACCGACGGCCATATAGCAAGTACTCTAGAGATTGTCATCTCACCTGAAGACGATGCGGAAATCCGTCGCCTGAGTTTAACCAACAACGGGACGCGCGTTAGAGAAATCGAAGTGACTTCATACATGGAGATTGTGCTTGCTCCCATGCCGGCCGACATAGCACATCCGGCTTTTTCCAATCTATTCGTGCAAACCGAGTATCTGCCCCAGTCACATGGGCTGATAGCCCAGCGGCGGCAGCGTTCAGAGAACGACCCAAAAATATGGATAGCCCACGTATTGGCTGGGCCAAAAACTGGCGACGGCTTGCAATACGAAACAGATCGGGCTCGCTTCGTCGGGCGTGGACAAACGTTACGGGAACCGATTGCGTTGATGGATGGTCGCCCACTGACCAATACCGTGGGCAATGTCCTCGATCCGATCTTCAGTTTGCGTACACGGGTGAGTATTGCCCCAGGTGCTACTGAGCACCTTACTTTCACCACCTTAGTTGCCACTACACGCCCATTGGTAGCGGAGCTGGCCGATAAATACCACAATCTGACGACCTGGGATCGCGTGACCGCCCTGGCATGGACGCACGCGCATGTGCAATTAAGGCATCTGCGTATCCAACCGGGCGAGGCGCAGTTGTTTCAGGATCTCGCTAGCCGCTTACTGTATGCCGATCCTTGGTTGCGGCCATCCAGTAAGTTAATGCAAATGAACAACTTGAACGTCACCGGGCTTTGGCGACGTGGTATTTCAGGTGATAGACCAATCGTATTACTGCGGATAACGGAGCCGGAAGACCGGTCGATTGTCGAACAATTGCTGCGCGCCCATGAATACTGGCGCATGAAAGGCCTTGCCGTTGATTTGGTGATACTGAACGAAAAAGAATTATCTTACGCTGGAGACTTGCAGACATTACTGGAAGGCATGGTACGTGAAAATCAGGCGCTTTCAGCCCATCAAGAACATGCTGATCACGGTGCTATTTATGTTTTGCGAGCTGACCAGCTATCGACAGAAGAACGGTTGCTATTGCAAGCCTCCGCACGAGTGGTATTGATCAGCAAGCGGGGGACATTGACCGAACAACTGTTACGGCATCCACGGCCAACTGCTGCTTTCGTTGTTCCGAAAGCCTTGCCTGCCGCCAAAGCCGATTTATCACAATTGGAAACGCCTCCACTTGAACTGTTTAACGGACTAGGTGGATTTGGTGATGACGGTCGCGAATATGTGATCGTGCTAAACAACAGCCTATGGACACCGACACCTTGGATTAATGTGATCGCCAACGCTGAATTTGGGTTTATCGTTTCTGAATCCGGCAGTGGCTGCACCTGGAGTGGTAACAGCCGAGAAAACCAGTTGACACCCTGGTCGAATGATCCGGTCAGTGACACGCCCGGAGAAGTCTTTTATATACGTGATGATGAGACCAACGAATTATGGACACCGACAGCGTTGCCGATCCGTATAGAAAATGCGAGTTACATCATTCGACACGGACAAGGCTATAGCCGTTTTGAACATGCCTCACATGGTATTCATAGCGAGCTGTTGCAATTTGTTAGCCCAGACGATCCAGTCAAAATTTCGGTTTTAACTTTGACCAATAGTTCTGGACGCCTCCGTAAGCTTACGGTTGCAGCCTATGTAGAATGGGTACTCGGCGCTTCACGCAGTGTTACCGGGACACACATTCTCACCGAACGAGATGAGGATACGGGTGCGCTGTTCGCTCATAACCCATGGGATGTGGAATTCGGTCAACGCATTGCCTTCGCTGATCTAAATGGTGAACAGACCGCATGGACGGCAAATCGATCTGAATTCATTGGTCGCAACGGCAGCTTGGATGCACCGTTAGGCTTGTTGGGTCGCAAAGGGCTGAAAGGCCGCGTTGGTGCTGGGCTAGACCCATGTGCAGCATTAAAGACGGCGATAGAGCTTGAACCTAATGGGAGCATCGAAATTGTCTTTTTATTGGGACAAGGTAATGACCGCATCCATGCCCGAGAATTAATTCAGCGTTTCCGCGCAACCGAGGTGGCAACAACGTTTACTCTAGTTAAACAATCCTGGGAAAAAATACTGGGCAAAGTTCAGGTGAAAACACCTGATAGGGAATTAGACCTGTTGTTGAACGGTTGGTTGCTGTATCAAACCCTAAGTTGCCGCATGTGGGCTAGGGCTGGGTTTTATCAAGTGGGTGGCGCATTCGGATTTCGGGATCAATTGCAAGACAGCATGGCGCTAACCGTAGCCAGACCCGACCTGACTCGCGCCCACCTCCTGCGTGCTGCGGGAAGGCAATTTGGCGAGGGTGATGTGCAACATTGGTGGCATCCTCCCACCGGGCGCGGCGTGCGTACGCGGTTTTCCGACGACCGTATCTGGTTACCTTATGTGGTGGCACACTACCTCAAGGTAAGTGGTGATATTAAAGTGCTTAATGAGCAGGTGGCGTTTCTGGAAGGTGCAGCACTGGAAGCAGGACAGGATGATGCTTATTACCAGCCAACGCAATCCGGCCTACAAGTGAGCCTCTTTGAACACTGCGCCCGTGCGCTTGACCTGAGTTTGTCCGTAGGCGTACACGGCCTGCCGTTGATGGGCAGCGGCGACTGGAACGACGGCATGAACCGGGTTGGTAATCAGGGTAAGGGCGAGAGCGTTTGGCTGGCATGGTTTCTTATCGCAACGCTCACAGAATTTGCCAAGGTAGCAGAAACCAGGGGGGATATTGAACATGCCACTTGCTGGCGCACCCATGTTGCCCAACTGAAAACTGCCGTGGAAGCAGAAGCATGGGATGGGGCTTGGTATCGACGCGCTTATTTCGATGACGGCACACCGCTAGGTTCTGCCATTAATGCTGAATGCCGTATTGATTCAATTGCACAGAGCTGGGGAGTGATTTCCGGCGCTGCCGATAGCGAACGCGCACAGCGAGCCATGAACTCGGTTCGTGAATACCTGGTTCGACACGGCGATGGACTGTTATTGTTGTTCACGCCGCCTTTCGACAAAACTGAACATGATCCTGGATATATCAAGAGTTACCCCCCAGGTGTGAGGGAGAACGGCGGGCAATATACCCATGCGGCAATATGGTCGGTTATCGCTTATGCTATGCTCGGTGAAGGCGATCAGGCGGCGGAATTGCTACGCATGCTTAATCCCATCAACCGCACGACCACCCGCACTGGCGTTTATGCCTATAAGGTTGAACCCTATGTACTGGCGGCAGACATCTATGCCGAAGCACCACATACCCGACGTGGTGGATGGACTTGGTATACAGGTGCCTCTGGGTGGTATTACCGTACCGGACTGGAATGGATCTTAGGGCTACAGGTGCAAGCCGATAAATTGATTTTTAATCCCTGTATCCCCAAAGCTTGGCGCAGTTATAATATTATCTATCAGTACGAAACTAGCCGTTATGACATCACGATTGAAAACCCGCAAGGCGTGTCTCGCGGTATTTCTCTAATAGAACTGGACGGAGTACGGCAATTAGACGGCAATAGCATTTCCTTGCAAGATGATGGGCAACCGCATCAAGTACGGGTGATGCTGGGGAATAAATAGTTAATTCTTGATTTTGAGCCAACTAAGATGACATTTATTTGCGAATATGTCGTCGTAAGATAGGTTAGCGTAACCCAACATTTATGGCTTTAATACGACGAGATTGAAATATATCTATATGATCACAGAACTACCTGTTACCACGATTGCCCATGCCATTCAGCTTGCTGTGGCACCAGTGTTTTTACTGACTGGAGTTGCCGGTATTTTATCGGTATTGACCAACCGTTTAGGTCGCATTATTGATAGATCGAGATTTTTGGAGGACAAATCATTGCCGATTGATGAAACCCATAAAGCTATTCATGTTGAATTAAGATCCTTGAAACAACGCGCTCGCCTTATTCATTTGGCGATTGGTCTGTGCACGACCAGTTTGCTATTGATATGTTCCGTGGTTGCGGTATTGTTTTTAGGTTCATTTATTACGCTTAACATGGGGGTGGTGATAGCCTCGTTATTTGTTACCGCCATGCTGTGCTTGATTGCTGCGCTGCTCAATTTTATTGGTGAGATTTATCTGGCAACCGTACATGTCCGTGGTAGCTCGATGTAAATTTTTTATCGTTCCCACGCCGGAGCGACACTGCCATTAAGTTAAGGATTTTTCCGTTCGCCCTGAGCTTGTCGAAGGGTGAATGGAAAAATCCGAAGCCTACAGTTAAGCCGTCCATGCTTCGACAAGCTCAGCACGAACGAGCCTACCTATTCCCCGACGATCCCCCATTGGGTCGCATCGTTTCGGTCACATCCTTGCCTATCCCACGGTAGCCGGTAAAGCGGCCAGCGTCGAAAGTGGGTTCACCACTCACCATTAAATATTGCTTCGAGCCATCGGGCGTAGTTCGACCGTAAACAAAATCCAGGAAAGGTCGCCGAGCGGCCAGGTTAGCCTCAAGTATTTCCCGCTCGTTCTTATTCCAGACTACACCTTGGCCATCACTTGTATTATCCTCCGTTTCAATGACCAAAATACCCAGCATTTCGGCTACGGGGCCGAAAACATTGGTAAAGTTCCCGTCCTTGTCCTGCTCCCAATACCAATCGGACGACAGTTCCGTAAAGCGGCGAAAACGTGTTTCACTTTCACGCAGTTCGGCAGTCCGTTCCAGCACCGTTTGTTCCAGTATTTGGTTGTGTTGCACGAGTTTTTTGTAAAGCAGCCTGACTTCCAGCATATTATGGATGCGCGTTTGCACTTCCACCAGATCAAAAGGTTTGGCTACGAAGTCTTTCGCACCCGACGCAAGTGCTTGCAGCTTGTGGCTTGGTTGTGCAGTAATCACAAGTACCGGAAGGTAGTCATCTATTTCTATTTCTTTAAGGCTTTCCATTACCTGAAAGCCATCCATTTTAGGCATTTGCAAATCGAGCAGGATCAGGTCGTAGCGGTTTTTACGGTATAGCTCACAGACTGCATAAGGATCATTTGTTGATGTGATGCAGGTGTAGCCAGCAGTTTGCAGGATTTCTTCAAGCAGAAGTACGTTGGATTGTTGGTCGTCAACGATCAGGATGCTGGCGTTAAGGATTTCTTGTTTGCTAATCATCTATTTGTCCGGTTTCATTAGTGTTCATTGATCCAATATTAGATGATTTCAGCGCATCGTCCAGCGCGTTCATCAATTCACTCACTTTAATGGGTTTTGTCAGATAACGGAAGAATCCTGATTTCAGCCCCTTTTCAATATCGCTGGGCATGGCATTCGCGCTGATAGCAATGACCGGAATATTTGCTGTTGCCGGATCTTCATGAAGTATTTTAAGCGCTTGGATTCCGCTAATGCCGGGCAGGTTGACATCCATTAGGATTATATCCGGTTGATGGCTACGGGCAAGCGCAATGCCCAGCTTGGCATCGTGGGCACTTAGCACGGTAAAATCTGGGCGTTCCTTAATTATTTGTTCGACCAGCAGGAGGTTGGCCGGATTGTCCTCCACGTAGAGCAGGGTATGTAGCGCTGTATTTTTATGTGGCTGCGGCACAAGCTCCTTGAGCATTGTATTTCCAGCGGCAAGTTCAAGTTCTGGTGTAACACTTTGGCTTAGTTCTATCCAGAATTCACTGCCTACTCCAACAGTGCTATCCACGCCGACTTTGCCCCCCATCAGCTCGACCAATTGCTGGGTGACCATCAAACCAATGCCTGTTCCTTCTTCGCTGCCAGTTTCTTGCCCAAGGCGATTGAACGGCTGAAAGAGTTGCTCCAGCTTTTCCGAATGCAATCCCGCACCGCTGTCTTTGATGGTGATACGTAGTTGTCCCGTGGTATTAGTGGCACAAACCACCTCAATCGTGCCATGCTCACTGTTATATTTAAGTGCATTGGAAAGCAGATTAAGCAGAACCTGCTTTAGGCGGGTTCGGTCGGCATTGACGACCAAAGTGTGGTCAAAGGGGACAAATGTCAATTTAATGTCACGCTGCCCAGCTAGTGGTTCTATCATAGCCCTGCATTCGCTTAACACATCGAATAGTGAAACCGTTTCTTGTGACAACGATAGCTTACCTGACTCAATCAAGGAAAGATCAAGGATTTCGTTAATCAGTTCCAGTAGATACCAGCCCGCTTTTACAATCTGTTCTATCTTTATCAGCTGAGAGGCGGTCGGTGGCGGCTTACTTGCTTCCAACAATTGGGCGAAACCGAGGATAGCATTAAGCGGCGTACGCAGTTCGTGGCTCATACTGGACAGGAATTCCGATTTGGCGCGATTGGCTTTTCCCGCAGCGGCTATTGCTTTAAGCAGTTTCGATTCGATAACTTTACGCCCGGAAATATCGCGTGCCACTTTAGAGGCTCCGATGACCTCTCCCGATAAGTCTTTGATCGGCGATATAGTCACTGAAAGATCGATGCAACTGCCATCTTTGCGCAGACGCACCGTCTCAAAATGTTTTACGTCTGCACCACGGCTAATTTCACCGAGAATAGTACTCTGCTCCATCTGGTTTTGTGTTGGTGTTAGTAGCGAGATATGCTGTCCTACGATCTCAGTAGCCGAATAGCCGAATAGCCTTTCTGCCCCGGCGTTCCAACTGGTAATGATGCCTTGCAAATTTTTGCTGATGATAGCGTCGTCAGATGATTCTACGATGGCGGCAAGCCGTAGCCTTGCCAGCTCCGCGAGCTTGCGTTCGTTGATGTCCTGCATCACGCCGTTCATGCCGAGTACCGCGCCGTCTTCCGTATAGTTTCCCCTGCCCGTCATGGCAATCCAACAGAGTCCATCAGGGCGCTTGACCTGGTACTCGTTGCGGTAATCAGTATGTTCGATGAGCGCCTTATCCCAAGCCTCGCGTGCATGTTCAGCATCCTCCGTGGTCAAGCGTTCGCGCAATTGCGCCCGTGTGACTGAGGTATCTTCTGGGAAGCCAAATATGTGTGCGGCAAGAGTGCTTAAGGACACTTGATCGGTCGCTGCATCCCAGCTCCAGTCGCCCAGTTGCCCTGCATCAAGGGCAAGTTGCGCGCGGCCATGGAGCATTTTCTGCTCTGTTTCATTCTGAATGCGTATGGTTATATCACGGGCGGAGCAATAAAACAGTTGGTCTTGAATGGACGTTGTCACACTCCATGAAAACCATCGGTAAGAACCGTCTTTACATAAGTAGCGATTTTGAAAATTGGCATCATCGCCACCGC
Organism: Methyloglobulus sp.; assembly: GCA_013141505.1. Taxonomy (GTDB): domain Bacteria; phylum Pseudomonadota; class Gammaproteobacteria; order Methylococcales; family Methylomonadaceae; genus Methyloglobulus. Next base: position 20,381 of record JABFQX010000010.1, read on the forward strand.
TTTTTAGCCTGTCAACTTCGGCCTGGGTGGCTTGCCTGTCATCCAGGTGAACAAATTCGATTAAGGGTTTGACCAGAAGCTCCGCAAGCGAGTAATCGAGGGTTTTTTCCCAGGCCAAGTTTAGGCTTTTGAAGTAACCGTCAAAGCCAACCACGGATAGCATTTCTTGCGAAACAGCAAAAAACCGAAGGCTTTCTTCGGCTAAGCGCTTAGTGACGGTAATATCACGCAAAATGCCCGTTAAATAATGTTCGCCATTCAGCCACATTTCACCTATCGCTATTTCCATCGGGAAAAAGCTGCCATTCTTGCGCCGACCTATAACCTCGCGTCCGTAACCAACATTTTGTGCCTCATCGTTCTTATTGGAAACCGCAAGGCATTGTTTGCCAATGTCTTGGTCAAGCCCAGGCATCAACAGGTTGAAGTTTTGTCCGATGAGTTCCTCGGCTGCATAGCCAAACATTTTCTCCGTGGTCGAGTTAATTGTCTGGATGGTGTAGTCATTGAAACGTAAGGTTATGATGCTGTCTACCACAGTATTGACAATGGCGTGGACTAGCGCGTTACTATCATGCAACGCTTGCTGCAAGGCGTATTCTTCAGTGACATCGCGGAACACTAACACAGCGCCGACTATTTTGTTATCAAGGCCACGAATAGGAGCGCAACTGTCAGCGATATCGCATTCGAGTCCATTACGCGCAATCAGTACGGTGTGGTTGGCTAGGCCTTGAATGATGCCATCCGTCAAGGCATCCATAACCGGGATCAGGGCGAGGTGGCGCGTTTCCTTGTTGATGATATGAAAAATCTCGTCCACTGGGCGACCAATAGCTTCAGCTTGTGTCCAACCGGTAAGCTGTTCAGCCACGGGATTGATGAGTGTCACCCGTGCTTCGGTATCGGTGGCGATCACGGCATCGCCGATGGAGTTGAGCGTAACGCCGAGCTTTCCCTCGCTAATCTTTAAACTTAGGTTGGTTAGCTCTAGTTGTATATTGATTTCCTCCTGTTTTTCAAGCAATTGCTGCGTTTCAAGATGCAGCAGATTCTTGAACCGTTGCTGGGTTTGCCGATACATAAAATAGGTGAACGCTAGCACAAACATCAGCATAAACAGGCTGGTGGCAACGATGGTGTAAAACAATCGCTTCATGTCCGATTGTAATGTTGCATCATGCTGCGCCAACAGCCCTTCCTCTATTTTAAGAAAACCACCCATTTCAACGCGCATCAAATCCATTAGCCGCTTGCCCTCGTTATTGGCTACAGTGGCTTGTATAGCAGTTATGTCATGGTGGCGGCGCAACGCAACCACAGTCGCTATTTCGGCCAACTTGGCATCCACTAACGGAACTAATGCGTCCAGATGCTCTCGGGCAGCACTGCTTAAACTAAGTTGACGCAGTTCTTGCAGATGTTTACTTATATCGTCACGTACATTCAAATAAGGTTCCAAAAAGACTTCTTTACCGGTCAGCGCATAACCGCGCTCCCCAGTCTCGGCATCTCTCAATTCAGATAGCAATTCGTTCGCTTGTTTTATTACCACAAGGGTGCGCATGTGGATTTCAGCTGATGTCTCGCTTAGTTTAAAAGCCCTAAACGATGCTACTACTACTACTACTACTACTAAAAGTATGCCCAGGCCAGCAGAGGGAATAGCAAGTTTTTTAAGGCTGTTTTTCAAGGCAGACTTACCCTGCGCCGTGTCGGCGCGGTAGTTGTTAAGGGTAGGGGCGGAATTATTTCAGACATGATTTACCTTTGTGCAAAATGAGTTTTAGATGCCTCCTATGTTAGCGTAGCCATCAAACTTGTCGAGTTCTGTGCGTTATCACACATAAGAGTGTGAATTCATCGTTCGTATGTTGGAGCATCACAGCCATAAAGTTAAGGATTTTTCCGTTCGCCCTGAGCTTGTCGAAGGGTGAATGGAAAAATCCGAAGTCTACAGTTAAGCCGTCCATGCTTCGACAAGCTCGGCATTTATAACCTGAAGGTCACAAGTACCCTTTGGGTACGAACGGCTTAACTTAATGGCAGTGACGCTGGGGCATGGCAATTATCAAAAACTATACTAACAACCCAGCCATTAGCCTTACTCTCCCCGAGGAACCCCAATCCTTGAATTAACTGGAAAGCCATCAGGGGCTCTTTCAGTACAAAGCAAACGCTGGAATTCTTTCTTGACTACGTTGTAGCATTCACAAACGCGGGATTCCAATCCCGCATGGTCAAGCACAGTGATGTGACCACGGCGGTAACTAATCAGCCCCGCACGTTGCAAATTACCCGCAATTTCTGTGATGCCTTCGCGGCGTACACCCAACATGATGGCAATCAATTCCTGGGTCATGGTCAATTCATGCTCGGGTAAGCGATCAACGGTTAACAACAACCAGCGACACAGTTGTTGCTCTATTGAATGATGCCGATTGCACACCGCAGTCTGTGACATCTGGGTCATTAATGCCTGCGTGTAACGCAACAGCAAACGCATCATCGAACCTGCGCGGTTGAATTCCTCCATCAGCAACCGCCCTTTTAGCCGGTAACCGCAGCCAGCTGTCTGCACAGTAGCCATGCCAGGGGTAGTATTGCCGCCCAGGATCAATGAAACCCCGACCATGCCCTCATTGCCTATGCCCGCAATTTCTGCCGATGCGCCACTTTCCATGACGTAATGGAGGGAGACGATGGCGGTCGTCGGGAAATAGGCGTGGTGCAATTGAACGTCGGATTCATAGAGAACTTGACCAAGCGGCATCGAGACCAGTTCCAGATGGGGCGCAATACGCGCAAATAGTTCCGCAGGAAGGGCAGCGAGAAGCTGGTTTTGGTTGGGGTTATGCCGTGCGGAGATACTGGCTACCATTTGTTTTCTCTGGAGAACGCACCCGATTAGGTGAAAATAAAAAAAAGCAGAACAACGAAGGTTAAGACTGTAAAAGCTGGGTTCTGGGCTTCTTTATAACACACTATGGGAAGTCGAGAAGTTAATATAGTTTACCCGAACGAAAAATTGAGTAGGCGTTATCAGGTAAATAAAAAGATTACTTTGTGCAAGGTGTAACATCACCAAAACTCCACTGTTGAATCTTATCGTCGGAAATGCGTTATGTATGACACCGTACAGACTGATCTTTGTTTTGTGCGTACCATTTAAGGTGAATGTTGGATATTGCTATTCGATGCTCTGGGTCTGAATCGGTTCGCAACTCAACTCAAATTGTTATCAATTTTATAAGCATCAAACTTTGGAGAGTGCAATGAAGAATATAAGACAACTAAACAGTAAGGCTATGATTTTTGCTCGAAAAATGGAAGGAAGAATACTGCCGCCTTTGATTTTATGGATGCTTGGCGTACCTGGAGGAGTTGTTTTGATCCTATGGCTATTTTTCTTTAGAGATTAATTTAAGAAGTGGTGTTTGCGATGCTGGCTCGCCTTCATGATTCTGGAGGCGAAAGGCATTGATACAAGGGCGGCGGAGTGCCGCTAATAACTATGGTAGGATGCTAAATCGAATTATTTAGTTGAACGTATTTGCCATGCAAAAAAATACCCCTTACATCCTTTTTATGGCATTGGTTTTGCTGGTGACGGTGTCATTTTTCTTGTTAATTAAAGATTTTTTATTGGCTTGTTTTTGGGCAATCATTCTGGCTGTCGTTTTTGACCCTACTTATCAGCGATTTAGGCAATATTATAAAAACTCGGAAAAATTGCCATTATTCCTGACTATGTTACTGATTATTCTTGTTTTTGTTATCCCTTTATCGACCATAACCTTGATGGTAACGGAGGAAAGTACAAGCTATTACAATAAGATTCAAAGCGGCGAAATAAATCCCCAACGTTATTTTCAAGATACCCTCGCGCTGTTGCCAAAATTCAATCACCTCCCGCGTATAGGCGGAATAAGCGTTGAGCAAATCAGCACTTCAGTCGGCAATGCCTTTGCACAAGCCGTAAAATACATAGCGCAACAAGTTCCTGCAATGACCCAGAACCTGTTGAATCTTATTGTTCAAGTTGCCTTGGCTTTCTATATCCTGTTTTTTCTGTTGAGGGACGGGCATCAATTGATGAGAAAATGTATCTCTCTTATCCCAATAGGTGACAGGATCGAAATAGAATTATTTGAACGTTTTACCAGCGTGGCTAGGGCAACAGTTAAGGGTGGATTAATAGTCGCTGTTATTCAGGGCTGTATTGGGGGATTATTGTTTTGGTTTGTCGGTATTCCCGCCGCTTTTTTGTGGGGTATGGTAATGATAGTTTTATCTTTATTGCCGATAGGTAGCGCATTAGTTTGGGTTCCCGCTGCTGCTATTTTGTTTTTACAAGGTCAAACCGTAAAGGCGATTATCATTTTATCGGTGGGAGTTTTAGCCATTGGCTTGATAGATAATTTTCTACGGCCACGCCTGATAGGCAAAGACAGTAAAATGTCAGACTATCTGGTCATGGTGTCAACTCTAGGTGGCTTGGCCTGGTTTTCATTAACAGGCTTTGTGTTGGGTCCCATCATTGCGGCGTTATTCGTTACCTGTTGGGAAATATTGGGTAAAGACAGCCAAGCTAATAAAACCTGATTATTTTCCTCTCAACAAACAATCCAGCTTATCCACTAACTCGCACCAATCCGAATCGTCTTCAATGGCTTCAGTCAGAAACGCAGCTTGTGCTTCATTCCAGAAACAGGCTTTTGGTAAGGCAATATCGCTGGGTAATGGTCTGTGAAATTCGATAAAAGCGACAATCTGTTCCTCGTCATCAGCTAATCCTAATTGACAAAATAACATTTGCAGCGTGTGTGTTGAGGTATCCATTTGAGCTTCCAGAAATGATTACAATTTTCTGTTATGTTTAGCCACATTAATTTTGTTAACTTTGATTTTTGCCTAATTTAGTTTATATCCCAAGGACTTATTTCGCCTCATCAACCATCTGAATTGTTTTCCTTTCAACCTCACTGGCAACTTCGATTAACGTTGAATCCTGAGAAAGTGCCGAAAGCATTTGCGCCGGCTTGATAAGACCAATCTTGGTTTTGCCTTGCTCCGTAAATACTGAGATACGACAAGGCAACGCCATGTTCAGGCGCATATCAACAGACAAAACTTTTGCCGCTTGCCCCGGATTGCAGACTTCAAAAACTTTGCACTCATTATCAAAAACAACGCCCTTGCTGCGAAGCGTGACACCCAAATCATGGACATGTAACACCCCGAAGCCATTATGTTTAACGGCAGATTCAAGGTCTGCCGATGCTTGGTCGAATGATTTATCTGTTTCAACAATGTAATACATCAAGTAACCTCGATTTTTGTAGTCTGACTCGGACAGTCATTGATTGTTGGTTTAAGTTTTTTGCCATTGATGTACTACTTAAGGGAATCTCTAAAAACTCAAAAAGCTCCTTCTCCCTCTGGAGAAGGTTGGGATGAGGGATTTAAAATCAATCATTTACAACCCTCACCCTAGCCCTCTCCCAGAGGGAGAGCGTAGCGAGGGTTCGGGGATTTTTAGAGACACCCTTAACATATCAGCAAAGCAGTACCAACAAGATCAGGCCAGGGATAATACCCAGAATCAGTCCGATCACGATGGCGATAGTCTCACCTGTTGAATAACTGCAACTACTGCCACCGGCACTTACTCGTGCGGCACTGTCATTATCAAGCCCAGCAAGCATCATGCCGGAAAATTCATCGGCAACTTCTGCTTGAGAAGATGCCACTATTATACGTGAACGGGCATCACTGAGACGAGTTTCTGCCGAACGCAGATCATCACTGAATGGCATTATGGTACGAGCATTCTTCAAAGCGTCAATGGCCCCGTCAGTCGGTGCAAGCGCCATTGTACGGGCTTGGCTGACCGTATCAGCTGCGGCTATTTCTTTCTTTAATTGGCTAAGCTCCTGGTATTGCTCTGAGCCGGAGCGGCAGCTAGATTTAATCAATTCCATAGCCCCTGCTGAAGGCCAGATGTTGGCGTTTGCTGTTTGCGGCATTGAAACGATTAAGGCCGACGCGAATGCTGAAACAATCAACACTTTTAAGACATATTTACTTTGTTTGATGGACATAACCTTTCTCCCCAATTATCAGTTATAGATGAGAAAATCACTTTAGCTTTGATTTCAAGAATATCAAAACTTCCCATGAATCACTGTTCGGTAACGCACATTGAATATGCAGACTTATGGTATTTTTTAATTAGCTTTTTTTCATTTCAGTGAAATTAACACCCTTTAGATCTTATCTTGTTCACCGTTAACATTGCCGACAACGCCGGCTGTTGCGATAAAACGAAGTGCATCCTCAACAGACAAATCTATTTCCAGTACATTTTCCCGCGACATAATGACGGTATTGCCACCCATCTGATAGCTGAACGGCAAAAATACAGCAATTTGGTCATTGGTAATAAAACTATTGGGACTCTCTTCAATATCCGAAACGGTAATAAAGCCTATCTGTTGACCCTTGCCATGAGGCACATTGACCAACACGACTTGTTTAAATTTTCCGGTCTGTTTGCCGGAAAACAGGGAAGTAAAATCGCGAAATGCGGAATAAATGCTTTTGACAACGGGAATTTGGGTCACCAATTCTTCAAAGATATTGAATAGTTTACGGAAAGCCCGTGAATCCAAAAAGTTTCCGAAAAGAAGCACCACCGCAAGTCCTAAGACAAACCCAAACCCCTTTATGTACCAACTTTGGGGCAAGAAAAATTTGAAGATATTTCCCAACGCGAACTCGGCAGTGGCGGCAAGCCAGATGAGCAAATAAAGCGTGAGGACAAGGGGGATTATAGCGATTAACCCTTTGAAAAAAGTTCTACTGATTGGTTTCATTTTTAATTCCCAATGATCGATATGAGCTAGATTACATTCACAAGAAGTTAACCCAAATCCTCAACAGTAGCATTTTGCTACTGTTGCCCCGTCTTTAAAATCAGGTATTCACTCGTTTATGCCATTGGTGGGGTTGTCGACCAATCTTCCATGGCTTCATCGCCCGGACGGTTAACCTTGACCTTTCCGCCTTCGGTTGAGGTTACCCAACTTAGCGGAATGTAATGATGCTGCCCCGTTTTATCTTTGTTCAGCTTGATGGTATTTTCATCTACCATATGATCTACAACAGCAAATTGACCGTCTTTGGAACATACAACGGGCATTTCAGGCTTAATCTGGTCGCTATTAATCATGGTTTTCTCCTGGTGGCTCAGTGTGGGCAGGTTGGGTGATACTTCTTACAGATTCGATCTTATGAAGTTTTAACTTCCGTTCGCCTTGAACCTGTCGAAAGCTTGTGTGCTTCGACAAGCCCAGCACGAACGGTTCAAACATTAAAAGGCCGAATCAATATTAATGCAGACAAGGGTTAAAAATACTGATAGTTATTTGGGTTTTAAGCGACCTTCCCGATTTATTCTTAACGAGAACATTCACCGCTTATCCCACTAAATTCCTTGCCTTAGTTTCGAGTCTACACGCCTCACTAAGGCGGGTCTGTGCGTCTGCGCACATAGATCAGGGTTGTTCGCCACAGGTATAATACGGCTGGGTGTGGCTGCATAAAGGGGCATAAAAAAGGCGGGTTACTCACCCGCCGTTCCTTGTAATCCCTAAGCCGACGTTTTTATTGTGCGGCTTTCAGATGAGTTACGGCTTCTTCAGCGGATTTCTTCGCTAAGTCGGTATGATCCAGCTTACCATGGTCGATAGCGTCATTAAGGCTGGTGATGCCGGCACTCAAGTGTTCACTGGCAGTTTGGGCGTGGGTCTTGGCCACATCCGCATGTTTGGCGACACCTTTGCCATCGTCAGCTTTAACCGCCGCTTGAGCGTGTTTAAGTGCTTCCGCCATGTGGCTTTCCCCAGCATAAGCGCCAAATGTGGTGACAGTTAAAATTGTGCCTAATAAGGCGATGAGTTTCATGTTGGTAAGTTTCATATTTATTTCCTGTAAAGTATTTGAGAATATCTCGTTGCTACCAAGTAGTTGGCCAGCCTATTTTCACTTGCCAAAAAATTACGGCAGAGTTGGTTTTATTCGTCTTTTTTGATATCTTCCTTAATATTGCCAACACCTTTTTGTATCTTGCCGACATTCTTTTGTACAGTCCCTTCTGTTTCTAGGCCTTTGTCGTTCAATATTTTGCCAGTGGCTTCCTTGACCTTACCTTTGGTTTCATCTACAACGCCATTGACTTGGTCTTTATTCATATAAGGTTCATCCTGCTTTTCTTCGGCGTAAGCGGGCAAGGAGCAGAGGGTCAGAAAAATTGCTGCTGATAAGCCAGCGCGTTTCATGTTAGTGAATTTCATGTTTATTTCCCGTATCATTGTTTTTGTAATTATTTTGTTCGCACCCACCGTGCAGCCTCATAAATTTATATCGACACGGCTGCACAGCTCCAGCTGGTGGTACTAGTTGCCTTTCTTAATATCTTCTTCGATATCACCAACCCCTTTTTGTATCTTACCGACGTTCTTCTGGACATTTCCTTCTACTTCCATACCTTTGTCATCCAATATCACACCAGCGGCTTCCTTGATCTTACCTTTGACTTCTTCGATTTTGCCTTTTACTTGATCTTTGTTCATGAGTTTCTCCTGATGATTGTTTGTCACGGCCTGATAGCCACAACTAAAGCGCGGAATAATTTTTCCATCACTTGATTACAACGATACGCCCCAATCTAAATTCAGTCAGTACGGTAACGTACATTGATTAAGACTCTTTCTAAGAATTCAAATTTTGGTAGTGGCTAAACATTAACTGACAAGCTCGAATTATAGGTAACGACAAACCAATGGATCATGCCGTCATGCCACGTTGCGCACTTGGAGAACGAGAGCGTTTTCCGCACCATGCGCCCGACCCGTTGCCGCAGGGTGTTGTTCCACCGTTCCATGTGCGCGGTCTCGCCAGTCTCCTTGCCGACGCTTTGGTGGTGGCCTTGTTCGGAAAAGACGCTGGCGTAGGCCTTCCAGAAATCACTGAAGGTACGGCAGTTGCGGTAGGCCTCGGGTATCCTGGCCCAGAGCGTCCGGCAGGTCGCCTCGCTCCGGTCGCCGTTGGCGTAGGCCACTATCTGCCGCGTTCGGCGGCATTTATGACCTTTAGGTTACAGCGCCGTCCACGTCCACATTTTGTTGCGCCGTTTCTGGACGTAGCCACAGGCCTCGTCAAGCTCAAGCACGTCATCAACCCTTGCGGGGGCGAGCCCGTCCGCCACCTTCGGCAACCGCCGGAGTTTTTTTTAGCCACGCGGTCACGGTCGGGCGCGACACCCCGAACGTGCGCGAAATCCCCCGCAGGCTCGACCGTTCCTGGTACGCCCGCATGATTTCTTCCTTGCGCCCCTCGCTGTACGGGACGGTCGGCTCCAGCACCTTGCAGGCACCGCAGTCCTTGCAGCGGTATTGCTGGTTGCCGCACACATTGCGCCCGTTCTTGACGATGTTTTCGCTCTGGCAACAACGGCATTTGTGCTTCACTGTCATTTTTATCATGGGCTTATGGCAAATTTATAATGTAACTTATCATTTAAAATTTAGCCACTACCCAAATTTTTTCTAACGGGTGCTATGCGGCAATTTCGCTTTGCTATCCGTACCTCCAACGCGAAACCACAAAGACTTGATCGCTTCCAATAACAGTAAACTAAAGAATCCAGCGACCGCGCAGACGGCAAGGTCATCCCCGTGCAAACGGCCAAAATGGAACAGCGATTGCGCTGGATGCCAATAAACAGCCGTTGTAAGGAGTGCCATCACGCTGCCAAATAGGATCCAAAGCGAGCGGTTAGGCCGCCAAAACGCACGACCCAGCGAGGCTTTAAATGAACGGTTGACCAAAATTAGACCCATATTCATCAGGACTAGGGATGTGAAGACCAGCGCACGTAAATCAGGGTCTGGCACTCCCAACCGTGCAGCTCCTACCAAAACGCCCGCCAATATCGCGAAAACTAAAAATCCTTGCAGGCCAGCCCAAATCATGCGTTTTGGCAAAATCAACGGACTTTCGGGATCGCGTGGAGGGCGTTGCATTACGTCTTCTTCCTCCTGTTCGGCTTCAAATACTACAGAACATGCAGGATCAATAACCATTTCGAGAAATGCGATATGGATCGGCGTAAGTATCAGCGGCAGTCCTAGTAGCAGGGGCAGAAGGGTAAGCCCGGCTATGGGGATATGGACTGCGATAATGTACTCAATTGCCTTACGCAGATTGTCGTAGATGCGTCGCCCAAGACGGATTGTTTTCACGATTGAGCTAAAATCATCGTCCAGCAGGACGATTGCGGAAGCTTCACGTGCGACATCGGTGCCGCGCCCACCCATGGCTATGCCAATGTGCGCCGCCTTGATGGCCGGTGCATCGTTTACGCCATCACCAGTCATGGCGACGATCTCGCCGTTTGCTTTCAGGCTTTGGACAATACGAAGTTTTTGGTTTGGCTGGATACGAGCGAATATTGAAATTGATTTCACCTGTAGAGCCAGATCTTCATCAGATAGCGCTTCGATGTCGTCACCTGTCAGCACATCCGTAGCATCCAACCCAGCCTTTAGCCCTATGGCATGGGCAGTTGCCGGATAGTCTCCGGTTATCATCACAACCCTGATGCCAGCCGAACGGCATTCGGCAACAGCGGCTGGCACATTGGCGCGGATAGGGTCGGCAAATCCAATAAGTCCAGCATATTCAAAGTTTAGTCCACGTGGCGTTTCAGGCAGGTTATGTTCCTGTGCGGCATTCGGGACGGTTGCCTTGGCGACTCCCAACACACGGATTCCATCAAGTCCTAACTTATCCACTTGTTCGCGAATTTTGGCCAGCCGATCTGAGGATAATTGACAAAGCTCTGCAATGGCTTCGAGAGCACCCTTGGCATAAGCCATGCCATTTTCAACGCCTTCGCTGGACATAATATTTGCTACCGCAAACAAATCCGGCCTGAGACCATAAGCACGAATGAGCGCGTGCTTTGCGAAGCTAGCGTCGTTAGGGCCGATCTGCACTTCCGCTAAGGCATGGACGGCTAAGTCCATCGAATCCGTGGGTACACGCGGACACGCGAGCAAGGCAATCTCTAAAATTGCCTTGGTCTCATCTGATATAGCGTTCTTTTCGTCTTGATCCCAACGAGTATCCTCGTTGACTATAGAGACGACCGTCATGCGATTTTCGGTGAGTGTTCCTGTCTTGTCGGTGCATAACACCGTAGTCGCGCCTAGTGTTTCTATGGAGGAGGCGCGGCGGGTGAGTACGTGTGCTTGTGAAATACGCCATGCGCCCATTGCCATGAATACGGCCATGATGAGCGGGAACTCTGCGGGTAACAAAGACATGACGATTGCGATGCCGCCAAGGATGGCCTCAAGCCATGAGCCGCGCAGCAAGCCAAATAGTACTACTGTTATTACCCCTATGACACTTCCGATAATGGCAAAGTAATGTACCAGCTTTAGCATCTGTACTTGCAGATGTGGTTGTTCTGTTTCGATGGCGCCAAGAGCCCGGCCGATCTTGCCCATTTCATTGTGCATTCCTGTTGCGTATACGAGTGCATATCCCGTGCCGCGCACAACGAGCGTTCCGGCAAAGATATAAGGTAAGTTTTCTCCACCGGGTTTCGGCGCGGCAGTTTGATCACCAGTTTTTATGGTGGCATCTTGTGCCAATTTACGGACAGGCATGGCTTCGCCAGTGAGCAGCGATTCATCGAGCAATAGGTCTTGCGACGATATGAGCATTGCATCTGCCGCCACCCGATCACCTTCCGAGATCACGATTAGATCGCCATGCACCACTTCCCTACCGGCAATGTGAATCCGCTTGCCATCGCGGATTACCAATGCCCGTGGACTCGCTAGATTTCGCAGCGCTTCCAATACGTGTTCGCTGCGGGACTCTTGCACAATAGTGATCGTTACCGACAGGAAAGCGAACAAGAGCAACATGACGGCTTCTGTTCGGTCACCGAGGAGCAGGTAGACGATACCACCCGCTATAAGCAATGCGAACATAGGCTGTTGCACGACTTCAAAAATTATACGCAGAAATCCGCGCTGGTCAGCTGTAGGTAGCTCGTTGTACCCGTCTTGTTTCAGGCGATCTGCTGCCATTGCCGCACTTAAGCCAAGTGAATTTTCTTTATCCTTCATCGGTTGTTGCACGTTTTTTGCTTCAACAGCCTTGGAGTCAACGATAGCTGTGTTGTCAGCTACGGCTGTTTGTGCAGTCGCAAGATTCGGGCTTAAACTTAGTTTCGTTGGTAGCATCCGACGCAGGATGTTATCCCGTAAAACGTAGTGGTGGAACAGCGCGGCAGCGGCATGTAAACCGATAAGAAAATAACCCACTGTGCCAACAGTCCCGTGTATCTCCTTAATCAATTCCGCGAAATTTTTGTTTTCGTTGATGAGCGCCGGAAGTTGCAGGCCGAAGAATGGAATAACCTTTCCTTCGGCACTGAGAATCAACCATCCGGCGAGTGGCATTACAATCATCAGCACATAGAGCGCCAACTTTATTAGCCTAGCTGATAGCTTCTGCCATTTTGGTGATTCAGATTTAATTTGAGGGAAAGGGCTTGTTAATGCTAATAGCAAGCGCAGCCAGACTAAAACGAAAACAGATAGCCCCAACATGTAGTGCCAGGTTTTTAAAGCCTCACGAAGATCACTGCCTTTGGGGAAAAATCCGCGCAGCTCAATACATGTATATACTGCTATTAGCAGTAGCAACATTAACCAGTGGAGTCCAATTGAAAACGCTCCGTAACGTTCTTTGTTATTGCGCCATTGCATTTAATTTTCTCCAACTTAGGAATTGGGTTTCTGCGACCTCTTTAAGCCCCCATGTATCATTACTTGCTTCTTCCGACTTTCTGTATATTCGATTTTCGTCATCATTCGCTTCTGTTAGCTGGTAGTTGGCATTTTTACGTCGTTTTATAATATGTAAAAAATCTCATAGCCTGTCATCCTTGCCTGTGCGTTAGCCGACTAACATGAATGACAGATTAAGTCAGAGGGTCGTAACAACAATAGTGAGTCCGATCAGGTTATCAAAATTTCAGTCGTTCGCCGCCGAATATTGGCTAAGCCTACCTGGGCGTGATGTTACCGTTGGCATCGGAAATGATAATTTCCACGCGCCGGTTTAATTGGCGGCTTTCGGCATTGTTGTTGCTTGCAACGGGAGATTCCTCGCCATAACCATGGGTAGCGACGCGGTCATTGCTGATCCCCATATCGGTCAAAGCTGACCGTACGGAATAGGCACGACGGTCAGATAAGTCCTGATTGTAGCTATTACTGCCGACACTATCTGTGTGGCCTTCTACCGATACTTTATTTTGTGGGTATTTGGTAAGGAAGTCGCCTAGCTTTTTGCACGTTACGTACGCCGTCTGGTTTTAGCTGCGATTTACCAGTACTGAACAAAATGTCGCCTAGAGTAATAACCATGCCACGATCGGTTTTCTGGGCGTTCAAAGCTAACAGTTCTGCCACTTGTGCTTTAGCGGCATCGGCTTCAGCCGTCCGCGCTTCCAGGCGAACTTCGTTGCGTTTGACTCCCGCGTTGGTCACGGCTAATTCAGCCGTTTTACGTTTGGCGGTTTCTTCCGCTATTCCCACTTTTTGTTTCGCTAAATAGGCTAGATGATCGACAGTTTCAGTGTCTTCGCTATTACTTAGGGCATAGTCTGCCTTGTTCAACGTGTCGCCAGCTTCTTTTAATTCTACTGCCGCCAGATTGGTGACATCAGGATTAGTCCGCGCGCTGTTGTAACTGCTATGCGCTTCTGCTAGTGGTGGGGTTTGTGTTACGGTACTACAACCAGTAATAATAGCTATAGCGATTAAGGCTATGGGAATGTATTGATATTTTTGCATGATGAATTCCTGTTGGGGTTTAGTGGGCGTTACGGTCAATTTCTTGGCGTAGTACGCGATTGTCTTCCTGCAAGGCACCTGCTGCTTTCTGTGCTTTGGCTGAACGCGCTGTCGTTGCCGCAAGTTGGGCATCGACCTGTGCTTGTTCTGCCAATTGCCGCGCTTGTAGGTAATCTTCTGCAGTCATGGCTCGTTCAGCGGCATCCATCTTATCCATTGCAGATTTAAGCAGTAGTGGCGCAAATTCGTTGCCCCCTGCACTGGTTGCGTTGGTTACGGCAACCTTAGAAACGGCCATTTGTTCAGTAGGTGCAGGAATGCCAGCGCAACCGAATATAAGAAATGCTGAAGCTGCGGTCACGCAGATTTTCTGCATCATCTGATTTTTCCCAGAGTAGTGAATATTTTTCATTTTTTTCTCCATAATTAAGTTTAGAGTCTAATACAAGCGTTACACTTAATAGCTGTTACGAACTGCGGTGATTTGCAATTTTTAGCAGTTGCTTGACCCGGCAATCATTGCCAGATTACATTTCCAATAATCAGTAAATATCAGCTATCTGATTGGATAGCCATTCTGAAAACCATCGGTGGCAATTAAACTCTTTTTAATAGACGAACACCGTTCGCTGGGAAACCGCAACTATAGAATGCACTTATGTGCGTCAACAGACAGACCGCGTAAATTATTCTGTTTAAACTCAAGCTTCGGTAGCCGAGATGGTTGCAATGTCTGCACTGTAAACATGCTCGATATTTGAAAGGAGCGTGGACTTGACTATTAATCCGGCCTTATGAAGTATTAATTTCCCTTCGGCTTCGCTCAGGGTATGTTACAACCGCGTTCCCTGAGCGAAACCGAAGGGTATCGCAACCACTTCAAACATTAAAAGGCCGAATCTATAGAATTTTGGGGAACATAAAACAAAAGGAAATTAGTATGAAAAATATACAGAAATCTTTACCCAATACAGTGGTTGCAGCAATACTTCTCAGTCTTATTGGATGTGCCGGTATGTCGGAGCAGGGGCAGAACACTGCCATCGGCGCTGGTGCTGGCGCACTTGGAGGTGCCGTACTTACTAACGGTAGTGGGATCGGAACTGTCGGTGGAGCGGCCGTAGGTGGCATCATCGGACATGAAGTCAGCAAACCTAAACGTAAACGCTGATCGACTTGCGGCTTATAAAATTTAAGGACGACAAATAGTCAATCGCTGCGTGACGAGCTTGCGGTTATTAGGATTTTTTAGCGCATGGCTAGCGGCATCGGAAGGGTTCTGACCGGGACAAAAACTTATCCTCAATGTGCGTCATCGCACCGACTTTAAGAAGTTTTTCCAGTAGCTTATTTTACAGATTGCCTCATTATAATTTTTGCCAATAGGCAAATTTAGAAAGAAGCAATAAGGTTATTTTATAGCAATACTTCAACGGAGAAAGATCATGAATTTAGGTAGATATTTTATAGGTTGGCTCTTAGGTATCCCCGTGTTTGTTTTAGTGATTATTTATTTCATTTTCAATCATTGATCAATCAGTTACTAAGTAATCCACAAGCAGTCATTCAGAAAGCCATTTAAACAACGGGGCATCATCTTTGGCTGGTGACTATCAAAAATTTCGGATGTCATTAATTATTCGATCTGATTTTATTATTTTTTAAGGAAAACATTATGGACGTTACAGACAATACCAACAGGGTCGATGAAACCATCGATAAAGTGAAATCAAGTGCCCATGAGGCTGTTGATAGAGCAGCGAATGCAACTAGTCAAGCGGCAGATGCAATTGGCAAAAAAGGTGAACAATTGAAAAATGCAGAGCAGCAATTTGTTGAAGACTGCCGAGGTTACATCCATGAAAACCCCGTTGCTTCATTGGGCATAGCGGTAGGAGCCGGTTTCCTTTTAAGTCGTTTGATGAGCGGTCGCTAGCCTATTACAGCCTTATTGCCTTTGTGTTAGCACGTTTTGCCAAGCAACATCGGGTTCACTTTCAGCATTCCCGAATATGAAGCCAAGCGCTATGAAGGAAAAACCATTGGCGGAAGTGCGTTAATTTCTGCCCACACGACCAACAGCGAAACCACTGACCAGGTGAAAAAGATCTTTGAACAAGCCAATGCCGCAGATATTTCTTCGACTGAAGAAGCGTAAGCAGTTAACGCTTAACCTTGATGATGCAATGCGGCGCTATCAATAAATAGGGTCGGGCGAAGTAACCATCGGGGATTGCTTCTTACGGCCTTAAGGCCTGCTTTGGCACATCATGATGCCGTTGGGAAGGCGAGGAGTCCGTACCATTAACCTATGGGCTAGTCTTTTTACGGACAATCAATGACCGCCGCGATTGAAATTATCACGGTTGATATTATATTGATGCTCAATACCTTCGTTTAAATTATAACCTTGGTCATTATATAGCTCGCAGGTAAAAAATAAACGCAGATCAATAATCCAAGCAATTTTTTTTATCTTGTTGTTTTCAATAATTATGGTTGAGAGGTTGCGGTTGTTATTAACTATTTGATCAACAATTGTATTTGGGTTGTAAGGGTCTTCTTTTAGCGCTCCAGACACAATATGCTGAGCAGATTCCATCGTGAGTACTGGATTCGTAGTAGGTGGCCCGGCATTTTCAGCATTTTTAAGGGACTGTGCATCAAAATAGCCAATGTCATAGACAACCTTAAACAACACGCCAAGTATAATCCCGCCAAACCAAACAGAGACGGCAATTTTTAATCGTCTTCTAATGCGAGGGTTTGATAGTTTTTTTCTAATATTGCGAATTTTCTTGTTCATTTTTTGGGATCTATGGCTTAATTTGTCATTTTTTAGCATCCAACAATCTGTTGAAAAACTACAACGCGTGACGGGTATGTTACCCAATCCCCGGCACTATTTTCCGTTGGCTGAGCGGGAGACAACAATTCGCTTCGACTTCGCTCAGCAAACGCCTTAACTTAACGGCATTGGTATGTTACCTTGTTATTTACGTTTTGCCGACTGGGTTGTTATGCCGTGTTGAATCCCTACGAAGGGGCAACATGCCTTGTCCGGCTTCCAGATGCGCTATACAGTTATTCGTCTGACAATTTTAAGGTCAGCTCTAAGTGTCTTCCAGCCGTCCGATTTTAGCGCTAGCTGTGTCTGTATGGCGCTCCAGTGCGGCCATGCACGGTTCAAATCTATGGCTAAACCCGCTTGCCCCCTATAACCAGACCTAAGAACGTACGCGCAAAAGCATCTGTTTGAGGCCAAGTTTCGTTAGATACACTGCCGAGAATCGTCGCTTCGGGTAAGTTGCTAGGAAGCCCACCACCACTGCGGGGGGGGGCATTGGGGTCATGTCATACGCTAGGGCAATGCTATAAGGCCGACCATGTTCGGATATAAATGATAAGTTTCCGTTGTGCATATCCGAGTTGCCGATCAGCGTACCAAATGCCCATAGGAAATTGGCGCCGTCAGCTGCTTCTAGATGAATTTGACGATCCTTAGCAAGGATGCGCGTAATCACCGGCCAACCACCTGTCCCTAAACCCGCAAACTCAGCACCAAGCGCGGACAAAGAATGCAACGCACGCCGCCGAAGGCTGCCGATACGATCAAAACGCTCGACCTCAAGAAAGCGCGCTGGCCACCGTGATCTATTATTTGCGTTTTAGCAGCAGGAATGCCGCCTTCGCGCAATGTCTCAAGCAAAAGGTTTTCGGCCAGCAGCAGATCACGCCAGCGCTCGCTTACCGAGCCATCTTCCAGTTCGCTAAATTTCACAATAACATGACGATCCCCATCCGGTGTCATGGCATAAGCGGTAAATTTTGGTTGTTCGCCACCGGCTGATGAACCAGGTGTCTCACCACGAGCCGCTTCAAGTGCCGACCGGGCATGCTGGCTAAACGAAATCGGCTCAGGTATAGGGGGTGGCGAGAAAATGATCCATTGCATTTTCACCTAGCAGAATATTTCCTACACTGTCAAGCCCATACACCAGTAGCGCCCATAAAGCGAGCGTATCTGTCAATCTTTAAGCCGATCCGGGTAGCCCCAGTTCAGCGCCATGATGAGCATACGCCTGTCCCTGATATCCTTGAGGGCACATATCGAGCAACCACCACGGTATTCCGTCGCTGTAAAGAGTATCACCATTTTCTTGCCGCATGACAAACCCATCTGGACGAACTGGGATAAGCGTTCCCAATTGCCGGATAAGACCTTCAGCATTAACCCGATAGATCGGGATATCCGGCAATCTGCGACTGGTATCGCGTAGCCTGTATTGAATGGATCGCGCAGCGCCAAACCGTACTATTTCACCGCTAAACGCAGCCAGTGCACGGGACATCGACGGCTAACTAATACCTAGATTTCCACGCAATTGTGCCGCCGACAGCGGATTGCCGGATAATTGCATACGGATGATCTCAGTGTGAGGTGTCATTGCGTGAATTAATTTATGAATTAACTGGTGAATGGATATTGTAGGAATTTTTGAAGTTTATTTGGAAAAATTTCAGATCAAGGCTTTCTGTGGTCGAATCTAGGTTTATATGGCGGATGGGTCGATTAGCCTCTTTCATTTGTTAACTAAATATCACACTGGAAGGGTGGTTACATTTCAAGGTAGTCGAAGAACTCATCACGAACGGCTTAACTCAATGCCGATAATATCGGAAATGTACGACCTATAAGTTTTTCATCATGCGGCAAACTGTTCATTACGATAGCGTCCTAACGCCCAGAGAGGAAAGAACTTATCATAACCATGGTATTTCAGGTAAAAAACTTTGGGAAAACCCGGTGCATTAAAGCTTTTATCGTTCCAGAACCCGCTAGCCTGTTGTGTTTTCAATAAATAATTTACTCCAGATTCAACTTCTCGGCAACCTGCTTCACCAGCTGAAAGCATTGCCAGGAGCGCAAGCGAGGTATGGAATGCTGTGCTGGTATGGAATACGCCATGGATATTGTTGCCGTGATAGCTGTAATTGTCTTCGCCCCAGCCACCGTCAGTGCGTTGCTTGGATTTCAGCCAAGTTACGGCTTTACGAATACAGGGGTCGTCCTTGGACACGCCGGCAGTTTCAAAACCAGCAAGTACAGACCAAGTACCATATATGTAATTAGTCCCCCAGCGACCAAACCAGGAGCCATCTTTTTCTTGTTCGGTACGTAAGTAAGCTATACAGTTGTCAATAACCGCCTGATATTCCGGATGTTGGTGAACAAGTTTGCCCAGTAACATAATGCAACGACCACTCACATCGGCAGTTGGCGGATCGAGCAATGCACCGTGGTCGGCAAATGGAATATGGTTGAGATAGTAATGATCGTTATCAGCATCAAACGCACCATAACCGCCATTGCGGGATTGCATGCCCGCAATCCAAATACCTGCACGTCCAATATTTTCGGCGAACTCTCTTTCATCAGCCTGAACCAGTGCAAGGGCAACCACTGCCGTATCGTCTACGTCAGGATAATAGCTGTTACTAAACTGGAAAGCCCAGCCTCCACCCGGCAGGTTGGGGCGTTGTCTCTGCCAGTCCCCCGGTTCATCCCGCAACTGTTTGCTTGTTAGCCAGTGCAAAGCAGATTTAATAGCTTGTTGGGTCTGTGAATTATGTTCGTAGCGGTCGACTTCTTGTAGGACTAATGATGTCAGGCCGGTATCCCAGATAGGAGAAACGCAGGGTTGGCAGTAAGCCATATCATCCTTGATGACCAGTAAGCGATCAATGGCTGCTCTGGCAACTCGACGCTGTTCGTTGTCGGCAGGGATGCCTAGTAAATCCATGGCTTCATAGGCATTGACCATAGCCGTAAAAATCGCCCCCAGACCATCGTAACCATTCAATCTTTCCATGAACCAATCACGCGCTTTGGCGGTTGCCTTACGACGGACGAAGCCGGGAATCAGCGGATCCATCAATCTCCCCACGCGCTCAACAACAAGAATGGCTTTGCCTAGTGGCGTTTTGACGTGGGAGAAATAATTTCTTTCCTTATTCGGTGGAGTAACAAACAGTTCAGCAATACCGATTTTATGAGGATTGCGAGCCTTGACCTTGTAAGTGCAAAGAATGAACATCGGAACCATCACGGCACGCGACCAGTAAGATACTTTGTCCAGATGGAACGGGAACCACTTGGGTAGCAGCATGATTTCTACCGGCATATAAGGTACGCCGCGCCAGGGGATCTGTTCAAACATAGCCATCATGATACGGGTGAAGACATTACCCTTAGCCGCACCGCCTTTGGCTAGTATCCACTCACGGGCTTTCTGCATGTGTGTTGCATGGATAGAATCACCAGCCATTTTCATGGCGTAATAGGCCTTTATGGTGCAACTTATGTCACCAGTGCCGCCCCTATAAAGGGGATAACTGCCGTCTGCGCTTTGTTGTGTCCGGAGAAAATTGGCGATCTTGGTCTGGAGCCCTTCGTCGATTTCATCCATGAAGTGCATCATCAGGATGTATTCGGAAGGAATGGTGCAATCTGCTTCAAGTTCAAATACCCAAAAACCTGCTTCGTTTTGTAAGCCGAGTAGTTCCTTAGTGGCTAAGGCAATAGCGCTGTCTAGTGATGGTGGAGAATAGGCGGACTCAGTGAAGCCAGTATTCAGGCCGGGAGGCGAGGAAGTCTCTGTTAGCATAGTTTCGTGTTCTCTGGTTTTACTTTAGGAATATCTGATGAAATTAACTTATCAATAAGAGAAGGATTGATGGATGAATTTTTTCTGTTGGCTTAGGAAAATTTGATAAAGAAATAAATAATATATAAATCTGTATCTTATATACTATATTCAGAAAATAAGCTGTTTTTTGGCAAACTATTTACTTTTGCCTATAGCCCTTTAGCGCCAGTCTAATTGTGGAATTAACTTTTATCTGTACGGTAGCGCACATAAAGTCTTTTGGTGGCAGGAGTCGTAATTTTTTCTAAAAAATCAGTTGAGATGTAGGGTGAACGGAATATAGAAGACTCACCTGATTTTTTAGGTTTATCAAAATTTAACGACCTAGTGGGGTTAATCCCGCGAGGAAAATGCTCTTTTTGTTGGTTTCCGTTTTAAGGCTACATGCCCACTAGTAGCGAAGCAAGGTCATCGGCATGTTCTTCTTCCATGGCGAGAATCTCTTTGAGCATGCGCTGGGTAGTTGGGTCATGTTCAGCCAGGTAAATAACCATTTCACGATAACTCTCGATAGCAATCCGTTCGGCGATCAAGTTTTCTTTAATCATCGATTCGAGCGTATCACCTTCGACATATTCGGCATGGCTGCATTCGCTAAGTCCGTCGGGTGAGAAGTTAGGTTCTCCACCCAATTCGGTAATGCGCTTTGCAAGGCGGTCAGCATGACCCATTTCCTCAGTTGCGTGAGCCTGAAACTCTGCTTTGACTGAATCAGAATTGATACCCTTTGCCATAAAGTAATGCCGCTTGTAACGCAAAACGCAGACTAGCTCAGTGGCAAGCGCCTCATTCAATAACCTGATCACTTCCTTGCGGTCAGCCCCATAGCCCGTGGTGACTGCACCTTCCTCGATATTTTTTCGGGCACGCTTACGCAGGGTCTGGATATCGGACAGCACAGCAGCGTTGGCTGCGGAAACCTTATTTGTCGCTTGTTTCATTTTCGTCTCCTTTATATTTTATCAATTGCCGAAATCTAATCATTGATTCAGGTAGAACCGTCCAGAGTTCGACAAGCTCGCCACGAATGGTTTAACCCGTCACTGTCTATCTAATGTGCTAAACCGGTTTCGTTCGATGTCGTTTATTTTCTGTCGAAGTGTGCCTTTGCATTGCTAATGCACAGATCCTTGGCATCGTCGGCCAAGACATCACACTTTTCTTTGGCTACAGCATAATTGGCATCTCGCATGTCCGTTTCTGCATCCTTACGCGCATCAGACGATTTCTCAATCGCTACAGCATCGGCTTTTGATGTCTTTAACTGTGCTTCGGCAGCGGCGATTTCTTGGACGTTGGCGGCCTTTGCTTCTTTCTCACAAACATCCTCGACGTTGCCGTCTTTATCATCACATTTCTGTTTAGCTACAGAATAATCAGCATTCGCTTTAGCAGCGCGTGCATCGTAACGGGTTTTGACGGTGGGTTTGTATTTGTCTTCAAGCTCAGCCTTGGCGGTATTTTTAGCACCTTTAGCTTGTGCTTCACAGATATCCTCGGCATTTCCTGACAGCGAATCACATGCTTTATTTGCAACCTTGTATTCTTTGGCGATATTTTTTTTTGCCAATTTATATTGATCCTTTGACATACTTTCTGCCATTGCGTTTCCGCTCAAGGCGATGCCAATGGCAAACGCAAATGCAGTTATGTTGATATTTTTCATGATTATTCCTGTGGTATATGGTTAGTTACATTGTTGTTGCGTTAATCGTCCATGTCTGTTTTGCAGCCACCCTTAGCGTTCTGCATCTTCTGCCAGTGTGCCAAACGCTTTTCAGCTTCGTCGTTATCAATTACATAGACCTTCTGTGTTTTGCCATAGAAATGACTTTGTTTACCATCGAGAACGTCTATTTGATCGTCGATAAACCAGACCCATCGATCTTTGACATTGTTTATGAATTCTTGCAGGATGCCTTGATTTTGATTCGAGTTCATTTTGTATACCTCTTGGTTGGTGGTTGTATGACGATAAAATCGCCATGCACGGACATTTACAAACGATGGCGTTCCCCGCTCGATGCCAATTGCCATGGTAAATACATAAACCATGAGATGTTTGTACCGTGATTTAGAGAATACGGTGATTTCTAACGTATGTCCGTCTGTTACCGCACATAGCAAAACCGTTGAACATCTCGATCTATGTTGTGATGCCTGGGCGTAGCTGAATCCAGCCAATTTCCCAATTAATACAGATGTATGTGTGCTGGCGAACAGAGGACGCGAGTTTAATTATGTTATCTTGCCTCCGGGATGGTGAAGCTATCTTCCCTAGCAAGCTCCGATATGGGGATTATTGTTGTCCTGGACAAGCTGTCGGTTTTCCTCAAAGTATCAAAGGAATATGCACAATGACGTTTACTCGAGCTGTGTCGGCAACCAACCGCCTACTGGATATGTTACTTCCCAAAGATCGCGAGCAACTGCTCGTAAATTGCGAACATATGGAACTCAATATTGGCGAGGTACTCTATCGAGTCGGCGATGTTATTCCACATGTTTACTTTCCAACCGGAGGGTTTATTTCCTTAGTGGCATCTATCGACAGTACAAATCTGGAAGTGGGATTGGTTGGCAATGAAGGCATGCTCGGAATCACGCTCTTATTGGGTGTTGATACCGCACCATTTACAGCGCTGATTCAGGGGGCAGGAACTGCGTTACGTATATCGGTTTCATCGTTCCTTCGTATACTTGAGCAAAGCCCTGAGCTACATCGAGTGTTGAAGCGCTATCTGTATGTGACCATGAGCCAGCTCGCACAAACGGCTGCTTGCACGCGCTTCCATTTAGTGGAAGGTCGCCTTGCCCGTTGGTTGTTGATGTCCCAAGATCGGGCACACGCCGACCACTTTCATATTACCCATGTGTTTCTGGCTTATATGTTGGGTGTAAGGCGAGTCGGTATTACCAAAGCGGCAAATACGTTACAACAGAAAAAACTTATCAGCTACCAACGCGGGGAAATAAGGGTTCTCGACCGCGCGGGTCTGGAAGCTATTTCGTGTGGCTGTTATAAGGCCGATAAAGAAATCTACGGGCGTATAATGGGATAGGGTAAATTGGTGGAAAAAACCCTCGTAAAACCGAGCATTCCGTAGAAGAGTTATAAAAATTAGATTAGCGGGTAGTGGGTTAAATTTGTATTTTTTGAAGGTATTGTCGGCTTCATACCTGTGAGTCGCTTGTATTTTGGAGTGACAAGCCTAGGTTTTTCACTCCGCACTATATCAAGGTACAGATTTAACCGATTACCGAATTCAAACACATTATCCCATTACTCGATAAAAGGTTTGTTAATGATTACTGAACTACCTGTTACCACAATTGCCCACGCAATCCAGCTTGCGGTAGCCCCAGTGTTCCTGCTGACCGGTGTTGCCAGTATCTTATCGGTATTGACTAACCGTTTAGGCCGTATTATTGATAGGTCTCGGCTCTTGCATGGCAGGTCAATGTCGGCTATTGAAACAGAACAAGCTACTCTGGTTGAACTAAAATCCTTGAAGCAACGCGCTCGTCTTATCCATTTGGCGATTGGTTTATGCACAGCCTGCTTGTTATTGATATGTTCGGTCGTTGCGGTGTTGTTTCTAGGTTCATTTATCACCTTCAGCATAGAGATGGTTATTGCCGCCTTATTTGTTGCGGCAATGCTCTGCTTGATTGTGGCGTTGATTTATTTCATTTGTGAGATTTTTCTGGCAACTGCACATGTCCGTGGTGAACCGTGATGTCTGGACTTACCCACTTAAAAAAATAAGAGTTCACGATGAGAAATAAAATAATCGGTATTGTTAACGCGAAGTTACATGACCCTGAACCTTTTGCAGAAGATTGTGGCATCGACCTTTCGGGCGCAGCGGCCAAAAAACTTGACATGAAAAAAGACGGCAGTACCCAGGTCAAGATTGAGGCCATATCAACAAAAAAATAGGTCGATGAAATACACTGACAATAATTAATCCAGAGATAGGGTAAGCTATAATTTGTCCCTACGTCCCAGTAAAAGCCCGTACTCAACTATGAAGTTGAGTGTTTAATCCATCAAGAGGTTTATAGGCATATCTAATGACGACATCAAATCAATTGACCAATACAATCATAGATTCGACACCTTTGAATACTGACGATCTTAAGCTGATTAACGCTTATTGGCGAGCCTGTACGTACCTCGCCGCTGGGATGATTTATCTACAAGATAACCCACTACTGAAAGAGCCACTCAAGCCGGAACATATTAAGAATCGGCTCTTAGGTCATTGGGGATCAAGCCCCGGTTTGAGTTTTATCTATATCCACATGAACCGGCTGATTAACAAGTACGATCTAAGTGTCATTTTTCTGGCAGGCCCAGGCCATGGTGCGCCTGGCGTGTTAGCTCCTGTTTATCTTGAAGGCACTTATTCGGAAATCTACGCCAACAAGGGAGAAGATGAAGAAGGTCTGCTGCAATTCTTGAAAGAGTTTTCTTTTCCTGGTGGTATCGGTAGCCACTGTACGCCAGAAACGCCAGGCTCCATCCATGAAGGTGGGGAGCTAGGCTATAGTATTTCGCATGCTTACGGCGCAGCATTCGATAATCCCGACTTGCTGGTGACAGTGGTGGTGGGCGATGGCGAGGCCGAGACAGGGCCTTTGGCAACATCGTGGCACTCCAATAAATTCCTCAATCCCATACGCGATGGCGCGGTGTTGCCGATCTTGCATCTGAACGGTTACAAGATCAGCAATCCGACGCTGTTGTCGCGCATTTCCCACGAAGAACTTGAAAAGCTATTTCAAGGGTACGGCTATACGCCCTATTTTGTGGAAGGCAGCGATCCCGAAACCATGCATGAATTGATGGCAAGTGTGCTTGAAACGTGTGTGTTGGAAATTCGACGTATTCAAATAGAAGCCCGCAATGCTGGTGTTCCGACGCGTCCCCGCTGGCCGGTGATTGTATTTCGAAGCCCAAAAGGCTGGACAGGCCCCAAAGAAGTCGATGGACACAAAGTGGAAGGTTTCTGGCGTTCACATCAGGTTCCGCTTGCGGGTATGAAAGAAAATCCAGCTCACTTGAAAATGTTGGAGGAGTGGCTGCGTAGTTATAAGCCTGATGAATTGTTTGATGCGACTGGCAGATTGATCCCTGAACTTAAGGCACTTGCGCCTAAAGGCACACGGCGCATGAGCGCGAATCCTCATGCTAACGGCGGCCTGCTCCGAAAGGCTTTGCGGATGCCGGATTTTCAAGATTATGCTTTGGCATTGGAAAGCCCGGGGAAGGTCACGGCGGAAAACACGCGTCCACTGGGTAAATTTCTGCGCGACATCATGGGCG
This sequence comes from Methyloglobulus sp., assembly GCA_013141505.1. GTDB lineage: Bacteria > Pseudomonadota > Gammaproteobacteria > Methylococcales > Methylomonadaceae > Methyloglobulus. The sequence goes on from JABFQX010000010.1 coordinate 46,369, forward strand.
AAAACATGAGCAATTTCCGTGTGTTCGGGCCTGATGAAAACGCTTCCAATAAGTTGGATGATATTTACAAAGTCAGCAAGAAAACCTGGTTGGCGGACACTCTGCCCGAGGATGCAGATGGCGGAGAACTGTCACCGGATGGTCGCGTGATGGAAATGTTATCCGAACATACTTTGGAAGGCTGGCTTGAGGGCTATTTGCTAACAGGCCGCCACGGCTTCTTTTCAACGTATGAGGCCTTTGTCCATATCATAGATTCCATGTTCAACCAACATGCCAAATGGCTTGCCATGTCCAAGAAAGTGCCTTGGCGTGCAGAGGTATCATCGCTCAACCTGCTGATTACCTCGACCGTTTGGCGGCAAGATCACAATGGTTTTACCCACCAAGACCCTGGCTTTCTTGATGTTGTTGTCAACAAAAGCCCGTCTGTGACCCGTATATACTTGCCGCCGGACGTGAATTGCCTACTTTCCGTCGCCAACCATTGCCTGAAAAGTACCGATTACATTAACGTGATTGTGTGCGACAAGCAGAAGCACCTGCAATACCTAGATATGGACGCAGCGATTAAACACTGCACCAAAGGCATAGGAATTTGGGAATGGGCGAGCAATGATAGCGGGGCTGAACCTGACCTGGTGATGGCGAGTGCAGGAGATATTCCTACCAAGGAAGCCTTAGCTGCAACCGTTTTGCTGCGCGAAAACTTCCCGCAGCTAAAAATTCGCTTCATTAATGTAGTTGATTTATACAAGCTAGTGCCAAACAGCGAACATCCGCATGGCCTTACGGATCGGGATTTTGACAGCCTGTTCACCCTGGATAAACCCATCATCTTCAATTTTCACGGCTATCCTTGGTTGATCCACCGGATGGCTTATCGTCGACACAATCACGATAATCTGAATGTGCGTGGTTACAAGGAAAAAGGCAGTATCAACACACCGCTGGAACTAGCTATCCAGAACGAAACCGACCGCTTTAGTTTGGCGATTGACGCTATCAATCGCATTCCGTCTTTACTGGTGTCCGGCGCACATGTAAAACAAAAGTTACGCGACCTGCAAATCGAGTGCCGTAACTATGCCTATGAGCACGGGATCGACAGGCCGGAAGAAGATAAGTGGCACTGGCCTTACTAAGAATATAAAGTTACGGGATTAATTAATATGAGCCTAAGAATTTATTTTCTACGTCATGGTGAGACGGAATACAGTAAACAGGGTGCTTTTTGCGGTGCAATTGATCCCGAATTGACACCCGAAGGTAGTCAGATGGCACAAGCATTCGCCAACGCGTACAGTAAATTTGTTTGGGAAAGTATTTACGTTAGCCCCATGAAACGGGCTATCGCAACCGCAAAACCACTATGTGATGCTTTAGATTTACCCATGAAAATCAGGGATGGGCTTCGAGAAATCGCTTACGGCGACTGGGAAGACCGGGAGCAAGCAGACGTTAAACAAAATTATGGGCAAGATTATATCCGCTGGTTGACTGAACCAGCTTGGAATCCGCCGACCGATGGTGAAACCGCCGTTCAGGTTGCTAGCCGCGCACTTCCAGTCGTTGCCGAAATCGAATCCAGTCATAAGGATGGCAATGTTTTGGTGGTGTCCCATAAAGCTACGATCAGAATTATCCTGTGCAGCCTGATGGGGATTGATCTTGGCCGTTACCGGGATCGCATTGATACGCCCGCAGCTTCCGTAAGCATTATAAAATTCGATGTCCATGGACCAATGCTGGAGGTATTGGGTGACCGAAGTTATATGCCCATGCACTTACTCGAACGTGCTGGAACTTGATAATCGCAAGCACTAGATTGTCATAATACAACAAGGCCATGAATAAATTCTTGCTTGTTATTAACGCGGGTTCATCAAGCATCAAGTTTGCTACCTACCACAAGGAGGCGTTATCAAACCAGCTTATTGCAGATGCTAGCGGACAAATTGAGGGCATCGGCAACCAGCCAGACTTTACGGTAATGAATCCCAATGATGACATCTTGGTTACACGTAAGTTCTCTGTTGACGAAGTTCACGATCACACGAGCGCAATCTCTATCATCCGCGTTTGGTTACTGGATTATTTCGCAGATTGCACATTGTTGGCAGTAGGGCATCGCGTCGTCCACGGTGGACAATACTACTCAGCGCCTGTCCTGATTGATGCAAAAGTTTTAAAGGATCTGGAAGCACTTATTCCATTGGCTCCTCTTCATCAACCACATAACCTCGCGGCGATCCGTGCGTTCCAGGAAATCATGCCAACCTTGCCGCAAGTAGCCTGTTTTGATACCGCATTTCACCGAACACAGCCCGATGTCGCCCAACGTTTTGCGCTACCTCGGCGTTATTTCGACGAAGGTGTGCGCCATTACGGATTCCACGGCCTGTCTTACGAATACATCACCTTAGTATTACCTACACTTGAACCCTTACTTGCAAGCGCACGCATCATCGTCGCCCACTTGGGTAATGGTGCCAGTTTATGTGCAATCCACAACGGACGCAGCATTGCCACCACGATGGGCTTTACTCCGCTTGATGGCTTGGTCATGGGTACCCGTTGTGGCAGTATTGATCCTGGGGTGTTGCTTTACTTGATGAACCAACACAATATGGATGTGCAAGCACTAGAGAAATTGCTCTACCATCAATCCGGCCTGCTCGGAATTTCAGGTATCTCTTATGACATGCGTGTACTGCTTGCCAGTGACAACCAGAACGCAAAGGAAGCGATTGAGCTGTTCGTCTATCGCATCGGGCGCGAAATAGGCTCTTTGGCTGCGGCACTCGGTGGTCTCGACGCGCTGGTATTTACCGCCGGGATTGGTGAACGTTCCTCCGTGATTCGTGCAAAAATTTGCCATCAAGTGAAGTGGTTAGGGCTTGATCTTGACGAATCTGCCAATGAAACCGATGTTAGGCGAATCTCAATGCTAAATTCAAAAGTGTCGGCATGGGTCGTAGCTACCGACGAAAACCTGATGATTGCACAGCATACGCTACGGATAGTAATTTAAGGGTCAATTTTTCCATATTCTGAGTGCTATGTTGCTACGAAGGAGTACACGGAAGCGTAACGCGAGTGGAGCGGTGTACGACGACCCCCGCGTAGCCGTAGGGGCCGGGCGTGTTGACGGAGTTGGAGCGCGAGCGGAAGCGTAGTCAACATGCAAGGCCATCCGACACGGCGTCAAGTCATTTGGGCAGTCGTGATGCACAGCGTACCGAAGGGGAGTTGTGCATCGTGACGAACCGAGGACGAACGCGGGCAGCCGAAGGCATTAACCGCCACGTGATTTTTCGCCGCTAAAATCGGATGGATCCCATTTTAGCTTTCGCGAAAAATAGTGGCGCGCTTATCAAAATCTTGGTTTTGAGAGTCTTATGTGCGATATCGAACAGATCTTTTCAGGTTTTTCTTATATTGTTACACCTCAGTTATAAGAAAACTGTATTTATGCCGTTACCTGTTCTTCGAACTGAAGACATGCGGATACATTACAAATTCGGCCAAGTGATTGGGATCCTCTTCGGCTCCACTTACGGTAACGTACCCTGAGCGGAGTCGAAGTAGTCGAAGTAGTCGAAGTAGTCGAAGGGAAATTAAACTTCACAAGGTCGGATCAATAATATTTCCTGAAACATGAAAAGACGCAAGTACTTATAAACCATCAATATAAGGCTGACTTATCGCAAGAAAGAAAGGCATAAAATATTCAAGCTGTTCCTGTTAGATTACAACACCCACGAAGGTAAATACTATGAATAGCACAGACACTATCGCTACTGAACTGGCGCACATGCAACAAAAAATGCTCGTGTACTTACAAGCACACTGGCGATTATTTTTAATCGAAGGCATTATATTTATCCTGCTTGGCGTTTCTGCCGTCGTCATACCGCAGTTTTTTTCCGTAGTCATCGTCATATTTTTGGGCTGGATAATCGTACTGGCAGGTGCTATCCAGATCAGTCGAGCCTTATTTCTCCGTAATATGCCCGGTTTTGGTTTATGGCTAAGTTTGGCTGTTTTACAAATTGTTGTGGGATACCTACTTATCGCTGACCCTATCGTTGGGGTATTTACCCTTACGATGATGATGGCCTTATTTTTTGCCTTTGAAGGGATCACTAAAATGTATTGGGCATACAAATTGCGCCCGTTGCCGGATTGGAATTATGTTTTTTTTAGCGGCGTAACGGCATTGGTTTTTGCAGTCATTATCTTGATATTCTGGTCTGAAACAGCGCATTGGGTGTTAGGGCTGCTTGTGGGCATCAACATGATTGTTATGGGATGGTCGATGGTGAAAATGAGCCTACGCCATAAAGTCAGCAATTGATAGTTGCCTATGCTCATTATTTTTGTAAGGGTTGTCGTGATGTTACATGTTAAGTCCTTCAATCTTATCGAGAGGATTTATTTGTAACGGTTCCATTTGATAACTTGGTTACAACGCGCTTACAGCCATCATTAAATTTCATACCATGAATAAAAAGGTCATAGCCTGGGGTTTACCATTTTTAATTAGAGACGGGTTTTGGGTGGAGTACGCAAAAAACAGGAGGCACAAGACCTACATGATCGGTTAAAAGCTGAAGGGTGGCGAGTAAAAAATCTGGGCGATAAACCCCGCTATACCTTGCAAAAAGCCGTTGTCAGGTGGTTTAGGGAACAATGCCGCAAAAAAAGCATTGCTGACGATAAAATACATTTGCGCTGGCTCGACCCTTATCTTGGTGGTTTGATACTACCCAGTATTACCCGGGACATTATTGACAATCTGGTCATTCGGGGTAAGCAGGAAGGGGTAGCAATGCCACGATAAACCGGATGTTGCCGCGGTGGTCAGGACGATCCTTAGGCGAGCGGCATTGGATTGGGAATGGCTTTATAAAGCCCCGAAATTCAAGTTGCTGCCAGAAACCAAACGACAGGTTCGCCGGCTTACAAAGGAAGAATCTGCCCACCTTATCAGCGAATTGCCGGAACATCTGGCTGAAATGGTGGGTTTACCTTGGCAACCGGGTTGCGGCAAGCCAATGTGACTGAACTTGAATGGTCGCAAATTGACCTGGAAAGACAATTTGCTTGGATCCATGCCGACCAGGCAAAGGCGAGAAAGCCGATTTCGGTGCCGTTAAATACAATCGCCATGTCGGTGCTCTTGCGACAGCAAGGCAAGCATCCAACCCGGGTGTTCACTTATGAAGGACAAGCCAATACGGCAGGTGAATACGAAAGCTTGGCGGAATGCCTTAAAACGGGCGGGGATCACTGACTTCCGTTGGCATGACCTTCGCCAGACCTGGGCTTTCTGGCATGTGCAAAACGGGACACCGTTGAATGCACTTCAGGAACTGGGGTCTGGGAATCGGCGGATATGGTGCGGCGGTATGTGCACCTTAGGCAAAACCACCTGGCCAACTATGCCGAAAACCTGTGTCAACCAGATTAAAATTTGACACGTTTTGGCACGGCCTACCGGATACAGTAACTAGAAATATAGCTAACCAATTGAAATAATGGAGCCAATGATGGGAGTCGAACCCACGACCTACTGATTACGAATCAGTTGCTCTACCAACTGAGCTACATCGGCTGATTGATTTTTAAACGGTTATTCACCCCGAAATTAAAACTTTGCAATAATTAAATTGCTCCGCGCATTATCTGTTCATTTGAAACAGATATTTTCCGTTTAATTTTTTGGTTATTATAAAAAATTAAGTTAGTTTGTCACAGTCAACTTCAGAAACATTTTCATAAATTCACTACTTTTTAATGTCGGTAGAACTTTACCGACAATTGCGCCTTCATGCTGTATATCCTGGACTTCAACACAAAGCACATTAACGCCTGCACTCCCATCCATCTTACCAATGACAACTACTTTGGGATTCATCTAATTTGCATTTTCTGCTCAATGCATGCGTTGACAGGCGCAAATCTCCCTGTCTTAGTTGTAGATATTAATTAAACCATGACCTGACAATAAACTCTCATAACGGAGATGGCCAGCAATACATTGAAGGAAACAACTCAATAAGCCCATTTTTAATTCAATAAACGTCGTATATTGTGTACTGGCGAAATTTGATTATTTCTGACAAATCCGAGCTGCATCATAAAACACAAGCAGTATTTCCCTCTACATCACCGACCAGGATCATTATTCCGCCGAGTAACTGTTAAACACCTGTGTTTGATTGTTTTTATTAAAGCTGACGACTTGATAGACATCTTTTTTGCCTCCCATTTCCATTCCTGGGGTACCCATAGGCATACCGGGAACGCTTATGCCGACAACGCTGGGTTTATTCTTCAGTAGTGTTTTAATATCGTTAGCCGGCACATGTCCTTCGACAACATAGCCGTTAACCACTGCGGTATGGCATGAGGCGAGCTCTTGGGACACACCGTATTTAGTTTTGACAGCCCGCACATCATCAGACACAACATCTTTTACGTTGAAGTTGTTTTGTTTTAAATGCTCTATCCATTTTCCGCAGCAGCTACAGGTCGGGCTTCTGTTCACTACGATGTCTATTTTTTCCTCGGCTTGAGCAAGCTCTACTCCGGCAAAACCAGCACCAATAACTAATGCAATACTCAGAAACTGTTTAACTTTTTTCATACTTAATACCTCTACTTAAATTTAGATCTGATGGTATTGCGGACTGTATTGATGAACCGCATCGACCATCGCTTTAACATGGTCAGGATTGATGTCCGGCAAGATACCGTGCCCCAAATTAAACACATGCCCTGAACCTTGACCATATTTTTCCAGAATAGTTTTGACTTTATCAACTATAAAATCAGGTCGTGCATAAAGTGTTACTGGATCCATATTGCCCTGCAACGCAACTTTATCGCCGACTCTAGCGCGAGCTAATTGGATGTCCGTTTGCCAATCTAAGCCCAGCGCATCATAACCGGCATCAATCATGGTCTCTAACCATTGCCCGCCGCCTTTGGTGAACAAGATGGTGGGAATTCTATGCTCGCCCGTACCTGTATTCAGCAACGACCGCACCTGTTTGGCATAATTCAATGAAAATTCGGCATAATCCTCGGACGTTAACATACCGCCCCAAGTATCAAACACCATGACAGCTTGAGCGCCAGCAGCAATCTGAGCATTTAAATACGCTGCCACCGATTGCGCTAACTTATCCAGCATGATATGCATGTGTTTGGGCTGCTCGTACATTAAAGCCTTCACTTTTTGAAAACTTTTACTGCTACCACCTTCCGTCATGTAAGTTGCCAGCGTCCAGGGACTGCCGGAAAATCCGATTAAAGGCACACTACCTTGCAATTGTTTTCTAATTAACCGTACGGCATCAATCACATAACGTAATTCAATTTCAGGATCGGGAATGGGTAATTTATTGATATCAGCGATTGTGGTGATGGGGTTTTTAAATTTTGGCCCTTCCCCTTCGGTAAAATAAAGCCCCAAACCCATTGCATCAGGGATGGTTAAAATATCTGAAAATAAAATCGCCGCATCAAAATCAAAGCGCCGTAAGGGTTGTAAAGTGACTTCACAGGCCAGCTCAGGATTGGTGCATAAATTTAGAAAACTGCCCGCTTGTTCCCTAACTGCACGGTATTCCGGCAAATATCTTCCCGCCTGGCGCATCATCCAGACCGGGGTGTAATCCACGGGCTGTTTTAATAATGCCCTGATAAAAGTATCGTTTTTTAATGTTGTCATGTTTTATTCAAATGTAGCTTCAGGAGTTGCGTCGTCTGCTGGAATTGCACCGCCCAGTTCACTTTGAACTGAACTTATTTTACGCAACCAAGTTTTTTTCAATTCTTTAGGCAGTTTTTGCTTATCCAGGCTGGCTTGTTCAGGACTGGCATACGAACCATACACTAAAACAAAGCGATCATTGCCTTTTTTCGTTTTAGTTTTGATAAATCTCAAATCCTGACCCAAGCTCTGATACCTTTGCAAGACTTCGACGATGGGGCGCTCTTTTGACAAGGCCATTAATTGTAAGGTGTAGTTATCCGCTGGCTGATCTGTTAACCATTGATTTTCCAGACCTGGGGATACGGGCACAGCAGTCGGTTCTTGACTTGCATCCGTAACGGCTTCTGGATGAGCAGGACTTCCGCCGATTGCAGCGGGCATCGGCGTTGCCACGACGGCACTTTCAGGATTTAAGGCTGGAGCATTCGCGACTTGTACAGGTGCAGCAGCAGCGACAACCGCCGATTGGTTGGCATCGGCTACATCAGCAGATACCTTAGCTGTCTCAGGCGGCAAATGCGTTGGCAACTGATTAACAGCTTCAGGCGCATTAGCTGCAAGAATAGAACCCGCCGACTTAGCAACTACTTGCTGAGCACCTTCTCCAACATTTTGCTTACTTGCTACGGTTGCCGTTTTTTGTTCGGCGGGCTTCGGCCTGGAACTCCACCATTGCACACCCAGAGCAAGAATAACCAAGCCAGCAACAGCGGCAATCAGCACAGGTTTGGAATAATCGACCTTTTTAGAATTGTCCTCAGGTAAATGAGCAAGAATATTGCCGGGGATGCCGTGGGTTTCACGGTAAAGCTCCCCAGTCATGCTCTCATTGATACTGTTGAACTGGATTCTTGGCTTGGGTAGTGTCGATAAATATTCCAGGAACTCACCGCATTGTTGCTCTGACAAGGGCGGAATGTCGATGTGATAGCAATTATCAACGGCAGGATCGGTGCTGGTTTTTAAATATAACTCGCTGTGAGTCAGCGCAAAAACAACCCTTAAGACGGGGTTGTTTTGAGCATAAATTATGATATTTTCAATTAGCCCAGGCACCAAATTACCGGCATCATCAATGATTAAAACAACTTTGCTGTCACGTTTTGCCAATCGGTCAAACGCATTTGCCAGCGAGGGCATATTAATGCCCGGAATAGCCTGCCCCATCATTTCGCTCAACAACTCCTGAATCCGTTCAAGACTTAATGAGTTGTCGCCTTTCAATAAACAGACGAGCCATGATTCTGTTTTAGCGTCCTTAAAAGTATTGAGCAGCCTCGTTTTACCTATGCCTTCAGGTCCGCAGACAACAATGCCATTAGCCAAATTAGCGACCAGATGCTTTAACAGGTCAAGCCGCTGAGTGCGCTCTTTGGTGATTAACGGTTGCCCGGAAATCTGAACATTAATCTGGGGTTTGATGACCGTTTTTAATGGCTTGTTTACCGGATTGACCATAACCCTTCAACCTTTATACGTTTCGAGGGTCAATCGTAACAAATTCTGGTCAACTCCGACAGGTAGGCTGGCTTCGCCAATCGCTTTTAGCAAAATTAATCTGATGTCGCCATCGACATTTTTTTTGTCGACCGACATGAATTGCAAAAATTGCTCAACGCTCAAGCTATCAGGCGGAACAACCGGAAGCCGGGCTTTTTTGAAAATCGCAATAATCTTTTCGACATCATCGTCAGTTATCCAACCTTTGTGCCGAGACAAATCAGCCGCCTGACAGGTGCCAATAGCAACCGCCTCGCCATGCAGATACTCACCATAACCCATGCCGGTTTCGATGGCATGGCCGAAGGTATGGCCCAAATTTAAAGTCGCCCTGACACCGGATTCAGTTTCATCTTCCGCAACTACCTGAGCTTTGTTGATACATGACCGTTCCACGGCAAAAGCCAAGGTTTGTTTGTCCCTGGCTAACAAGGCGGGCAGATTATAGTCCAACCAGACAAAAAAATCGGCATCCCTGATCAAGCCGTATTTAATGACTTCGGCAAGACCTGCCGATAATTGCCGATCATCAAGGGTCGCCAAAACATCGGTATCCGCAATAACGCACTGGGGCTGATAAAATGCCCCGATCATATTTTTGCCCAAAGGATGATTAACGCCGGTTTTGCCGCCTACCGATGAATCGACTTGCGCCAGCAATGTGGTCGGTATTTGAATGAACGGAATGCCCCGTTGGTAGCAGGCAGCGGCGAAACCGCCCATATCACCCACTACCCCGCCGCCCAGGGCGATCAAAGTCGCACGACGACCAAATTTGTTGATTAACAGAGCATCAAAGATCTTGTTGAGGACAGCCAGCGATTTGTGCTGCTCACCATCAGGCAGGATGACCGTAGCGGTTTTGTAGGCTTTTAGCTGATCTAAAACCGCATCCAGGTACAAAGGCGCAACCGTCTCATTGGTCACGACCAACACTTCAGAACCTTTTATGTGCTGTCCGTAAAGCTCCGATTGCGACAGTATGCCAGAACCAATATAAATCGGGTAACTGCGTCCGCCTAAATCAACCTCAAGTGTCTTCATGATTGACCGCTTTATATTCTTCAAGGATATGGCTTACAACAGTTTTGCTCTTTAAGACACCGGTATCTATTTTGAAATCGGCACAGGACAAATACAAAGGCTGACGCTGCTCAAAAAGTTCATGTAAGCGAGTTCGAGGATTATCGGTTTTTAATAAAGGCCGCTGGGTATCCCAACGGGTGCGCTCCATAATCCTGTCCACAGAACATTGTAAATAAACGACATAACCGTTGTCTTTGAGTGCTTTACGGTTTTCCTCCCGCAACACTGCCCCGCCACCGGTCGCCAGCACAATGCCTTTCAACTGGGTGAGTTTCTCGATCATTTTTTGCTCACGAACCCGGAAGCCTTCCTCGCCTTCAAACTCGAAGATAGTCGGGATATCAACACCAGTGCTTTCTTCAATGGCCTTGTCGCTGTCATAGAACGGCACTTTAAGGGCTTTGGCCAATTGTCGGCCAATGGTGGTTTTACCAGCACCCATAAGACCTATCAGGTAAATATTCTCCGCTGTCATAAGTGCGTTTTTGCCGCAAATAAAAAAGGGGCATTATGCCCCCTTTTCTCACTAAGTTGAAGCGGTCAGTTTTCAGCCATGCTGTCTTTGACAATTTTTGGGGTGATAAAAATAAGTAATTCGCGCTTGTCGTCGCCTTTTTCAGGGTTTCTAAACAAGACACCGACACCGGGTAAATCGCCAAAAAACGGTATTTTCCTCATTTTATCTGACAAGTCATTTTCAAAAACCCCGCCCAGAACCACTGTTTCACCATCCATGACGTGGACATTGGTTTCAAGCTGCTTGGTATCAATACCAATCCCGTCTGGCGTTGATTCCCCCGGTGAGTCTTTGGTCACTTGCAATGCCATGACTACGCTGCCACTAGGCGTGATTTGTGGCAACACATCCAGCTTCAACGCGGCATCAACAAACGTCGTTTGCGTTCCTTGGTTACTGACTGTTTGGTAAGGAATCTGCACACCCTGTTTGATGGTCGCCTGACACCGGTCAGAGGTCATTATCCTTGGGTTGGAGATGAATTCCAGTTTGTTTTGTTCCTGCATGGCTTGAAATTCAAGGTTCAACACATAATCCGCGCCCCTTACCAGAGTCATGCTTAAAGCCCCATAGGGATTTGATGCTGTAAGATCGACCATTTGATTAGCTAATTCTTCATATCTCTTATCCGATCTTGTGTCGACAATATGTGCTGGTGTGGTCTTGGGTGGGTTTGATTTGGAATCTGTGGTTGTCATAACACCATAGGTACCCGGACCACCCAAACCAAATTGTTTGCCGCTGCCGGCATACGCTCCGGCATTGGCGCCAAACCTCACACCCAATTGCTTCCTAAAGGTATTTTGGGCACTGACTATCCTGACTTCAATCATCACCTGACGTACTGGTACATCCAGACGACGGATCAGTTTTTTTGCTTCATCCAAGCGTTTGGTGGTCTCGCGGATAATTAAGGTGTTGGTGCGGGCATCGACCACAACCGAGCCACGGTCAGATAAGATCCGAAACTTGTCATTTTGGTTGTTACCACCTTGACCGCCCTGCCCACCTTGACCTTGGCCACTCTGGCTGCCCTGAGTATTTAATGATGCCCCGGGAAATACTGAACTTGAACTGGAGCTTGAACTTGCACCGGTTGGCGTTCCGGTACTTGACGTGGGCGATTTGTTGGAACCGCAGCTACCAAACGCGCCGGTGTCCATGCCATTCAGTAAGTTTCTGAAATTTTCTGCCCTGGCGTAGTTGATCTTGATGTATTCAGTCACCATCGGCTCGAGTTGTTCGACAACCCGCTCGGTGGCTTCCTGCTTCTCTTTATATTCTTTTATTTTGCCGACTGGAGCGACTAGGATGACATTACCTGATTCAAATTTCTCCAAGCCTTTGGTCATCATGATGAAGTCCAGCGCTTCATCCCAAGGCACATCATCCATTTTTAAAGTAATCGTACCGGCCACTTCGTCACCGGCAACGACATTTTGTCCGGTGAATTCCGCGAGAATGGCAATGACACTGCGGATATCAATATCCTGAAAATTCAAGGACAAGCGATCACCTTTGTACTTTTCCCGCTTGCTGTCCAAGATTTCTTTTTCTTCGCTGGTCAATGGCCGAAACTCAATTGTCAGCAAGCCTTCGGACTGAAATAGGGAGTAATCATAAAGACTGTTCATCATGCCTACGGTGATGGTCGTTTCACGACTGGTCGAAGTTGCGCCGATGGTTTTGACCGGGGTTGCAAATTCTGAAACATCCAGCCTTTTTGACAAGTTGTCAGGTAAGCGCGTATTAACAAAACTGAGGACGACATTGCCGCCTTCTTGCTTGGTATTGACGATGGTATCAGGGTTGGCTAATGACACCAGGATGCGGCCTTCCCCGTTATCGCCACGTTTAAAGTCCAGCCCCCTAATGCCTTGTTCAGGTATCAGTCCCGCCGCCACCGAAGAAGGTGTCGATTTTCTAATAAATGGCCGTGTTATCGATGGCGTTGTTGATCTCGTCACTGGCATCATATTCGCTGGCGATGCGCTCGCCCGTGCATTGGCGATTGTCAACAGTACCTTATTGCCTTCAACTTTAGTGTCAAACGGTGTGGTTTCAACTAAGTTAACCACGACACGCACCCGGTCAGCGGCTTCTGCGACATAAACGCTACTGATCGGCCCTTGGTTAACCGAAAACATTTTTTTATCCAGGCCATTGGCAACACCGGGAAAATCAAGCGCAATGCGAGCGGGGTTATCCGTTTGAAATACTTTGGGGGCAGTCGCGGAACCACTCATTTCCATTTGTATTTGAATCTTATCTCCAGCCAGGGCGGCAACATCAATATTTGAAATTGTCAGGCCGTCAGCCATGACCGATGCACACTGCACTATCAATAATAAGCCCAAACTTATGTGTGCAAACCGTGCCAGCACCCTTTTGTTCCACATCATATCACCCTGTTCATTATTCATGGTTATCCTCAAAATCACTCGGTTAAAGCTAATGAAGTTTGTTGTTCGCGCCAGGTGCCTGGCTTGTCTGGAACAATCTCCATTAATTCGATCTTATCCTTCTGTATGCGGATAATTTTCCCGTAATTCTTACCCAGATGGTTGCCAACCTGTACCCGGTAAACAGTCTTATCGCTCGCTTTTACCAAGCCCCACAGGTTAGCTTTCATTATGATAGTCCCGACCATTCTTAAGCTGTCCAATGGGAACGCTTCCAGTTCTTCTTTGCGTCTAGCGGTATCCGGCTTTATGCCGTTGCCGACAGAAAGTTGGGTATCCTCTACTTCTTCAGCTTCGCTGATTGCCTTGAAAGGATCACGCAAGCCTTCGGGTTTAAACACAAACGGCTCAATCGATTTTACTTCTGGTAACGGCTCAATAGTACCTTTAGGTCGTGCGTTAATATCTTTGATATATTGTTCTAAGTCGGAAAACTCTTGATTACCGCAACCGGTTAACAATATAGAAACCGCTAAAGGGCACAGCAAAAACTTTAGCGATTTTTTACTTATCAAGCGCGCTACATTGCCACCCATTACTGCCCCCCTCTTTTTCTTTTGTCACTGGGGTTAGCCGTTCCTGATGACTTTTCGTTATACGTTTTAACGATTGCATCCATCGTCATTGCATCTTCCTTGCCCTTGTCCTTATCAATAGGGGCTATTTTCACATCATGGACGGTGACAATTCGGGGCAACGCAGCCAAACCGCTGACAAACAAGCTGAGTTCTTCATATTTGCCAATCACCTGAATACTGATCGGTAATTCAGAGTAAAAATCTTTGACAATCGGCGCCCCAGGCTGGAACAACCTGAACTCCAAACCGCTGGCGAGGCCTGTTTGAGAAATATCAATTAGCAAGCTAGCCACCTCTTCTTCTGTTGGCATTTGCTTGAGCATAATCGCCAAAGAAGTCTCAATTTGAGCCAGTTGGTCACGGTAGTCTTGCAGATTGGCGGACTTTTTTTGCTTGTCTTCAAACTCTTTTTTTAAATCGACCTCTTTAGTCTCTAAAGTAGTCAGCTCATCAAGCTGACCTATAGTGTCCAAGTAAAATCCCAGCCCTGCCACAATTAAGCAGACAATGGCGATTACGAGTGCTTTAGCGGGAAGCGGCCACGTCCCTGATGCATTAATATCCCAATTAATCTCTGACAGGTTCATCGTTTTTCCTCTTTTCCGCCTTCGACGTCCTTCTTACCCAGTTTAGCCCGCAAAATAAAATCGCTTTTCTGCTCAACATTGGTCTTGTCGGGCGATTTTATGATTTCAAGTTTTGGTGTTTGCAACCACGCCGATGCTTCAACAGCACGCATGAATGCCGAAACCCGAGCATTAGATTGGGTTTTTCCCTCAAAAGTAAGGTCACTACCGGCTTGAGCAAACTTGCTCAGAAATACGCCATCCGGGGTCGTTCTGGGTATTTCATCAAACAAATGGACAATTTCAGGACGGCTTTCCTGCAACCGCTGCACCAAATCTATTTTTGCCAGTAATTTGCTTTTCTTTTCGCCAATGGTTTTCACTTCGGTAATCTTAGTGTCAAGAATAGCAATTTGATCCTGTACGAGTTTGTTTCTTTGTTGCTGGTATTCCTGTATCCCGGCAATGTACAGATGCACCAAACCGAGTAGAAGTAAGGTTGCCAAAGCACACAAACCGATTAATGAGAGAAAAAATCTTTTTTGTTCTTGCCGCTTTTCTTCCCGCCAAGGCAGTAGATTGATTTTTGCCATTAATCGAAACTCCTTAACGCCAACCCGCACGCCAACAGCAATGCTGGGGCATCCGCGCTTAAGGTTTGTGGTTTAACTTTATTGGAAAGTGCCATACTAATAAACGGATTGGCGATGTAAGTAGTAACGCCCAAGGATTGCTCTATTAAAGCATCAACCCCGGATATGGTCGCGCAACCACCGGCAAGAACAATTCCGTCAACATTTCTATTGGCACTTGAAGATACAAAAAACTGCATGGATCTGGAAATTTGCTGCACCATTACTTTCTTGAATGGCTCTAACACATCAGCAGTGTAACTCTCTGGCAAGCCCCCACGTTTTTTTGCCAAGCCCGCCTCTTCGTAGGAAAACCCGTAGCGCCGTTGAATCTCTTCAGTTAGTTGCTTACCGCCAAACCCTTGCTCACGGGTATAAACAGTGCGACCGTCGTGAATGATGCTCAAAGTCGTCATGCTGGCACCGACATCGGCTACTGCATAGGTCTTGCCTTCAAGCCCTTCCAGTTGGTCATTGAGCAAGATGAGCGCATTTTCTATCGCAAAAGCCTCAACGTCGACAATTTTGGTTTTTAAACCGGCTTTGGTGAGTGCTTCTACACGATTATTGACATTCTCTTTTCTCGAAGCCACCAACAATACATCGAGCATTTGCGGGTTTGTCTCGTTGACGCGTTGGACTTCAAAATCAAGACTGACCTCATCCAGGGTATAAGGCACGTACTGAGCGGCCTCATCGAGAACCTGATCTTCTATCTCTTCTTCAGCCAACGAGACGGGAACGGTAATGACTTTTGACATAACTGTCGAACCGGAAACAGCGACGCAGGCTTGCCTTAACTTTGTGCCTGATTGCTTGACTGCCAATCGTATCGCCTCAGCAATCATATCGATATTGGCAATATTTTTATCGACAAAAGCCTCTTGAAGCAATGGAACCACGGTATAACTTTCCACCCGGTAGCGAGTACCGAGTTTGCTTAATTCCAGTAACTTAACAGCGGCAGTGCTAATATCCAAGCCAAGCACAGCATTCTGTTTCTGATTAAACCAGCTCATTAAACGCCCTTAATTTGTTATATTGTCCTGAATTGCGTGAATGTCGCAGATGCTGTTGAGCATCTAAAGTTTTCATTTACAAAAGTATAGTAGCCTTTTGTATTTTCATACTAAAAATATTCAATTTATTTGTTTGTTAGGTTGCTCTATACTCGCAACCTGACTTTATAAGTGTCCTGTAAACCAACTTACACTACACACGCTTCGAATGAGCACGAATTTGAAAAACATTAAAACCCACCTGGACTATTTGTGCCTATAAAACAACAAAATGGCGGCATATTAATATGGGTTGCTAGTTTTTTTGCAATCATCCTACTTGGCTTGTTAGCTTTTGGCTACTTGGTTTACAACCGCCTCTCCAGCGACTTGCCGAACGTAAAAGCCTTGCACAATGTCAGCTATGAAATGCCCCTGACTATCGTGAGCAAAGACAATCAACTCATGGCGCAATTTGGCGGCAATAAGCGTATACCCGTCAAAATAGAGGCCATCCCTAAACAGTTGGTCAATGCCTTTATTGCCGCCGAGGACGACAGCTTTTACGAACACCCAGGAGTTGATTACAAAGGCTTGCTAAGAGCCGGCCTGCAACTTGCGCTGACTGGCAAAAAAAAGCAGGGCGGAAGTACTATCACCATGCAGGTAACCCGTAACTTCCTGCTGACCAGTGAAAAAACATTTACCCGAAAACTGAAGGAAATCATTCTTGCCTTAAAAATCGAGCGTGAATATTCAAAGGATAAAATCCTTGAACTTTACCTCAACCAAATTTACATGGGTCACAGCGCTTATGGCGTTGAAGCCGCCGCACAAACCTATTACGGAAAATCACTAAAAGACCTGACACTTGCAGAACATGCGATGATTGCGGGCCTGCCTAAAGGGCCGTCAATTTACAATCCGATAACCGATGAAGCCAGGGCAATTGAACGACGAAATTATGTATTGCAGCGAATGCTCGAACTTAATTATATCTCGCTTCAAGAGCATGAAGCCGCTATCAGGCAACCTTCAACGGCAAAACTGCAATATCATTCTTCCGATGTTTCGGCGCCTTTCGTCGCTGAAATGGTCAGGCAGTATATTTTTAACAAATACGGGGACGCTGCTTATACGCTGGGTTTAAAGGTAACGACAACCATCGACCCGGAGCTGCAAAAAGCCGCCGACAGATCGCTCAGGAACGCCTTGCATACTTATGATGACCGTCATGGCTATCGCTTTCCGGCAGAAGCGACTGGCAAAAACAATTCTAGCGAGATTATTCCGGTTATAGGCGATACCTTGGCAGCAACCGTATTAAGCGTAAAAAACCAAGGCATTAATGCCAAACTTTATGACAACAAGCCAATAGAAATCTCCTGGGACAATGTTAAGTGGACTGGCAGTAAATTTAAAAAGTTCTTAAAACCAGGCACTTTAATACGGGTACGACAAAACAAGAAAAACAACTGGAGCATCACCCAAGTACCTGATGTCGAAGGCGCTTTTGTATCATTGAACCCTTCTGATGGCGCAATCTTAACCTTGTCAGGCGGGTTCGAATTTAACCAGAATAAGTTTAATCGCGCCATACAGGCGAAAAGACAACCCGGCTCAGGCTTTAAACCCATTATCTACACCACGGCATTAGAACAAGGCTATACCGCCGCCAGTATTTTAAATGATGCGCCAATCTCGGTGTTCGACCCTAGTGAAGGAAAAAACTGGAAGCCAGAAAACTCCACCAAGAAATTTTATGGTCCGACCAGCCTTCGGAAAGCGCTGACTTTTTCAAGAAACATCATTGCAATTCAGTTACTCAAAGATATGGGCTTAGCCAAAGGTATCGCCACAGGCATACGATTTGGCTTTACCAAAGAGCAACTTCCTGATGGCTTATCACTGGCGTTGGGTAGCGGCTATGCATCACCGCTGCAAATGGCAAGGATGTATGCGGTATTTGCAAATGGAGGTTTTTTGATTGATCCCTACATCATAGAACGTATTGAATCCAACGAAGGCAAAATCTTATATCAAGCCAAACCCAAAACGGCCTGTTCACATTGCAAAGACTCCAAAGATGCCCCCGACAACCCTGCACCCAGAATAATAACCCCTGGCATTAACTTCATCATGAACTCATTGATGCGAGACGTGATAAAACTCGGCACAGCCACCGATGCCAGGGTACTTGGCCGCAGTGATATAGCCGGAAAAACGGGCACCACAAACGACCAGCGTGATGCCTGGTTTAATGGTTTCACACCTACACTTGTCGCGTCCGCCTGGGTAGGTTTCGATAACTACAAACCCCTTGGACATTATGAAACAGGTGGGGTAGCGGCATTGCCGATGTGGATAGAATACATGCGTAGCGCATTGAAAAATACCCCGGTCGCGGCTTTTAACCCACCGAACGATGTCACTAAAAAGCAAATTGACGGAACCTGGGAATATATCCAAAAAGGTGTTGTCCTTAAAAAAATTCCTCCCATTAAAGTTGCAAAAAAGGCGGGGACGGAAAGCAAGGAAACCAAGAAACTGATCAAGGAAAAACCAGTGGAGGCTTTGTTTTAACTATAACAAGCAGCTCATGGGCGACATCAACAATAGCTTAAAAAATCAACCCTTGCTGGAGACTATTAAGCAGGATGATGGTCTTTTTCAAATTCGCCTGTCCGGCGATTGGACTCTAAACAACTTGGTTGCAATGCCAGAACTGATTAAGGGTATCAAACAATCCGTCAACAATAATTCATCAAAATGGGATTTGAGTTCCATCAACATCCTTGATACTGCCAGCGCATTATTGCTTTGGCAAGCTTGGGGGCAGAAAACTCCCGCCAACCTCGACATTAAACCCGAACATCTGCGCCTTTTTGCCCTTTGGCCGAAACAGGCCTTGCCTGATATGGAAACGCCCGGTTTTTCTGTTCAAAGCATCCTAACTTACCTGTCAGGCGAACTTACAAGCGCCACTAGCCAACTGCTGACCTTCATTACAATTCTTGGGCAACTGCTTCTGGATACCGGCCACCTATTACGATATCCACGTGATGTTCCCTGGTCGGAAATCTCCATTACCATTTATGATGCGGGGGTTCGGGCTTTAGGCATCACCGCGCTAGTGGGTTTTTTGATTGGTATCGTATTAAGTTATCTTTCCGCACTACAATTAAAACTATTCGGAGCGGAAATTTATATTATTGATATTCTGGGCTTAAGTGTTATTCGTGAATTGGGTCCGTTGCTAGCTGCTATTCTGGTCGCAGGTCGTTCTGGTTCGGCGATGACGGCGCAAATCGGCATTATGCGAGTCACTGAGGAGCTAGATGCGCTGTCGGCAATGGGCATTTCGCATTCCTTGCGGCTGGTTTTACCTAAAGTGATCGCATTGACGGTCTCACTGCCATTGCTGAGTGTATGGACTAGCGTGGCGGCATTGATCGGCGGAATGTTTTCAGCGCAGAATACCCTGGATATTAGCTATCAACAATTTCTTCTGAAACTGCCAGATGCCGTGCCCTTGCTTAATGTCTTCATCGGCCTGGGCAAAAGCGCCGTATTCGGCCTAATGATTGCCTTGATAGCCTGTCATTTTGGTTTTCGTATCAAGCCCAATACCGAAAGCCTGGGTAATGAGACGACCAATTCCGTGGTGGCAGCGATCACCGTCGTCATTATGGTCGATGCCGTCTTTGCTATTTTATTTATGGATGTGGGAATGCCGTGAGTGAGCCTTTTGCCATACGGCTGGAACACATCTGGACAAGTTTCGGGGACAAAGTTGTTCACAAAGATATTAGCCTTGCCCTGCCAAAAGGTGAAATACTAGGGCTAGTGGGGGCTTCTGGCTGCGGCAAGACTGTGTTATTACGGGAAATTATTGGCTTGCAAATTCCCAACAAGGGCGAGATATTTGTGATGGGCGAATCATTGAAGACCCTATCAAGCAGCCACGGCAAGCGATTACGTAATCATTGCGGCGTCCTGTTCCAAAAGGGCGCATTATTCAGCGTGCTTAACGTTTTCGAGAATATTGCCTTTCCCTTGCGCGAACTGGGTATTAAAGATGAGGAATTCATTAAGCGACTGGTGTTTATGAATCTTGAAAACGTCGGCTTGTTAGCCAAAGATGCGTGGCTAAAACCGGCGGATTTGTCGGGTGGAATGACCAAGCGCGTTGCCCTTGCCCGCACTCTAATTTTGGAGCCTAGCTTGCTATTACTCGATGAACCGACCTCAGGACTTGACCCCATTTCCAGTCAGGATTTTGTCGATTTGCTATCCAGTCTACATCGAGACCTTAAATTTACGGTGATTTTAGTGACGCACGATTTAGATATATTACGGGATTTGTGTACTCAGATAGCGGTACTGGCAGACCAGCAGTTGGTGGCTTTTGGCACATTGGCTAATGTATTGGCTTGCAAACATCCGTTCGTTCAACGCTATTTTCATAACCAGCGTGCCCAGCGTGTGTTCAGCTATCAAGCCCAACCCAGGACTCAACAAGGACAGCTAAATGGGTAGAAATAATCGCGCCTTGCTTACCGGCTTGTTTTTGGTCATCCTGTTAACTTCGACTATCGGTGTCATTTATTGGCTGGGCAATCTGGAGCGCGAACGCGATATTTATACTGTTTCGACCCAGGCTTCCGTATCCGGCCTGAATCCTGAGTCCACGGTATTTTATCGCGGCATTGCCGTGGGCAAGGTACTGGATATCCGGTTCGACCCTAAAAATATGGGCGTGATTCTCATCGGTATCGAAATCGATAAAAATATCGTTCTCAGCAAAGGTGTTTATGCCACCCTGCATTTAAAAGGCGTGACCGGCCTGACCCAACTGGAACTGGAAGATACTGGAAAAATCACCGATAAACTGCCATCAGGCGATGACAATATTGCCAACCGTATCCCCTTAATGCAATCTGTTACCGATAGACTGCTTAACTCTGGTGATGATCTGCTAAAAAAAGCCGACCACCTCATGCTCCGTTTAAGCAGCTTGCTGAATGAAGAAAATGAAAAGAATATTGTTGGCATACTCGCCAACTTGAAAACCTTGAGCGGCAAACTGGAATCTTTGCAAAAAAGCGTTGATAACGCGCTGGTTGGAATTCCGGCATTAACTAAAGACGCAAGTAAAACCCTTAAGCATATTGATACTCTGGCTGGCGATTTGCAAAGCCTGAGTAAAGAGGCAAAGAACCTCAGTAAAAAGGTAAGTACGATTGCCGATACCGGCAATGTTGCTGGTAGCCAGTTTGTACAAACCACTTTACCTAAAGTAAACCATTTACTAGCTGACTTACAGGCGACAACAGAACAAGTAAAGCGTATCGCCACAACCCTGGAAAACAACCCGCAATCAGTATTGCTAGGTCCCGAACAGCAAGAACCCGGCCCTGGCGAACCGGGCTATGAGGAGCCAAAATGAAAACATTAATGACCCATTTATCTCTCCTAATTTGCTTGATAGTTGCCTTAAGCAATTGCAGTATCCTGCCCAAAGCGCAGCCATCGGCAGTGCATGATTTAGGCTACTCTAATTCGGATGCGCCCTCACTCATCAAGGTTCCTAGCCAACAAGCACCAATTACTGTCGAAGCATCTAAATGGCTTTTAGATAACCGCATCCGCTATCGGCTGCTGTATGCCGACCCCACCGAGGTGAGATTTTATTCGCTGGATCGCTGGATCGCTCCACCGCCCGAGCTTTTTGAGCAATTACTCAATGCCAGCGGTAAGCACTGGACTAAAGCACTAACCATTAATCTGCATGTTTTTGAACAGCAATTCACGATGGCAAAGCAAGCGAAAGTAGTCATGTACTTTACGGCAACGACAACTCACGCCCATGTGGATAAGGTTATTAAGCAGGATTTCCATCTACATCTCCCCTGCCCCACGCCCGATGCAAAAGGTGCTGTTAGCGGCTTTACCTTGTTGACCAGACAGGCGATAGATAAGATTCAGGCTTGGCTTGAGGAAACACGCGAATAAATTGATGAACAAACTCACCATGCCCACCGGGGAAGCCATCTGTTACCGGAATGACATTTTAAGTTAATCGTCATTTATTCATATAGTATTTATCAATCATAATCAGTAAAATACGCCACCCCTGATTTTAATGGTGGTTAGAAGGATTTAATGAAAATACTCATTCTTGGTGCCGGTGTCACCGGTTCCGCAGTTGCCGCCGCTTTAGCCAGCGAAGAAAACGACATTATGGTCGTTGACTTCAAGCCGCTACTGCTGGATGCGTTAAAAGAACGCTTCGATATAGCCACGGTTGCAGGCAATGCTGCCCATCCCAGCGTTTTAGAACAAGCCGGCATCCACAATACCGATATCGTGATTGCCGTTACAGACAGCGATGAAACCAATATGCTGGCCTGTATTATCATTAAATCCTTATACAAAGTACCTAAAACCATCGCCCGGGTACGTGCGATTGATTACCTCAAACATCCTCATTTGTTTGATTACAGGGGCATTCCTATCGATCATGTCATCAGTCCTGAAATGATTGTGATGGAATCCATCCGCAATTTGATTGACTTTCCCGGCGTGTTGCACATTTCCGATTTTGCCGGTGGCCTAGTCCGGTTGTTTTCCGTAAAAGTCAAAGATCACGGCTTTTTAACCGGTAAAAAAATAAAAGATTTAGGCGACCGCTTAGCCAATAACAAAATTCGAGTCGTGGCAATTTTCCGCCAAGGCAAACCGTTGTTAGTAAATGGACAAGCCTTTATTGAAACCGACGATGAAGTTTTTTTTGTTGCCCCCCGAAATGAAGTTCGAAGAGTCTTAAAAGAACTGCACCGCTTGGAAGCGCCTTTAAAGCGAATAATTATTGCTGGCGGTGGTCATATCGGAAAACGCCTCGGCTTAGCGCTTGAAAATGACCATCAAGTCAAAATCATTGAAAAAGATCCACGGCGGGCAAAGAAAATCTCTAACGAACTACTCAAGACTATTATCTTAAAAGGCGATTGTGCCGATGAGACCTTATTGCTTGATGAATCCATCGACACCACCGATCTGTTTTGTGCGATTACTGAAAATGACGGGGTCAATATTATTTCGGCCTCGTTGGCAAAAAGCCTAGGCGCACGTAAAGCCATTTGCCTCCTCAATCATACGTCCTACACTAAATTGTTGCCGGGTACCGGTATCGACGTTGCCGTACTGCCTAATCAAGAAACCCTGGGCAGCATCTTAAAACATGTCCGCAAGGGCGATGTCGCCCAGGTTAGCTCATTGTGCGGCGGCACAGCTGAGGCTATCGAAGCCATTGCCCATCAAAATAGTTCCCATTCGGTAGTGGGCAAACGGGTAGATGGCATTCATTTTCCACCTGGCATTGTGCTGGGCGCACTAATCCGCAACCAAGATGTTATTGAAATCCATCATGACACGGTATTTGAAGAAAATGACCATGTGGTCATGTTTGCCATGGAGAAAAAATTGGTCGTCAACATCGAGAAAAATTTTCAACCGCTGGAAAAATGACCGCAGTTTTCGCGTTATGCCTTACCCCACCCTTACCGTTGGCAAAATGGCTATATCAATGCCATCTAATCTTGCCATGACTTGCAATTTCATCAAGTACATATCATGACTGTCTTATTGACCATCATCCACGTCTTCGGGTTAATCACGATGGGTTGTGGCGGCTTGATGTCCACCAGCCTGCTGACTTCGATAATCGCTAAAGATGGTGCAACAGATGCCTTTCTTGGCGGCACGTTAGTCACCTTATTCGTGGGCGCATTGATGTTTTTCCCCACCTTCCGCGCCACCAAAAAGGTCACGCGACAAACCGGCTTTTTGCTGGTTGCCATTACTTGGTCAGTAACGCCGGTATTCAGCGCCATCCCGTTGCTGCTTTATTTTCCCTCCCTGGGTTTTATTGATGGGTATTTCGAGGCCGTTTCCGGCTTGACCACCACGGGTGCGACCATATTCAGCGGCATCGACAATTTGCCCATGTCAATCAATCTCTGGCGGCACGAATTAAACTGGATAGCCGGAATGGGGATTATTATTTTCGCCGTTGCGATCTTGCCTATTTTAGGTATTGGCGGTATGCAGTTGTACATGGCAGAAGCGCCAGGATCGGTGAAAGAATCCGACTTGCCGCCCCGTATTGCCCAAACTGCCAAAGCCTTGTGGCTGGTCTATGCGGGCATAACCATAGTTTGCATTATTTCGTTGAAACTGGCAGGAATGAACTGGTTCGATGCGGTTTGCCATGCCTTTGCCGCCATGAGCCTGGGCGGTTTTTCTACGCATGATGCCAGTGTCGGCTTCTTTAATTCTTTGCCAATTGAAGTGGTATTGACGATTTTTCAATTGCTGGCAGCGATTAATTTCGCCACCCATTTTGTCGCCATCCGCAAACGATCTCTACGGCCTTATCGGGAAGACATGGAAATGCGGGCTTTCCTGACCCTGGTTTTAGGTAGCTGTGTGCTGGCAGCCTATGTGTTGTGGGATAACGGCACTTATCCCGATTTCCTGACCGCATTGCGCCATGCCACTTTTAACTTGGTTACTATCGCTACTGATTGCGGCTTCGCCAGCCAGGATTTTAATCAGTGGCCCATTTTCGTGCCCATGTGGATGTTGTTTTTAAGCTGCTTATCCGCATCTTCGGGTTCTACCGGCGGCGGTATCCGCATGATCAGGACGATCATCCTGCTCAAACAAACACGACTCGAATTGTTTAAGTTCATTCATCCCTACGCCGTCAAGTCATTAAGGATTGGTGATCAAGTTATCGACAACAATATCGTGACTTCTGTCACCGGATTCATTTTTCTGTATTTTATGTGTGTGGTAATTTTGGTATTCGCACTGTTGCTCACCGGCCTTGATTTCATCACCGCACTCTCAGCCATCATCGCCTGCTTCAATAACGCAGGCCCCGGTTTAAACCAAGTGGGTCCAGCCACCAATTATGCGAGCTTAAATGATTTACAAACGATGATTTGTGCGTTTGCCATGATCCTGGGGCGGGTGCAAATTTTTTCCATCATCATCCTGTTTGTGCCGGAATTTTGGCGGAAATAGCATTGTCTAGTTTTTTGATTATCTTTAGTAAGCAATAAATTTAATTGAACTTAGTTAGCGTTTCAAACGCTGTTGCAAAGAGAGTAATATTTTATTGCATGGCCAATGCCATGCGGTTAGGCAGAACAACAACGCCTAATTTGTAGCTAATCATTGGAGAGAAAATCATGAAAATTAATTGCTTCAAAATTACAATATTCATATTGTCGGCAGTGCTATTGCCGTTGGTAGGCCAAGCGGCAACACCCAGCATCATGCTGGAAAAAAGCGCCAGCTATGCCTTGAAAAATTCCGTCTACGCATTTACCGTGCCGACGACCGACAGCACAGGCAAGGTCAAATACTTTGATGTCATCATTGACCTTAACGTCAATGCGGCCGGTATTATCAGCCCGACCGCCAATGTAACGGCGACACCTTTTGTGCCTGTTGCCACACGGGTACTCGTGCCGGGCAAATATCAGGTGAGCGGCAGTACCGATACCTGTGACGTATCCAATTTAACCTTAACCAATGGCCGTATCCAGAGTATTTTTAAATGTACCCACGGTACAGCAGTGAATGGCTTGTCCGTCGTTAACGGCACCATTTCCGCAGGACATCCTTTCCTTGCCGAATTGCTGGCCAAAAAAGTCAACTTGCAAAGCGATGTCGCCACCCAAACCTGGGGCTTGACGGATGGCACGACCTTTGCGATTGGTAGTTGTGCTTATTATTATGCGGGCTATGCGGTTGGTGCCAAGACGAACGGCAACCAGATCATCCTGTCAACCTACTCTACAGGCGTAGCGCCTCACACGTACCGTTGCGGCAATACCTTAACCAAGTTGCCTTAAGATACGATATAAAAAAACCCAAGGTTGGAAAGTTTGTGCCAAAAAAGGAGAAATTTGTAGCGTGTAAGCTGGATTCGCTGCGCCGCAATCCACCATAAAACAGGGCTGGCTGACCAGAATTATCCGAGGTTGCTTGGTTGGAGTATAAATGCCCAGCCGATCCGCCAGCCCTTCACGCGCTGGGCAAATGGCTTGACCCTGCCGACGAGATTTGGGTTGGCGATGTGGAGGGAGCGTCGATCTGCGGCCAGGCCGTCAACACAGCTTTGACGACCGTCGCTAGTGGAATTGCCAAAAACACGCCCCAAAAGCCCCATATCCCGCCAAAGAACAGGATGGCGATGATGATCGCGATGGCATGTAAATTGACGGCCTCGGAAAACAACACTGGCACCAACAACACGCCATCCAGAGCCTGAATGATTGAATAGGCAATCACGACATACATAAAGTTGTCGCCATCCAAACCCCATTGAAAATAAGCGACCAACAAAACCGGGAATGTCACCAGGGTTGCGCCGATATAGGGGATAATCACCGACAAACCCATCAACACAGACAAGAGCATGGAATAATTTAACCCCATGGTTTCATAGGTTACGTAACTGACCACCCAGAGTATAAACACTTCGGCGAATTTGCCACGTACGTAATTGCCGATTTGCATATCGACCTCTTCCCACACCCTGACGCTTAAATGCCGATCCCTGGGCAGGTACTGCAATACCCAATCGACCAATACCTGTTTATCTTTCAGAAAGAAAAACACCATCATCGGCACTAAAAATAAATACACCATAGCACTCACCAGACTCACCACCGATGCCGCCGATACACTGAGCACACTTTGCCCGTAAATCAGCAATTCCTTCTGGATTGTGAACATGATTTCCTGAATTTTATTTTCGGTAATAAATTGCGGGTACTTCTCCGGCAACCGCATGATCTGCACCTGCATACGGCTGATAAAAGCCGGGATATGCTGGACAAGTTCCACCGCTTGCTGGGTAATGATGGGCATTAGAAAGAACAGCAGATAAACCAAAGCCGCCATAAAAATTGAAAACACCAGACAAACGGCGACCAAGCGCGGTAACTTGAGGCTTTCGAGCTTATCCACCAGTTCCTCAAGGAAATAGGCCAGGACGACAGAAACATAGACGGGTTTCAATAAATCGGACAGGAAATAAATCAGGCCAAAACTGACCAGGACAATGATAGCCAATGAAAACGCCTGCGAATTTGGCAAAAAACGATTGAATCGTTCTCGTAAAAACCGCGTACTGACAAAGTAGGGGTCGGTATTCATTGGCACATTACTACTCAGTGATTAAATATTTACATACTGGCATTCTAACCCCAATCGGCAACATCCACCTATGAAATTGATAGGGTATTACATACTTGGTTTTGCCTGACAGCCCGGCATCTTGCATGGCTAATAGCTGCGTAATAGAGTAGACTATGACAGTTATTTTTATGACTAATGACCATGACATCCAGCAACAACGTTAACCCGGACGAAATAAATAAATTTGGCGCAATGGCGGAACGCTGGTGGGATCCGCAAGGCGAATTTAAAACTTTGCACGACATCAATCCACTGCGTTTGGAATTTATCCAACGCTTCATTCCCATCCATGAACAACGGATAGTTGATGTCGGTTGTGGCGGCGGAATATTGACCGAAGCACTGGCAAAGCACGGCGCTGATGCCACCGGGATTGATCTCAGCGAAGACCTGATTGATGTCGCTGACCTGCATGGGCTTGAGTCAGGCATTCATGTCAACTATCAAAAAATCAGCGCGGAAGATTTGGCAAGCGAGCAACCTGCGAGCTTCGATCAGGTCACGTGCATGGAAATGCTTGAACATGTCCCGGATCCAGGTTCAATCATTGATGCCTGCGCTACACTGGTGAAACCGGGCGGGATGGTGTTTTTTTCCACCCTCAACAGGAAACCCAAAGCCTACGTATTGGCAATAGTCGCTGCAGAACATCTACTTAAGATGCTGCCTAAAGGCACACACGATTATAAAACTTTTATTAAACCATCAGAATTGTGCCAATCAGCGCGTACCGCAGGCCTTGCCTTGCAAGGTATGGTCGGCATTGAATACAACCCGTTTAACCAACAATTCAGCCTCAGCAAAGACATTGACGTCAATTATATTGCCGCTTTTAGGCGTGAAGGCTAAATTCACCCACCCAACTATGTTTTCCAATCACCTGATCAGCGCAAGGTTATGCCTTTAACTAACCAAGTCATATTAATCACT
Source organism: Methyloglobulus sp. (assembly GCA_013141505.1). Lineage (GTDB taxonomy): Bacteria > Pseudomonadota > Gammaproteobacteria > Methylococcales > Methylomonadaceae > Methyloglobulus. Next base: position 74,707 of record JABFQX010000010.1, read on the forward strand.
GGCGCAGGTGGCGGGCTGGGCGGCACTGCGGCATTGGCTTTAGCCAAACAAGGTGCTCGCGTCATATTGCTGGATAAAAGTATTCCTAAACTGGAAAAAGTTTACGACCGGATTAAGGCGGAAAACGCCCCTGAACCCATCATGTACCCTTTCGACTTGGCTGGCGCTAACGAAGACCAGTATCAGGAACTAGCCGATGCCATTGCTGAAAAATATGGTTCTCTGCAAGGTTTGCTGCATTGTGCCGTAGAGTTCAGTAATTTCACCCCCTTGTCTTCACAAAGCACTAAAGAATGGGGACATACCTTAAACGTCAACCTGAATGCGCCATTTTTGTTAAGCCGGGTTTTACTGCCTGTCCTGCAAAAAAGCGAGACTGCCAGCATCGTATTTACTTCCGACTCTTCGGCACGATCTGCCAGCGCATACTCTGGTGCTTACGGCGTGTCTAAAATAGCCTTGGAAGGCTTGGCTAAAATTCTTGCCGAAGAACTGGAATCATTCAAAAAAATACGGGTCAACGTCTTGATACCGGGGCCAGTCGATTCACCATTGAGAAAACGTGCATTTCCAGCAGAAGATAAAACCAAATTACCGCCCATGTCGTCGCTAAATGCTGTCTATGGTTATTTATTTGGCTCGCAAAGCATTGGTCTAACTGGCGAAACAATTGATGCCAGAACTTTTCATTTATAACTTAACTGTATGGCAGAAAGAGAAGACGTAGTTTTAACCCGTGATGTCAATGTCATCACAGTGCCAGACGGCAACACAACCACCCTGAATAAAGGTGAAATTGTGACCATCCACCAAGCACTGGGCAATAGCTACACGGTTGTTACCGAACACGGCAGTATGGTTCGCATTGCCAACACCGATGCCGATGCCTTGGGCAAAGAGCATCACGAACTTCATACGTTGGTGTCTGAAACCAATTCCGAAGCGGTCGAGAACAACTGCTGGGAAGTGATGAAAACGGTTTATGACCCGGAAATTCCGGTTAATATCGTCGATCTCGGCCTAGTTTATTATTGCAACGTGCGCCCGTCGAGCGCAAATCCAGACTCGAACGATGTGCATGTGATCATGACCTTGACTGCGCCGGGCTGCGGAATGGGGCCTGTTATACAAGGGGATGTTGAAAAATGTATTCTTGCTTTGCCGGGTGTAAACCGTGTTGAAGTGGAAGTGGTTTTGGATCCACCTTGGTCACGCGAGATGATGTCTGAGGTTGCCCAATTACAACTAGGTTTGTATTAAGGCTTAAGGGAATCTCTAAAAATTGCACTTCAATAAGCTCAGTAACGAACGGTGGCTTATTTTAAATCAGTAATTTATCCGTTCGCGCTGAGATTGTCGAAACATCAACGGATAGTTTTTTAGAGACTCCCTTAAATCACCAGCCCTTTGGCAAGAGCTGGCGCACTTTGAATTTTTGAATCTAATTAAGGATAGCTTAGATCAGAGGCTTCAAGTCTTCGAAGGCTTTTGCAGCGGGTGGCAGGAATTCTGCGGCAGTTTTCAAGTCGCCATTTTTGGCTGCGGTACGAGATTTTTTCAGGATGTCGTTAGCTTTAGCACGCGCTCTGTCAACAACATCATTTGCATTAACTTCTTTACTGTAATCCATCCCTTGTTTGATGATTTTGTAGACATCATCAGCAGATTTGCCTTCGGTAATGGCTGCTTGTGCTTTTTTAATTTCTCCCAGAACCATATCAATAGCATCTCCTGGTGAATAAGCAATTCTGCCTTCACTGGCTTCTGCCATAGCAACTGATGAAAATGATCCCATAGCCAGAGCAACCAGGGAAGAAAGTACGATTGTTTTTAAGGTTTTCATAGTGGACTAATCCTCATGTTATGTTTGTGTTGTCTTGGTCAATTCTCATTACCGGGCGCGATTCTAACACGTTTTAATAAATTTCAACCAGCCGAAAAAAAAAATTCCCCCATCCCCGCCCCCCTTGCTGAACTGCAATGACAACACAAGCTCTTCCAAAAACTTGAAATTGATTTGGGAGCAACCTTCAGACCCAAAGACATATCCCCAAAAAGCCATTGCGCGGCGAAGTTTTTTTGTTATGATTCCGAACCATAGCTTTTTTATGATGCAACAATTTAAAATAACTACAACACACTGAGAAAAAAAGATGCCTAATAAAAGTAATATTGCATCCGTGTTATCCAGGCCCAATCCACAGAAGCTTATGATTTCCCTGGTTGTATTGGTATTTTTGTCCTTGTCGATGACAAAAATTTGGACGCTTTTTATTTCCGCCAACAGTGACTGGAGCCACGGCTTTAGCCATCCTCTGGAAGGCTGGGATCATATCGTCACCATGATTGCTGTCGGCATTTGGGCGGCGCAGCTACGCGGAGTCGCCATCTGGATGTTGCCCGTGACTTTCGTTAGTGTGATGAGCTTGGGTGGGCTTGCTGGCGCAGCCAGTTTTGCTTTGCCTAGCGCAGAAATTATCATCCTGCTGTCCGGCTTGGTATTCAGTGTACTGATAGCCCGTAGGGTGCGCTTCAACATCCGTATCAATGTATTGATAGTCGCTTTCTTTGCTTTCTTTCATGGCTATGCCCACGGCCAGGAAATATCGGCTTCCGCGAGCTTAATCTCCTACACCGTTGGTTTTGTTTTGGCTACCTTGCTATTACATGGCGCGGGCATATTGGCGGCAAGGTTGGCGATATTGTCATTCGCATTCTTTATCGGCAGCAACGTCAATGCCCAAGAAAAAGAAAGCACAACGACTGATGTCTCTGAAACCACCGTGACCGCTGAAGCAAAAAATTCAACGCGCGACAAGAAAGGTTCAGTAGAGCTTGAAGAGATGATTATCACCGAACGCGCTGATTCCCAAGTGGGTATTGCCGACAGTGCATCACAGGGTAATATCGGGCAAGCGCAGTTAAAATACCGCCCCATATCGCGACCGGCAGAAATCCTGGAAACCGTACCAGGGCTGATCGCCACCCAGCACAGCGGTGAAGGCAAAGCTAACCAATATTTCTTGCGAGGCTTTAACCTCGACCACGGCACTGACTTCCTTACTCAAATTGAAGGTGTGCCGGTTAATGAATTATCGCATTCGCACGGACAGGGTTGGACAGACACCAACTTCCTGATCCCAGAGCTGGTAGAAACGCTCGACTATAAAAAAGGCAACAATTATGCGGAGAATGGTGACTTCTCCAGTACCGGTTCGGCAAACATCCGTTATTTTAAAGAACTACCGCAGAATATTTTTAAATTTACTGGCGGCAGCTATGATTATTTTCGCGGCTTGGCGGCAGGATCGCATAAGCTCGGTGATGGCAATGTGTTAGGCGCTTTTGAAACCGTACACAACAACGGCCCCTGGACGGTCGGCAACGACTACATGAAGTTTAACGGCATACTGCGCTACAGTGAAGAACATCAAGACCACGGCTGGAGCATCACTGGGATGGCATCAAAAGCCGATTGGCGTTCAACCGACCAAGTACCGTTGGCCGCAGTCAATAACGGTTTAATAGGCCGATTTGATGCATTAGACCCCACCGATGGCGGCAGTAGCCAACGCTACAGCTTGACCGGTGAATGGCATCGTCAGGATGCGGAAAGCGAAACCACGTTGATGGCTTATGGTATTTATAACAAGCTGACTTTATTCTCAAACTTTACCTTCTTGTTGGATGATCCAAACCTTAAAGATCCTGCCACAGGTAGTTACCTTAACGACATCAACCCAACTCAGTTTGGTAGAAATGGCTGTTCGGGCTTGAATACAATGGTCGGCAAAGGCCAATTCAATCCCTCTATCTTCAACACCTGCGGTGATCAGTTTGGCCAACCGGACGACCGCTGGACAACCGGCTTCAAGGGAACGCACACATTCTTCCATAAAATCGGTGATGCCGATTCGGAAACCACTGTCGGGCTGCAAATCCGTAACGACAATATCCAAAACGGCTTGACTAAAACCCACGCCCAAAAAGAATACAACATTACCCGCCAGGACAACATCTGGGTCACTAGCATCAGCCCCTACGCAGAAAATAAGACCCGTTGGAATGACTGGTTGCGTACCACTGTAGGCGTTCGTTTTGATGGCTTCCGCTTTGATGTTAGCAACAGCTCCGGCTTTGATTATAAGAAACGTCCCGAAAATGACGGTGAACGCTACGATGGTTTAGTCAGCCCCAAACTGGGCATTGTGTTTGGCCCTTGGGCGGACACTGAATTTTATTTAAACGGCGGCTTGGGCTACCACAGCAACGATGCCCGCGGCGTGCTCGCAACGGTTGATCCGTCAGATCCAACCGGACAAACTAAAGTTGATCGCGCCACGCCACTTGTTCGCACTTACAGCGCTGAAATCGGTGCGCGTACCACTTGGGTGAAAGGCTTGCAAAGCACCTTGGCTATTTGGTGGCTGGATATTGATTCAGAACTGATTTTCGTCGGCGATGCTGGCAGTACTGAAGCAGGCCGTCCTAGCCGCCGCTACGGCCTGGAACTTGCCAACTATTATTCACCAACTGATTGGTTGACTTTCGATGCGGATTTCAGCTTCTCCAAAGCCCGTTTCCGCAATAACGAAGCTGGCGTAGGCAACCATATACCCGGCTCCGTGGAAACGGTGATTGCTGCAGGTGCCACTTTTCATGACGTATTTGGTGGATTCTACGGTGGCCCTCGGCTTCGTTATTTTGGCCCTCGTGACTTGGAAGAATCCGGCGATTTTCGTTCGACCGATACCTTGCTGATCTCAGGTACATTAGGCTACGAGATCAACAAAAACTTTAGCGTACAAGGCGAAGTTTACAATATCCTGAATCGTGAAGATGACGGCATCACTTATTATTACGATTCCAGATACCCTAACAACAATGGCGGCATGACCAGCGGCGGTGATTACCACTTCCACCCCGTTGAACCCGTCAGTTTCCGCTTAGGTTTTACGGCAAAGTTTTAACTCATTCATCATGCTAACGGGTGTCCTCCCCAATAGGGGGATACCCGTTTTTTTTTACCTCCGAAATCATCTTTAACGCCTTCCAACTTCTAAAGCCTTTGCTTTACCGGTTATCAAAAGTAAACTAAAGCCTGTTTCTTATATCCAATGCTATTTAAAGGTTTACAGAGTGACTATCATGCCCAAACAATTAGCGATTGCCTGTTTTTTCTTGCTGTCATGCCTGATAGCTTTACCTAGCCAAGCTGAGCCAGCCGCCTTGAAACCTTTTGTTTCTGGAAGTTATCAACAACTACTGGACAGCAACGCCGACAAACCGTTTATGTTGGTGATCTGGTCGATTACCTGTTCGTCCTGTCTGAAAGATATGGCTTTATTGAACAAAATGCACAAAACTAATCCCAAGATTAATATGGTTATGTTAGCAACGGATGACGTGTCTGCAACTGACGACATTCAAAAAATACTCGCGAAAAATGAACTGACCGATCTCGAAAACTGGCTTTTCGCCGACGAAAATCCGCAAAAATTACGCTATGAGATTGATCCTAAGTGGTACGGAGAACAGCCGCGCACTTATTTTTTCAACAAAAAGCATGAACGGGAAGGAATCAGTGGTGTATTGTCGCAAGAAGATTATGAAGCCTACTTCAAGAAAATCCTCAATTGAATCGCCATGTTCCGAGCAACTTCCACATTTTCAAAATGTGGGCGGACTCGACCAAAGGCTGGCCTTTTTGTCCGTTATTGCCTGTTGGCTATTCGTCTCAACGCTCCCTGGCTGTTCGTCAGAACCGCTGTTAGGTATCGTCAAGCCTTCGCAATTAAAAACCAACACCCCCACCCTTAAGCCTTACTCAATCTCTACTTTGGGTCTGTCCAGTGTTTCTACATTTGATGTCACTGTGGACAATGACATTATTCATATAATCGCTGGCGGCAAAATGTCAGCTGATGATAAGCAAGTTAAACTCCATTACACGCGTTCTGATGATGGTGGTCGTCATTGGAACGAGCCTATCGCCCTTGGGGATCATTTTCCATCAACCATCGCCAGCCGTGGCAATGATATTCAGCTTGCCGCCAAAGACGGACATCTGTTAGCAATATGGCAAACGAAAGGCGAACTGCCCGGTATGGGGCCAATGGTCAGTGCATATTCCGATGATAATGGCACAACCTGGCAACAAGGCATCAACCCTGCGGCAAACAATACGGGCGACCAATCGCACCTCGACCTGATTGCCGACAAAAAAAGCCAATTTCATGCCGTCTGGCTTGAAGACCCGGAAGAAAGCGGCTATCAAAGCCTGCGTTATGCGAAGTCCTCAGATGGCGGCAAACACTGGGACAAACCAACTACACTCGATAACTCAACCTGCTCCTGTTGCTGGAATACCTTTGCCTTATCGCCTGAAAACGAGCTGAATATTCTCTACCGCAATATGAAACCCCGCGATATGTCGCTTTTGCAATCGACCAATGGCGGTAAAACCTGGCGACCTGCCAGCACGGTTGGTGAATTTCATTGGCAGTTTGACGGCTGTCCGCATGTCGGGGGCAATTTAACTTATGCGGGAAAGCACCGGTTACATAGCTTGGTATGGACAGGCGTGGAACAATCGGCTGGTTTGTATTACCTGTATTCCAAGGACAATGGCGCACACTGGTCAAGCCCTAAAAAAATGGGCAACACGGCTATTCATTCCGATATTGCAGCGCTGGATGAAAGCCATATCGCAGCGATATGGGATGAGATGGAAGCCGAAGGCACCAGCATTTTTTACGCAAAATCCAACGATAATGGCACAAGCTGGCTAACACCGATTCGGTTGACAGCCGCGAGTGCCGCTGCAACCCATCCCAGGTTAATTGCCACAAAACACGGATTTCTGGCATTGTGGACTGAAAAACCCGGTAAGCAACCCAGCCAGCTGGCATGGCGGATCCTCAATTAATGCTGACATTGCACTCATTGCCGCAACTCTTGATGTAGCCACCAAGTTTTACTGCGACACCCTTGCTATCAGATATATAATGCTGACAATAAAATTAACCACATAACAGCTTTTCAGGTGCAGACTCGATGACCCTACCCAACGTTACATTTATAGTTAAAGCGCTACCCGGCTTAGTGCTAATATCCAGTTTTGCTTTGCCCTTACCGGTGTTTGCCCATGCGATCATGGTTAAATCCCAACCAGTCGGTGACAGCACCGTTGCCGAATCACCCAAGCAAATAGATGTCTGGTTTAACGACAAAGTGGGCAGCGAATATAAAGCACTGGCGGTCATTGACAGCGCCGGAAAGCGGGTCGATAACAAAGATATTGGCCAGGAAACCTTTGACCAATCGCATATTTATGTGACCGTTCCGCAACTTACGCCGGGCACTTATACGGTACGGTATCGGGTTGTTTCTTTAGATACCCATATTGTGACCGGCAAATACAAATTCACCTTAAAATAGCCCGGACACACTCCCAATAATAAATTGCCCACCACGAGGCGCAACACGATATGAAATCACTCAGCCCAACACTCTTACTCATTAGCGCACTGTTACTGACCGCGTGTAGCAACCCAGGCTATAACGATAACCCTTCGCAGCAGATGACCAAGGCAACTGTAGGCTGTCTGGTCGGCACTGATTTCTTTGCCGTGTATTTTAGCGCTTATATCAAGCCGTCGGATGACGCTGCTAAAGCAACAATAGCAAAAGATAAAAAAGCATTATTCCGTTCTTATTGCAAAGATATTCCCACCACTGGAACCGCTTTCTTTACGGCTGACCTGGTCGGCAAAGAGCTGCGGGAAACCCCCATTAGCATCCGCATAGTGGAACAGGAACTCACCGGGGGTGATGACAGCAAGGCGGAAAACTTCAAAGATATCCGTACCTTGGCAGAAATCCCGGCAAAATTGTATCCACGTGGGGCAGTAGAAGCACAAGCACAACTCGACAAAAACGGCTATTACGCCTTGTATTTGATGGTAGGCGGCGATGACGCCATCGCTGATGATGACAGGATCAGGATTCCTCTGCATGTTGGCGTTGATCCCGATGCAAAACCGATTGGCACCTACATGGCTATGGGCATTGGCGGCATTCTAGGTATTGCTTTGATTGTTTTCGTGGCCATTCGCTTTATGAGTAGGCGCAACAAGCAGTGATTTTGCAAATTTTGTTAAGGAAAGACAGGTAATGATGGCATGGCTAAAAAACTAATCGGCTTTATTTTTCTGCTTGCACAGATACAAATCGGCCTTGCCCATCCGCCCGGCCTCAGCTCTGCTGACATTACGGTCAAGCCGGAAAGTGTAGACGCTAAAATAACTTTTGCCGTACAGGATATTGAAGCCTTTGTACCCATGGACAGCGACCAAGACGCTGAAGTGACCACCGCCGAGCGGGATGCTGCAAAACCCGGAATTTCCACTTACGTCGCTAACGAATTAAAATTCCAGCTTGATGGGGTCGAAACTAAAGCCATAGCCCCCGGCACAGTCAACTTCGACAACCAAAATAATGCCACGGTTGATTTTCAATTTGCGGGCGCACCCGCTACCTCAATTGGCATTGAGTCCAAGTTCTTGAACAAACTGCCGCCAGGTCACAAACAGTATGTCACGATCAAAGACGCTAGCGGTCGTGAATTAGGCAAAAAGATGCTGACCCAACAGGCCAACGCCCTTGAAGTCAACCTGAAAACCAGCGCCGAACCCGTATCCGCTGAAACCGAAAAGCATTCTACGTCAACTTTCACCGATTTTCTCAAACTGGGCATCGAACATATCCTGACCGGCTACGACCATTTGCTGTTTCTGTTTTCCCTATTGGTTGTCACTCGAAATGTTTGGCCCGCCATCAAAATTATCACCTTTTTCACCATCGCGCATTCGATCACGTTGGCCTTGGCGGGATTGAATATTGTCGATATTCCCAGCACCATTGTTGAACCGCTAATTGCCGCCAGCATCGTTTATGTTGGCCTGGAAAACATTATTCGTGGCGATAAGGTATCTACCAAGTCGCGTTGCATTTTGACCTTCTTCTTCGGGTTGATCCACGGCTTTGGCTTTGCTGGCGTACTTCGAGAAATGGGCATTTCGTCTATCGAAACCGGAATTCTGGTGCCGCTGTTTTCTTTCAACCTGGGCGTGGAATTGGGACAAATCACCGTCGCATCTATCGTCCTGCCGTTAATCTGGTGGTTACATAAAAAAGAAGGGGCAAGGCGCTATTTGGTGCCAACCGGATCCACCCTGACTTGCATAGCTGGAACGTATTGGCTACTGGAACGAACAATATTAAGCTAAAGCCACAATGTAAATAGTGGAGTACATGATCGCGTATTTCTTCATGCAATTGTCGTCGTTCGGTGTAAATCATTATTGCGGCAATCTAAAACTTCGGTATTTACCGACCATCTTGTTTCACGCAGGACAGGGTCAAGTTTTCTAAGCTATTTTGTTCATTGACCGGCTTTGTTGGCACTACAAACAGGGCACACGCCCTCGCCTCTGTTTGTGCGTTATGAATCATTAGTTTATACTCAACGGCATCAATAACATTAGTCTTATAATTTACTTATTAGACTGCGGTACAAAAGTTGTTTTCTTTTGTTAAAGACTGTTATCTTTTATCTTAGATTAACTTCCTGTAAAAAATGCTTGGCTTATTTCGCACAACATTAGCACTGATGGTGATGGCATATCACTTATTCGCTGAACTCAAGCCTCTGGGTACCTATTCCGTTTATGGGTTTTACATAATCAGTGGTTATCTAATGACGTTAATAATGCACGAAAGCTACGGCTACACCTTGTTTGGTCGATTTTCGTTTGCATTAAACAGATTTTTAAGGCTTTATCCGCAATATTGGGTCGCTTCGATTTTTTCGGCTGGCCTTGTTTTCTATCTGGGTGCGGAAACAACCACTCACTATTTCAAAAGTATTTATATGCCCACGTCGGCACGTGAATATTTTTCAAATATCGCCATGATATTCCCATCATGGTATCCGAATCAGGTCAACCCTCGGTTGGTGCCACCAGCATGGGCTTTGACGGTGGAACTCTTTTTTTATGTGTTGATCTGTCTTGGCTTGTCAAAACACTATACTGTGATTAAGGTTTGGTTGCTATTGTCCGTAGCCTATGTTGTCGCTACATTTGCTTTTGGTTCCTGGTCTGACCGCTACTTTCCCGTTGCGGCAGCATCATTGCCGTTTTCGATCGGTTCGGCGATATACTTCATATCCAAGGATGAGGGAATTCATAAACGTTTTTTGACGCTTGGGCTTTCCACCAAAACCCTGTTTATTCTAATGTTGGCCAATTGTTTTGCTTGGTCAGCTATTTCCCTATTAACAACAGGTGCTTTAGTCGAAATCGGCTTTTACTTGAATTTATTGATTTGCGCCCTGCTTGTATACAGCATCACCAAGTGCGGAAAAATAGTGGATATAAGTAAGGCACATGATACTTATATCGGTGATTTTTCCTATCCGATTTACTTGCTTCATTGGCAAACGGGCATATTGGTTTCTTTTGTCATTTACGGCGAGGCAGTGCACGGTTTTTCCACTAAAGGCGGTGTTAGCTACATAGTTTCATTGTTGGTCATTTCTCTATTGGCGGTTGTTTTTATGGCAATAATAGACAGGCCCATTCAACGCATCAGGTCGATAATCAAGGCCAACAAGGCACTTGCTAAAACGCGTGCAACTGCCAACTAAAGGCTGTAAGTTTTTATAGCGAAGGACTTGTTCAGGTGTTTAGTAAGTTATTACAGATAAAACGCCATTCTCTCAAGCTGCTTTTCCAGTAACCGCAATAATTCTTTGCCGTTTTGGGCCGTTGCATCGTCGAATTCAAGGCTATCTCGCCCTTTTACCAAAGCCCGGCGGGACAGTAGCTTTTTCAATTGGATTTTTTCAGTAGCGGAGAAATGGTAGCAACTCACTAGGCTATTAAACTCAGGTAATTCCGGCGAGCTCAATAATCCGGCCAGCTTGGTTAATTCAGCCAATATACATTCAATTGTGTGTAGCTGTGCGCCAATAAGTCTTGTTACCCATTGGGGGCTAATATTCTGGGCAAGCGATGTTTCATTGTCGGAGACAACTTTTAAGCATTGGATCAATTCGCCCGTCGAAAACCGTATGGCGGTTTCGTAAAAAGCGGACGCTTCCATATCGCAAAGATGGGTCGGATGATAGCGAGTTTGTGGCTTTGCGTGGGTTTGCAAGCCACGCGTAGGACAAGGCGAGGTAAATATTAATGGCGGGTAAAATCGGCGGCCTGTGTCGCAATCTTCAAGCTTATCAATTAACAACAGGTTACCAATCTCCTCACTTCTATGACCGGCAATACCTACATTCAGCATGACTGGCTGTTGAGCAGATGCAAATAACGCCTGCGTGTAAGCGACACCCGCCGCCATCGCTATTTTGCCAACGCCGGTGATGGTCAAGCATATGTCGTCATTCACATAAACGGCAAAGCAAGCGATGGATTGGTCTTTTTTTAAGCGAAAATATTCGATGAAGGGCTTTGCTTCGCAAGCAAGTGCGACATAAACAAAAGCGCTTGGCTTGATTTTGCAGGTAGGCAAATTGTTATTGATAGCCTGTGTATTAAGTGGTCGTGACGGCACTGATTAATCGCCGCCACGCCGAATGAAGGTTACCTCAAGAAATTACATTTCAAGGAATCTGCAAAACCTGACCCGGTTTAATCAAATCTGGATTACTGATTTGGTCGCGATTGGCATCATATATTTTCGACCAGTCATTGGCATTGCCGTAAAAATGTTTGGCAATTTTGGATAAGCTATCGCCGCCGACGACTGTGTAGGTTTGTGCTTGCGGTGCGGCAGGTGCTGGCGCGGCTTCTGGTGCAGCCATTCCGGCATCCGCAGTGACCAGTTCGGAATCGTCTTCTTCATTATTCTTATTGAAGTGTCCGGCTACCGCCTTTGCCGCCATGGTCGCCCCGGCAACGCCTAGACCACCCAGGATAACTTTCGACAACGTGCCCAAGTGGTGTTCTTCTGGAATCTCTCCATCTGGTGTCAATTTATCGACGACGGTAGGCAATACTTGGGAAAGCACTTCAGCACCTTTTTCTTTCGGAATACCGGCTTGTTCGGCAAGTTCCGCCACTTTATCGGCACCTAAGGCTTCTTCCAATTGTTGCGGTGTAACCGGTTGGTTTTCACCTTTACCTACCCATGAAGCAGCGATATCACCTAATCCTGATTGTTTAAACTTATCAACCAGACCTGAAATACCACCCGGATTGTTAGTCAACATGCTAACTGCACCTTTGACTATATTTTGCGTCAGGGTGGGTGAATTGCCGCCAAGAGCGCTTTGGAGGGCGGTTTGTACTAAACTATCAAAAAGACTCATCGTTTTTCCTTATTCAGTTAGTTAACAATAATCGCAGGGTGAAACGTTGTGCAATCTCCCCAACTTCCAGATTGTAACAGTCAGGTTTTATCAGTTCAAATAATAAAAATCTTAAGTTCATTCAATTATTTATTGTAATCTGGTTGAATTAGACTCACATTTTGTCACCATTGTTTTCAGCTAAATCTGATTTAGCTAATAATTGTGCGATAATTCCAGCCCTTAAATTTTCTACCTTTACAATCGGGAGTATAAGATGACAGCATTGGTTGGCATCATCATGGGATCGGCCTCTGACTGGGAAACCATGCAGTTTGCTGTAGAAACGCTGGACACGCTGGGAATTCCCCACGAAGTCGAGATTGTGTCTGCACACCGTACCCCGGATAAATTGTTTGCGTATGCCGAAGCTGCCGAATCCAAAGGCCTGGAAGTAATTATTGCGGGCGCAGGTGGTGCCGCACATTTACCTGGGATGACGGCAGCAAAAACGATCATCCCAGTGTTGGGTGTGCCTATTCAATCCAAGGCCTTGAACGGCATGGATTCTTTGCTTTCTATCGCACAGATGCCAGCCGGTATTCCGGTAGGGACGCTGGCAATCGGCAAGGCGGGAGCGGTCAATGCTGCGCTGCTTGCTGTGGCGATAATTGCCAACAAACATGAAAAATATCGACCTGTGCTAAACCAATATCGCAAAGAACAAACTGATTCCGTCCTCGAAAACGCTGACCCAAGGCTGTCTAAACTATGAAAATTGGAATATTGGGAGCCGGGCAATTAGCCAGGATGATTGCCTTGGCAGGATACCCACTGGGTTTGGACTTTATCTTCCTTGATCCATCTGTTGATGCCTGTGCCAATCAATTAGGTGAGCATCTACATGGCGACTATAACGATCCCGTTTTGCTAGAAGAATTGGCTAAACGCGCCGATGTGGTGACGTACGAATTTGAAAACGTACCCGCGCCCGTCGCCAAGTATTTATCTGAACATACGCGCGTGTATCCGCCACCCAAAGCCTTGCAGGTGGCGCAAGATCGCTGGGTGGAGAAAAACTTTTTCCTTGAACTCGGCATTCCAACACCTAAGTTTGCACTGGTGGATAACCTTGATGATTTGACCCAAGCTATGTCAACATTAGGCTATCCGGCGATATTAAAAACCCGCAGCCAAGGTTATGACGGTAAGGGGCAATCCATTCTCAAATCAGCAGCAGACTTACAAGTGGCATGGGACTTGGTGCAAGGTCTTCCATCTATCGTTGAGGCGTTTGTGCCGTTTAGCCGCGAAGTGTCCATTATCGCTGTCCGCAGTGTGTCAGGTGCAGTTGCATTCTATCCGCTGTCTGAAAACCTGCATAAAGGCGGCATTTTACGTATTGCCGAAAGTCGCGCCAACGACGTAATGCAAGCCCAAGCCGAAGGTTATGTTTCACGATTGCTGCAAGCATTGGATTATGTCGGCGTAATAGCCTTGGAGCTATTTGAGGTAGATGGTCAGTTGATTGCCAATGAATTTGCGCCAAGGGTACATAACTCCGGTCATTGGACGATAGAAGGCGCAGAAACCAGCCAGTTTGAAAACCACCTGCGGGCGATTTTGGATTTACCCTTGGGTTCGACAGCAGCAGTGGGCAAAGCGGCGATGGTGAATTTTATTGGCGGCTTGCCCGAAACCGCAGATGTCTTGGCAATTGAGAGCGCACATCTGCATCTTTATGGGAAAAGCCCGCGTAAGGGGCGGAAGGTGGCGCATGTGACGGTACGTGCTGCAAATACCGATAGTTATCGAAATGCGTTAGATAGCCTAGAACGGCTGGCAAATCAAGTGGATGATTCATAGCCTAATGAACTAAACGCAGCATCGTTCCCATGCTCCGGCGTGGGAATTCGATATACTTCAAGTTACGATGCTGCTTTTTATGGTTATCCCCGCGCAAATGAATTTTCAGTTTGCTAATAGTGAATATATTCACTATTATATAGCACTGCAAAGATCACGCAAAATATTCACATGCCAAGAAACATCACTCTCAACGCCGACGACAAAGCCATCGAAACAGCCAGAGCGCTCATGAAGGCTGAAGGCACCTCGCTTAACGAACAATTCAAACTTTGGTTGGATGCCTACATTGCCGAACACCGCCGTAAACAACAAGTTGAAGCAGCCTTAACCACATTGGACGCGATGGCCGGAAAACTTAAAGTTGGCAGGAAGCTGACGCGCGAAGAAATGAATGAACGCTAATTATTTTTTAGACACCAATATTTTTATATACCAGTTGGAGAAGCTCGACGCGGACAAGTATACGAAAGCGCACCGCCTGATTGCCGAAGGTTTGGTCGCCCAATCGGCAGTTGTCAGCTTTCAAGTAGTGCAGGAGTGCATTAATATTTCGCTCAAAAAAGCAGAAATAACACTAAGTCACCAAGACATTAAAACCTATATGGAAAATGTTTTGATGCCGCTCTGCCAAGTGTTACCAAGTAAGATGCTTTATGGCAAAGCCATTGATCTGCAAGCCCGCTACAAGTATGGATTTTACGATTCCCTTATCGTTGCCGCCGCCCTGGAAGCCGATTGTAACGTGCTGTACAGCGAAGATTTGCAGGACGGGCAGGTTATTGATGGGTTGACGATTAAAAACCCATTTGCCTTGGCGTGAGGATCAGCATCGTTCCCACGCTCCGGCGTGGGAATGCAGTTTGTGACGCTCTAGCGTCATGCAACGCAGGAGCATTGCGGTATGAATTCCCACGCTGGAGCGTGGGAACTATAGAAGTTATGTTCTTGTGGAGTTTATTTCTTGGTCAATAACGAGGGCTTTATGGGACACTTTATCGCAGAAAGAAGTCTGTTATATTCCCAGAAAGGGAGTTCTAACAGATATGAACTTAATGTTCGGATCAATGAGCCTAGGTTGGTCAATCAAGGTGAAGTAAATTTTGAATTTTCACCTGGAACTGCTGCCTGCAAAATTGAATTCAACGGCCTACCTGAAAGCCTTGTAGAAGAAGTATTCGGTGCCGATTCGATTCAGGCCCTTAGTTTGGCAACAAACATAGACCCCTATCTAAAAAGGTTGCAAAAAGAATATGACTTGTATTGGATCGATGGTGAGCCTTATTTTGAGGAATGACGAAGCCAAGTAGGTCAGGTTGCGCCTGAGCGCTACCTGACAATTGGGATACCCTAATGTCACATAACCGCTATCGTGGCAATGTGACCTACATCAACCATTATTGAAAGTCTTGTAGGGTGCGTTCTATGCACGATTTACCGTTGAAAGGTGCGCCGAGCGCACCCTACGAAATAGAAATTTATCAATGAAACAACAAAGAAAAGCCATCGCCCTCATCTCTGGCGGCCTTGATTCCATGCTGGCGGCTAAAACCATTATGGAGCAAGGCATCCATGTCGAAGGCATCAATTTTTTTACTGGCTTCTGTGTGGAAGGCCATACCCATGCCATTCGTGAAAAGGATAAGGCTAAACCGAAACGGAATAACTCTTTGTGGGTTGCCGAGCAATTGGGTATCAAGCTGCATATCGTCGATGTTATTGAAGAATATAAAAAAGTCCTGATTAACCCCAAACACGGCTACGGCGCAAACATGAACCCGTGCCTGGATTGCAAAATCTTCATGGTCAATAAGGCCAAGCAATGGCTGGTTGAAAACAATTTCGATTTCATTATCACTGGTGAGGTCATCGGGCAAAGGCCGATGTCCCAGCGTAAATGGACAATGCCTATCATATCTGAGCAATCAGGTGCTGATGATTTGCTGCTACGTCCTCTGTGTGCACTTAATTTACCCGCAACTTTGCCCGAACGGGAAGGTTGGATTGACAGGGAAAAGTTGCATTCCATAACAGGACGTTCGCGCAAGCCGCAAATAAGCATGGCTAAACAATTCGGCTTTGATGAGTATTCTCAACCAGCCGGAGGTTGCTGTTTTTTGACCGATAAATATTATTCGGCAAAACTCGTCGATCTCTGGAAAGCGCGGGATAGCAGGGATTACGAGCTGGATGATGTTATGTTGCTGAAAGTCGGTAGACACATTCGCCCCAAACCACATTTTAAAATGATTGTTGCCAGGGAAGAAGGTGAAGGTCGCTTTATGCAAGGCTACAAGCGCGATTACATCAGTATGTACTGCACCAGCCATACAGGGCCGTTAGTGCTGCTGGACGGTTCGCCTTCCGCAGAAGATTTGTATCTTGCGGCAAGCATTACCGCCCGTTACGGACAAGGCCGCGATGCCGAACAAGTCGACATGGCGATCATGGAGAAAGATGGCTCAGAGCGGACTATTAAGGTCAAGCCCTTAGCCGGGGAAAAACTACCCGAGGAATGGGTGATATGACCAGGGAAGTGCTGAATGTACGGCGTTTGTTATGCCCGTTGCCTGTGATCCGCACCCAAGATAAAGTCAAACAAATGCACCCAGGCGATCAATTAGAAGTCATCTGCACCGATCCCGGCGTAATGCAGGATATTCCCGCGTGGTGTCGTATCAATGGGCATAAGGTGTTGGAAAGCAGTTCTGGCGACCATGAATATATTATCTTGCTCGAAGTGGGTAGCTAGCTTACGATTAATCCGCAGCAGACTTACATTTTTCAAAGAGAAATCATCACATGGCAGTAGGACAAACCCAGTTTCCCAACATGCCGGAAATCCCCGGCATTAAATTAGGCACAACCAATGCCGGTATCAAACAAACCGTTAGAGACGATTTGTTACTGATAGATATGGTAGAAGGTTCAACCTGCGCCGCCGTATTCACACGCAACGCTTTTTGTGCCGCTCCGGTGCATGTAGCGAAATCCCATCTTTCGCAGCAACCGCGCTGGTTGCTGATCAATTCCGGCAATGCCAATGCGGGGACGGGACTGCAAGGTTACGAAGATGCCAAGACCACATGCCAAGATGTCGCTGTAGAAACCGGTGGCAAAGCCAATCAGGTTTTACCTTTTTCCACCGGCGTAATTGGGCAACCTTTGCGTGTTGATAAGATTAGGGCGGCGATACCGTCAGCTTATCAGGCATTAAATCAGTTGGGTTGGGACAAAGCCGCCCGCGCCATCATGACCACGGACACGTTTCCCAAGGGCGTATCAAAAGCGATAACTCTGGGCGGACATAACATCACCATCAACGGCATTTCCAAAGGTGCAGGGATGATCCAACCGGATATGGCGACGATGCTGGCGTTTATCGCTACCGATGCAAAAATTGCCCAGCCTTTGCTGCAAAGCTGTTTGGATACAGCGGTTGAACAATCTTTCAATCGAATAACTGTCGATGGCGACACTTCCACCAACGATGCTTGTGTGTTGATGGCGAGTGGTTGTAGTTCCGCGCCGGAAATAACTGTGGGCAGTGAGTCTTACCAAGTCTTTGCCGATGCCATCATGGCGGTATCTAAACAGCTGGCGGAGTTAATAATCCGCGACGGCGAAGGTGCGACCAAGTTGATGCGTATCGTCGTCGAACAAGCCCTTACCGATGAAGAAGCCGTGCGCGTAGGTAAAACTATCGCCCATTCGCCTTTAGTCAAGACCGCATTCTTTGCCAGTGATCCCAATTGGGGGCGGATACTGGCGGCGGTTGGGCGTGCCGGAGTCGAAAACATGGTGCTAGAAGATGTACAGCTTTTTTTGGATGATGTCTGCATCGTCAGGAATGGCTGCTGCGCCGACGATTACACTGAGGCCGCCGGGCAGCGGGTAATGGCTCAAGAAGAAATTACCATCACCGTCAAACTGAGACGAGGGCAAGCGATCCAGGAAGTGTTGACCTGCGATTTTTCTTATGATTATGTGAAAATTAATGCGGAATACCGGACTTGAGGTTTTGTGCGCGTTCAATCAGCGGATGATTAGTTCATAATAACTAGCTAACGCAGTCTAAAATTCAAAACAATACGACGAAATGACTAGGCTGGGTTACGATGTATTCATTGCCGCTATCATGACTTACGCAAACAGCCTCAATGTCTACTGAATTACCTTTCGCTTACCATATTCGCCGCAGCCAGCGCGCTTCCAGGGCTCGTATTGTGGTCAAACCCGGTCAGGTGGAAATTGTTGCGCCCTTTCAGGTACCCGAACATAAGCTGCATCAATTTGTTCAGGCAAAACAGCAGTGGATCACCCAGGCATTAAACAAAATGGCAGCTGCGAGCCCGCAGCAGACTGATTTCGTTCCTGCCCAATATAAAACGGGCGCTGAGATGACTTATCTGGGCAACCATTACCCGTTAATGCTTAAGCCGTCAAAACTGAAAAGGGTTAAAGTCGAGTTTGCTGATGGTTATACCATTCACGTACCCGATGCGATGAAGCCTGATGATTGTCAACCTGCCATCAGAGAAGCAATGATCCGCTGGATGAAAAAGCAAACCAAACAGCATGTTGAACAGATGGTAGAAATACATGCCAGTAAACAACAATTATTTCCACGAGCCATTACGATTAAGACGCAAAAAAGCCGATGGGGCAGTTGTGGTATCCATAATGACATAAATATCAATTGGCTACTGATTATGGCACCCAAAGAGGTGTTGGAGTACGTCGTCGTGCATGAGCTTTGTCACATCAAAGTTAAAAATCATTCTAGTAAATTTTGGTCACTGGTTGCCGAACACATGCCGGATTACCAAAATCGGCGAAACTGGCTGAAAAAACAGGGGCGAAGTTTGATGTTGGCGTTTTCAGATCAACCTGACCGATGAGTAAGAAAAATAAAATCGCTTTCGTTTGCCAAGAATGCGGCGCAGATTATCCGCGTTGGGGTGGGCAGTGCACGAGTTGCGGCGAATGGAATAGCATAAAAGAAGTCAGGTTAGGCACAGCTGGAAACGAACGTAACAGCCGTTCTTTAGGCTACGCGGGCAGTGTTTCAGAAGTGAAGTTGCTGTCCGATGTCAGTTTGGTAAACGCTGAACGCATTGCCACCGGCATGTCAGAATTTGATCGAGTGCTGGGCGGCGGAATTGTGACAGGTAGTGTGGTGTTGATCGGCGGCGCGCCGGGGGCAGGCAAAAGTACGATTTTGTTGCAAGCGATAGCCAATATCGCCGTACAGGGAATTTCTGTCTTGTATGTTTCCGGCGAGGAATCTTTGCAGCAAATCGCCGAACGGGCGCACCGCTTAAATCTGCCAGCCGACAAAATTATGATGTTGGCAGAAACCTCAGTGCAACGAATTTGTGATGTGCTAGATGAGATAAAGCCGAAGATTTTGGTGATCGACTCCATCCAGGTCGTGTACACCCAAGATGTCGAGTCCGCGCCGGGGTCTGTCTCGCAGGTCAGGGAATCGGCCAGTTACCTGACCCAATATGCAAAAAAGCACCATATTTCCATCTTTATGGTTGGGCATGTCACCAAAGACCAATCCCTTGCAGGGCCGATGACCTTAAGCCATATCGTCGATACTCAGGTTATGCTCTCGTCTACGGATGATGCCCGTTTCAGGGTACTAAGGGCTGATAAAAACCGCTTTGGTAGTGTCGGTGAACTAGGTTTTTTTGCCATGGACAGCACGGGTCTTAAAGAAGTTAAAAATCCCTCGGCGATGTTCCTAAACAGGCCGGACAAACCCTCTCCAGGCAGCGTGGTGACTGTGTTATGGGAAGGTACTCGACCCTTGCTGGTGGAAATTCAGGCGCTGGTAACCGAATGTCAGTACGGCAATCCACGCAGGCTTGCCGTCGGTTTCGACCAAAACCGTCTCGCTATGTTATTGGCGGTATTGACCCGTCATGGTGGCCTAGTTACCGCCAATGATGAGATCTATGCCAATGTGGTCGGCGGCATCAAGGTTACTGAAACCAGCTCCGATTTGGCGATTATCGTTGGCATCGTCTCAAGTTTCAGGGATAAAATAATTCCGCACGACGCATTCTTTTTCGGGGAAATCGGTTTAAGTGGTGAAATCAGACCGGTGGCGAATGGTCAAGCACGATTAAATGATGCTGCCAAACATGGCTTTAAAAAAGCCGTGATCCCGAAAGCCAACGCACCTAAAAAACGAATTGAGGATTTAGAAATATACCCGGTTGCGACACTTTCGGAAGCGTTGGATGTGATAGCGACACTTTAAAAAGAGACTGCTACAACACATGCCAAACGAATCACTATTTAAACCAGCCTGGTGGCTCAGTAATTGCCATTTACAGACCATTTATCCGGCATTATTAAGGCAAGTACCCAATCCACCCGATTACTTCCGGGAAAGGCTGACTACACCCGACCATGACTTTATCGACGTAGATTTCTGCGGAACTGGCGCTAAACCTTTGGTAATCTTATTGCATGGTCTAACCGGAAGTTCACAATCAGGCTATATCAAAGGATTGCAACAGGCTTTGTTCAAGTATGGAATGCGAAGTGCCGCACTCAATTTCCGTGGCTGTAGCGGCCAATCCAATAACAGAGCGCGTAGCTACCATTCGGGCGAAACTGAAGACATTCATTTTCTCTACCAAACATTACGCCAACGCGAACCCGACACACCCATAGCCGCTGTCGGTTTTTCATTAGGTGGCAATGTATTACTAAAATGGCTGGGGGAACAAGGGCAAAACCTAGATCTTTTCGCCGCCGTTGCGGTTTCTGTACCTTTGTTGTTGGGGCTGTGTGCAACCAAGCTGGATAAGGGATTATCAAAACTATATCGTGGTAATTTGCTGAAAGATTTAAAGAGCTACATGCGCAGCAAACATCAACATTTGGAAAACAGTGGTTACACACAAGACGCCCAGGCCATTCAAGAGTTAGGCGATCTTTCCGAAATTGCCTCATTTTGGCAATATGATGATTGCGTAGTCGCCAGATTGCATGGCTTTGCGGATGTGCATGATTACTACAACCGATCTAGCTCCAGGCAGTTTCTAAAATCTATCAACGTGCCGACGCTATTAATTCAATCAGTTGACGATCCTTTTATGACAGCGGAAGTCTTGCCCGAAGCCGCTGAAATATCGCCTTTTGTCGAACTGGAATTGACTACACACGGCGGTCATGTCGGTTTTATATCCGGACATATTCCCTTCAGACCACAATACTGGCTGGAACAACGGATACCGAAACATCTTCTCAAACACATCAATATCCAGGCTTAACATAAGCCTCGAATAACGTATCATCACAACACATATATTCGCTTATGGACATAACCATCTGGGTTGATGCCGATGCCTGCCCTAATGTCATCAAGGATATTTTATTCCGGGCGGCAGAACGTAGGCAGATTCCTACGATATTAGTAGCCAATCGCTCTATAGCCGCGCCACCGTCCCGCTTTATTTCATCCGTAAGAGTCGCCGGTGGCTTTGATGTCGCTGACAACCACATCGTCCAACAGTGCAAAACCAATGACCTGGTGATTACCGCCGACATTCCCCTCGCAGCCGAAGTGGTCGCCAAGCAAGCCTACGCGCTAAACCCCAGAGGCGAGTTGTACACCCGCGAAAACATCAAAGAACACCTTGCCATGCGCGACTTCATGACCGAACTGCACGATACCGGGCAAACTTCAGGTGGCCCTTCCGCCTTTAATCAGCGCGATAAACAGGCTTTTGCCAATGCCTTGGATAAATTTTTGGCTAAATATTAGAAGCTGTTTGGTTAAAGCTACCGTTATTTATCATATAATTACCATTTTAATCAAAGTTAATTTGTTAAATCTATGTACGATAGTGATGTTACGCAAGGAGAATGGGGGCTTATTGAGGCCTATTTCCAGTCGGCGGACAAGCGGGGCGCGGTGGCAAAGCACGACAAGCGCACCATCGTGAACGCCATTTTTTAACCCGGACAAGGCGGGTTGCGGCGTGCTGAAGGCGGCGACGGACAAGCACGCCTCCTTGGGGGCGTTTTCGGGCGATGCGGGCTACCGCGGCACCGCCGTCGAATTTGTCGAGACGGCGTTGAAGCCCAAGCTGCACATTTCGCACTTGTGCCCTTTGGGTAGAAGATCAAGGACGCTTTCGCCGTCCTGCCCACGCGCTGGATCGTGGGACGGACGTTTGCTTGGCTGGGCAATTACCGGCTGTCCAAGGATTTTGAAATATTGGCCCAGTCCGCTGAAAATATGGTTAGGGTAGCGATGATACAAATCACTTTGGCAAAATGTGTATGATTTTAACCAAACAGCTTCTTATTTTTTTGCCATCGGCAATTTCTTGTTGGTCGCCCATTCTTTTTGAACGAATATTTGTGCTTATGTCGCAGTCAGAACCCCTCCCATGCCGGATAGGTTTCTCAAATTAGCTGAAGCTTATGGGTAATCAGGAAAAACTATGGACTTAAGTCTTAACGGCAACAGGGAATTATTATTTGTAACGTATAGATTCATAGCAGGGGAACTCGCTGGAACGGATATGTGTTCACAACAAAGCGGATTAAATCAGTTCAATATCTAACGCAGTTTCGACCATCTTGTTTAGCCTGATACAGCATGGCATCGGCACTATCAATTAGCGATTTTGGAGTTGAGTCAGAAGTGTTTGTCACCAACCCAATGGAGATGGTGACACTCGGTAAAAAAGTGCCATCCAGGCAATCAACCACCTTATTTTCTATATCATGCCGAATACGCTCCGCTACTTTTACCGCTTCTTCTTTTGTGGTGTTAGGCAGTAGAATCAGGAATTCTTCACCGCCAAACCGGGTAGCAAAATCGCAAGAACGCATTGTTGTTTTCAGACAGTTACCGATAATAATCAGCGCTTGATCACCTGCCAAATGCCCGAAAGTATCATTGTATTGTTTAAAATGATCCACATCGATCAGCAACACGCACAGGGGATGCCCGGTTTCGTTCGCCTGTACTAAAAAACGGGTAAATGCATTATTTAGCCAGCGCCGATTGTACAGGCCGGTCAAAACATCGGTGGTCGCGTGGTTAGTTAGCTCGCCTATCCTTGAACGATCCCGCACGATACACTCTGTACTGGCTTTAATCCACTGAGTCAAAATCTTAAGCAAATTACAGACAAAAGGATTGGATTCTGAAATGAGTTCGTGAAACAAGTCGCGATGAATAGGGAATACTTTCGCAGGTTCTCGAACTACAACATAAGCGGAAGGTAAGGCATTATCAAGTATGGACATTTCACCAACAGAACAGCCTTTTTCAAGCACTCGTTCATCTATTTCATCTGTCGTATCAAAATGCACAGAGAGGCTTCCTGATAACAATAGATAAATGTAATCATTTTCATGATCGGGTGACAACAATACCTCACCTGAGGCCAATTCTATTGGCCTGGCCTGTGCGTGTATCCTCTCAATGACTGCTGCAGATACGTCTTTAAGCAGTCGAGTTTCTGCCAATTCCTGGATAAGGCTACCCATTAATTTCCTGTGTTCTGGACAATAAAACGGGAATTGCCCACGTCTTAATTGTTTGGTTGTTGAGTGCCTCTAGTCGTTTATGAAAAGTAGAGTGTATAAGTATTTCAATGCTAATTATTAGCCAAAACCACGAGTAAACTGCATTAAAGAGCCTGAAAAAACTTAAGGCCCCGAACGATAATTTTACTAACAGCACAGAATCCGTACGCCACCACAAAACATCCCCGATTCTGCCTTTAAATATAGTGCAATTAGCTTAAAGATGTCTTAATTATATATTTCGCAAAATGCTGTTTTTTTTACCCCTTGCCTTAACATATAAAATGATCCGCCTAGATGAGACGACAACCTGTCCGTCGAGCGATTTTTAATCCGCTCGGATATCACACTTTTCGCGCACGTTACCTTAAAAATACTGTTAATCGCCTGCTTCCACCACCGTTTTCAGCGTCGCCAAACCTTGCTCAAACTGACCACCAACCATTTTGTCGCAGTTCATCATTAAGCCCATCACTTTAGCCATGAAATTATTATTGCCCGTCATAAGCCATGTGACTGCCGTTTGGTCGCCGTCTGGCTTAAAGCTGAATTCCGCGACATTCGTGGCGGTCATGGGCTTGAGGAAATCCAGTCTGAACCGGATAACATCAAAGGGGCGACTTTCGGTGATGGTCATGCTGCCGACCCCGACTTTATTGTTACCCGCCCAGCTCAATTTTGCACCAACGCCTTCTTCCGGCCCTTCAAAGGCATTTTTGGCATTAGGGTCAAGTTTTGCCCACGGTGACCACGCGTCCCATTGCCGCAAATTATTGACGTGCGGAAAAATGGCCGATGCAGGTGCTGTTATAATCGCTGTTCTATTAATGCTGAATTCACTGGGTTGCATGGCAGCAACGACAAGTAAACCCAAGATAGCAAGAACCACTAAGATAAGGATGATATTAATCATGGCACATTCCTCTACTTAAAAAATAAATCCCATTAAAAAGCATTCAACTGCATCAAAAAATGGCAGTTGCCATGATAATATCGCTTTATTAACCAACTATCGAGAACAATAATGAGTAATGTGTTCAGTTTTACCGGGACAATCGGCAGAGATGCGGAAGTGCGCTATACCGCTTCAGGCATGGCGGTATTAAGTGTAACGGTCGCCAACAATATTGGCTTTGGCGACAAGCAGCAAACTTTGTGGATACGGGTGGCATTGTTTGGTAAACGCGCGGAAGGTTCACTGCAAAATTATCTGAAAAAAGGCCAGCAAGTGTTTGTTTCCGGCGAATTGACCCAAAACGAATACAAAGCCAACGACGGTACAATGAAAACCAGCCTGGAATTAACAGCCAATATTATTGATCTACTTGGTAAACGAACAGAAACCAGTCAACCCCAACAACCTTACCCATCATCAGGCAAGCAACAATCTGCGCCACAAGGTAGCCAAGATAATTTTGATGCCCCTTACGATGACGATATTCCGTTCTAACCACATCCAAGACACCTTAATTACAGTCATCATAATATGTGCAATCCAATCGGATTGGACTGATTCATATTGAAAATATTATTTTTATCGTTTCAACCAAATGACTACTCAACCCCGATTGACCGGAATGAAACCTATTTTTGCTTGCTTGATTTGTTTAATGCTTTTGCCGCCTCTAGCTAGCCATGCTGGTGATGCGCTAACGTCATTTTCCAGACTCAACAAGGCCGGACTCATGTTAGTGGATTCTAATGGCCGCACAATCCTGGCAAAACAAGCCGATATGCCATTAATGCCCGCTTCCACTACCAAATTGGCGACGGCCTGGATGGCACTAACCCATTGGGGCGAAGCATATCGTTTTCGCACTCATTTTTATTTCGACCAAGCAACCCAAACTCTTTGGGTAAAAGGCAGCGGCGACCCTTATCTGGTTTCCGAAGAATTGGATGTTGTTGCCAAAAACCTTAAACAAAAAGGCTTAAAACACGTTAAAGCAATCGGTATTGATACGTCTTTATTTCAGCAGAACTTGTTGCTACCGGGTACAGGGACAAGCGATAACCCGTATGATGCCGTTCCCACCGCCGTAGCTGCTAATTTCAATACCATCGCCACTAGGAAAAGCGGCGGGCAAGTTCTATCTGCGGAAGCGAACACACCATTAACCGCTTATGCGGAAAGATTGGCGAATTCGGTAAGAAGTGGTGAGTTACGGGTCAATACCGGCTCAAATCCACGCAATGCAGAACGCTATTTCGCCGAATTGCTGGCGGCTTTTTTGCAGAAAAATGGCATTGCCGTTGATACCAAGATAGTTTTTGCTCAGGTTCCTGACCTGACGGTTTTTTATACACACGAAAACAGCAAAACATTGGCCGAAATCGTGCGCTCGATGCTGAAATACTCCACCAATTTTGTCGCCAACCAATTGATTTTGATGCTAAGTGCGGAAAATTACAAGCGACCTGCCAATGCCGCCGACGTGCAACGCTTTATGGAGGAAACGCTTTCCCGTGGCTTTGGTTGGAAGCACTTTTCATTGGCGGACGGCGCTGGACTGTCACGCAATAATCGCCTATCGCCGCAGCAATTAACGGAACTACTGCTCGCCTTTCGCGATTGGAAACATTTGTTACCGGAAATCGAACCCGGCATTTACGCAAAATCTGGAACCTTGAACGGAGTCAGCGCACTGGCAGGTTATCTCGTAAACCATAACGACTGGCAACCTTTTGCCGTCGTCATGAACGAAAATGTCCCTTATCAGTTAAGGAACCGAATCGCCCATGAATTGGCGGGACAGTAATCAATAAACCCATTGATGCCAAGACAAACCAAAGGCGAACCCAAAAACTTAGCCCATCAATCACGACCTTCCATTAATTTCATTTTTTGCACGACACCAAAAAAAGCGGCGTTCTCAACGTAAAGACACAAAATGCTCACACTACGTCCAAACCAGACATTCATAATTCCTCAGCCCCAGATGTACTAATTGGACTGGACATCAACCGCAAGCGCAAATTATTCGCCCTGCAACCCATACATATTGCGAAAATCCGATAGACCGCAGTTGCCGCAATGGCAATAATGAACATAATGGTTTTCAGCGTTAATTCCGCCGCTGTTATGAAAGGCATTACCAACATTCCGGTGAAACACAATTCAAAGTATATGATCAAAAACGAAGGGATAGGTATGAAATAAGTCGGTGCAAAGGCAAAAAGCCAGAGGAAACACCATCTTCCGATTTTTTCTGTATTGCCACCGTCGATGATCGGCAGTGATACCGAAATAATAATAAGGAAAATGAGTGCTGTTTGCGTAAAAATCGACTCCGCACGCTCTTTAAGATGGTTGATTTCCGCTTCTAACTGCACCCGTCCCATTGGATAACTAAACGATTTGTCCCTGAAATCGCCGTTCTCTAGCATTATGGCTTGAGTAATAGGCGCTGTTTCAACACTGTTTAATACATCATAGGGATACTCCCATTGATGAGCATCAGCGATGTGGCTTAATCGAACCGAGCGTTGCCGCATAAATATGCAACAGGCAAGTAGGAACATGGCAATAATTAACAGTAACTTAGCGACAACTGAAATAAAGTCATTGTCTCCCGCCGCAGCCGCACAGAGCCCTACTATCAATAAGGCATAGCTCCATGTGAGCAATATGTTGGTTTCATCCCTAAACATGTCGATGTCCTGCCTACATTGCTCCCATTGACGGGACATCTCCTCCTGCACAGTCATCACTTAATCCTCCGAAGGCTGCTCTTGGCTATCTGCTTGGTCTTAAGTTCGCCGCGCAAATTGTGTAATTTTACTTCTGCCGCCTTGCGAGCACGGATACCTTCATCCTGAATGCGGATCACTTGCTGTACGGTTTCAATCATCATGGCTTGCACTTTTTCCAGCGTCTCCACATCAATGACCAACCGCTGGTTGCCGGCAGTCGTTTCTTTGGCGTTTTTTGCCAGCAATTGTGCATTACGCATCAAGAAGCGGTTCGTGGCGTTGTCGATATTTTGCGACAGATTGAGGGTTTGGGTTTGTTCGTACAATGCCAGCACCAGCAGAAAATGCCGTTTCCAGGAGGGTATCGTCAGCTCTTGAATGGTATGCAGCTTTTCCGACAACATACGGTTGTTGGCCTGGATCATGCGGATCATCGGCAAAGACTGAAGCGCGGAATGTTGCAACACTTGGAAGTCTGCCACCCGTTTATCCAGATAAGCAATGACTTGTTCCAAGTCAGCAATCGCAAGCGTGCGTTCTTGAGTCAATTTTTCGCCCCGCAATAAAATGATTTGCTGACGTAAGGACTCCAATTTCAACTTGCCTGCGGCCGTGTGCAAGCCCAGTAGTCGATATTCTTCCATGACCGACAAAAACATATTCTCCAATGCACCAATGCGTTCGATAAGGCCGTTACGGGAAAACTCCACTTCTTGTAACAGTTTGTCGATTTGTACCTTGGTGCTGTCGAATTGCTGCACCAACCGTTCTTTGGTCAATTTGGCCCGGTCAAGATAGCGGCCAATAATGGGGATTTTGGAACTTTGGTCGGAAAAAGGCGTTAAATTTATTTTCTTGGCAGACACCACCAGTAGCGAAAGTTGTTCACCCAAATCTTCAAGCTCGGTGTTTTTTACCTGCTCCAACAGTTCATCGGTATAGTTTGCCGTGTGTTCCCCAACATCATGCCCAAACTCCATAATACTCATCGGGTTACGTTCGTCTATCTTATCTGCCAGCACTTGCACCGCCTGCTGGTCATCGATTGAAAGCCCACATGCTTCTAAGTCCAGATCGGTCAACGTACTCGGTGTTTCAATGTCTAAGATGGGATCGTCATTGGCTATCACTTGTTGGTTGTTCATAATATTCTCCAAATTTATGGATAAAAAGCACTTAAGCAATTTCAGACAGCTTGTTTGTCAACCTAAGATGGGCTTGCCGAGCCAGGTTTACCTGCATCGGATGGTTTCCCCCGTTCAGTGCCAAGCCCAGCGAGTGTTCTCGCCAAATGGGCAGCAGGACATGGCAGCTTTCATAATAGTTGGCGAGCAAATCTGCCATGTGTGCATACGCCATATCAAGCTGCACGGTGGTCATTTCATGAGATGCCAACAAAGCCGCAAGGTTAGTGATTCGGCGGGCGAAACGCTCTTGTGGTTTATCAAACGCGTCAGGTTCAGTGTTGGATTCGGGCAGACGGATACTACGCGCCATATACAAACGACCTGCCGCGATGTGCACACGCAAATCGCGTATCTCAGTACGTAAATAGCGACCCTGTTTATCAACCTCGACAAACAGGACTTCAAGCTGCTGGGCGGCAGCTTCTGCTTCCTTCAGTAAGCCATCAATACGTAACCTGGCTTCCAGATAGTCAAGCGAAATCTCCAGATATTTACCGGTCACTTTTTCTAGCCAGTTGGGTTGCCTGGACATCTTCACCGGATCTGCGTCAGATAAGCACTTGAGCAACTCAGTGATCAAGGTTGCCAAACGGTCAGCCAACGACTCTTCCAGAAATCCAGCCAAATCTTCAAAATTTTGGTCAAAAGTATCCCCTTGCCTAAACCCGAAGCTATGATTAATTTGCTTTGGATTGATAGCCGCCAACAGGGTTTCTATTTGCGTGACTTCATCATCGGAAAAGTCACCCATATTGAGGTTTTGTAGCTGTTCCTTCATAGTAATCCTCCCTTCGTAGACACGAAAAGCGTTTAGTTTGATTGCAAATCAGGTCTTAGGAAGTCGGCCTCGAGCGATGCCTTCATGCTGATAAGATGCGGTAAACCAGCAAGATTGGTGAGCGTTAAACAAGGTCAGACCGTAATCTCCATCTAGGTTTCTGGCAGACAACGTAAGAAAAGCGCCAGTATCTACGCACACATGCGATAAACTTTGGCAAGGCGCGGGTTGCGGGGTATGCCCGCAAAAGGTAGTGGAAAGACCGTTTTGAGCACGCCCGAATGAGCCGCTTTTGTGCATCAATTTACGCCCCCATAACAGCCGTTCGCGAGTTCCTTCCGGCACAGTTCCCTCGGCAAGCCATTGGTCTATGTCACTATTCAACCATACTAGCTGATCACTGGTCAGGGAGCCAGGTTTGACCAGTTCCGCATGGACAATATGAAAGCGGCTGTCGCCTTCCCCTACTACTAAGATTAAAGGCAACGCTAATACCCGACGTAATGCACGGTTAAACTCGTCAGCCATGACTTCTTGTTCAGACAGGTAATAGTCCACTATCCAGCTACCGCCATACTGGGGCAAACCGGTGTTGTTGACATCCTTCAGACTGGCTAGTTTTCCGGTACCCAAGTAAGGTTGGAAAAAATCCATGAGCATTGCTTCGTGATTACCTTGCACCGCATAAAACCAAGGTTCTGCCAATAGTTCCAGACAAAGCAAAGGGTCAGGCCCGCGGTCAGCCAGGTCACCTACGGAAAACAGGCGGTCATTGGCTTCGTCAAAAGCAACTTCAGTCAATAACCGCTCAAGCAAGTTAAAACAACCATGTAAATCACCGATGACATAATCCTTGCCCGATGTGTTGGAAGGTAGTTTTTGGATAAGGGCTTGCAAGTTTTTTTTCATAGATGGCCTGCATAAATAGTATAAGTAAAAATTATAAATTCAACGAAAAAGATAAGGTAGGCAAAGGTAAAACCGAAAACTTCGCTGGGATTTCTAATGGCACACTTCATTGGAATCTTCTCGTTGTATAACAACCTGACCTCACTACCCATCCGAAATAATCCTAACGATGAATCACTAGGTAGTAATGTCGATACGTAAACATTTTCATTAACAAGGTACTCGACTTCGATCCATTCAAAATCATTTTCCCCAGGGACAAGGGGCCCCACTTTAACAACTCGCCCGTGTACATTTTTCCAGTTGTTCAATATATGAATAGACCTGATAATGAAACAAGCCATATCGAACAAAAAGATCTTTAGAATCCATGCGAACCAGCATATAAAAAATATGTCGAACATGACGGTATCCCATGTACGATTAGTTAGGTAATCGGAAGCAAAACTAAAAATTAATTCCGATTGGCCTTTTCTTAACGCATCCATTATTTATCCCAGTTCCCTGCCGCTCTTAATTTTTTACGCTGCACTAAATCGCTATCTATAAAAAACGGCATTGATGGTGGTTGCCTTCGCATCAACCCACTCGGACAACCACCATCCATTACCTAACTGAATGCCAACGCAAGTTCTGTCAAAATCCTGTTAGCCTGTAATCTTAAACATGACTTTTGCGCTGTCATATATTTTGATACCTGCTACAGCCGATACTTGCCAAGAATAGGTCTGCCCTCTAACCATGGCTGTCGTTGGCTTTAATGTGCAAATACTATTTGCTTTAGTGCAACCGGCATCTGTGGGTGATGCGTACCGTACATAAACCATGTTGCCGTTCTGGTCATAAAGCCAGACGAGATACCAAGACGTATTGGGCAGCATACCCCAGCGGTAAGTCGGTGTTGTCGTATTGATGTTGCCTGAAGGGGCTACCTGCGTCAAAGGCCCTGGAGGTGGTGGCGGCCCTGGTGGGGTTGAACCTGACAAAGCGTCCAAGGCTGCATCTATGCGGATACGGGGTCTTACCAGCCCGTTATAATAATCCGTAATGGGCGTGCCGGTGCGTGTCAATGCTGCTAGGACTGTATCAACACTCGCATTAGGATTCTTTGACTTGAGTACCGCCCAGGCACCGGCAACATGGGGTGCAGCCATGGAAGTGCCGTTAAAGCTATCAAATATCCCACCCGGGACAGACGAAACGATGTCCACCCCAGGCGCAAGCAATTTCAGTTGCGGGCCGCTGTTGGAAAAATAGGCGACGAAATCATTTTTGGTTGTGGCACCGACGCTGACAACATTGGAGAGACAGGCTGGGCGTGGAAGACCTGCCTTACGACTAAAATTGCCGGATGCCACCACGGTGGCAATTCCAGCGGACTTAAGATGTTCCGCTGCAAGACGGATAGGCTCAATAGTTGGATCGCCATCGCAGATTCCTGTGTACCAAAAGTCATCACCCAAACTGAGATTGACGGAGGCAATTTTGAATTTATTGCGCTGGCTGTACACATACTCCATGCCTTTGGCAATGTCGCTTTCAAACGCAGTCGTACAGGGTGTGATTAAACCGCAATACGCCCAAGACGTTGCAAGTGTAAACACCTGGACAGAAATAATTTTGGCATCCTTGGCTACGCCTTTCTTGCCTGCGGCGATACCGGCGACATGAGTGCCGTGTTTACAATCCTCAGCCGAACAATTGACGCCTGCCCCAAGGCCCACTTGTGATTGCTGTTTATTGGGGCAAGCGGAAGTAAAGAACGTGCCAAATTCATTGGTTGAATAACACGCTTCCGCGACAACTTTACCGGCCAAGAACGGGTGGGTCTTGTCCACGCCGGTATCAAGGATAGCTACCGTTTGCCCTGCGCCCGAATAGCCTTTAGCCCAGGCATTCGACCCGCCAACCAACGGGACGCTTTCCGTTAAGTTTGCCCGCAACATCAGGTCTTCGGTCACGCCCGCCACATCTGGGGATGACTTAAGTTGCGCCAGTGTGTCCGCGTCAACTTCCATCGCAAGGTAAGGGATATGTTTAAACCGCTTCACGCTTTTGGGGTGCGCTGCAATCATTCCGTTTAATACCCGATTTTGGCTTTGTGCGATGGCTGTTTGTTGGCCACGCACCCCTTCGGCAGAAAGCATACCAGCAGGATGTGTCGGCACTTTCATCCGCACTATGACTCGGACAGTGCCGTTTTTTTGCACTTTTTCTGTTAGCGCTTGCATGTGGGCGGCATAAGCAGGTTTTTGGCTGCTGCCGTCATCAGGCGCAGGCGGTGTGGCTGCAAAGCCAAACTCCGCCAACAGCCCTAATGCAACTAAAATAAAACGTACTGCATTGTTATTGTTGTTAATATTCATGATACAGTTCTCCAATAATGTCATGCGGAGCTAGTTCCGATGCTTACATGAACGGTAGACATTGATACAAACGCGTTTCATTTTTCCGAAAGCGCAAGGCGATTGGAGCATACGGAAAAAACGTTAACAAGTGAGCTAAGGCGAATGACCTAATAGCGAGGGTGAACGGCGGTTTTCGTGGCGCTAAATTTAGGAAGTACAGTATTTTTTTGATTTCGACCGGGATGGGCCTATCTAGCTTTGAGCGAAACTACCGTATTCAAGGCTTCCATACTGACAAGGCTATATGCCGTTAGTTTTTGTGCGTTTTTCTAAACGGGTTAAGCTGATCAAGCCATCCAATTGTAGGGTCAAACCAATAGCCATTTTATGACGGTGAACGACATTCTTTTCGGGCTAAATGACTTTGCTAAACGCCGTTGAACCGTGCAATATAATGACCAGCCTATAGTCGATGATGGGATATGTTATGGATTTTCCTAAGTTACCGCTTTTTGCTCCATCGGTTTTATGAGATGAGCAATTAGTGCAACGGTCTCTTATCGTCGTAATCAGCGCGTTTATTGTCGTCCGTTTTGAATGGGTAAATTGAAATGCTTAGAAGGCTAGATATGAATGAAGATGAAATTCGCCAATATATCGGAAAAATGGAACAGCGAGGTGCATTGACTGATCCCAGTGATTATTACAACTTGGGTGTAGCCTATAACGCACTGGGCTACAAAGAAAAGGCCATCGCTGCCTATCGTTCGGCAATTGACATCAATTCAGACTACGCAGAAGCCCATTATAATTTAGGGTGTACGTTGTTCGAATCTGGATCGCCACAAGAAGCCAAAACCGAGTTTGAACTCGTCACCAGAATCAAGCCGGACATTGCCCTAGGCTTCTTTATGTTGGGCACGACTTACGGGGCGCTGGGGCTTGGGGCGCAACTCATTGAAGCGACCCAACGTGGGCTGAAAATCGACCCCGACTCCGCTGATGCTTATTACAATCTTGGATATGCTTACAATAAACTGGGTAACTTCACTAAATCGGTTGAAGCCCTCAGCCAAGCTGTCGCCCTTGATCGGCAACAGGCAAAAGCTTATTTTGAGTTGGGAAAAGCCTATCGTGGGCTTGGCAGGTATCGGGCAGAATACCAAGCGTATCTCTATGCCCTTAGCATTCGCAATGATCACGTTGATGCCCAACTTTACCTTGGTGCCGCATACCTTAAGGATAAACGGAAAGATGAGGAGGCTGTCGCCTACTTGGAGACCCAAGGCAGAAAATTCCTTCAGGACAATCCAGAATACTTGTTTTATTTTGCCTTGGGCGCACTTGCCCTGAGGCTTGTAGACCAAGCAAAGACAATTCTCCCAATTTTACAAAATATAGGCCCGCAATTGGCCGAAGAACTTCAACTTTACGTCAAATGGGAGGCCGAAAATCTTGCCCCAACGTCCAAGACATTTCACTAAGTAACGCGCTTTTATGTTATTAGCACCCTAACTGAGCCAGCCTGTTGTGGCTAAACGCGCCAACAGAATCCATAGTGTGCAGAGTACCCGAACAGTCCACCACACTCCTGCCAGCGAACGATGCCGCCCCATGCGTTAATACGCCAAATAAGGCGTAGGATTTTGGGTGTGGACTTCGCTAATGCCCTACCACCTAACAGGGTGTTCAACCGGAGTGCGGTTATATGGGTTTTATGTTTTCGCTCTCCGCGCTTCGCCTAGTTAGCTTTACGTTAGGCAAAACACATTTTGAATTACCAAAGGAAATACCATGAGCTTGATCTCCATGCTGGCACGTATCCTCGGTTTCGCTAAAACCCATCAAAGTTCCATGAAAAAGCATCACACGGAGACTATGGGTAAGAAGGCACATGCAACATTCGATGAGCCTCAACCACGGCGAGTTTCGGTCATACCGGAGACGCGAGAGATAGTTTCAGGCGCACTGGTTAAGGATATGGCTAATTTAGCAGGCAATTCAATCATGTCTGGTTACGATGTCTTTGATGTCTTGCACACTACAGAACAGGTTATTGAGTCACATCCTAGCTACCAGCTAATTGAAGTCACACAGCAGATTCAGTGTTACAGCTGGGTGGGAGCAGACTTGGACGGCTGTTGGGGAGGAGGACTTCTTGAAACTTACGGCCCAGATACCAATACTTACATCGTGAAGGAATCCACAACATACTGATATGTATAAGCAAGGCAGACTGGATGGAGCTTGCGTACGGGCTACCTTGCTACAACACCCGATACTTACCCGCGATGCAACTGACTGGCAAGTATCGGCTTGATGAATGCAGATTTATATAAGTGGCACAAGTGCTTCGCGTGGTCGCGCAGTTTTCTGTGCCGGATCCACTATTTCAGCCCTGAACACGGGGACAGCTTGGTTATCGATGATTTGGTAGCCGACACTCTCGCTGTTTGGGGCAATCTGTAAGTTTTGGCCGCCCCTCATCAAAGCACCGCCCTGGTTGGAAAACAAACCCAAGGCTGTTTTCCGTGCATCGTCTATTGATAGACGAGAAGAACCTCGTGCATTAACGAATGCCCTGGCTACGGGTTGTAGATTCTGTAAAGTGCTACGGACACCGTTGACCTTGCCGGAACTCGCATCAAAACTAATTTCCAAATGCCCGGCATTAGGGTCGATAAAAGGCACGCCATGAATCACTTGATCCAAAATCACTGTTTTCTTGACAACTTTTACACCGGTTTTGGTATTTTTAGAGCCACCGGCTTCAAGTTCATTCCGAACTAAACTAGCTTGCAAATCAAACCCTTGAGTAAAGCTTAATTGCCTTGCCAACTGTTTAGCTTTGTTTAGCAAAATGCCGTCGGTCATTGCGCTTTTTCCTGGGCTAGTCAGCGCGTTTTTTAATTGCAGCTCGAAGCTGCCGTTGGGTTCAACAGTCAACGTACCCGCTTTTGTCTCTACCGCTTTAAGGGAAAAAGACCTGTTTTGGATTTCCTGGGGCTGTTTGATTTGAATGCCAAACTCTTCAGCAATGCGAGATACCTCTATAGGTTGGTTATTGCCCTTGACCAAGGCAAAGGCTTGCGGATTTGAGTTTTCAAAATTCGCAAACACTGTGGTTCTTGGTGAAAGCGCAACGCTCCTTACATTAGTCCACCGCCATTGTCCCCAGGCATTACTTGAAGCGGAACTGGTCATTAATCGTTCATTAAATAGAATTGATTTAACCGCCGCCTGGGTTGCACCAAAAGCCACTACAGCAGGACTTTGTTTGGGACTTATGCGTGCGCTTGCATCAAGGAATGCCTGTGACAAGGACTTACCTTTATTCCATTCCTCCCAAAAGTATTTTCCGTAATAAGGGCTGTCGATTGAAGTGGTTTCGTAACCGAATACCATGCGGACACCTTTTGCCCGGGTTCCCCATGTGGTATAAGGACTGTTGCCACCGCTGATCATGACGCTGTTGCAGGTATCCCAAAACATATAGCGGAGGCGTTCATCACCGTTCCACCAGTAGTTGCCGCCTAAGCTCATCTGGTTGGAGTATGCGTACCACCCCCTGTTTGACCAATTTGCGCCCATTGCCGCAATATAGACATTAGGCCTCACCATGCCACCGTGCCCTGAATGCCAGGCCGTACGCACCGCATCAATGCCATAATCTATCCCTGCAGAGCTCCAGAGATCAAGGTTATCACCAAGCGCAGAATCATGGTAAAGCCAAACGGATACATCCTTGTCCTGTCTAGCGAAGTTAGGACGGTACCATTTGGTGAGGTAATTCCTAAAACCAGCGGCTGATTCGTGAGTAAAATTGAGATTGTTCAGTGTCCCTTGAAAATTCTCTACGCTCATCGTCCCGACAAAGTCAGAAACTCCACTGGTTGAACGGCTCGCCAACAATACGCTTTGATCCTTCAGCATGGGATCAGAAACAAAGCCAGACCTAGACACTAATGGTTTAAGGCTTTCAGGATTATTACCAAGGATATTTGCGCTGGCACTATTTAAAGCCAATGCTTCGTTAGTAATCCCGTTGACCATCGTAGCGGCTAAAGCAACGCTTAACGCCATTGATGTTTTCATGTTTATCTCCTGTTTAGGACTAAAAAATAATGTCAGTTTGGATAAAACATTGGTAATCCAATCAACCTACTTTTCATCAATACTGACATAAAAGAGTTTTATCACTCCTGGTGCTTTTCACTTCTCCGAAAAACACGCCAACAGGCTAACAGGAAAGCCAAGGGCTATGTTTGAGGCAGGGGTAAACAGCCCATTTTTCCCGATGAACGACAAGTTTTTACCTATTTCCGGGTTGAAATGGCAAAGACGCGTTGTTATCTTTTCTGGGCTTGCCACACTTTTGAGAGCATAGGCGCTCCACATCAATCCTTAAAACGATTGATAACCCCAGTTAAGAACAACAGGCTAAATTTAAGGTAAGCGACGTTTAAGCGGTCACGGTAGGGTAAAGTAACGTCGAGTTTTCTGAATTGACATTGGCCCAGGTGCTGAAAAGTCGGGTGAAATACCTTTTTTCCGGGGTAAAAGCCACTTCAGGACATGTTTTTTACATGTTACGATGACGGACGTTATTTACTTATTAGCGAGATAAGTTATGGATTTTCCTGAGTTACCGCTTTTGATGCATTGGCTTTATGACTCGTTACATCTGTTAGAGCGTTTCTTTATTGTCGTTGTTGCTGCACTTATTGCCGTACGCTTTGAAAGGCTGCGTCAGGCCGGACATAATTCAGAATTAAAATGGCGGCATCAATTTTTAGCAGTAATAATATTCGCCATCCTGGCGATAATAGGGACTCACAATGGCATAATCTATGAAGTTCGAGGAGGATGGCGCTCAATTAATTTATCGACAGGCTGGCCGACAAAGCTTGAAGAAAAGCAGGCGATTATCGGTTTGCGCGATACCATCACCTTAATTTCCGGCTTGATTGGCGGCCCTTTTGTGGGTCTTGGCACTGGATTGTTAGCGGGTGCCGACCGCTGGTATCTTGGCGGGCTTGCTAGTTTTCCAAGTTTTATCGCAACTACGGTATTGGGTCTACTTACAGGCGGTGTTCGTTACTTTAAGCCAAATTGGCTAAAATCGGTAAAAATAGTGTTTTGGGTAGCGCTCGCTGGAACTGTTTTGCATAGGGTCATACTGTTATTTTTGATACGACCATTTGATGACGCTGTGTCATTAACGACGGGTGTATTAGCGCCCGTCGCCATTGCAAATACAGCCGGCTGTAGCTTTTTAATTTTTTGGGTGATAAAACAACTTGACCGTGACCGCCTAGAGAAAGAAGCCAGCTTGCAAAGAATGCAAGCAGAAATTCGCGCTTTTCAGGCGCAAACGGAACCACATTTTTTGAAAGGAACAATTGCAAGCATTAAAGGGATGATCCGTGAAAACCCTGAAAACGCCAGTGATCTATTGGCTGAATTAAGTGATTTTTTTGCCGATATATTAGCCTTTTCAGGCAAGGAAACCATTACGCTAGAAGATGAACTAGAACAATTGGAACGTTTTATAACTTTTAAGAATTTGGAGTTCAACGGCTTGTTACAGTATAACTTGAACATCACCGATGAATTGTTGTGTTACCAAGTTGCGCCAATCAGCTTGCTAACATTGGTGGAGAACGCCATAAACCATGGCTTATTTGGCCGTCCACCACCTTATATATTATCGGTCAGTGTAAAAGCTGACGGCGAATACTTGGTGCAACAAGTAACCAATAATGGCCACACCATAAATCCGGACATGTTGCCAAAACTCGGCAAACAGCCGGTGGCATCAAAAAACAGGGGGGGCGGTGTAGGCTTGTACCAGATGATGCAGAGTTTACAGTTGGTGTTTGGTGAAAGTGTTGAATTAAACTTTCAAAGCGATATGGATAACGGCACCGTGGCAATATTACGACACCCAAAAAGAGTGAACCCAGTTGAGTAAAATGCGAATCGTCATTGTTGAGGACAACTTTAACCATAGAAACAAATTGATCGACCTGCTTTCTTTGCATCCGGATGTGGAACTCGTCGGTGCTTTTGCGGATACGGCGAGCGCTTGGCCAGTGATTACAGCAGGCAACATTGACGGTGCTTTTCTTGATATTGAGATCCTAACTGAAGGTAAACAAGCTGGTCTCGATTTAGCACTACGTATAAACAAATTATCTTTACCTACAACATGGATAGCGTTTACCTCTGCACTTCCTGAGAAATCGGTTTTAACGGGTCGTAAAATTGGGTACATAGGGTATTTAGAGAAGCCTTTAAACGAAAATCAAGTAGCCCAGATACTGAATAAAGCACGAAAACTGGGCTGAAAATGTTTAAAACAGTGACCGAAAACCCTGAAATCAAGGCAATCAAAAAAGGAGCAATGTATGATAAATAAAATGCGGGTGATTATTGTTGAGGATCAAAACCATCAGCGTGAAGCATTGAACCACCTACTTTCTTTGCACCCCGACGTTGAAGTTGTCGGTGCCTTTGAAGATACCGCAAGCGCTTGGCCATTGATTGAAGCGGGGGACGTTGACGGCGCGTTTCTTGATATTGAGATACTCTCTGAAGGTAAAGAAGCTGGCCTTAATTTGGCGCGTAAAATTGACAATTTGCGTTTGCATAAACCCTGGGTTGTATTCACGACAGATTTTGAGAAATATGCTCGTCCTGCAATAGATGTGCGGCCCTTTGGTTATTACGATAAGCCCGTCTCTAACCTCAAAGTGACTGATGCACTTAATAAAATTCGGAATGCAATCCCTAGCACTGAAAGTAAACAAAAAATTGAAGTTAGACATAGAACTGTTGATCGCGGTGAAATGAGTTTGTGCACCAAGTATCTAGCCCAAAAGGATATTATCTATGTTCAAAGCAACAACGAGGGTAACACGACTAAAAAGGAAATGCTTAATAAGACCAAAGCACAACTCATTAACAATGACAGTGTCGATGGAATCATAAACAAAACATTAGAACAATGGCTAAGTGAAACCTCAAAATCATGGGTGGACGAAAAAGGGGAACCCATTATCATGCGAATTTATACAAGCTATTTAGTTAACCTGAATTATGTTAATGGCTATAAACCAGATCTTGATAGGGAGGGCTGTTACCTTGTGACTTTTCAGGTCTGTAAAGACGAATTACCTATTGGTAGAAAATATTTTAACGACCTACGTGACGCACTGAATAAAAGAGGATTGAAGGTAAATGACGATGATTCGACCAATGCATGAATTGTAGCAATAGGAAAAAACGACAATATGATTGCCTATTTTTTAGCGGTAAATTTTTAATAGGTAGTCGCAAACATGTTTTGTAATAAAAAACTAAAAATAGGAGCGATACCCCATGTTAAAACTAACTAAAACACTGCTGGTTTATATTTTTCTGTTATCTGACATTACCTTAAGCGGCTGTGCCAGCTTGAATGATGTGGTGCGCGCAAAAGAGGCTGGCACGGAAGGCATCACCAAAACTTACCCAGTCACGCAGGAACAAGCGTGGGACATCGCCAAAACTGTGTTTCGCTGGGAAGGTGCGGATGCCATTGAAGAACACAAGGACGAAGGTTACATGCTGACCAGCAGCGGCATGAATTTTTATTCTTACGGCACCGTGATGGGCGCTTGGCTTAAGCCGCTTGCCAAAGAAAGCACAGAAGTGACTGTTATTACCAAGCGGCGGATCAAGACCGAGATGTTTACCACGCTGACCGAAGGCACATTCCATAAACGCTTTGCCCAAGCTGCGGGAATAGTGAAATCGGGTTCACCGCTACCCAGTGCAGCACCAGATTAATTGATTCTTGGTGAGGCAAGCTTGGTTAGGCTTACCTCACCAAGAAGGTTTTACAAAAATACGAAATGGGGTGAAGCTATATGGATGCAAAAAATCGTCGTCTTTTGAGTAAGGTTTGTCTCATTGCCTTGTTCAATTTGGTTTGGCTATTCGCGGGTTGTTCCGGCATTACTACAAAATTGACTAATCCCCTGCCTATCAAAGACTTTGGTGCAATAAGCAAAGATGCCATCGGATTATACATACCCGATGCATCGAAGCAGTACATTTGGAAGGGAAATATAAATGTAGTGCCATACAACGTAGAATTTGGCAACGCGCTTGAGCCGAATGCCAAGCACGCATTATCAAAGGCATTCCGAGAGGTGACTGTAATCGACCACATGCCTCAAGTGACAACTGCAACTAGCGGGTTCTCTCGGATAGTCTCGGTAGAAATCGAAGATGCCGACGTATCTCCTGGGGCGCTTAATGGTATGTCAACGTCGGCTGATATTCGCCTTAAGGCGATCATCACAGAAAGCGGCGATGTCGTTGGAAAACCCATTTCGGTTCAGGGACATGCTGATTCTGCGTCTACATCTGATACGGTTGGTACAAATCCTCGAAAATTTGAATATGACTACAATACACACTCCCCCATTGATGGTATTGACCCACCTATTGATGATGTCGCCGCAGGCTTACGCGCAGGTGAAGCAGCTATCAATCTTGTTCAAAGTGGCCTTAAAACCGATGCCGACTATTATTTAGCCCTTCAACAAGCTTCTGAAAAAGCCATGTCATCTGCACTTGAGCAATTAGTTGAGGCTGTTATAAAACAAAGCAAGACGACAAGATAAAAAATTATACAAAATCATCTTGACGGCTGGTTTTTCGATGCTTGTGGGCTGTAGCACCAATGCTACGCTGGTTCGGTCAACGCCACCAAATGCATCCATCTTCATAGAGGGGAGTCTTGTCGGCGTTACTCCGTTATCGTTAGGTCAACTTAAAATGGAAACCCACAAAATCCACCTGGAAAAGAAAGGTTACGTTCCCGTTGATGACTATGTAAACGTAGAACATCGCCATGACCGCACTGCCAAGCTACTGGTCATCTTCCGATGGCAGATACAGATTTAAACCTGTTTATGAATTTACATTGCAGCCTGTTAAACATAATTTAGAACCGGTAAATCCGAAGGCCTCTACTAATATCAATAAGTAGATAGTTAGGCATTAGACAGAGCCATAAAAAGCATAAGCAGCTTTTTACAGAGAGAAATTTATGAGAACAGTGTTTTACAGCCATCCGGATTTTCTGTTGCACGATACCGGTCAAGGACATCCTGAATGTGCGGATCGACTAAGGGCTATCAACAATGCCCTTGCTCAGCCAACGTTTGCGAATTTAATCAGGCTGTCACCGCCAATGGGTACAGAGCAGCAAATCCGCCTAATTCACCCGCCTGAACATATTCAACGCATTCACGATGCCTTGCCCACAGACGGTTTTCATTATCTCGATGCCGATACGGTATTGTCGCCTGGTTCCGAAAAAGCGGCTTACTTGGCAGTGGGTGCGGTGTGCGATGCAGTTGACCAGATCCTGACAGATAAGGCGGACAATGCTTTTTGCGCGGTACGCCCTCCTGGACATCACGCCGAACCGAATCAAGCGATGGGCTTCTGCCTGTTTAATACTGTTGCCATTGCTGCTGAATATGCCCGACAACACCATCATTTAGAACACATAGCCATTGTCGATTTTGATGTGCATCATGGCAATGGCACACAGGCGGCTTTTTACCATCAACCAAAAGTGCTTTACGCATCCAGCCACGAGATGCCGAACTACCCCGGCACGGGTGATCCATCAGAAACTGGCGTTGGTAATATCGTTAACGTAGCACTGACCGCGGGCGATACCGGCGTTGAATTCAGGGAAAAATACGAACGTGTTATCTTACCAGCATTGCATCGCTTCAATCCCGACTTGCTGCTGATTTCAGCCGGTTTTGATGCCCACAAAAACGATCCTTTAGCTTCGATCAAATTGGTGAAGGAAGATTATCGCTGGGTCACCCAAGCCTTAATGGATATTGCCGACCGTTATTGCAAAGGCCGGATTATTTCGGTTTTGGAAGGTGGCTATAAACTAAAGGCTCTCGCGGATAGCGTGGCTGTGCATGTCGAAACTTTGCTGCAATAGGATTGGGATTGCCGCAGGTATACTTAATGAGACCCTGAAATCAACTTCTGGTAAGGTTGAGTTTCGGTTTTAACAACTTGGTTTCAATCTCGAAGTCAAAACGGATACGCCCTGCTGCTTCGTTAGCCTGCTTCTTGTTTTTGAACGGCCCGGCTACAACTTGGTAAGTGTTGGCGTTTTGCACTTTCCGGGCAGGAATGGGCGGCCCTTGGTGGTTCAACATGGCTGCCAGTTTTTGGGCATCATTTTCATTGTTGAATGAAGCCACCAACAT
Organism: Methyloglobulus sp.; assembly: GCA_013141505.1. Taxonomy (GTDB): domain Bacteria; phylum Pseudomonadota; class Gammaproteobacteria; order Methylococcales; family Methylomonadaceae; genus Methyloglobulus. Next base: position 117,726 of record JABFQX010000010.1, read on the forward strand.
CGCCCAGTCGCTGTCGTTTAATGTTTCGACGACAGGTTGACCGTACAATCTGGTCGGATGCGCCAACTGCACCGCTTTACTGGAAAGTTCCGCTACGTCCGAACTGTTTGCCAAGATGGGTGTTGGAATGCCATCTGCACGGTCAATAACACGGTCAACCTTATTCCAATCTACGTCCGCATGGTGTTGTTTAGCCAATTTACCCAATTCTTTTATCACCTGCTTTTTAAGCTGGCGCTTAGACAATAACCATTTTTCCAAAGGTTCATTGGCTTCAAGATACAGCATATTGTTATGCCAGGCGGTTAGATAAGGGTCATGTACAACACGCACGGGTGTGCCTACGGATACCTTTTTGAATAAGACTTCGATATCTTCAGGATACATCTGGATACAGCCGTGGCTGATCTGCATACCGATACCAAAAGGTTTGTTGGTGCCATGGATCAAGTAACTGCCAATCGCCAGCCGCATCGCATAATAACCCAAGGGATTATCAGGCCCGGAACGCACGACACTAGGCAAATAATGGCCCTTTGCCGCGTGTTCACGATGGATGGATGGCGGCACATGCCAGTCTGGATTCGGGGTTTTGACCGCCACGCTGGTCATGCCGGTTGGCGTATTCCAGCCGTCACGACCGATACCAACCGGATAGGTGTAGACTTTATTGGGGTCTTTTTTCGGGTAGTAAAACATCCGCATATTGGCAACATTGAGGACAATGCCTTTATGGGGCGCATCCGGCAAAATAAATTGCAAAGGCAATAAAACGCGGCTATTCGCGGCGGGAGTCCAAGGCGAAACAGTCGTGTTTGCGGCAGTAATATCGTTATAACCCAAGCCAAAATGACGGGCAATGTCCGGTAGGGTGTCGCGTTCTTGGGTATCGACGGCAGCCAACTCGCCAATCAAGGCTTGATCACCTGACAGGTCAAACTCATGTTTGGTCACATCCGCTTGCAATGGCACTCTTAATCCGCCTGCGTCGGCGCGACCTCCAAAGTCAAAGTAGTTTGACATCGATTGGCAACCACTCAGCAATATAACCATTGCAAATAAGCTGATGAATGAAAATGTTTTTTTAACAATCAACATGAGGTATTTATATGCCTAAATAAGAGTTTTTACCTGAACAACCACTGCAATTTTTACAACTTAAAGATTGGGCTACCAACTTTGCAAGTGTAGTATATTTGCGATTAAGAAAACATTAAACCTTGTTTTTCAATTTCAAATCTATCGCTATCAACAATAGGAAACTATTTTATGGGCAAATGTCTGTGGGCGCTTAATAGCCCTAAAGAGGAACATTACCACGATCATGAATGGGGCGTTCCTGTGCATGACGACCAGCTGCTATTTGAATTTCTGGTGCTGGAAGGCGCACAGGCTGGGCTTAGTTGGTCGACCATCCTGAACAAACGCGAAGGCTACCGCAAAGCCTTCGACAATTTTGCCGTGGAAAAAGTCGCGCGTTATAACGAAAGTAAAGTGAACGAATTACTGGCGAACCCCGACATTATCCGCAACAAACTGAAAGTTAATTCCGCCATTTCCAACGCCCAAGCCTTTATTAAAGTACAAGATGAATTCGGCAGTTTTGATGAGTACATTTGGCGCTTTGTGGATGGCAAACCCATCCAGAATAGCTGGCAACATCATCATGAACTGCCCGCGTCTACCCGCCTGTCTGAACTGGTAAGCCGCGATTTAAAAAAGCGTGGTTTCAAATTTGTCGGCAGCGTTATCTGCTATGCCCACATGCAAGCGACGGGCATGGTCAATGACCATACTGTCGATTGTTTTCGTTATCCGCAAATAATGGCGTTGATTGAAACTTAACGGTATTGAACAATGGCACTAACAGAGGTATTTAAAATACTCAACTACATATTACTTACTTTACATATGATCAAAATTTTCCCGTCACCCGGTCAAAATCGCCCAGCCCTGAATAACCATGGGTCGAATTGTTGAACACAACTTTACCATGGTGCGCCACGTTCACCGCCGGCACAGTGTCTAGTTTGTCCAGGTAAATCCATATCTGCGTGCCAACGCTCAGATTAACTGTGACCACACAGGTTGAAGATACCGCATAAGTGCCGGAACCTGATGCCGCTTGAGAAACTCCGTCCGTAACGGCAATCCCCGCTAAAGTCGCCTTCCCGGCACCGTCAAAACCAAGCCTTCCAGCGCCGTAAACGGCGGAACCGCTAACAATCGAAGCCGCTTCGTAGGCATAAGCCCCCGTTACCGTCTTGGCGTTGCATACCCCAGCATGGGTGTTAATAGCTGGCAACAAGGCAATGGCAGCAATCATAAGTCTTTTCATTCAAATCTATCCATGTTGGGTTAATGTCGCGGCAAAGTATGGCAGGATATGCACCTTAGTAAATACGTAGGTTCAGATATTGCTGGGAAGTTCACAAAATTATTTTTATCTTTGCTGACATTGACCTCAGTAGACCAGAAACCAGAACAGCGTCCCCTATCTCTACTTTCTGCGCCCCCTACCTGTATGTGTACCTAGATTAACAACACCGCTTAACACCATCCCACAAACCATCCTGCCAACGCTTGAAAAACTCGGCTTTCGTCAATGGCGGTTCCTTGTTGCCTTGATGATGGTTCGCATAATGCCGCAAATAACGCTCGTAAGCATCATCGCCCGATAATTGCCGGACCGCCCGCCAAACACGCTTTAATCGTAGCACCATCAATCCTGTAACCAATCTTCCACCAATCGGCTAGGACTATGCGCGGTTTCGGTAGTGGGCAAGACGGGTTTGCCGATCAGATAACGAACCACAACCCGCACCATATCTAATACAATCAACCATAATAAAGCGATAAAAAAAATGGTGATAACGCCATCCAGATGGAAGTTAAAAATTAATTGCGGGGCAACCAAGGCTTTTTCTGGCGGCAATAGGTTTGCCGCCAATTTATCGGACAAATCATTGGCGGCGGCAAAAAAGCCGATACGAATGTCGTCACTGGTTATTTTCTGCCATGCCGCCGTACTGGTGATGGTAATCAGCCAAAGCAAGGGTAATGCCGTCACCCAGGCATAACGCAGTTTACCGGATTTAACCAAAATTCCTGTTGCGACAGATAAGGCAATGGCGGCGAGCATTTGATTGGCAATGCCAAACAACGGCCACAGTATATTTACGCCGCCATTGGGATCTATGACACCGATATACAAAAAGTACCCCCACGCCGCCACGACCAACGCACTGCTAGAAACAACCGAAGGTGTCCATGACGTTTCGCCCATTTTCGGCCAGATATTGCCCAGCATATCTTGCAACATAAAGCGCCCAACCCGGGTTCCGGCATCGAGCGTGGTCAAAATAAAAATAGCTTCGAACATGATCGCGAAGTGATACCACATCGCCAACAAACTATCCCCGAAGGCGCTGCCAAAAATGCTCGCCATACCCACCGCCAAGGACGGTGCGCCACCCGTGCGGGCAAATAAGGTGACCTCCCCCATTTGCTGCGCTAATGTTTGCATTTGCTCGACCGTCACCGGAAAACCCCATGCGGTTATGGTCTGCACCGCTTTTGCGGCATCAGTACCCACGATACCAGCAGAACTGTTGATGGCAAAAAACACACCTGGATCAAGTACGGTTGCCGCTATCATCGCCATGACCGCCACGAACGATTCCAACAACATGCCGCCATAGCCGATCATGCGAATATCACCTTCGTTTGCCAATAATTTAGGTGTCGTACCCGATGAAATCAGCGCATGAAAACCGGAAATAGCGCCGCAAGCAATGGTGATAAATACAAACGGGAATAATTTGCCGCCGAAAATAGGCCCAGTACCATCGATAAATTGAGTGATTGCGGGCATTTTTACATCAGGACGCAAAAAAATTATCGCGACCGCCAATAAGGTAATCGTGCCTAGCTTCATGTACGTAGACAAGTAATCACGCGGTGCCAGCAGCAACCAAACCGGCAAAATGGCTGCGGCGAAACCGTAGACCATTATGCACCAGGCCAACGTCAAGCCTTCATGGTCAAACCAAACTCTCAGTGATTCCTGATGATCCACCCAGCCACCTAAAGCAACTGACGACAATAACAAAAATACGCCCAATACCGTGGCTTCCAGCACCTGCCCGGGGCGTAAATGGCGCATATACACGCCGACAATAATCGCAATGGGGATGGTTGCGGACACCGTAAATGTCGCCCAGGGGCTGTGCTTCATGGCATTTACCACAACCAAACCCAGCACGGCAATCAAGATAATCATGATGGCGAAGGTGGCAATCAACGCCGCTGTGCCGCCCAACACACCCAGCTCGTCACGCGCCATTTGCCCCAGACTTTTCGCATCACGTCGGGTCGATAAAAACAAGATCGTCATATCCTGTACACAACCACCCAACACTGCACCAAACAATATCCAGAGCGTACCCGGCAAATAACCAAACTGAGCCGCCAAAGTAGGCCCAACTAACGGCCCAGGGCCGGCGATTGCAGCAAAATGGTGACCAAACACAATCCACTTATTGGTTGGCACAAAATCATGGCCGTTATCCAAACGCTCTGCGGGCGTGGCACGGGTGTCGTCAACCGCCAACACTGTCAAGGCAATCCATTTTGCATAAAAGCGATAGGCAATCGCGTACACACACAAGGCCGCCGCAATAAACCACAAGGCATTGATGTTTTCTCCGCGATTCAGCGCAATACCGCCAACGGCAGATGCACCCAGTAAGGCAATCAACATCCAGATCAATTTTTCAGCTATTTTGTTCATGTCTTTTAATATTGCAAATTTAGGAATTTCCAGTGCTGTTTACAATTCATCCCCTGACCTTGTTGCCCCTGCTTAAACATATCAGTTAGATAATTGAGTTTTAATCAAACCGTTGCCGTTAATGTCAACCATACCGTTTTTGCATCGACAATATGATAGCCCAATGGTCAACAACCAGATTTTTACCGTGAATCCTGGGTTTTCGCCCTTAAAAGACGGATTGCCCAATCAGATGGTAATATGGAAAAGAGCATACTACATAACGAAGACATGAGAAAAAATATCCTAATCACCGGCGCAGCCAAACGCATAGGCGCGACCTGTGCACGACTGTTGCATGAGCAAGGTTGTAACATACTGGTGCATTTTAATACCTCGCGTGTCGAAGCGGAGTCGCTTTGTGCTGAACTCAACCAAAAACGCCCCGATTCCGCAGCGCTATTTCAGTGTGACCTGCTAAATATGCAAGCCCTAGAAACACTTGCCGAAACCGCCGCCGAGCACTGGGGCGGGGTTGATACGCTTATAAATAATGCCTCGGCATTTTATCCAACGCCCTTTGCCGACGTGACCGAACAACACTGGGAAGACTTATTGGGCAGCAACCTGAAAACACCTTTTTTTCTATCTAAGGCATTGGCAGATAAGCTGAAGTTACGCCAAGGTTGCATCATCAATATCGTTGACATCCACGCCGAACGCGGCTTGCCCGGTCACTCTGTGTATAGCATTGCCAAAGCCGGATTGGTCGCGATGACTAAAATTTTGGCAAAAGAATTAGGCCCAGAAATCCGCGTCAATGCCGTTGCGCCAGGCGCTATGCTATGGCCTGAAAAAGGCTTATCAGATCATGAAAAAACTGAAATCCTGCAACGCGTGCCGCTGGGTCGGTGTGGCTCTCCTGATGATATTGCCAAAGCCGTTCTGTATCTGATTAAGGATGCGGATTATGTGACCGGACAAGTCATCACGGTAGATGGTGGTCGTACTTTGTTTTATTGAAACGGCGTTTTACCTGAAATATCATAGCTACGATAAGTTTTTTCCGCTCTGGGCGTTAGGTCGCTACCGTAATGAGCAGCTTGCTGCATTATGAAAAACTTATAGATCGTACGTTTCCGGTATTATCGGCATTGAGTTAAGCCGTTCATGGTTAGTCATTTGGCTGCGTTGAAACAAACATGTCAGGTATGCCAAATAGATCACAGCTTTTTAGGTAAAACTTTCCTAAAGTGCCAAACCGTTCACAACATTTTTGCTCACCACCAAATAAAATATCAGTGAATTAAAAAACACTCTATTTTATTTCTTGGGAACTTTGTCGATGAACGCAATTAAGGGAGCTACCTTTGGCCGTAAGTTATTGTCAAAGATTGCTTTAACTGTCCTGTTAAGCCTTTTTGGAATAGCCGTTTTCGCCGCTCAAAATATACCTCCTAAAATAAGTGGCATCCCTGTTAAAAGCATCAATGTCGGCAAGGCTTACCGATTTGTTCCTGTAGCTAGTGACCCAAATAAAGATAAGTTAACATTCACAATTGCAAACAAACCTACATGGGCTAGTTTTAATATAACAACTGGCGCTTTGACGGGCATACCTACGGCAGCAAAAGTGGGTATTACCAAAGCAATAACGATTATTGCGTCCTAGACAGCAAAGGCGGCATTGCCCGCCTCGCCGCATTCAACCTGACCGTCATACAACCAAACCGTATTCCGGTAATAAACGGTACACCATTAACCACAATCAATGTCGGAAAGGCATACAATTTTACCCCTGCTGCGAGTGATTTAGATAAAAATCCCTTAACATTTAGTATTTCCAATAAACCTGCCTGGGCTAGTTTTAATATCAAAACTGGCGCACTGACGGGAACACCGACAACAGCGAATGTCGGCATCACCAAAGCTATCGGCATCAGTGTCAGCGATGGCAAGGGCGGCATTGCCCGTCTTGCGGCATTCAACCTGACCGTCACGCAACCTAACCGTGCACCGGTGATTAGCGGCATACCAACACCCAATGTCTCAACCGGTGTAGGCTACAGCTTTACGCCAACTGCCAGCGATGCGGACAATGACACCCTAACCTACAGCATCACCAATAAGCCTGTATGGGCGACTTTCAATAGCGCAACCGGAGAGCTGAGCGGTACGCCCAGTTTGGCGAATATCGGCAAGACAAAAGCCATCAACGTCAGCGTTTCTGATGGCAAGTCAGCCCTAGTAAGTTTGCCAACTTTTGACCTGACGGTTGCAATAGATCCGCTGACTTATCAAGCAGGCCTAGGGGTCGGTATTGATGTCGATTGGGCAAATACCAACCCAGGCATTAATGCCTACAAGACCGACATGGTAAGAGCATTTGTTGCTCGCGGCATTAAGCACGTCCGTATTCGCGTTCAATTTGATCTTACTCAGCCAGCATCGCCACAATCAACAATTACTCTGTTGCAACACCTTGATAAGGTTGTTCAGGACTGCTTGGATAACGGTCTTGTCCCAGTTATTGCCTACTATGCCACTGTAATTAAGCAATGTCCTGTGGAGGGTACGAATTGTACTCAAGCTCAAGCTGATGAAAACCGGACAGCGCTTATCAGTTGGTGGCGGACGGTAGCTGAGCATTTTAAAGATTTTTCCCCCAAACTCAGCTTTAACTTAATCGTTGAGACTACCGATGCGCTTGGCAAACTGCCCGATGTATTAAACAGTCTTTACGCGGAAGTAATCCCTGTCATCCGAGCAACCAACCCAACTCGACTCATAATGGCAGCGCCCATTAAAATCTCTGACCCAGTTGAATTGCCCCAATTACAACTACCACCCAATGACCCTTACCTGATGGCGGAATGGCATTTTTATGCTGCCGGCCCTCAAAAAGACAATGTCCGCAAGCAGTGGACAATTGGCAGCACAGACGAACAAAAATTAATTACTGATGCCATAACAGCGGCCAAGTCCTGGCAAACTAATCATATCCCGACTTGGGTTGGCGCCTGGATGGCCAATAATTTCAATGATCTATTCAATAACTCTGGCGGGGATTATAGTGTTCCTGAACAGGCTATTTTTGCCAGTTTCATGTCTTATCAACTGGAAAAAGCAGGCATCCCTTTCGCAGTAAACTCGGACACCAAGTTTTATGATCGGGACAAGCTGGAATGGATAAAAGCACAAGAGCCGGTACTCGATGAAATTTTGCGGAAAAAATCTTTTGTGCCAAATACCCCGCCGGTAATCGCTGGAGTGCCTGCTACCTTAGCCGAGGTTGGCAAGCCTTACCTCTTTAAGCCAACAGTAAGTGATACCGAAGACAGCATTTTCCTGTTTGCGGTACTTAATAAGCCAACATGGATGGTCTTCAATGCTGCCACAGGGGAATTAAGTGGAACGCCGACGGCGAACGATATTCTTATTGTTAATAATGTGCAGATTATTGTCAGTGACCGCAAAGACGGTATCAGTGCCTTACCGGCATTCAACCTAACGGTTCACTCCGCTGCATATAAGGATGCACTCCAGACGGGAATGGCAACGGGTATTACTGCCCCTGAGTTAAGGCTGGAAGCCGATACTTTCGTTGCAAATACCAAAACGCAACAGGCTCAAACCATTAACAACATTTTCCGCTTGGCAAATAATGGCAGTCTACAAACTGAGAGCATCAGTGGTATAACTTGGGATCCAAGCCACGATTCTGTATGGCTGAATAACTTAAACCCTGTCGCCAATATGCCGACATTGGTGTCAAATGCTGCGGCTAAATCCGATAAAATAAGTCAGAAAAAGACCCTTGGGATTGCTGGGGTAAAAGCCAATGGTGCACGTTACGCCGTCATGGGGGCTAATCCCCTGCATGATCTGTCCCGGACAACGGAACCCGGAGGCACTGGCAATGCCCAACTTAACGAGTTCTTAAAAAGTCAATTGGCTTGGTTGACCCAACGTAACGACTTGGCGACAAGCACTTTCAAGGTGGTGATTGCCCATCAATCGGATTCGTATTGGTTTAAACACGATGCCACCACCCGTAACTGGATTACGACCAATTATCCCAATGCCACAGTCAATATCAGTGATGAATGTGAAAGCGCGCTGTTAGCCGGATGCTTATCGGGTGCCAACTTATTGGTGATTGGGCGTGACAATGGCAGCGAAGATAACCATAGCGTGCCATTTGACCTCAACACCGTTATGCAAACGGTAAAGACGGCGCAAGCGAACGGAATTCCAGTCCTTTATTTACAGTATGACGGCAGCATGAATGACTTAGGGTTGGCAATGATGGATTACTTCTCACTGACGACAACTGACAATTATTGGCGCCAAGAGTATCTGGACAATTTTAGCCCCACCTCGTTGAATGTAGGTGCCAGTAATAATTTAGACGCTATCCAGACCGTTATTGATGCCCTCGACAGCGGTACTTACAACTTTGCCTTTGATTCGGTTAATTGTGTCAATAATGTCGGAACCATAAATTGCGATGCTGCCAAGGTTAACGACCAGACGAGCGGCAACACCCTGCAAACGCAATTTTTCGCCGGTGTCGAGACAATCCGCGCCAGTTTACAGGCGTTGGATCAAAAAAATGTCAATGTTTTTGCGTTGGATGACAGCTATCGCTTGCTGAAAACGGCGATCTTGTTGGGTGACAAATATCGTGAACAAATCCATTATCCGATGGACAAGATCAATACGGATAACGCCACCTTCTTCAAGGCGCTGTTTGCCGATTATACGGTGCATTACGCCCGTCCTAACAATGCTTACCAGCCGGATATGGGTGATTTTACCGATGCCCAGGTTGTCCAGAACACCGCACCGACCATCAGCAAAACACTGTCTTACACGCCAACGGTTTTTGATGAGTGGACTAGCACTGGCTTGTACGCACCACCCGGTAAGACAATTACCGTGCGTCGGACTGATAACGGAACATCTGAAGTCAAAATACGCTTCAATTATCTACGGGAAAGTACCAAGTTATGGAATTCCAACCAGTATAGTCGTCCGCGTTATATGGCTAGCCCAGCAGTTACTCTAAAAGCTGGTCAAACATATACGTTGTCCACCCCTTATGGCGGCCCTATTTATCTTGGCTGGACGGCAGCGCAAACTGGCGCAACGCCATTTACTGTAGAGTTAAGTAATGTGCTGGATAACCCTTTGCTGCAAACATTTGACGATGCTTCCATCAATTTTTTCCTGAACGATGTGGAAGCAACGAATAGCGACTGGATTGACTTAAAGACACCATTTTCAGAAATTCACACCCTAAAATCGAATATGCTGTCTGCATTTGCCCAACAGGACGGCAACACCAGTAATGGCTATGTTTATCTGGATGTTCAATCCTATATTGATGATTTGAATAAGCACCTGATCCTTGGCAACTATGCATATGCCGGATTCTCTGGAGAAGGGTTGCCTCAACTCAATACGGAAGTGCAATCTTTCTGTACCGCATTCCAATTAACTAATGTAGCTTATGACGGTGCTACAAAAAACCTGTGTACTGATGCCGTCATTCATGCCAAACCTAAAATACAGCACATTAATTCTGATGTGCATGCACTTTGTGGTGGCTTATGTGCAGGGAACCCGTTTGATTCCGGTAGCCCCATTATGCCGCTGGACTGGGGTGAAAACCACGAAATGGGTCATAACTTGCAACGTAACCGATTCAATATTTATGGGCGCAGCGGAGAAGTATCCAATAACATCTTCCCACTACATACTCAGTGGAGCTGGACAGTTGCCAAAGGTTTGAGCAAACACCCAAGCCAGACCAGACCAGCCAATCAAGCTGCATTCAACATACTACAAAATGCGATTAAGGCAGGCACTTTAGCCAATTCCAGCCATCCACTATGGTCGGGAACGGGTATTTACGACAACGCTTTTGAACGCCTGTCTTTCTTTATGCAGCTTGTATATACCCAACAATCCTGGGATGTGCATACTAAAATGTACCTGATGGAACGCATCTATTCTGATGCCATCAAGTCTGATGCGAAATGGAATGCTGTCAAAGACAAACTAGGCTTTGGCAACTACAGCCTAAATGACACAAATGGCGCCGCCCTCAATGCCAAAAATATCAGCGCCAACGACTTTATGTATATTGCGGCTTCTGTTCTTGGCGGGAGGAATTACAGTGACTATTTTGAAGCATGGGGCATTGAAATAACGCAGGCTGCGAAAGATCAAGTCGCATCGAATAACATTATAATACAGGTACCTAAAGTGTTTTATTATGTCAATAACGAGCTACCTGCAGCGATGCCTACAGTAGCAGACACAATTCCACTTGATGGGATTAGCCAATGGCTTGATCCTACGCCTTAACAAGGCTACTTTAGTCTGATAGTTGAAGTAGGTTTAATCCTTTTGTTATGCCTTGCCTAGGCTCTGTTGACTTTTAACGAATTAATTTATTAAGAACAGATGCTTACATACGGCGGTTTCGGATAATAACTGCCATTTTCTGAGAAAGGTGGTCAGCTCATATAGTTGGTCATTTTTCTCGCCAAAGGAAAATGCACGATGAACTACAAACAACTGACCGAGAACGAACGATACCAGATTTACACTTTATTGAAAGTGGATTTTAGCCTAAAGGCGATTGCGGCTGAACTGAACCGGCATCCATCAACGATAAGCCGCGAGCTAAAGCGCAACAAAGGGTTAAAGGGCTACCGGCCAAGACAAGCGCAGCGAATGGCCGGCACACGGCGTAAACAGGCGCATAAGGCGTGCAAGTTGACAGCAGAGGTTATCGGGTGGATGACCTGCCTGATACGACAGGAATTGAGCCTGCAGCAGGTCGTAACCTACCTTTGGCAACATAAGCAGGTACGGATGCACCACGAAACGGTATACCAGTGGTTATATGCCCGATAAAGTGGTTGGCGATGCGCTTTGCAAGCACCTGCGGATCATGTCCCAGCCCTACCGCAAGCGTTATGGCAGCTATGACAGCCGAGGTAAGATCAAGAACCGGGTCGATATTGACGCGCGACCGTATTGGCGATTACCCACAGGGCACAAGTGGGAAGGTGATACGGTGATCTACCCGCAGGGCACAAGGGCAAAGGCCGGAAAGGGGCGCTACTGACTTTAGTGGAGCGCAAGACGCTGTATACGGTGATTGCCCGCCTTGAAGGCAAGCATGCGAACTTGCTGGCACAGGCTGCGGTAAAGGGCATGCAGGCGCACAAATGCCAAGTACTACCATCACGTTCGATAACGGCCTGGAATTCGCCTGCCATGAACAGATTGCCGCCGGGGTCGGTGCGGACATGTATTTATGCCCTTTGGGTACTTCGCGCACCCTTACTGCTCTTGGGAATGCGGGACGAACGAGAACACCAACGGGTTGATCCGGCAATATTTCCCCAAGGGGACAGATTTCAACACGGTGACGGACGAGGAGGTTGCGTTTGTGATGGGCCTAAACGACAGGCCCCGTGCCAGCCGGGGCGGAAAATCACCACGGGAACTATTTTTAGGGCAGTGCCTGGATTTGCTCGCTGCTTAACTGATTGCACTTATTACTTGAAACCGCGTTTTATTTATTTCTGTATTGACAGAAATAAAAGAATATGTATAATTTCACCATGATTTTAAATCCGGTCGCACAACGTTTTGTCCTGCATTGGGGGGAAATGGGCTCGAAATGGGGCGTTAACCGCACGGTGGCGCAAATCCATGCCCTGCTCTACTTCGTCGGCAAGCCGATGCCTGCTGATGAGATCACCGAAACCTTGGGCGTGGCGCGGTCTAATGTCAGCAACAGTTTGAAAGAATTGCAGAACTGGAACCTGATACAGGTCGTGCATATCATGGGGGATCGGCGCGATCATTTCACCACGTCCAGTGATGTGTGGGCGTTGTTCAAGACGGTCGTGCAAGAGCGTAAAGAACGTGAATTTGATCCAACCATTACGGCGTTACGCGAATGTTTGGAAAGTGACGAACTAGCGAAAGAAGATGCTGAATCGCAAAAACGGATCAAAGAAGCATTGGGCTTTATGGAAAATTTATCGCGCTGGGGCGAACAAATGCTGAAACTTGAACCCAGTTGTTTAATGAAATTGATGAAATTGGGCAGTAAAATTCAAGACTTACTTAACCTAATGAAGTAACGGCCTTTTTTGGCCAAATATTTCTGTTTAGTCAGAAATAACAGGCAATAATGAAGTCAATATGGAGATCTATTAATGAACGCAACCTATCCACTTACCATTTATTACGATGCTTCTTGCCGCTTATGCAACAGCGAAATGCAAAACATCAAAATCCATGATGCCGATAATCAACTTATTTTAATCGACTGCTCAGCGAATGATTTCGACCAAACGCCATTTCTTGCCGAAGGCATCTCCAAGGAGAAAATGATGAACCGGCTCCACGCCCAAGATGCCAGCGGCAAATGGCTAGTCGGTGTTGATGCGTTTGTGGTGATTTACCGTACCGTCGGCCTGAACCTGCTCGCCAACCTTTGGGGACATCCCCTGACTAAACCTATTGCGGAAAGGTTATATCCCTGGGTGGTACGGCACCGTTACGTTCTATCGAAATTGGGCCTGCCGGAATTGTTTACGCTGTGGGGCAAATACGCCGCCAAAAAAGCCGAAAAACGCAGCCGGAAATGCGCTGACGGACGTTGTTCTGTTTCTGAATGAGCACAAGCCATGTTCAGCTTCCGCATCATCAGCCGGATATTCTTGTTCATAGAATTCTTGCTGCTACTTATGCCGAGCGCATGGGGAGCGGCCCTTTTTGCTATTTGTTTTGCCGACGGCGGGATGTCCGGTTCTTCTCAAGAAAGCGCACTTGGTTTGTTAAGTTGCCTACTGGCTTTTGCGACCTTCCTAGCTTTTTGGCATCTTTTTTTTCATGCTGCCAGGGAGAAATTTGTGGCGGGGAAAATCAGCACAATAACGGCATCGCTTGCCTTTACGGGCTTTGTCTTGTCGATTGCCGCCGTCATTTTATCTGAATTATCCATAAAGTCTGGCATAGAAATATTTGGCTTCGGGGTTTTATATGTGCCAACGTATTTGCATTTGTTGTTTGAAATGACGCGGCAATCTGGCGAAATTTGCCCATTCTTGTCATTACGCAATACTGATAACTAATTGTTAGTTTTTGTGGAGAGCTTCTCATGAAAATCTTAATCTGCGGTGCCAGTGGCTTTGTCGGTCGCCACCTAACCAAAACCTTGCAGCAAGCCGGTCACGATGTGGCACGCGGCATCAGAAAGCCTGCGCTTGCCAGCGATATTGCCGTCGATTTCAGCAAAGACACCGATAAAGGAGTCTGGCTACCTCGGCTCGACGGCTTTGATACTGTCATCAACGTGGTCGGGGTGTTGCGCGATACGCAAGACCAACCGATGCTCAAGCTGCACGAACAAACCCCGCTCGCTTTGTTTGCGGCCTGTCAGGAAATGGGTATAAGGCGCATTGTCCAAGGTTCTGCACTAGGGGTCGATCAAGGCATTGAAACCGCTTATTTTCAAACAAGGCGCAAGCCGGAGGATTTCGTAAGAAATTTGCCGGAACCCATGCGTTGGCTGATTACCCGACCGTCCGTCATTTATGGCGAAGACGGCGCCAGCGCCAAGATGTTCCGCTTGCAAGCCAGCCTACCCGTTCATACCTTACCCGCAGGCGGCAAACAACGCCTGCAACCGGTGCATATCGACGATATATGCGAAGCCGTTGCCCGCTGGCTGACCGATCCCGATGCGGAAAGCCAAATCGTGACTTGCGTTGGCGCAGAAGCCACCGATATGCGCGGGATGCTTGATAGCTACCGACAGCAGCAAGGGAAAGGCAACGCCCTGCATATTGGCGTTCCTTATGCCTTGGTAAAACTCGCCGCCAAAATCGGCGACTTTATTCCAGCCAGCCCCTTATGCAGCGACACCTTGACCATGTTAAATGCGGGTAATACCGGTGATGCAACAGCATTTACCCAATTACTGGGTAGACCGCCAAGAAGTTACCGGACTTTCTTAGCAGATGAGGCAAGCCATGTCGGCGGCTGAAATTTACCGAATCAGGCTGACTTTAGCGACGGTTTGGCTGGTGACCGGGGTCATCTCGCTCGGCATTTATCCGGTGGAAGAAAGTTTAAAGCTCCTCGCCCGCATCGGTATTGTAGGCACATGTGCGTTGTTTACCTTATACGGTGAAGCCTTGTTGGATATAGCTATCGGCTTGTTAACCTTAACCAAACCCAGCCAACGGCTTTGGCAAGTGCAAGCGGCGATCATCGTCGGTTACACCGCCGTGATTAGCGTGTTTTTACCCGAGTTTTGGCTGCACCCCTTCGGCCCCTTGCTGAAAAACCTCCCTATATTCACTTTAGTCTGGCTACTTTACCGCCATGAAGGAATCAAATCATGAGTACGTATTTATTATTGAAATGGACGCATATCCTGTCCAGTGTGCTGCTGGTCGGCACTGGTTTCGGCAGTGCGTTTTACCTGTACTTCACCAACCGCACCCGCAATACCCAAGCAATAGCGGAAGTGTCACGGCTAGTCGTAAAAGCTGACTTTTGGTTCACCACACCTGCCATCATTATTCAACCACTGACCGGTTTTGCCATGATGTCGATGTCGGGGTATAACTTCTCGCAAACTTGGTTATTCTGGACACTTGGGTTATACGTTTTGGCTGGCATCTGCTGGCTACCCGTCGTCTGGTTACAACTTCTCATGGCAAAAATGGCAAGCGTTGCCGCGCAAAATCAAGCTCAACTGCCAGAATATTATTGGCAATATTCGCGTTATTGGGAATGGCTGGGCTACCCTGCTTTTATTGCAATGATTGGCGTGTATTGGTTGATGGTGTTTAAGCCCGTTTAATCATCGCTACAACAACACACCAACATTGGCATTAAACATGAATAACAGCCCATTAATACAACAAGCCCTTGGTGACGATTGGCACAAGCTGCCTTTAGTCATTCAAAGCCATTACCTATTTCAACACGATCAGAAAACATCGAATATTGTTACAGGCACTATGTGCATCAACTATACAAATTTCGTTAAGCCAATGTTATTCATCACCCGTTTAATGGGAGGATTAATTGATTTAAAAGGCGATAATATGAACACGCATGTCGAAAAATGGGTTAACAGCGACAAGCCCAACACCCTGTTCTGGAAACGCACTATTCAAGCGCCGGACGGTAAAAGCACAATATTTGCCTCGCGGATGGAATATCAACAAGACAATGAGTTAATTGAATTTGTCGGCGGCGGTTTTGGGCTTTATCTCAAGCTCACTGTTGAAAATAGCAAGCTGGTTTATCGAAGTAACGGGCACTTATGGCAAATGGGTAAGCTCAGACTTCCCATTCCAGATGTATTGTTTTTGGGTCATGCCACTATTACGGAAACCGCCCTTTCCGAGCAGCGCTTTGAATTGGATTTTAGGATCAAGCATCCACTGCTTGGTGAAACTTACCGTTATGGCGGGATCTTTCAGGTAAATCAGCACAATAGTTGAACCAAACAGTGTGCAGTTGATCTGCCGGTGAAACAAATATTCACGAACGATGCGCTTCAGTTCGTTCGCCAGCATCCTATAAGCGATCTTCCGGGTTGAGTCAGAAAGGTCTGCAATAACCTAGAAACACCAATACCAAAAGTAAATATTTCACACTTTGGAAGTGAAATATTCCACAGAAAAACCAAGGTGCTTCACGTAGACTCAACCACAGCAATAAGTTTTTGTTCTCTCAATTGAACAAAGTTTATGTTTACCGATGAGCAACAGTGTTATGCACTGATAATTTTTTTAATTCACGCATTTATTTCCGCTTACGCTACCAGGAGAAAACTATGCAAAATCTCGAACCTTTTTTAGATGATCTACCCATCCCACCTGTTGTAAAACCTTTTGGCGGTATATTTACCGCGCACCATCTTGCGATGAAAGCTACCGTCAGGTTTGTCAACTTACATCAAGATCTGCCCCAGACCAAAGTTTGGTGCTACCGCCTTGATGAGGGAACCGTAGTCAGGCCAGGTTCAGGACGGACTTACCTTGGCCCGACCGTGGTGGTTAATCGCGGCGATCTTGTCAAAGTTCGTTGGCAAAACAAGATTAGTGAGGCCGAACGCCTACCTTATGAAGTCGTAAAAGTACCTTACGTTGATGGCAACACACCAGTACCACAAAATAGCCCCGGCAAGAATGCCAATACCCTCACCGATCAACAAGACACTTTACGTGCTAAAGTGCGCGACCTGCGGTCAACGTTGGTCACCCATCTGCACGGTGGGCGTTCACAAGCGGATTCGGATGGTTGGCCGGACGACACCACCACTTCTGGGCAAACCGCCTATTTTACGTACCAAAACGAACAAGCCGCTACCATGCTGTGGTATCACGACCATGCCAACCATGTAACCCGCCTGAATGTTTTTGCCGGTTTGGCAGGTGCTTGGTTAATCCGCGACGACGAAGAAGCGAACCTCGATCTTCCGGATGGCGATTTTGAATTGCCACTGGTTATCCAAGACCGGAATCTTGATCTTGACGGTGCAGGCAATTTCACCGGTGCTTTGCTGCATAAAACCGAAGTAATTGACCTTGACAATGACCCCAACCCTACCGGCCCAACCGGAGGCCCAGCAGAGTTTTTTGGCCCTTACACCTTGGTTAACGGTAAAATCTGGCCGAAGACAAAAGTTGAACCACGACTATATAGGTTTCGCGTTCTCAACGGTTCCAATGCCCGGACTTATCGGCTTATGCTCCTGGATGACCTAGGCAATATCCTGAATAATGTCATTTACCAAATCGGCTGCGACCAAGGATTGATGAAGAATAAAGTTCCCGTTCTTGATACGGGTTTGATATTGTCGCCTGGCGAACGGGCTGATCTTTTGGTTGATTTTTCGAGCCTTGAAAACCGGAAGCTGTACTTTTGGAATATCGCTGAAGCCCCATTTGGCGGGGTGACAAAAGCCGAACCCACAGCAAGCCAAATCAAAACCGAATTTTTGCAGTTTCTGGAAAATTTGGCGTTACTTAAATCAAACCCTAACCAGCCTTTTTTCACTACTACTGTCACCGCCGATGGAAAAAGCAGCGAAGTAAACCGCCGTTATTACCCACAAATCATGCGTTTTGATGTAGCAAATAGCCTCAGCGGGGCTTCGCACATTGTTCCAACCAATCCTTTAGTCCCGGTAGCACGACCCAATATCAATTTCACACCCGCTGACAAGCCACCTATACGGTTGATGGCGTTGGTGGAAAAACCCGCAGAAATAACTAAACATGATGGCACACCCAATATAGATGGCACGGCTATGCTGGTTTTCTGGGAATATGTGGAAATCACCCCCCATGCCTCCGCCCCCCCAGGCGCAGAGATTGTGAGGTTCACGTTTAAGCATCCAGCGACTAACCTATCTACCGAAAAGAGGTATTGGAAGGCAGCCGAAGAGTTTTATGACCGTATTAACTGGCAGATTCATTTAGGCGATACCGAACAATGGTATATCGTCAATGTTAGCCCCGATACCCATCCGATTCATGTGCATCTGGTGGATATGAAGGTAAACCAACGGTATAAGTACACCCTTGCTGGAACAAAAAGACCCGATGCACCCGGTGATGCGCCAGATTTCCCAACTGGAATACCTGACCCAGACAACGGTGTTCCCAATTGGGAGGTGGATGGTAATGCCCATCTTTTAGAAGGGATTACCGCTACGGCAGAACAACTGGTTGACCCCGACCAAACCGGCTCCAAAGATACGGTACGCATCAATCCTGGAGAAATGATTGGGGTGACAATAAAGTTTTCGCCGTTTTGTGGAAAATACATGTATCACTGCCATATCTTGGAACATGAAGACCACGATATGATGCGACCATTCGTTATTGTCCCTGAATGGATTCCGCACCATGAGCATTGACAAACACATGCACCCACTCATGACTGTGGTTTTTTAAAACCATAAACCGAAGCCAGATTCGCTGCCGAAGGTATTTCGACATCGAATCTGGCAATTCAATTATAAATTCAGTCCATATAATTTTATGGTTGGTGATTAGTCAAGGCGGCCTGTTGCTTCTCCAGCAATTGCATGATTCCAGCGCGTGCCAATTCCAGCATGTGCTCCAATTCTTCTTTCCTGAACGCATGGCCTTCGGCAGTGCCTTGTAGCTCGATAAAGGCAGCAGCATCATTCATCACGACATTCATGTCGGTTTCGGCTTGGCTGTCTTCGGCGTAGTCCAGATCCAGTATCGGTACACCTTGATAAATGCCCACCGATACCGAAGCCACTTGCCCATGTATAGGATTGGTCTTGATTTGCCTCTTTTTCAACATGTGCTTTATCGCCAGTGACAAAGCCACAAACCCCCCGGTAATGGCAGCCGTCCGGGTTCCACCATCAGCCTGAAGCACATCGCAGTCGATGGTGATGGTGTTTTCGCCAAGCGCCTTCATGTCAACAGCGGCACGCAAAGACCGACCAATCAAACGCTGGATTTCCATGGTACGACCGCCCTGCTTGCCTTGGCTGGCTTCACGTCCCATGCGAGTGTGAGTGGAACGCGGCAACATGCCATATTCGGCGGTAATCCAGCCTTCGCCCTTGCCCTTGAGAAAACGGGGAACATTATTAAAATCAACACTGGCGGTACACAATACGCGCGTTTCACCAAACTCCACCAACACCGATCCTTCGGCATGTTTAGTAAAGCCACAGGTAAATTTAATAGCTCTCAGTTGATTCGCATCGCGTCCACTTGGCCTCATCAGCACTCCAGTTTAATTAAACCGGGAAGTATACCTGAACTGGCATAAATTAGTTTTTACAAGTTACCGACTCAAGGTTTTGTGAGTGCTTGCCTGAACTGGGCTATGTTCTGTGGACGATCTTCCGGCTTGATTTCCATCGCCCAATCAATCGCCTTCAATAGATAATCAGGGAACTTACGATTGAAGGCTTTGACTGCGGGAACAAGGTTATTTTTTTGCAACCTTTCTGTTGCTGAAACAGGGGTTTTATTGTCGAGGCACGTACGCATGCTAGCACCAATGGCATAAATATCTGACCATGCACCTAATTTGGCTTTGGTATCGAACTGTTCTGCGGGCGAGTAGCCTGGTGTCAGCACAGTGTCTAATTTATGGACACGGCTCGGCGCTATCGGCTGGATTGCGCCAAAATCCAGCAATAAAGCATCATTCCCAGGCCGCACCAGAATATTGCCGGGTTTAATATCAAGGTGGATGAACTCCCGCTCATGAATATAACTAACGCCCGCCAATAACGAGTCAAATAAGGTCAGCAAAAACTCTTCGGTAATCGCCAGTATTTTTTTATCAATCAACTTATCCAGGGTCACGCCGTAATCGTAGGTCATTACCATGTAGACTGTATCATTAGCCCTGAAAAAATTGGTTACTTCGACAATATTCGGATGCTTTAAAGCGCCCAGCACTTTGGCTTCCTCAAAAAACAATGCCCGTCCACGCTTAAACATATTTTTGGTTTCGTCACTATTCGCGACGACCACATTGTTCCAGGTTCGGTGAGCCAATTTCCTAGGCAAATATTCTTTCAAAACCACTTGAAACTGATCCGACAATTGTCTGGCAAGATAAACCGAACTGAAACCGCCATGTGCCAACTCACGCTCTATCATATACTGGTCTATAATAGTGCCAGTCTGTAGATAGTTCCACTCTTTGGGGTACGTTTTCGGATCGTAATATTCAGCCATGGTTGTGAGATAGTCTGCAACGAATCAAGTATAGGTGAAAAAATGATAAGAAGCATGACCGCTTTCGCTGCCCACGAAAGCGAATTGGAAAACCTGACCGTAAGTTGCGAGTTGCGTTCTGTCAATCATCGTTATCTGGATATTTCGTTAAAATTACCCGATCGCCTACGTTTTGCCGAGACTGAAATACGCTCGCTGATAAGCGCAAAAATTAGTCGCGGTAAAATAGAATGTTCGATAAACTTAAAAAAGCCATCGGCTCGCCACGAACTTATCATCAATCATGATGCCGTTGCCGCACTCATAGCCGCCACTGATCGGATTGAACAACAAATGACCGCCGCTTTTGCATTCTCAGCCCTGGATGTACTCGCATTTCCGGGCATTCAGCAAGATGCTGAACCTGACATGCTACTGCTAAGTTCGACCATCAACAAACTGGTCGCGGCAACGGTGGAGCAACTATCAGAAACCAGGGCTAGAGAAGGTAAACAGCTCAAAACTTTAATTGCCGAGCGTTGTGCAAAAATCCAAAACTTTATTATATTGGGCAACCGACGCGTACCAGAAGCCTTAATGGCATTACGCAACAAATTAACCGCCCGAATTTCTGAATTATCCTTACAACCGGATTTTGACCGCCTGGAACAGGAACTGGTTTACCTGACCCAAAAACTCGATATTACCGAAGAACTTGATCGCCTGGACACCCACATCACCGAAGTGCTTAGGGTGCTGGAACAACCCGAGCCAGTGGGCAGACGGCTGGATTTTTTGATGCAGGAATTAAACCGTGAAGCCAATACTTTAGGCTCCAAATCAATCGACAAGGATATGACCCAAATTTCGATTGAGCTTAAAGTACTTATTGAACAAATGCGCGAGCAAGTCCAAAATATCGAGTAACTTAGCGACATTAAGTTTCTGATCTACACTGAAATATTATGAGCATCGGCAACCTGTATATCATTTCCGCCCCTTCCGGCGCAGGAAAAACCAGCTTAGTCCGGCAATTAATTGCTGATGTCGATAAGCTGGTTGTGTCAATATCCCATACGACCCGCCCGATACGTCCTGGTGAAGTTGAAGGAGAAGATTATTTTTTTGTGTCTCAAATGCAATTTCAGGATTTGTTGGCTAACCATGATCTTCTTGAACACGCGACAGTTTTCGACCACAGTTACGGCACCGCAAAAACAACAGTTGAACATCATCTTAACCAAGGTTTGGACGTCATCCTTGAAATCGACTGGCAAGGTGCCCAGCAAATAAGAAAAATACGGCCAGACAGCCACTCTATTTTTATTTTGCCTCCTTCGACCGCTGTTCTTGAAGACCGGCTACAACATAGAGGCCAAGACGATAAACAAGTCATTGCCCGCCGTATGCGCGATGCCGTCACAGAGATGAGCCATTTCAATGAGTTTGATTATATCGTGGTCAATGATGTGTTTGAGCAAGCCCTTGCTGAATTAAAAAGTATTGTCATTACCAATAGGCTAACCCAAGAAAGACAGCGGCAGCATCTTAAAACCCTCATTTCAGAACTGTTGGCGTAACTCGTTTTTGTCAGAATCACCGACGCTCTGCTATTTATAGCCTTATTATAAAACCCGTATCTAGCACCCTGTTGTTTCAAAATAGCAGTGCTGCTAAATGAGATCCCAAATGATGAATCGACTATCTACTTTTATTAAGTTAACTATATTCGCAGGTTTGCTCTGCGTGTGTTCTTCAATCCAAGCACAATCAGGTATACAGGCCTGGTCAAAAGTCGCAAAACCAACAAGAGGGCATATCGTAGAAAGCATTGGCTCCTATACCTCCGGTTGCATACGGGGCGCAGCAGCCTTGCCTCAAAATGGTACAGGATACCAAGTGATGCGCTTATCCAGAAACCGTTATTTCGGTCATCCTGATCTGGTGCAATTCATTCGAAATTTAGGAAAACACGCGCAAAACCAACACTTAGGCACACTACTGATTGGCGACATGGGACAAGCTAGAGGCGGCCCAACATTGACAGGCCATCGCAGCCATCAAACCGGGCTTGATGTCGATATATGGTATCTACTCGACAAAGAAGCAGAAAAAAGACCGCTCAGCTTTAGTGAACGGGAACAGTGGAATGCACCTTCCGTTTTGACTGTAAGCTCAAACGGCGTTAATCCAGCACAATGGACATCAGCCAACGAAAAAGTTTTGGAAGCTGCTGCGCTTATGCCGGAAGTTGATCGAATTTTCGTTAACGCACAAATTAAAAAAACACTCTGTGAACGAAAGACAGCACACGACTGGTTACAAAAAATACGCCCCTGGTTTGCACATGCTGATCACTTTCATGTTCGACTAAAATGTCCTTCAGCCAGTCATTCTTGCGATAAGCAAGAACCTGTTCCTGCTGGCGATGGCTGTGGTGCTGACCTTGCCTGGTGGTTTACTGAAGACGCAAAAAAGCCATCTAAAAAAACGCCATCAAAACCGCCGGTTTTACCTGAACAATGCACTACCGTCTTGAATGAAAAATTATAGATAGCTAACACGTCAACATCATTATGTTATCAATTCGTATTGATGGCTTTATGTTCTTGCCGATATGGCGATTTGGATTGATTTCTGAAAGCCATTGCCAATTTCCGCCGCATCATTACCGGTTAATGCTCCAATGAGCGATGTTTTACCGGCTTGTGTTTTGCCCAGTAACCAAAAAACAGAAGTCGGTAAAGCATCTCTTAACTTCGTCTATTTTAGATTCTATGCTGCTCGCTTTGCGACTAAAAATCACATCGCCAAAACCCTTCCACGTCCAACTGCTGATGATATTCATGTTGATAAATATGCTACGAAAAGAAAGACTTCCGAGCCGGACGGGGCATGTTGCCCCGTTCGTAGGGTTTCGACGTGGTTCAAAAACCTCACCATCAGCAAAACGTGAGTGACGGGGTATTCGGAGAGATATTCACAGCATCTCATTCGACGTGAATTCAATAAACTATAACGTCGAGGTAAGAGATGCCCGCCACCCGTTCTTTGGTGTCTCAGTTACCGTCAACAACAAAAGTACCGAGTACCGCTTGTTCGGGCAATTTCGTCAATTGGCGACGAAAGCAGGGTTCGCTATTTGAGAACCTTGCTTTGACACTCATCAAATGAGGCCGAACAATTCAACCTTCCGAGTAACAAGGCATGTTGCCCCGTCACTCACGTTTTGCCTATAGTAACGTTTTGGAACTGCGTTGAAACCTATTGATCAACGAAACGGTAGATACGGGATTGCAAATACAATGCCCTTATGTTACGCACTTCCCAATACTGTTTTCCATTGGCCGAGCGGAGCCGAGGCCAACAATTCGCTTCGACTTCGCTCAGCGAACCCCTTCCTGCGAACAACGGAAGTTTTCCAATTCGCGAGAAGCCATTTTTTGATAGGACGCATTGTTAAGTTTGACCCACAGGTTCATGACAAAATAGCCGTAGGGCATTTTGGGGCCTTGTTCGGAATAGGCAATCTCATGGAAATGCTTGTTCTCGTCCTGGTGATGACCAATATGATTGGACAGGCCGATTAAAGCGTAGCGAGTCAATGAGGACTGGCTTACCCAGCCGTAGGTTTTACCAAACAGGCCATTTTCCAACCCCCAATGCTGAAAATAATTGACGGCTTCCAGTATGCGAACGGCAGCAATGGCTTGATAAACAAACATAACGGCTGCCAACCAGCCAAAATACATGATAATCGCCACAAGCAACGCCAACTCCACCAACACGCCTTGCAATATATGGTTATGGATAATACCCGGATGGTTTTGGTCACTTTTGAGTCGATCTTGCTCCGAATTCCACGCATAGCGAAAATAGCCAACATAAATCCGCCGCCAATAATCTTTAAAGCTTTCATTCAATCGTGCGGTAGCGATATCATCGGGCATACCCAGGTTCAAATGATGCCCGCGCTTGTGGGAGATCTCAAAATGTTCATAACAGACGCTGCATAACAGCAATCTGCCCAGTAACTGCAAGCTAGGTTGTGAGCGATGGATTAATTCGTGAGCGAGAACGATTCCAGACGTACCTGAGCTGGTACTCACCAGAAAACGTACAATAACCAAATTAAATACGCCAATAGCCATTTCCTGATAGCTATGCCATTGCAATTGGCTGACATAACTGAGCATGGCAACAATATTTGCCAACTGCAACAGTGCCAACAGATATAAGACACCATCAAAATAATAGCTTGATGGTTTCGGTGCAGATTCTATGTTGCTTACCACCTTAAAAGAGAGATTCAGCCAATCAACCAGCAAAACCAACCAGAACGGAATCGTCCATGCCAAAGCTACGACGATACTATGTGTGCCGTTCATCACGCCTATGGTCAAAAACAAAAAAGTGCTTATCGGCAAGATAAGGCACAGTAAATGTTTGTAGTGACTTTCTAGCCTTAGCATGAGATGTTATGGAACAGACTGATTGACAAGGTAATCATCATTATTTAGCCATTAGCGCGTGTGCGTTTGAAAAGATAATTTCCGATCAGCGAAAATTTAAAACGCTTGCTGACAGACTCCAAACTGCAATAACCGGTATAAATTCGTCGCCAATGGGCTTGCATGATCTGCTCACCGTAATTGGCTGCAATCTCATCCAAATAAGTTTGTATGGCTTTAATAGCCAATGCCGAATGCCCCGAAGACAGGTTATCAATTGAGGTATGAATATCGACGATAGCCGAATTAATCCCCCAAAACCTGAGTTCCTCAGACAAGCGCAGATAAACCCTACCTAACCCGCTAATTTCAATCGCCATATTCAAGCCCAATAATTCGGGCAGGAAGGCGCTGGGAAACTTTGAAATTGCCATCAAATAAACCGGAATGTCAAAAGTACTGCCGATAAAACCGGGATGCTCAATAAAATCTCTGGAATTAATCATCGGCAGCTTAATCGCTAAACTGTCCAGCAATTCCTGGTAAATATGCGGATGATTTTGTGTGAGTTTGCCATCGCCCGTTTCATCAGCATATATCTTGTGTAACAACGCGGCGATGGCATGGCTGGAATAATAATCAAGCTGATGAATGCCTTGCAGCCAGCAACCATCGGTCAATATCGTCGGCGCAAACTGCTCAATCCCCCAGACGTACGCCTGTTTTGCTAATTTTGGCTGTTTGTTTAATGGCTTATACCTCGCCACCTCATGTTGGTAAAGTGACTTGATGTAGTCCTGAAAGGCTTGATGAGTAAAGGTACGAAACGGCGGGCGGTTGAACAATTTTGTTGTCGCCAAAATCCTGCTTACTTTTTGTTTGGCGGCGGGCAACACGTCAGGATAAATGTCATTGTTGACCAGATAGTAATAGAGTTCCCTATTGCTCAGCTTACTGTAGTTGATGGGTCTTGTCTGGCGTATTTGCGAGTGTGCGCTTGGTAGTCGGTTTTCGGTTAGCTCACTTGAAATACTTTTCAAGCCCATTTTTTGCTTGGCTAAATTATGTTTTTTGCCCTGTGTTAACCCAGGACTCAGCTCTGATAATAACCAATCTTTGAATACCGCTTTGCCCTGCTCATCAAGCACGCCAAACATTGGACTACCAAAATCAAACAGCTTAAGAAGCTGGCTATTTTCGGGCTTGGCTCGGTCAACATAAGGCGAATGCAGTAAGGTAGCGAGAAAATTTGTGCTCTTGAATGGCACTTCCTTAAACCAGTCATCCAACGTTTTAGCGCCCAGCCGAATTTTACCGTGGTGGCCTATGGCATTGGGAATCAATGTGGCAAGCAGTTTTTCAACGGCTTGCCGCGGCGACAGGATAGTGTGCAGTCGCACACTGACATGATGTTCGCATTGTTGCAGTTCCTGCTGGTGTAGCCAGAATCCGGTTTGAACCCGTTGCCATAACACATCTGCCTGTGGTTCAAACTCAGCCAGATAATTGCGGATTATATTGGCAATCTGTGGCACTTCCTGCTTACGCCTAATCGTCCTGACTTGCAGAAAACCCGGTAGGGTCATCCCCTTGCCTTCAGGAAAAAACTGCTCCGGCAAACTCGTACTTTGGCAATATGACAAGGTAAAACCGAGTATTTCAGGAAAAAAAACTCTGGGAAATTGCGCCAGTGCCAATTGGATCGCGGCAAAATTGAAAACCTCCTCACCCACATCGGTCTGCTTTGCGAATGCCAAAGTGTGCAAGGCCGGTATGTCAATGTTAGCTCTGAGCAAATGTGCGACATAAATCGCCCTGATATTGGCGATACCTTGCTCGCCTTTCGTTAACCGTGCATGCACAGCCATTAAATCGACAACTAAAGGTGTCTGTCCGGTCACTGTTTGGGAAATAGCAGATAACCATCCCAATTCGGTGAAACAAATCGGCGCATATTGCACCAGACAATCACTCAGCGCCGTTTCCGGCATCACAGTTTGCTGGCTTGGCGCTTCGGTTTTAAGTAATGCGTTTAGACTGTTAGAGTTGTATTTTTTGCTGAAATTGGCAGTGTATTGTTCGTTTGTCGATTGAAAACTCTGCACCAAATAATCATAAGCACAAGGTAAAACATCGTAATGCTCACTGATATGAACCAACGCGTAGAACAAATCGCGGTTGTTGTCTTTATTATCAACCGCAGCTATAGAGGCTGATTTTGAGAAAATCGGCGTTAAATTTGCTTCTAAGACACGATTAAAATCATTCATCGCGTGGCTTGGTGATTAGATAGTTATTGACCACCAACACATCCAGTCCAGTCGTCATAAAAACGGTCAGCGCATCCTCAAAGCTATGTATAAGCGGTTTACCCATCACATTAAAGCTGGTATTGAGCAACACCGGCACTTGCGTCAGCCCATAAAAACATTCGATTAACTCATAAAAACGCGGATTCCATTCCCGTTTGACCGTTTGTAGCCGGCCAGTTCCATCAACATGACATACGGCGGCGATCTTGTCTCGCATTGCCTCGCGAATGATCAATGTTTTATCCATGTAAGGTGATTCCTGGTAGTTCTCGAAATAACTATCGGCATGCTCGTGCAGGATGGAAGGGGCAAAAGGACGAAACATTTCTCGAAATTTGACCTTTTCGTTAATGGTATCCTGCATGTTGGCCGCCCTTGGATCAGCCAGGATAGACCGGTTACCCAAAGCACGCGGGCCAAATTCGGCGCGACCTTGCACCCAGCCGACCAGTTTTCCATCGGCCAATAATCGGGCGGTTTCCTGACAAATACTGTCTGGTAAATGCTGAACATGTAGGGATCTATTGAAGCGGATAAATCGTACTAATGCATCGTCTTTGATGACCGATCCGATATAGGCCGTTTGCAATGTTAACGATGACGACTGCTGTGGCGAGTCCTCCTGATACGCCAGCCATGCGGCACCTAAAGCACAGCCGTCATCAGCTGGTGCAGATGGAATATACACTTGCTTAAAATCGGTACGTTGCGTTATCTGTCCGTTGCAGGAAGAATTCAAGGCGCAGCCACCAGCCAGAGTAAGTTGATCGCACTGGGTGACGGTATGCAAGTGACCCAACAATTGCGCCATCAAATCGGCAAAGAATACCTGGCCTGTATAAGCGACTTCCGCCACTTCTTCTAATGTGCTGCTGGAATGACATTTAAATTGATCCAGTTTGGCGAGTTGCTGAAATAGACCTTCCCCGGGATGGCTACAGTCAAAACCCTTGACAACAATAATTACAGCCAACAAATCATACAATTTTTGATTGAGTTTGCCGTAGGAAGCCAAGCCCATGACCTTCCATTCTTCCCCCTTCAGCCAGTCAAACCCACAAAGTTCGGTCATCTTCATGTAAAACAAGCCCAGGCTGGCCTTGCTCAAACCTTTAGCTTCGTGCAAACGTTCCAGTTTGCGGTTTTTATAGTGATAAAACGCCATCGCACCTTGCTCACCATAAGAATCAATCACCGCACACGCCGATTCCACAAACGGACTGCCATAACTGGCGATTGCTGCATGGGTCAGATGATGGTCGTAATCTTTAAAAGTTAAGGAGCAATCCGGGTAATATTCCTTGATGATCCGAACCAGATTAAGCCCTGCACGATCAATACTGTTCCTTTGGCAAGCCATCATGTGGTGCAATTGATAATTAGCTAGAGGGGAATGCAGTTTTTTGATGCCTGTTTTCAGTAGGCCGGATGCCGACAAGATGCCTAATTTTTTGACGATATTTTCATAAATCGGACGTTTTTTTCGCCAGTTGCTGGCAATGATGATCTTTTCAGGATTCGGACAATACACTTCGAGAAGTTCAGGAATACGCAGCAGTTGATCAGGTTCGCAATTGAGCGCACGTTTGTTTTGCAGGAACCGCTCCGTCGCTTCCGCAAACAGCACGACACCGTTTTTGTCAACAATCGCCAACGAGGAATCATGATAAGTAACCGATAATCCTATGTAATAGGTAGACATTGGAGTTTTTTCTGCACTCTCTTGTTATTGTTGTCTGGCAGCATGGAGTTTTGCCCGAACCCACCCGCACACTTGTTAACCTAATATAACCTTATGCTAGCTTAGGTCGGCAATGTCAAGAGGAATTCATCGCACCTTTGTAAAATACAAGGCAAGATCTTAAACATTGGGTTGGCAATAGCGAGGGATTTGAATGGCTTGCTGTCCATTCTACTTTTACATTTAGGGCGGCGACCAGAAATACCGCCCAGATTCATATAAAATGGCCTTAATTCCTCTTCAAAGAACGACTTCTTTAAAAAAATGATATTTACTTTTGTAATAAATAGCGTTCTCGTCGCCCTCGCGATTTTAATCCACTACGAAGCGCTCAACCTGCTATCCGTAGCGGTTCCCCTGCTAAAACGGACAAAACACCGGCTTCGCTTACTGTTTGCAGTGTTCGGCGCGTTATTCGCTCACGTCCTGGAAATCTGGCTGTTTGCCTTTGCCTATTACGTCCTGATCCCTACGGGTTATTTTGGTTCGTTGGAAGGCCATTTCGACAACAGCCTAATGGATTGCAGTTATTTTTCCTTTACCAGCTACACCTCGCTGGGCTTCGGCGACATCGAACCCAAAGGCGACATCCGCTTCCTGGCCGGGTTGGAAGCCCTCACTGGCTTAGTATTAATCGGCTGGACAAGCTCTTTTATGTATCTTGAAATGCAGAAATTATGGCGGGAAAAGTGAAGCAAGCCCTTATGGAGAGTAACGGAATACGTGGCACGAAGCCACGAATCCCGGAAATCAGTCGTAGGATGGATAAGCGAAGCGCATCCATCAACATCGAACACCATAAATGATGGATGCGCTTCGCTTATCCATACTACTTGCTACACATCTTACGGGTTTAGCAAAAACCTAGCGGAAAGTTAGCAAATTTTTAGCATACCCCCCGGCCGGGCAGTCGGTCGAGGGTGGGCAACCATGCGGCGGGTTACGCCGCGCGGGGATGTCGGTGGTTGTTTAAAGGCCCGGTGGGGTTGCGCGGCTAACCACGCCCTACAGGGAGAGTATTTTACCCACCGTACGCGGTGAGCGAAGACGAAGTAACCGAAGGGTATTAACATTTCACAAGGCTAGGTCAATAGTAGCTTTAAACATGATTCAAAAAACATTCATCGGCAAAACGTAAGCCCCAGCAGTTGAACAAACCCGATTGTTAGCTATAGTTAGCTGTGTTGACAGTTCAACTCAGGATAGCTACTATGCGCGAGCGCGGAGACGTATTTGTTCTGTTAGTTACCAACAAGGCTGCATTGTGTTTTGTTTGGCTAGTTTTGTTGCGGTAGCCGTAACAGCACACGACAGAATGCGCTAATTTTTACTTAATTCTAATAACCCTTTTTATCAGGAGTCATCTATGAAGTTTGCCTTTGTTAAGGATGTTTCAGTAGTCACTGCCCCCCCCCCTAACTACGCCGTTAGTACTGGCGACTGGAACGGCAGTATCGCGTTAAAGCCTACAAAACCCTGGGCAGCACGGGGTTTATCTCGGTTTAAAATCCCGCAACTTTCAGCCTGGTTAAGGCTGTTTGCCGCCGTTAGTTTGTTGGCTGGTGTTGTTGCCCTGCCCGCGCAGGCGGCAGTCACTGCACCGGTGTACAGCGTACTGCACAACCTTGATGGAAACGATTCATTCACTAAAGTTGAGGTAACTATCGGTAGCGACGGCAGCCTGTATGGCACGACTCCCTATGGGGGTACAGATCGCTATGGTACGATCTGGAAGATCAACCCGGCGGGTGCTTTTAGCGTGCTGCACCACTTTAATGTGACTAATGGCGATTACCCAACCGGGGTCACTCTCGGCAGCGACGGCAGCCTGTATGGTACGGCCGCCGGTGGGGGTACAACTGACCATGGTACGCTCTGGAAAATGAACTCGGCGGGGGCTTTTAGCGTACTGCACAACTTTGATGGCACTAATGGCGATACCCCATACGCTGGGGTCACTCTCGGCAGCGACGGCAGCCTGTATGGCACGACTACGAATGGAGGTACATATGACCGTGGTACGCTCTGGAAGCTCCACCCGGCAGGTGCTTTTAGCGTACTGCACCACTTTGGTCGCACTAATGGCGAGAACCCATACGCTGGGGTCACTCTCGGCAGCGACGGCAGCCTGTATGGCACGACTTCCTGGGGGGGTATAGGTTATGGTACGGTCTGGAAGATGAACCCGGCGGGTGCTTTCAGTGTGCTGCACTACTTTGGTGGCACTAATGACGAGAACCCATACGCTGGGGTCACTATCGGCAGCGACGGCAGCCTGTATGGCACAACTACAGGTATAGAGTTTGGTGGGAATGGTACGATCTGGAAGATCGACCCGGCGGGTGCTTTTAGTGTACTACACGACTTTGATTACACTGATGGAGCTTACTCATACGCTGGGGTCACTATCGGCAGCGACGGCAGCCTGTATGGTACGGCTAGCCAAGGGGATCCAGATGGCTATGGTACGATCTGGAAGATCAACCCGGCAGGTGATTTTAGCGTACTGCACCGCTTTGATGACACTAATGGCAGTTACCCAATGGATGGGATCACTATCGGCAGCGACGGCAGCCTGTACGGTACAACCGTATCAGGCGGTTCTGGTGGAGGTGGCGTTGTTTACCGCCTGACCTTGCCAACCAGCACGGTACCTGGCGACATCAGTGGTGACGGCAAAGTGGATTGTGCCGACATCAAGGCTGCAAAGCTCAGCTTCGGTAAAAGACAGGGGCAAGCCGGCTTTAATGCCAATGCCGACACCAATAACGACAATGTGATCAATATCCGTGATTTGGTGTTTGTCTCGCGCAGACTTTCCAGCGGCCTTATTTGCAGTTAAGCCAACTCATCTTTAACTTAAGGAATTACATTATGCATAGTTTAGTTCGATTCATCACGGTGCTTTTGTTGGCGGCATCGGCTTCTTTAGCCCAAGCGGCCAGTATCAGCATGACCCCATCCAGCCTGACGGTTAACCAAGGGCAGTCATTTTCGCTGGACATTAACATTGGTGGAGTCAGCGATTTATATGGCTTTCAGGTTGATCTTCAGTTTAGTCCCAGCCTATTCGCCGTGAATAGCGTAAGCCAAGGCACGTTATTGCCATCGGGCGGCGCCACGCTGTTTTTTGGTGGCGACATTGACAATACCGCGGGAACGGTCAGCAGTATTGCGGATTCGTTAACCGGCCCTATAGCAGGCGTAACTGGCGATGGTTTGTTGGCAACGATCAGTTTTACCGCGTTGGCATCGGGCAGTAGCGGTATAGGAACGGTTAATGCCATTTTTTTGGATTCGTTGGGTAATGATATTGTTATCGACAAAATCAACACGGCGGATGTCACGGTCACGCCGTCTGCGGTAACACCGATACCGGCGGCAGTATGGTTGTTTGGTTCTGCGTTGGTCAGCTTGGTTGGCGTTAGTCGGCGTAAGCTAGGTTAAGCTTTCTGCACAAGGGTGGATTGCCTAACTAGTTAGGCAATCCATTTTGATTTTTCGTTGATTGTTAAATAGCTCGGTAGATACCCTCTCTCCGAATCAATCGCAAGTGGTCAAATAGCCACTTGAGGTTGATAGGGTTGTTGGTGTTACTAAAGCCGGACAGGGTATGTTGCCCTGTTCGCAAGCTTTCAACAGGGTTCAAAAACATCGCCGTCGGCAAAACGCGAGTCACGAGGTAACAACCACCGTCACGCGAAGGCAATCCCGCCGCTGCCGTTTTAGGGTTGTGGACAGCTTTTGCTTTAGCCAGCCTTTTTCGGAAAATCACCTGACGCACACGAGAACCCGCCCCCTCTGGTGCAAGCCCTACCGCCACCGTACCGCCGTTTTCAGTCGTTGCCTGTTGAGCTTTGGTTTCTGTAACTGCCATCTTGAATCCTTGTTATATGAGTGTGGAACCTACGCAAGACGGAATGGTAATTCAATGCCGTTACGGTTATACCCAAGGGCATTTATGACCTTCAGGTTACAAGAACCGTTGGCTGAGCGTAGCCGAAGCGAAAAAAAGAGCAGGCATAGGGCTTCGACTGCGCTCAGCCAGCGACAACCTGCCGCTCTGAGCGGTGTAAAAGCTAATTACCTAGCAGTAAAACAACGTAGCGTACGCGCAAGGAAGCTCTGAACAAATTGATTCCGCTCATGGTTCGACAGGCTCACCACGAACGGAATCAATTACTTACCGTTCGTCTTTATGCCCATTGGGTACTGAGCTTGTCGAAGGAGTTAATCAGAGGTTTCTTAACTTAACGGCATTGGCAACCATAGCCGTCACGCTAAACCCGACTTTCTGCAAATCATCGAATTAAATTTAGCCTTGGATATTAAAGTGAACCGCCGCCTTGATCGCTCCCGAAAATATCGGAAAAAATGCGTTAAACGATAACTTTGTACATGACAAAAATTCAATAAATGTTGCATTGGTTGTATTTTTGTCATTTCGACCAACGGGAGAAATCTTAAATTTCAGTGACTTAAGATTTCTCACTAGCGTTCGAAATGACACTGAATGCTTTTTGTCATGTACAGAGAAATAACAACACTTAGCGCGTAAGTTAATTACCTGTGGATGATAAACTTTTCCGCCAATAAGTCTAACTTTTTTGTTAGGCTTATTGGAATGTTGTTATAAATTTTATTTTTAAGTGATTGAAAAAATGAAAGCGCCCCAAGCCGGACGGGGTATGTTGCCCCGTTCGCAGGGTTTCAACGGGGTTCAAAAACGTCGCCTTCGGGAAAACGTGAGTAACAGGGAACATACCCCGTCATGCGAATTTACGGTATTTGCCTGCTATGTCGTGATGTCTGTATCCGGCATCTTCAATACTTGTTGTTTTATTTTAAATAGTTAGCGCGTAAACTAAGCGTCTTTGAATAATAAACGTTTCCCCAGAAAAAAGGTAACTTTTTTTGTTAGCATTGATCATGGATTGTTAATGTTTAGCAAGGTAGCCCGTATGAAGTGCAACGGAATACGGGGCATAGAAGCCACGAATGCCTGGATTCCGCAAGCTCCATCCAGGCTACTTTAGCGGGGGATATGGGGGGCGGCGTGTCTGTGAATTATTGCCTACATGTGGGTAGTTTTTCACAGAAATATCAGTAGTTTCATAAGTTGCCGCAGGTAAGACGCGTACATTATAAATTAACCAAGCCGGACGGGGCATGTTGCCCCGTTCGCAGGGTTTCAACGTGGTTCAAAAAAGTCACCGTCGGCAAAACGTGAGTAACGGGGTAACATACCCCGTCACGCGAATGCTATCATTCCCTGCCAACCTCAAATTATATTGAAGTCGATATGATTTTAGCGGTGGGAGGAAAGGAGGTCTGTTAAGTATTACCTAAAAATGTGGGTAGTTTTTCACTGAAACAAATTGCAGTCTATGATAGCAAACAGCAAATACCCGCATTTTGACAAGGCTTGGCAGTTATAATCAGCCGACTTCTTCCAGCCAATCCAATTCTGCATCGGAAAATCCGGCGGTTTTACGCATTGCCCTGTTAAACGGGCCTTTGGGTTTTCCACCACGGTAATATTGGCTTATCAGCGCTATATATTGGTTCCCGGAGTCTAAACCTTGCTGATTGCAGAGGGTGTTAAACCAGTATGAACCACGTTCCACATGCCCCACTTCATCGGTCAGGATGCGGTTTAAAATAGCGACACCTGCATCATCGCCAAGTGCCACAAATTTAGTGATAATAGCGGGGGTTACATCTAATCCTCTGGCTTCCATACAACGGGGAACCAAGGCCAATCGCGCCAGCAAATCATCCGCTGTTTCGACAGCGTGATCCCACAAGCCGCCATGCGCTGGCAGGTCGCCGTATTCGATATTCAGGCTTCGCAAGTGCTGGCGAATAAGTTCAAAATGTTGCGCTTCTTCATCAGCAACACACAACCAATCCTGATAGAATTGCTCCGGTAGGCCACGAAATCGGTAAAGCAGATCCCAAGCCAGATAAATCGCCATAAATTCAACGTGCGCGATGGCATGGAAAAAGGCTATCACGCCTTCTTTCGTTGTCAGCTTTCGCTTAGGCATCAGGCGAGGTGCTAACAGTACAGGTTTTGCCGGAAACTGTACCTTGCTGATGGGCTGAACGGGTTGCAGGCACTTAAAACTCAATTGATTTTGTGCCAACAACACTCTGGCATAATGGGTTAAGGCTAGTTTTTCGTCAATGTCCGGCGTGTGTAGACAGGCTTCGGCAATCTCAAAAATAATTTTCATAGAGGATTTGAAAACAGATATGTTTAAACTGTTAGATGGTATGACTTTATTGCTTTACTGTGCACTGATTTTTTGGCTTTCCAGCCAGTCTTTCTTGCCTACGCCGCATTTATTCCCGTTTGAAGACAAGATTCATCACTTCGGCGCGTATTTTATGATGGGAATCCTGGCATGGCGCAATTTTTCCCATTACCTGAAATCGCCGGTGCTACTGGCAATAGTCAGCCTTGTTTTTTGCAGTTTATATGGGGTATCTGATGAGTGGCACCAATCCTTTGTCCCAGGTAGGGCATGTGACATTCTGGACTGGGTAGCTGATTCAACAGGCGCTGGTGTTGCTGTTTTATTGTTAACCCGATTCTTTTATAAGAAAAACACTATTACCGTGTAACGTGCAAAAACCATTCAAAATTCACAGCCCTTTTCAGCCCGCTGGCGACCAACCCACCGCGATCAATCAATTAATCGAAGGATTGAATGATGGCGAAGTGCACCAGACCTTACTGGGGGTAACGGGATCAGGTAAAACCTTTACCATCGCCAATGTCATTAACCAAGTCCAACGCCCCGCCATGATTATGGCCCCTAATAAAACGCTGGCGGCGCAATTGTATGGCGAGATGAAGGAGTTCTTCCCTGAAAACAGCGTGGAATATTTTGTCTCCTATTACGATTATTACCAACCCGAAGCCTACGTACCGGCTTCCGATACCTTTATTGATAAGGATGCGTCATTAAACGAACATATCGAACAAATGCGACTATCGGCCACGAAAGCGCTGATTGAAAGAAAAGATACCATCGTTGTCGCAACCGTTTCAGCCATCTATGGCTTGGGTGAGCCAGAATCGTACTTTCAAATGGTACTGCATCTGGTAAAAGGTGACATCATCAAGCAGCGCGATATTCTGCGCCGCCTTGCTGAAATGCAATACACCCGTAATGACATCGAATTGCGCCGGGCGACGTACCGGGTTCGTGGCGAAGTGATCGACATTTTCCCCGCTGAATCCGAGCAGGAAGCCTTGCGGGTTGAACTCTTTGATGATGAAGTCGAACGGCTATCGCTATTTGACCCCTTAACGGGTGAAATCATCAGCCGGATTGTGCGTTATACCGTGTACCCGAAAAGTCACTACGTTACGCCCCGCGAGCAATTATTATCCGCAGTCGAATCAATCAAGATAGAACTTAAGGAGCGGCTGGAACATTTATATTCTTTAAATAAATTGGTCGAAGCCCAACGCTTGGAGCAACGGACGTTGTTCGACATCGAAATGATCCTGGAAGTGGGGTATTGCTCAGGCATTGAAAACTACTCTCGCTATTTATCGGGACGGCAAGCGGGTGAATCGCCACCGACCATGTTCGATTACTTGTCTGGTGATGCCTTGGTGATTATTGACGAAAGCCACGTCACCATTCCCCAGATTGGCGCCATGTTCAAAGGCGACCGATCACGCAAAGAAACCTTGGTGGAGTACGGTTTCAGGCTACCTTCCGCACTCGACAACCGCCCCTTGATGTTTGACGAATTTGAGGCAAAATCCCCGCAACGCATTTATGTCTCGGCAACACCAGGCCCTTATGAGAAAGCCCATTGCAGTGGTTTTGTCGAGCAAGTTGTCAGGCCGACAGGCTTACTTGACCCAATTGTAGAAGTCCGGCCTGCATCCACTCAAGTCGATGATTTGCTATCTGAAATCAATAAGCGGATTAGCCTTGGCGAACGAGTTTTGGTAACGACCTTAACGAAACGGATGTCCGAAGATTTGACCGAATATCTGGCGGAACATGACATCAAGGTACGTTACCTGCATTCTGATGTCGAAACGGTGGAGCGGGTGGAAATAATCCGTGACTTACGCCTGGGCAAGTTTGATGTGATAGTCGGTATCAACCTATTACGGGAAGGATTAGATATTCCTGAAGTGTCTTTGGTTGCCATCTTGGATGCTGACAAGGAAGGTTTTTTGCGTTCTGAAGTCTCGCTGGTGCAAACCATAGGCCGTGCCGCCCGTAACTTACACGGCAAAGCAATTTTATACGGCGATAAGATCACCCGTTCCATGCAGGCCGCAATTGACGAAACCGACCGCCGTCGTGAAAAACAACATCAATATAACTTGCAACACGGCATTGAACCGAAAGGCATAACCAAAACCATCAGCGACACCTTACAAGTTGCAATCCCCGGCGCGGGATGGTCCAGCCACAGCCATAAATATGCTAAAACATCCAGTTACGGCAAAGTTGCCGAGCAATCCGCAGACTACAAAGTGCTTTCGCCAAAACAACTGGGCAAAAAACTGAAGCAACTGGAAGATGCTATGTATAAGCACGCCAAAAATCTGGAATTTGAGGAAGCCGCAAAACTCAGGGATGAAATCAAGCAACTGCAAGATAGCGCAATGGCTTGAACCGTTTACAAGGGTTGACGATGCCCTAGTAGGCGAAAAACTAATGGTGAAGGTTGATCATGATTCCGGCACCGTCGGCGGACTTGGTTTTTCCCGCTTCTGGCTCTTGCGACATAATGACATTGCCTTTTAACTCCAATGCCGAATTGACATCTGATTTATCGTTAACAAATGTTTCGGAATCGGAGGCATGTTGAACCAATGTCAATGATTCTGGCGATTTCTGGGAATCAAGGTCTTTAGTCGGCACCGTCAAATCCAGCACTTTTTGCTGACTTTGGCTGGTTTCAAATGATTGATGGGGTTTGCTTTTCGGTTGATAATGTTGGGTTGGCTTTTTAAAACCGGAAAGAAAAAAGCACGCAACAACAATCAAACTAACTGAAACAGAACGAAAAACTTTCATCTTGACCACCACTCTGGCTAACAGTATCAAACCAAAAATGTCTTTATCGACACCAAAAAATATTATATTTAAATTTATAACAATAACTTGGAAGCATTATTTAAAATAAATATTAATACCTTTCTTCCTGTTTAGTCTAGCAGATTTTGAAGCAACAGGGATTGACTTTGAAGCCAGTGTAATTGTTATTTTGTCTAATTTAACGCTGTAGCCGAGGATGAAACCTGGAGTGTGTTAACGAACCAACAAATCATTACCAAACCAGTCAACCAACACATGACGGTAATGCTCGGATTTACGGGTCTGCAAGTGTTCCAGTGGGTTAAGATCATCGGTCAGGACAATGCCGTTACTGGCATCGACAGTGAATTTGCGCTTGTTTAACCAATCGGCTTGCTCGGCATTGAGTGAGGACGAGGCAAGGTCAATGGGCTGGCTGCCCGCTAGAAAAATATAATCATTAAAATCTTCACCAGGATCAGAAATAAACAAAGATTGATTAGCAAACACCTGGGCGACGGTCTTGGAAACAGAAGCTAACGCTTGTTGGCCTTCGCCCTTCCCAAAAGCGACAAAATTAAGCGCTACAATGCCTTGCGGTGATAATAAGCCTTGTAATTGTTGTAAGGTTTCCACGGTCAACAGATGCGACGGTTCCGAGCCGCCGGTAAAACAGTCGTGAATAATCAAATCATAAGGTCCGGTCAGATGCCTAATTTCATAGCGGGCATCGCCCACAATGGCCTTCCCATTGGGTTTGAAGCCGAAGTAGTTGCTTGCGGCGTCGGCCACGGCAGGGTCAATTTCCAAGGTATCGGTCACAATGCCATACTTATCGCGCAAGGTCATCGCCATGTGCCCTGCCCCTTGACCGATAAGCAAGGCCTTTTTGATGGACGGTTTAAGTGCGGGAATCAGGGCAACAATATCCTGATACGTTAACCGGTTAGCACCATCGGTAATATTAGCGGCACCAATCATGGACGCATCGGCGGTCAAAAACCGCAAGTCGCGGCTACTTTGCTCGATCACTCGCACATAGCCATACAGACTTTCACGTTCAGAAACAACGCTGAACCGTCCATCGGGCGGAACATGTCCCGCACCGACAATTTTTGGCACTAAACTCAAACCTACTAGCGCGAGAATCGTACAAGGCAAGACAGCAATGGTTTTGCCGAAGCGTTTTTGTTCAAACACAGCGACGGCAACAGCAAGTACGAACAACAGCAAACCCAAACTCACCAGAATTTGCCGTGAACCCACCCAAGGAAACAGAAAAAAACCCAACAACAACGTACCTATCACACTGCCCAAGGTACTAACCGCATAAATAGTGCCGGAGCTGCTGCCAACCCCATCCAATTGCGATGTTCCCAGTTTTATCGCAAAAGGCCCAACCATGCCGAGTAAGGTCAAGCAGGGGAAAAACAAAACCAGTGCGCTGACAAATGCACCACCGCGTAAACCCAACGGATCGGTCGCCAATAATACCGGGCGCGTAGCCCAGGGAATTAACAAGGTAAAGAGCGCTGCCAAGGCAATAATCAGTGATAACCCAGACCGTTGCGCCCGGTCAGCCCAGTGCCCGCCAACAAAATAGCCGACCGCTAAGGCCATCATGGTGACTGAAATCAACGATGACCATACATAAAGGCTGGCACCGTAAAACGGCGCGATCAACCGGGTTCCTAACAGCTCTATGACCATCACTGACGCGCCGGTCAGAAAAACAATTAAATAAAGCCAGGTTTTGCTGTGGCTGGAGGTGGGGTTTTCAGTCATTCTTAATTACCTTGTTTATTGTTGATATGTATTTTGGCCTATGTTGAAAAATTGCTTTCGTTAGAGTGAATATTTGGTAATACCGCCTATTACTCATTACAAAACTCTTCCCCGGACGGCGCTTGCGGAACCTTGGCAATATAGGCTTTAACGGCTTGTTGTTGCTCTGCTAGTGTTGGTTTGATGAATCTTTCAGGTGTGCGCTGGGCGCTTTTTAGGCAGCCTTCACAGCAAAAATAAACGGTACGGCCAAAATACTCAGCCTTGAGATTTTTAATTATCTTTTCCCCTGTGACCGGGCAAGTGGTTACACCATCGCCCCGTCCTTCGAAGGTTGAAGAAAACTGCAAAGCCTTTGCTGCTGGTTTTGCTTTTACCAATTGCTGTAAGGGATCTTTATTAATCGCTTCCACTTGATTAAACGCTTTCGCTTGGAAGCTACCGAAAACACATGCCAACAATACGCCGCATGAGCAAACAAAATTAAATACCACTAGCTTTCTTTTCATCAACTAAATCTCATTAACGCAACTAACAAAACGTCTGAACAACTGAGTATGCCTGGTAGATCAGATTGACTCCCACCACTCTATCGCACCGTTTGCACTTTGGACTTTGTCGCTATCGACCCGCCTGATACGCCATGTACATTAACCCAAAGATGCGGCAACCCCAACTCTTGCAACCAGTCAGTGCCCTCACTTTCCTTGAGCATGGCAATCGTTGATGCGCTACCCGCCACCACGCAAAAATCGCCGACTACGCTGACTGCCGCAAGATGCCGCACCGGCCAGCCTGTTTTAGGATTTAATACATGACCGTAGCGGATACCATTGACCAGTATGCAGCGTTCATAATCGCCACTGCTAGCCAGGGCACCTTCATACAACAACAAAGTATCCAGCAGCGCATCCTTGCTACGCGGATGCCGTATGCCTACACGCCAGGGACTGCCATCATCACGGGGGCCAATCACCTTGATGTCACCGCCAAGATTAATAACGCCGTGTTTTATCCCTTGTGTAAGACATAAAGCGGCGGCGCGATCCACAGCATATTCCTTGACCACGCCGCCAAAATCAATTTCCATACCCGGCACGGAAAATGTCAGCACAGGCCTTTTCCATATCACCTTATGCCAGCCAACTTTTTCTAACAATTCGTCAATGAACGCTTGCACCGGCAACTTGCCTTGATCAAATTTCCAGGCTTTGCGTAACAATCCAGAAGTAATATCGAACAGGCCATCGCTCTGCTCATAACAGGTCACCGCATAATCCAGTAAACAAGCGGTCTCTTCATCCACATTAATGCTACCACCAACGGCTGCCACTCGATTAATTTCGGACAAAAAACTGGTTTCCCTGTATCTCGAATAGAGCGCTTCCAAGCGTTGCACATCGGCAATAGCCATATCCGCTGCTTGACTTGCGATTGCCTGGGAACGCGCAAACAATTGAATATCACATGGCGTTCCCATCGCCTTGAATTCTCTGCGATAGTATTTCAATTTGTTACTCATCAGTAGCTTGTCAAAAGTAAATTGTAACCCACGCTTACACCTGTTAATTACGGATCATTATGAATAATATACAAACCAACACAAACCCAGTCTATAGTGATCACTATCCGTATTCAACTCTTCAACAAGATGATATTAAACTGGTTGCTTTGGGATGGGTTTCAACTTCGCTGCTTTCCCTGAACGCAGGAGCGCCCCCATTCAGCAGTGTTGATCGGAGAAGGCGGTCCTAGGTGCTTATCAGGCTTACCAGTATTGTTTGGTAGCAATGCTTTAATCCGATAATCTGAATTACAACTTTGA
This sequence comes from Methyloglobulus sp., assembly GCA_013141505.1. Classification (GTDB taxonomy): domain Bacteria; phylum Pseudomonadota; class Gammaproteobacteria; order Methylococcales; family Methylomonadaceae; genus Methyloglobulus. The sequence goes on from JABFQX010000010.1 coordinate 159,461, forward strand.
CAGTCAATTTAAGCCGGATTTGCGGGTATTTTCCACACGATTTTACGAATACCTTATTTGTGGCAATGTTAAATTCACTAAAAACTGATCTGCCCGTGTCCCTACCGGTCATTAACGGCTTATCAACACGACCACTGACCTATCCATAACGCGATAACAATGCTGATCGTTTAAAACCGCTAACGCATTATTATCCATAATTGGCAGTACTAAGACATCGGGCATATCCGCTCAAGCGGATGTTTGCCTGGCCTATTTCCTTTCAACTCTTAACCAATTTCTCACATTCAAACATAAATTTATCCAGATCAATCACATTCGAGCTGTCAATATATCGAATACCAAGATCAATTGGCGTTGCCCGATGTTTGAGGATACCGCTGATTGAAAACGGGATACAAGTATCGGGCAGGAAAAGGTCAATCCTGATTTTACCCACCATATCACCCGCTACCGGTGATTTCAGGCGAATTTTGATACCGGTAAAACTGATATCAATAACGTCACCTTCGAGTTGTGACGGCTCATGCGACTCTACCCAAATATTAGCTTTTAAGCCGCTAGGGTTAAATCGGGGGCTCTGCCGCCTTTCAGATTCTGTCGTTGCAAGTTCAGACATATTAGGGGATCAAAGAAATTTTATTGCATTGAATTATAGGTGGTTTAGCCAGAACAGCAAGATTGCTGTGGAAACTAATCGACTGGTTTGGTTAAGACTTAAGATTGTTGATCCGCCCCACGTTTTGCTTTGCGCCCTTGCTTTTTCTCTGCCTTAAGCTGCTGAATAATAGTGAGTTCTGCTAATTCTTTTTCCATCATGGCGGGCGTTTCCAAACTGATCTTGCCGAGCGTTCCCATCCGCAATTCGCCCAGGATGATCTTGGCAGTCCTGTCTAAATCAACCAGGCCTCCTGAACGCAAACAACCACGCTTTCTGCCGATCAAATCCATCAACTCCTGGGTACTGGACGGTAAGTTATCAAGTTGAAAACGCATTTTTAGCAAATCTGGATAATGCTCCGACAAATAATCCACTAAAAAAAACGCAATATCATCATGCGTAATGGCAGTATCTTTAATAGCGCCAGTCACCGCCAAACGGTAGCCGCTATTCCTGTTTTCCAGATTCGGCCAGAGCATACCCGGCGTATCCAGCAGGACGACATCCTGACCTATCGCAATGCGCTGCTGGCGTTTGGTAATGGCGGGTTCGTCGCCGGTCTTGGCGATAGTCCTGCCCGCCAATACATTGATCAAGGTTGATTTACCGACATTAGGTATCCCCATAATCAAGGCTTGTATCAGTTTGCCCTCGCTTTTGTCGGAAGGTGCAAGTTTACGGCACAGCTCGGTTAGCTGCTTAATTTTATCCGTCTGATCCATTGATAGAGCCAAGGTTTTCACACCCTGTTCCTGCTCCAAATAGATTTGCCAAAGCTGAGTAATAATGGGATCGGCAAGGTCGCATTTGTTTAACACCTTAATGCACGGCTTGTCGCCCCGTAATCGTGTCAGCATGGGATTTTGGCTGCTAAACGGAATGCGTGCGTCCAGAATTTCAATCGCTAAATCGACATGGACGAGTGTATCTTTAATCTCCCGACCCGCTTTATGCATGTGGCCAGGGTACCATTGGATGGTCATGATTGATTAGAACGCCAGGGTAAAATGAAGCAATGCCTTGTTAATATTGAATAATTTCAACATCAATGATTAAGACTTACAAAGCAGGTTATTGGGGCTTTGAAATGGTGGGGTGTTAGGGATTCGAACCCTAGACCTATGGATTAAGAGTCCACTGCTCTACCAACTGAGCTAACACCCCATGAATTTGTAGGACGCAATAGTAAAGGGTTTTAGCGCTAAAACCAAGCTCAAACTGAGTTGCCTAAAAGGCACTTCTTTCTTAGAAAGTGAACCAAGATTGAACCACTAACCATTTTATGCCCGAAATAACTGATTAAGTAAAAAACCGCCATTATTTAGCCAAAATACAAAATACAGCGGCAAAGATTAACTTATAGCCCAACAAACGCCACATATTATAGATCATTGGAATTTCAAGAAAATCCGCATTAAACCCCAGTTTTATAGCATAAATATGCATTTACGTGGTACTTATAATACCAACTGGCTTAGCATTTACAAGCTAATTTTAATATTTTTTGGAATTTAAATATGAACCATAACGAAACCATCATCACCATGCAAATACATATTATGTGATACTTCGCAAGGCTTAGAACCTAATTATCCCCCACATGGGAAAATCTAAGTTTCATGAAGCTGTACGAGCTGGGTTATTTGCCCAAGCCTTTTATAATAGGCAAACAAGGCAAATCACCCAATGCTTATTGGCTGAAATCTGACATTGAATCGGCAATACTTAAACTATCGGGTAAACGGGGGGATATAAACGTCGGTGGTAAACTTGAATTCGTGACCAAGGCAACAAAATTTCAAGCTGGTAAATACACAGCAAACATCTGTGACCGGGTTATCAGAATTGTCAAAGCTTGGTGATTACACTTAACCCAACGTAATCAACTGAGGAACGGCAATGACACTACAAACAGAAACAGCATCATCAGCTTATGACACCCTTAAACTACTTAGTGAACGTATCGAGGAACTGAAAGCCGAAAACGACAAACTAAAGCACGAGCTGACAAAAAGAAAACACCTGCCCGTTAAAGTTGTCAGGAGCAGGACATTTTATGATTGCTCCTTAAAAGGAAAATCTCGCCTAATCGAAGCTAGGTTGTGTGAAGAGTTGAAATTGATGGTGGGATAGTTGCCTCAAGGTTTTGACGTTTCCGGGCATAGGGTTAAATCTGCAATAATTGGGCATTTACTTCAATCAAGCACTAATAGCTGGGTTGTAGGCAATACTGTAGTTACCTGTATCTAACCCGTAAAGACAATATTCAATGGTTGATTGTTCGCCTGACAATATCGCTTCGACAATCAATGTCTTGATAATGTAAATGTAAGTTAACATGGCGGTTTCTTGGTAGTTGGTTAATCTGGGCCTAGCCGCGCTTGTTTTCGCTGCCGATTATACCCACAGGGCATTTATGACCTTCAGGTTATATTGATTTGAATAATATTATATTTAATTATCAATGCTTTGCATCCACGCAATATTTGATAAAAAGCCTCGGAAAGCGTCATTTATAGCCAATAATTTCTCATTTTGACGTTTTTGGACACGGGATTGATTACAGTGTGGCACTGAAATCAGTCACCTAAAGGTATATAGGCACATTGGTCAATCAACCTAATTCTCCAAACGCAACCCTGGCACCCTCTCAAATTCTCGTACATGTTTGGTCACTAATATAAGCCCAAGGAGCGGGCATGGCCTGCAATCATCTGGTCATAAGAGCCAATGGGTTTCCCCATTTTAGCCAATTCCGCGCGGAGTTGACCTAAGTGTGTGGCGGCCATCTGACCAAAAGGGAGAACTTCAAGCCGGGCAGTTAACCCCTCAATATCCGCTAGATTACGTTCCGGTTGGGCTGACTTTTCTGCGCCGAAGATCAACTCACCTAACGTGACCGAAGAAATAGACATCAACCCTGAGTGGGATTTAAATATCTCACGCACAGTACCGGGTCGGTTTTTTATGGTGTAAATTACCGTAT
>JABFQX010000015.1 GCA_013141505.1 Methyloglobulus sp.
TGCGCAAGTACGATCCGATCCGCCAGAAACCGCGCAAACGGCTCAAGATCATTTTTTGCACTAGCGATCTCCAACGCCTGCATATAGGTGTCGCGATCATCCACTCGAATGACAGTCCAAGGATAGCTGCCCTCGGCCAGCATAAGGTTCATGGTAAAGCGTGCCATCCGGCCATTGCCATCCATAAAGGGGTGAATATATCCCAGTAACCAATGACTCAATGTTGCCCGAACGAATGCATCACCTTCATCGACCATACATTCCTTGAGCGCCTCCATACCGTCCAGCACATAATCAAAGTGTGGAGGCGAGTGCAATGATCCGCGCAAAAAAACCATATGGCGACGATAACCGATCAAATCACTTGGCTTCAATATACCGGCATCGACTGATGGTGCAAATAGCTGACGAAACCAGGCATGATGGTAGTCCACAAACAAATCCGCTGCTGCTCGCTCATGTGCATAAGCTTGTCCTGCACACCCTTTAACGAGACTGAAGGCGAGCAAATAACCTTTCGCCGCCATAGCTGCAATATGCGACTTGTCTTCCGGTGTATCGGAATTCCATTGGCCATCAGCAATCTTTTGGATGAGTTCTCGGGTTACTCGATAACGCTCGATGGATAAGCTGTGGTAGGCATCCTCGATTTTCAATGATTCTATGACAGCTAGATAATGATCCTGGGCGACATCGATTGCATCAACTTTTGGTTTGTTCGCCAGGATTGTATTTCGATGCTTGCTCCATAACAATTTGATCCTGGAATACAAGGCATGGCGATTTCGAGCGTTCAAGTAATATATGGGGTTTTGATCGAATGGTGAGTCGGTAACTACTACTTTGATCGGCAAACCATCCAACTGTTTTTGAATGCCGTCGGCGAAAGATTCATCACCTATTTGTCGATAAGCGCCGATCAGTCTACCGACACCGGCCGCATTGAATTCGGCCAAAACAGCGATCTCTGATGGATCGCCGATCTTGCTCATGACAATCTGGATATCGTTGGCATGGGATTGAAAAAAACGCGGCCCCAATGCCGCCAGACAAACCGGAGCCGTCAAGCAGTAAACACCGCATAACAGTTGTTTAAATGATTTATCCTGAGCCGCTTTGCCTGGGTAAATGAATAGTGAGTAATCGCCATACAAGTCAACTTTATAAGTGGCATTCTGGCTAGTGAGAATATTGACCTGCTTAGGTATGACATTGTTTTCGGCATGCATCAACAATGAGTGTTCCGGGCTTAAGCAATATTGGTCACCGAATCGTTCCTGAAGGTAGCGTGACACATACTCCCAATAATTGGCAAAGAAAGGTGTTGTGTCTCCCGGCGAAGCGGTTGGATCGGAAACAAAGTACCAGCCTTTGATAATTTCCTGCAAAAAGCCATTTTTTTGCAGAATCTCACGTTCAGACTGTTTAAGCTGGTTGCCCCTAACAACCCCAAGTTCTGAACCCAGCACATCATGCAATGCGCTCAAAGCGGCGGCTAATTTTTTGTTTTCCGGGATACGCTGCCTGCCCATGATGGATAAATTTGCTTGTTATTAAAAACTATATTAACTTGTTTTTATAAATTATATTTGCTTGTTCTTGTAAAAACAATATATTTTTATTTTCCTCTGCTGAAGGGGCGCTTCGCTTATTTATGACCACCCTATTAAAAGCGATCAACCATCTCAAAATGCACTATAAATGCACAAATTATTTTGTGCATTTACTATATGATTGATTCATTTATTTTATTTTAATTTATCTGTCCAATCCATCATAGGTGCCACACAAAACATATGTGAGGGAATATAGCTACTTGTCTGGTTTTTGCTTGGATAATTCATGAATATTTAGTGAAATTTCGGTTACTTTGCACTATACCGCACTATAGGTGCACGATAAAATTCATCGTGTGGTGAAGCGGAGGCTCAGTGATGTCAAAGCCACCCAGAATAAAATGCAAAAACAGCTTGGTGGCTTTGAAGTTTTACAGCGACATAGCCTTTAATTGGTTCGTGGAATTAATTATTAGGACACTAACATCTATAATAAGTTTATATAACACCTATTACTCAAGGTCAATTTTTTCAATAAGATCGATACATAATTACTCGTAGGGGCTATAGGCGTTAGCAATCTTTGAGGGCCAGCTCTTGGCCGATCTATCAAAAATGGTTGATATGAACCAATGTCCGCTAAGTGGAAGATGAATAAATAATAGCGTAACATATTGATAATATTCTTATTAAACAGATTATTAGTGGCCTTATTTATTACTACCCAAATATTAGCAATTAAACTCCATTTCAAAAGCAAAATTGTCCCCCCTTAACACTGGGTTCAATAATTTGTTGGGTTCCTGCAAATAGCTTATGATTAAAATTCAAAGTCCGGTTGCTAGTAGGAAGATTGCGGCGATCGGTCACACCAACCTGCGACGCCAACCTAGCTTTCCAAATGATGCCATGAAAATGAACCTCAATCTTAACGAAACCCGGGTGGTAGGTTGCTTGATCGAAAAGGCAATCACTACGCCCGACCAATACCCACTTTCGCTGAACGCGCTGGTCAACGCCTGCAACCAGAAAAGCAATCGGGATCCCGTTTTGGAATTAAAGGAGATCACGGTACAAGATACAGTCGACGGGCTGATTAAAAAATTTCTGGTGAGTCGCGGCTATGGCAGCCGCGTCACCAAATACCAACACCGATTCTGTAACAGCGAATTTGGAACGCTGCAACTGTCAGAAAAGGCCACGGGCATTATTTGCGAGTTGTTCCTTCGCGGCCCGCAAACGCCTGGGGAGTTGCGAAACCGCACGGAACGATTGTGCAAATTCGAAGATGTGAACGAAGTCGAAGCGGAGCTTGAAAGCCTAATGACACGGGATGAGCCATTAGTGGCCAAGCTTCCACGTGAGCCGGGAAAACGCGAATCCCGTTATGCCCATCTGTTCAGCGGCTCACCTCAAGCGTCAACTTTCTCGGCAATGGAAAGTGTCGCGATCGAAACCGAAGCCTCTGACAGGGAAAGGATCGACACCCTGGAAAAGCAAGTCTATAAGCTGCAACTGGGCCTTGATGAGCTTCGGCAGAAATACGAACATCTGGCTAAACAAAAATTCGAATAGGCCGGTTAGGCATTCTGTTTGTGCCTGATCTGCCCAGAGATTCAAAAAAGAGTTCCGTATCAACACCCTTCATTCATTGTCTATGTAGTCCTTCTTGCCTAGGCTAGGCCTACGCCATGATGCCATAGATACCGTCTTAAAAGCCATTAAGCAAGCGAAAAATTAGGGTCGAACGGTTTGCCGGATTTTAAGACAGCGAAAGCCAGATGAATCAGCTTACGTACTTGTGCCCCAGAGGGTATGGCGGCACAGGCGATGAGCTTGCCGTTTTTGCCGTTGGCCTTAAGGCGTTCGCAACAGGTACGGATGGCGGGTTTGTATTGCCAAGCGACCAACGCAGGCATATAGAGCGCCTTGCGTAGCCTGGGATCGCCGTTTTTGGCAATATGGGTTTTACCCGCCCATTGCCCGGACTGTCTGATAGCGGGGGCAAGCCCGGTATGGGCAACCACTTGTTTAGCGTTGGTAAAGCCACGGTGCGGGCTTAGGGCGACCAACAAATACGCAATAGTGGCCGGGCCAATACCCGGGATGGAATCCAGCAAATCAGGCTGTTGCCTGAGATCAGGGTCGTTGCCGATATGGTCGTGGATGGCTTGGCGGGTGGCTTTTAGCTCGGCATTTAATGTCAACAAGACGGCGTTGATGGAAGGGATGATGGTGGCATCGGCGGTGTCCAGACGGTTTTGCTCCATGCATTTCCAGCAAATGCTCGAGGCGGCGTGTCATACCCTCTGGGGCATTTATGACCTTTAGGTTACAAGCGGCTTGCAGGTGGTGGAGATTGGCTGGCATAGGCATCCACCTGTCCACATGGGCTTGCAGACCATAGCGGGCGATAAGTTTGGCGTCAGCCCTTGTGCCCTTTGGGTATTCTCGGTTTTGGCGCGGCTCAGTTCGCTTTTATCGGAAGCATGGATTTGCACCCAAAGGGCATAAAGGCTGGGTTTATGACACCGACAAAATAACCGTTATCGGCCAGAGATTCGGCGAGTGGCAGGCTGTAAGCGCCGGTCGCTTCGGCAATTGCTCCTGCGTTGCCCTTTATGCCCTTGAGGGTATACCTCCTGCATAAGCCACATGGATGTGGTGAATGCAGATATTGCAGGAGCAATATATCTGCCCATGCAGTCGTCCATGCAAATGCGGAGGCCGGTATCGCCAAATATCGGTTCAGCCAAGCCACAAAAACAGTGAAGCCGTCGCTGCCGTTGGCAAATTTGGCGTGTTTGTACTTGCCTTCGCAAAGCCTTGCAACATCGTACTTTAATTTGGCTATATCGATACCTGTGATGATTTGTGACATGATATTTTTATACAATAATTGATTGAATAGAATGCTGTTTGACCTTAATGGGCATCCGCTGGGTTTGGCCTTATGAATACAGGATCAAGGTTTACCTTGTCCTTAGGATATCGTTCGAACTTCAATAGCAAGTGCGGACGACGGGGGGTTCAATCTACGGCACAGGCTTTTAAGCCTTTTATGCCCTAGAGGGTACAGGGTGGGCACGACTTCCCCGCTATCCTCCGCCGGTGATCAACCGGAGATTCTGGTCTCTTGGGAGACCAGAATCAAGATATAAGGGTACGCATCGCGTACCTTTGGACTGCCGCATGACCGTTTGGTTTAAGGAAATGGTATGCGGTACATACCCTACATGGCTTGCTTAGTGCTGATAAGCACCAATATCAACTACAGCAACAGGGTTTGCTCTTGATTTATATATAAAATCAAAACCAGGGGTTTCAGGGCTATTTATTCCTTTTCCCGTTGCGAGCGAGGCCGGTGCGATAGTTTTTAATTTAAAGTTACTAGCTGCAAATGGGCTGACAGGAGGGTTATCATAATCAGCTACAAACACAGTTGAAGGTAATACATACGTAGGATTATTTGTTCCCGCCGGCGCATTACTATTAATTAAGTTGCTTTCTATAGTATAGGGTAATGTTAGTTGTACAGATTGGATAGAATTTCCGCTAACTTGGTCAATAATGTTATTTCTGATCACCAAATCAGCGGTTATTTGACTATTTTCATTCGAAATACCAACGGCCCAGGCACCTTGCATTTGTGCTGGTGTCGGGAAATCAGGCAGATAGGCGGTGGTATTTGGGTGAACTTGCCATCCATTTTTTACAACTGTATTATTAAAAATATAAACGCTTTTCATAGTATTATCGCCCGTTGTGTTACCTCCAATATTGATTCCAACCCATTCATTCATGAAGACGATATTGTTATATACATATACATTTTCAAGTACGCCATTAAATGGTCCAGTACCATAAACTTCATTACCAATGGTAATACCGGCATAAACATTTGAATATACGATATTGTTATACACTTCTACGTTAGATAAGTGATTAGAGCCGGCATCTACGTAAATGCCCTGACAGTTGATACGATACACTTTATTACCAATAATTTTTCCATGATTGGATGCCCCTTTAGCATCTATCCCTTCTCCGCCTTGATTATTATAGTTTCCATTTTTTTGTTTAATAATATCAGGCGCGCCATCGTGAACGGTATTTTTGCTTATTTTAAAATTATCGATAGATTCAACAGAAATATTTTCTTGACCACCGCCATTATTAGCATAAGAAACGTCATTGCCATCTATAGTGATGTTATAGCCAAAATGCATTCCAATTCCTGAATTGTGTGTGTTCACAGTAGTGCACTTAGAAATTATTATGTCATGGATCGGCTGTATAATTACCCCATTTGCAACACCGCCGCTACCAAAAACTCCGTTCGCTATTGAGTTTTGAACTTTTAAACCAGTGATTTGAATATAGTTGCTTTTCAGTTCAATAAGTCCCCACCAGTCTGTGACTGGTGTTGCAGGTGGAGGCTGACTTATGCTAGTTCCATCAATTATTACTGCTTCGTTATTATAGCTTTTATAAGTGATGTAGTTACCGGGAGTTCCGGAATTAGAAATAACCACGCGTTCGTTATAGATGCCTGTACGTATAAGGACTAGATCACCCGGTTGTGTAGCTTTAGTGGTGGCTTTGGTTATTGTTTTAAAAGGGCTGCCCACCGTTAACCCATTATTGCTATCGTTAGCAGCAGATGCTGATACATAATATGTAGTTGCAAAGCTGGATATTGCATCTAAAGTAATAAATAAACTACAGACATAAATTATTATTCTTTTACTAGGGTCTGTTGACAATTAATATGAGATAATTATGCCAACTAATTGAATAGGGTGGCAAATGGTAAGAAAGATATTGCGGGACGACCAATGGGAAAGGATTGAGTACATGTTACCTGGCAA
>JABFQX010000081.1 GCA_013141505.1 Methyloglobulus sp.
GCCGCTGCCTACCATTGACGATGCCATCTTTGACGCAGCCCTCGCCGTGGCATTTTGGACAATTTGCCATCAAACCCCCATCAGAAATGAGGAGAGTTTATAATGACTATATTAATTTAACAATACCAACAAATAAACGTTAAGCCATTTTCTTTACCATAACTATCAAAAATACCACATTCTTCGGGCGATCCAGGCACACCATGAAAATAGATCACTATCTGTCCAGAATCGGAACCGAATTGACAAGATTTCAGCGGTTGCTCCATTTGATGGCTAACGTATGGTGTAAGATGTGGGCTTTAGTGCGTCCCGTCTGTTGGATGTGTTGGGCATACCCATTTTGACGCCAGATAAAAAATATAAAGGTTCAGCCAGTATAAATCTAACCCGAAAAGGAACATTGGGCTTAAGGTAATAAGACCGCCAAATTTTAATAAGGATGGAATTAGCACAATGAAAACATTGGTAAGAAAGAGTATTACCCAGATTGTTTGGTTTTGACGCCGACAATAATAACTAAGCAATAAGCTGGAAGTTATAAGGCCACATACATGACCTCGACTAACAACCCAAAAAGAGGGCTGATACCTACTACATGGCCACCCGTGCTGGTGCCTATGAGCAATATCGCATTCAACGTCAAAATTGTGGTAACGTAAATGTTTTCAAAGTGTGCCTCAATAAGCCTGGTGGCGACGCTTCCTTTGACCGCTATGTTAAGCGCTGAGTAATAGCGCCACATAAACTATGGATGTGGCCAAGCTAAGTAGGCTTCGGACTGCATGTAGTTTTTCCCATTTTTCCAACAACACCCGCGTTTCATCAGATGACAGGTCTCGTCCCTCTTCTAGTAGTTTATGGTTGGTAGGCATGATGACAATAAACGTGAACGGAACAACTAAACCAATAAGAACCGCTCCAAGTAACCACGAAATGCCACCACCGAGTAACCAAGCTGAAGTACCCGCGAGAAAGCTCACAATAGCCAGTGAAGCTTGCATAACCGTCGCACGCTTATAACTTGGAGCCCAAACCGTTGCCGCAATTTTTGTTTCGCACCCCATGCGTGCAGGATGTTCAACAAGATTGATATAGATAGCGGCTCCAGTGAAAAGTGTGCCTCTCAAAACTGCGATGAATTGTAGGATGGTAAGCATGTGTACTCCTTTTTATTTTAATGTATTCAGCAAATGCTTGGAGCGTGGCAGAAATCGGATCAGCTGGAATGATATCGACCACGGTCACTTCGGGTATGCCGAAACACGGCCACGGATTATTCATTTTCAGGTTCGGCAATACTCCATCCACAGGTGTTTTTGGCAAGATGGCGTGACGCAATGCACCCATGACCGCAGCAGCAGATGGACTATCGAAGGTCAGGTAATACCCAAGCAACATCCGGCTGTAATGGTCAAGCACAACGGTGAGCGTCGGCCTCCCTAGGGGCAATCCAGTTTTGTCGTCTACGAGGAATAAATCGAGAGGGGTGTGGTCGATTTCTACGCGCTCTAGCACATACTTGGTCTTGACCCCTTGCATCACCACCCGAAAGCGGCGGTCGGCAGCAGCCTTGCCTTCTTTCAACACAGTCAGTTCATAGATATCGGCTGTTTTAAGCATCCGATACAGTGTTCTTTTGGTAAACGGCTTGATCTGGTCTTGAGGCAGCCGTTTACGGTTTTCTTCGCCGATTTTGCCCCTGACGACCGTGTAAATATCATTACCATTCGCCAGGGGGGATTGCTTTAAAGTCTCTGCAATTCCATCAGCCGTCGATTTTAAAGCCAACTCGGTTTGCTTACGCTTCCTTGAACCCCGACGGCAAATTCCAGATTTCAATCCCATGATGTTTTTACTGTCCCTAAATTTGCGATACCACCGATAAACCGTAATATAGCCAGGGGGTGGATTATCCCCAATTTCTGCGGCGGCTTTAGCGATCAGCGGGTTCAGGTACTGCGCTGTAAAGAACGGTTTTCCGTCAATAAAAATCCGGTCAAGGTAATGCTTACGTCGCTGGATTTCCAGCTTGTCCCGTTCGCTCAGTTCATCCAACGGCCTTGAATAGATGGGCACTTCCGCATGGCTCAATTGGTTTCCTGGTGTATTCGTCGAAACCTTGCCAGCCTTGTACTCCGCAAGAAGATGTTCCCTGGTATCAATTTCCAACAAACCGTCCTTGGTGTTTTCCAGCAATACCTGACCGCTTTCATTCAGTTCAAGTAGCCGATATTCCCTACCGTCCCAGTCAAAAACCATGTGTTTTTTCAATGTAAAACCAGCCATTGCTATTCTCCTCGGTAATGTGTAAGTAGGTATCAGGGGTGATGGGATGTTCCAGGTTGCAATGCAGCAATCCGGCGAAAAGCAAACTATAGGGATGGACACCGCAACTGCTTAACAAGGCTTTCGCGCTTTTGATGGCAAGCGGGAAGTTGTGCATATGCCTTTGCAAAGCAGTCTGCATAACTTGGTTGGTCGGTGTAATGCGCGGGGTCTGAAAATACAGCCACCGCAAATTTGATAACCTCGGTTCAAGCCTCAGATTGGCCTCGGTCAAAATAACGAACGGCTTGTCGCAACGGTTTAAGTATTCGGCTATTCGGTTGAGTTTGTGCCTCGTTTCTTCTTTTTGGCAGTTTCGACTTGGCTTGACCTCGACCAAAACAATTTCACCCGAACTGAGTACCAACTCGAACAGGCGTATACCGCCTTAATTTCGCGCCATCGGGATAATGGATTTTCTCAGGCTGTTCGGTATAGCTGACAATCAGGGGTGAGGTTTCAAAATGGATGAATGCATCGTTTTCAAGCGAGCCTTCTACATGAACCATCCGCCCTGTTTTACGGCTTGGGTTTTTATAACGAAAGATGTTTCCTGTTGGAAACACCACTTCACGGGATCTTTGATGGGCAATCCCGATGGGAATCCGTCCTTGCCAGTTTCCCTGCCAGGGTTTTACAGTCATTAATGCCTCCAATTCCGGCATTGAAGGCAATACGCCGCCCTCCAATGCCGAAAATAAGATTGGATAATCCTGCTTTTGGGCGTAATAACGCTCGCACCGGGTCGTTAAACCCGATGTTCAGCAGGTGTTAGGAATTAGATAGGGCTTGACGTTGGCGGGAAGATTGATGATACTTAATGTGCTAGCAGTGAGTATCTTCGATGCTTACACCGACGGGGCAAGCCGCAAGGTTTGCTCCGTTTCTACATATGCGCCTCCTCATTTCTCCTTCGTTTCAGCTTGAGAGCCACGTCTTTAGGGCGTTCTTTAAGACTTTCTTTCAAATCTAAAGCAAAACGTATCAAATGTATCTGGGCTGAATTCAGTTCGGGTAGTCGTTGCCGCAAGTCCCGCATCATCCAATACACATCCTGGGGAACATCCGCGCTGATGACGAACTTGCGTTGTGAGGCATCGGCTGCATCGCGCAGTTGTTCGCATTCTTCTGGTGTAAGGTTTAAGGCAGCAATGAGCTTGTCAATAAACTCGGGGGTTGGTGGACCTTTCTTCCCAACTTCCAGGGCTGAGATGTAAGTTTGCTCATAGCCCATCAATTCCGCCAGCTCTATTTGGCGGATACCTTGACGGATACGAATCGTGTGCAGAAGGCTTGCGAACGGGTTCACGGAGAAGTCATATTGTTTGTTATAAATACAAATTAGAGATTAATTAGATAAACAAAATTAGTCAAGCTATTGTTTTAATAAGGATTAAATAGCCTAATTAAATGGTTGACAATATATTCTGGGTATCAGTGACAAAATATTGCTATGTCAATGCCTTAGTTATCACACCTAGAAATTACGCCGAATAGGTGAAAATCTCTTTCTTCATTCTTAAAGAACCTCTGGTTTAGTCCTTCGACAAGCTCACCACGAACGGTAAGGGGTTGATTCCGTTTGTGGTGAATTTGCTGAACCCTAAGTGGGATCAACTTGTTCAGAGTTTCCTTAAGTCATGACAAAACAATGATAAATAAATTTAAACTTTTAAGTTACTGTTATATCTGTAAATAACGCAAATAAAGTTGCTGTAGTGTGGGTTAAACCTCCTACTATTATTAATAGGAGGCTTAACCCTTCCTCATTGTTCATTAAAGCAATATTGTAAACGGACAAAACAGCCGTTCATTTCTGCTAAAATTGTTGCACTTAATTACAGCAAATCTTTCGCAGCAGCATCAGTAAGTACCACCTTCATCTTTTTGCGAAATTTTACGACCTTCGGGTCGAAATTCGTCAGAATGTCTTGATGGGACTGCTCAAGAAAACCTATCGCCGCCTGACACTCCTTGTCGATCAATTCCTCTAACTCTTCGGTATCGCCCTTGATGGCTTGGCAATCTTTTACGAAAAGCCGGAAACGCACGGCTTGCAATGCGGTTGTGTCGGTAAAAATAAAATCGATGTGGGGTTCGACTTCCCGGCTTACATCGACCTGATACACTCGTTTCGGCGCTTTGGCATCAAAGTCACTCAAAATCGCTTCGGAGCGTGAAGATAAATATCTGTAATACCGCTCTGTCAGTTCATCCAGTTGCGCCTCCAGACCCCCGGCATCAACCCGCATAGCAAAGATAAAACCTTGTCCTTCTCGTTTGCCGTGGTTTTTGCCGTCAACATACTGATGGGGGATCATTTCATTGATTTTATCGAAACCAAACTCTTCGAGCTTGCTGTTCACGTAGCCAGCCAGCAAGCAGAGATTGGCGTAATGGAATACCCCATTGATATGCAACCGAGCCCACCGATAATATAGGATTCCCCGATACGGTTTAGCGATATAGGCGGGATCATCCTTTTGGCGCATGGATTCCTGAAAAAGATGATCGGCATAGTCGTAATCGTAGACTGTCTCGAAATCAAGTAGGCTGGTATTTTCAGCCATACATTCATTCAGGAACAAACAGTCCTCACCTATGCCTGTGAGTGGGAGCATCGTGCTGTTCAGGAGGAAGTGCTGCTCGTCGTTGAAAGAGTTTAGCGCCGCTTCTACGTCCTCACTGGTAGTAGTTTTGATTTCAAAAAGAATTTTGAGCAATACTTGGCGGATACGTAGACGGTCTTCATCGGGCATGGCGGCACGATAACGTTCCTGATCCCCAACTGACCAGGCAAAATAATCCGGCACAACACTGATGATTGCACGCCTTACTGCCGCCTCTCGTTTAGTTTCTGATTGTGTGAAATGCACTAAAGCCATCGTACCATAATTGATTATGTGTTGGTCTTCGAATAGGTTATCGCTAACGTGGATAAGTTCAAGAGATTTATCGTTTTTCGCAATGCTTCTTTTTGCTACTTCAATTGTACAAGCTTGGAAATATTGACGCACTAAGTCAGTAGTGTCTGATAGATATAGTTAAGCCAAATACTTTTACTTTATATGTACGGTGCAAATGACCACATAAAATGCACACCCAAACTGTAGATTTGCAGGCTTAGTTGTAGCAACCAGCTAACTCGAATCGCACATTTCGATGAAACCGCCGCTCTTTCTGATGCAAACCGGATACTTGTATACCCAAAAGCGGCCACTGATAATGAGCAAAATGACGGTTAGCTAACCTGCAAAAACCGACCCCTATGTATAGACCCTAACTATGTATAGCTGCGTTTTATTCCGCCCTGTACCCCGCGCACTGCCGGTAAAGTCCGGCAGTGCGCTTTACATAGTTATAAATCTTGAAGGAACTGCATTAACGCATCATCCGCCGGATGGTAGCGACTGATTGTTGTTCCGGGCTCTTGAAGCCTCGCCAGAGCCTTTTCCTTCATCGCCAAATCTGCTTCGACGTAGCGATGTGTGGTAGTCGTGCTCTCGTGTCCCAGCCATAAGGCAATCACACTAAATGCGACACCGGACTGCAGCAGATGCATGGCTGTCGTATGCCTTATGGTATGAGGCGAGATTTTTCGTTTGGAGAGGCTTTTATGTGCCTGGGTTGCCCGGTCTACCGCAATGTTTAGGCGTTGGGTGACATTACACCGTGTCATCGGGTTGCCATCCCGGTTAGGCAACAACGCGGTGTCCGCACCCAGCGCTGGGTTGCGTCGCAACCAGGCACCGATTTCCTGGACGGTGCTCTTCCATAGGGGTGTCGACCGCTGTTTGCGGCCTTTGCCACGCAGGTGTACACAGGCGGATTCACCCAAAACGACATCGCCCACCTTGACGCCAATGAGTTCAGAGACGCGCGCACCGGTATTATAAAGTAGGGTTAGCAATAAATGGTCTCGTTGCGAAGTCCAAGTGTCACCGGGCCGCCCAATCACCGCCAACATTTCCTCGCGGGTCATAAAGCCCAGCATCGGGCGTTCGAAGCGTTTCATGGGTACGCCCAACGCTTGTTCAATGACAAAGAAAGATGTTACGTCACGCCGTGCTGCGAACTTAAGGAACGCACGCAACGCCGTCAGTCTCAGGTTGCGGCTGCGCACCGAATTTTGCCGTTCTTGTTCCAAGTGGTCCAGAAACGCCAGTATCAACTCCGGTGCGATGTCGTTCAGGTTCAGTGCCGTCGGCATTTTACCCAGGCGATGACGTGCAAAGTCCAGGAACAACAACATGGCGTCCCGGTAGGAAGCAACCGTACGGGGGCTCAATGCACGCTGGGCCACCAGGTACTCGGTAAAAAATTGCTGCACCAAAGCGGCAAACGATACGGGCCGGGGTGCTGTTATTTCATTCATCATACACCTCCGGCATGTGGGTAAAGCATTCAAACCGTTCTGCCGCCACTGCCATGAGCTGTGGGATGCCGGTGAGGTACCAGTAAGTGTTCGTCACCATGGCATGCCCCACATACGTGGACAAGGCCAACATCTGCTGGTCGACATCCAGCCCTTGGGCCTGCCAGAGCAGCACGCGGCGGACGACAAAGGTGTGCCTCAAATCATGGATGCGTGGGCCATTGTGCGCACCGCGGTTAACCCATCCCAATTGACCCCGTATCCCATTGAATACCAGATGTACGTTGCTGGAACCCAATGCATGCCCCAATCGCCGCCCACGCGTACCGATAAAGAACGGCGTTCCGTCGGACACTTCGATGTGCAAATTACGTTTCGACCGGTACTGCCGCAGGGCTTCCAGCGTACTCGGATGCATGGGCACATGGCGTGACTTGGCAAATTTGGTTTGCCGGATGGTCAACATGCCCACCTTTAGGTCGACATCCGTATCCAGCAAATGCAAGGCTTCGGAAACCCGAAGGCCAGTGGAAGCAATTAAGCCGAACAGCGTTTCGTAAGTGGCGCCACGTAATCCTGGAATAAATGAAGCCAGGTTATGGGCGGCAGCCAACAAATCGATAATTTCCTGCTCGCTATAAATATGCGGTGCCAAGCGCTGGCCAATTCGACCAAAGATACTGTCGTCTGGCACCTCGGTACGGGGTTCAAATTGTTGTAGGTAACGGCAAAACGAGCGTAGCTTTTTCAGTCGTCGCGCCCAAGTGGATGGCTTATCGCTGTTGCCCTGGTCTTGCTGCGCCCAATCGGCCATGATTTCGACTGTCAAGGGCTCTTGGCTATCCAGTGCATCCATGTAACGGGCAAAACTCAAAATTGAATAGCCAGCGGCACATAAGCCATACCCTAGTCGACGGCGCTCGTTCAGGTAATTTTCGGCATGTGTTTGCATCAAAATGTGCGCATTCATGACGCGCTCCCAGGCCAAGGCATAGCCACTTCAGCAAGGTTTCTGCTGTCGAGTTTGGCATAAACCAGGGTGGTATTCAGCGAACGGTGCCTTAAGACATCGGCCACCTCTTTGAGGGAACTGCCACCCGCCAACAGTCGGCTGGCCATCGTGTGCCGCAGAAGATGCGATCGCGTATAAGGCAAACCGGCTCGGGCATAAGCCTGGCGTATTGATTTACGGATGAGGTCAGGGCCAATAGGCTGGTCGCGTGGGGCGACGTTACGCACAAACACGGCGCGATTGCTCGTAGATGGCCGTTCAAACTTTAAATAATCGGCAATGGCTTGGCCGGTTGCACCAGGCAGAGGCATGACATCCCCACGCCGGCCTTTAGTCCGTCGCAGCGTGACAGTCGCTGCCTCCCAGTCGATATCGTCAAGACCAAGATGGGCCACCTCGCTGCTACGCAAGCCAAGATCCAGTGCACAATGCACGATGGCTGCCGTCCTGAGCACCGCTTTCCCGTTATATAAAAGAGCGGCCAATAAACGTTCAATTTCGTTGTTGTTCAGTGCCCTCGGCAAAGAAGCCTGCTGCCAATTTGCCGGAAAGCTGGTGACACCGATCAAATGGTGCACCCTATCGCCCAGGGTGGCGCGGTAACGGAAATAGCCCCGTAATGCCGAAATTGGGGCGCTTATACTGGCAGATACCTTACATGCCTCGCTTTGGCTGGCGACAAACCTGCGTATATCATCGGGCTTAAACGCACCGATCTCAACCGGTTGATCGGCAAACTGCCCAAAAAGCAGCCGACGAATTATAGCAAGATAGTGTTTGCGGGTTTTGGGTGCAAGCCCTCGGACGTGATTCATATGATCGTCGAATCGTCGCAACTCTTCATCCACAGGGGTTAGACCGATTGACGGATCAGCGATAACGGCATTGGCACGTAGCTGAACAAGAAGATGCCCAAGTGCTGCATGTAAATCTTTACGGTCGTGGAATACGGGCTTTTCACAGTTACAACAAGGCAGGTGACCGTCAAGAAAGCGATCGATTAGCGTCTCATCGATGCCTTTGACATCAATATTGCACTGGTGAATCCATCGCGCAAAGTGGGTCAGTCCGGCAAGGTAGTTATTTATCGTATTTGATGCATAGCGGCAGTTGTGCAAGTGCAGCATTAAAGCATCAACGTGGGGGGCTAATTGGCTCTCAAATAGCCAACTGCTTGTGCGGTGGTCAGAGTTCATAAGAACCTCCTGATGTGAGTGGGTTTTCACTTCAGGACAACTGCAAAACTATGTCAAGTTAATCAGCTCGAGATTGGCAGGGACAACGATAAAACAAGGCGTTACGGACAACTGTAAGTTGCAGCTATACATAGTTAGGGTCTATACATAGGGGTCGCTATGGATAGCTATCCATAGCGACCCAAAGCTGACAATCAGCAGCTTGCCTTGTTTTTCCTAAAACCGGCCATTTGTTAACAAAGCCTGTCACCCATTTATTCCTAATTTAAACCAATGTGATTAATTTTTTTGTTAACCTGCTAATCAGTCCGCAATGTGGCCACTACCGAATATTTAAATCCCAAATTCTGGGTATTCATAAATGTCTCGTTAGTATTCTTTTCTGTATGGCTCATAAGCAGAAGTAAATTAACTTATTTACGTAAACTCTAAAGTTGATGTTGGGATGATGATCTCATATGGCATAACACATTGAGTATGCTAGCCCGCTACTTCGTTAAGCTTATGTCGGCACAACCGAAGAATGTCAACAACTTACTACCTTGTAAGAACTTTCCTATAACGCATGATTCTTTATCTGAGACAATAAGGTCAGTACCCACAGGTCGGAAATGTATCACCAAATCGAGATCTGAATCCTTAGTTTTTCCGTCAAGTTCATATACCTTTTTAATATGCCCGCGATCATGGGGTGGAGTAGCACCCCCGTTACCATTGATAATTAAATTCCTAGGGCCAAAACGGACACTAGATTGAATTATCTTTGTGGCGTCAAATGCGATTGGATTTCCGTATTCACCAGCCCCTGTACTCAATATTGATACTGGAATTGTAGCCACTTTTGTTTTGGCTATGTTTGGGTCTTTCCGAGGTTTAATGTCAATCGTGACGGGTACGGCGCAGTCAACTGATAGAGATGTGGAGCCATCATTGTTGTTGCGGTTTGGGTCAGTAACAGATGCCCGACTCGCATCTATACGAGCTTTGAATGTAGCTGAATAACTCCCTGGCTGAAGACATTGGAGTGTATATGATTGGTCGCGTTGGCGAGATTCGTTGAGACCTAATTTTGGTTCCGAATACTGTTGTGCGGCTATAGGTTTAACTGATAGCTCTGGAGCAGGTAGCGCATTTAAGGTCAAATTAGCATCAATAGGAGAGTCTGGGCCAAGATTTGTCATAAAAGTGCGGATGACTACATTATCTAATTTCCCCAAGAGTGTCAAAGAAGATGATGCCTGTACGGATATGCTGTTTATTGCCAAATCTGCGACACTACAGTCTGAGTCATCAGGATTCTGGTCGCAAAACTCGCGAACCGCCGGTCGTAAGTCTACCGCAATTAATTCTTGTTTAAGTGGAATATCAGTGACCTTCATCGTCCCCAAATCTGGGTCGAATGGTAATACAAATCGTCCTGATGCGCTTGGAAGGGTAATTCGCTTTTCATGTCCACCTTCCCATAAAAATGCCCACAGCGGATGCCATGCATTGAACTTCTCCATAAAGCGATCTTGATCATCAAACAGCTCTACCCCTAATAATGGCGGGTCGCCGATACGGGCATGAGCGCGACCAAAAGTCACTTCCGCCGAGGCTAATGCAACGTTAGTTCTTCCATCAAACTTAAGGCGAACAACCATCGCTTTCGAGGGATCGTCAAAATCAAGTTTAGGTATGGGTTCTATTCGTGGATCAACACCGGCAGCAACGCTTACTGACATCCACAATACCACTAAGCCCATTAATCCAATACGAACCAATGAATGAAATTTTATTTTGAATTCAAAAGGCCACAACGGGGCGCACTTAGAAATTCTTTGAGTTTCCATCAAAGCCTCCTAGCAGCTTGCTGCCTGACATTTGCCAAAAAACCAGTTCATGCGACGGTTATCGGCTGCCTGGGGGTTGAGATTGTCAAACATCAGATCATTAGAACTAGGTTCTGAAGTGGACCAGTCATTAGCAGAGTCAAGGAACCATTTTGAAACATCATCGAATTCACGACATTGAGCGGAGGTGCGCCTTAGATTTGGTGCATCATCTGCACAATCTTCGGGTTCCTTGTAAACATTCGGGAATGGATCATTTTGAAAATATCCACCATCACAATCTGTATTCCCACCCCCAGCTTTGCAATACTCGTCTGCTAAGCCAAAAGGTCGATGACCAGTTTCGTGGAGAAAAACTCGCCCCAACAAACCACCGTCCAGCCGCGTCGCATCACCACTGAAAATTTGTTCGCCGCCAGGGGCGCAGTCACGAATTGATGGGCCCTGTCGATGAACTATTGCACCAGCATCTGCAAAGGCAAAATCCTTATCCCAGTTTTCTGGGGCTTCCGAATCGCAGTTGTTTTTCGCTTTACCGGGCTTCTTGGCAATCCAAAAATTAACTTTATCCTGGTTGCTGAGATAAATATCCTCGCTGTAGTAGGCTTTAATCATGGCCTCAATGTCGGTCAAGAACAGAGAGTTATCCGGAAAAACATAACTGTTGTCACCACGGATAAACACAATGTCAACTCGACTACTTCGCGGCCCGGTGTAGAGAATTGGAGTGGCTTTTTCCCGAAGAGGAACGGTTCCTGAATCATTTAAGGACCTAACGTCTACAACGCGCCAACCGGTAAACACCGGTACGCCATCATCTATAACACGACAACCATAGGCGATTTCGCTTTGAAAGCGAGGATCCTGAAATCCAGGGATAGTCATCGAGTAGTTAAGGCTAGTACCCCCGGCAGACTTAACCGGGGCTGATTTATCATTCACCCAGATTTCAATTGCATCGGCAAGTTTGGGATTCCCAGCACCATCAACTGAATTGGCTTTAATGGTGAATTTACCCTTTTCCTGAGGCCAGATAGGGCTATGGAGACAACTTACGCGGAGACCAGGAGCAGAGGGAGGTTCGGTGATGTCGATTTTGAAGGAAATCTCCGCATCTCCAGCGCTAACGATAGTCGTTCCACAATTACCGCTTGCATCGCCGGTTACCCGACAAGGTGCCAAATTGACGTTTAATACCAAACTGAGTCCAGGCCCCGGAGATAGATCAGCTTCTTCATTTTCAAACTTAAGGAGACCATCATCATCCATAATGAAAATTCTGACGGGAATTGAGCCTTTCGAGGCATCGACTGGCTTAGAGAATTCCCAATTTGGATGTATATCATCTTGATCGATAGCCTCATCCTCGTTTTCAAATTCCTGACCATCAATCTGGACAATAGCAAAAAAAGTAGCTTCGTCGAAAGGGCCATCGAAATCTTTAAGCGCCCTTACTCTTTCAATTGTAACTCGCGCAACTACGTCAAGAGCGTATGCTGGTTTAGGAAACGTGAAAATTCCCATGATGCTGAGAAAGAAGCCCAAAAAGCGCAGAGTTTGATTTCGTAGCGGAATTTTATTTTGAGTTATCATTTTCGCACTCCCAGTGTAGCAATTTATGGATTACTGCCAACAATGTTTTTTATATGACCCTTTACTGACTACACATTAAAAACCTATGAGATAGATATTTTTAATTTGTTAGAACTATTGATTTCAATGATTGCAGACTCAAGCCCGATAGTGCTCTTATAATTATAAGATTGTCAATAATTAATTTTAACGTCCGCTATCGGTTCAGCCCGTGTAAATACAACAAAAATGGTAGGGCTTTTAAAAATTAACCGATATAAAAAGCTTGATACAAGGACTGTAACCTATATTGCCATAGAATTTGAACAGGCATTTATGGAAGCTCAAGAATCTGATGCTCAGGAAATAGAGGCTATGCGTTTGGTTACTTATACGATACAGTAATGGAAATGGGATACCCTGAATATAAGCAAATGTAATTCCTTCAAAAGATTGTAGGTGGGCCTAGATGATTGGATTAAGGCCTAACCCATTGATTACGCTAATTATGCGGCTGCTACATAATTCCGTTCAAATGAGTAATTATAGTTATTTTTATTGAATGTCTGTAGAGACAAGTTTGATTGTCGGCTTTAGATAATGATGAGCGGCAGTTCTTGGCCGATTCCTAGCGGTCGGCCTGTCTCAGATAAATAATCGCCAGTGGCTGCTTTCAGCATTTTGCTGTTTATCAGCTTGGTGACAACAACGAAAACCTACCCGCATTGCAATCCAATGATGCACCCATAATTCCAGATGACGAAAACAACATCTCCTGATTTTAGAGCATTGGAAAGAATTAGAAAGATGTATACGAAAAAGTAATTTCAAGTTCGGGAGTTCAATCTGCTCAACCTTTTTTCAATTAATCCTCGGAAGAGACAAATATCAGAGTTTTCCTTTGCTGCCTTTTACTTATCTGATAAAAAATTTCACTTTCTATGTCACAAGAATTTCACATACTTGTCACAAATTTCACATTCTGTGTCATTTTACAACACACATGTCAAACATCTAAATTAGTAACATCCAAAGCATGTTTTACAATAAAATCTCTTCGTGGCTCTACTACATCCCCCATTAGCGTTGTGAATATTTCATCGGCGGCTATAGCATCTTCGATACGTACTTGTAGCAAACGTCGATTGTTTGCATCCAATGTCGTTTCCCAAAGTTGTTCAGGATTCATTTCTCCCAAACCTTTATATCTCTGAATATGTTGACCTTTTTTTGTTTCTTTCATCATCCATTCGAAGGCTTGTTTGAAAGTTTCAACTTTTTGCTGTCTTTCACCCATTTTTAAATAGGATGTGTCGGTAAACAATTCGACTGTATCTTCGGCATATTGAGCCAATTTGTTGTAGTCCTTACTGTGGAAAAAAGATGCCGTCACTACAAAGACTTTGGTTATGCCGTGCTGTTTTTTGTTGATAACAGCGGTAAAATCATCACCGGTTTTGTAATCCAGATTAATACCAAATTCTGCTTTTTTGTCGTTTAATTTCAATCCTTTCTCTAACTTTCCAAACCATTCGATAAGCAGATATTGATCTTGTTTGTGTTCCTCGGTTAATGGCTCTAAGTAAGTCAGTTGTTCAATAAAAACATCATCATAGCGTCTTGATAAGCGGTTAACAATGCTCGCTACCTGAGTATAGGCTTTTGCTAGTTTTTCTAAGCCTTGGCCTTGTATTGGCAGTGTCGTTTCATCAGTGAACAATTGGGTTTTATCTAATGCTAATTGGATAAGGTATTCACTTAATTGAGTATCGTCTTTGACATAATGTTCTTGTTTACCTTTCTTTATTTTGTACAACGGTGGCTGTGCAATGTAGATGTAACCTTTTTCAACAATCTCCGGTAATTGGCGATAGAAAAAGGTAAGCAATAAAGTCCTGATGTGGGAACCATCGACATCAGCATCAGTCATGATAATAATGCGGTGATAGCGCAATTTTTCGATATTGTATTCGTCTTTGCCGATACCACAACCTAATGCTGTGATTAAAGTGCCAACTTCTTCTGAGGAAATCATTTTGTCGAAACGGGCTTTTTCGACATTCAGGATTTTACCTTTTAACGGCAATATAGCTTGAGTGCGGCGATCCCGTCCTTGTTTTGCTGATCCGCCCGCAGAATCCCCTTCCACCAGAAACAATTCTGAAAGGGCAGGATCTTTCTCTTGGCAATCTGCGAGTTTTCCAGGTAATCCGGCAATATCTAGGGTAGTTTTGCGCCGCGTCATTTCCCTAGCTTTACGGGCTGCCTCTCTGGCGCGTGCAGCGTCAATAATTTTTCCCACTATAGCTTTGGCAATTTGCGGCTTCTCCAGCAAAAACTCCTGAAGTTTTTCATTCATAGTGGATTCAACAAGTGGTTTAACTTCAGATGAAACCAGTTTGTCTTTGGTTTGTGAGGAAAATTTAGGATCGGGGACTTTCACTGAAAGTACAGCAGTTAATCCTTCCCGCGCATCATCTCCCGTTGTGCTTACCTTTTCTTTTTTAGCCAAACCGCTGGATTCGATGTATTGGTTAACTGTTCGGGTCAATGCACCTCTAAATCCGGCTAAATGCGTACCACCATCGCGTTGTGGAATATTGTTTGTGTAGCAAAATACGTTTTCTTGATAAGAATCATTCCATTGCATTGCAACCTCAACGGTGACATCTTCTTTTTCTGCAATAAAATAGAAAACATCAGGAAATAGCGGGGTTTTGTTTTTATTAAGATGACTGACAAAGGCGCTGATGCCGCCCTCGAATTCAAATACATCGCGTTTATCGGTATTTTCATCTTCCAAAATAATACGCACACCAGAATTGAGGAAAGACAACTCACGTAGCCGCTTGGCTAGAATATCGTAATGAAATTCAATATTGGTAAATGTTTCAGGACTCGGTTTAAAGTTGATTAAAGTACCTGATCCTTCTGCCGACCCCGCTGGCGCTAGGGGCGCGACCGGATTACCCATTCGGTAGGTTTGTTTGTAAAGCTGACCATTTTTACGGATTTCAAGATGTAACACCTCAGATAAGGCATTTACCACGGAAACACCAACCCCGTGTAGTCCACCAGAAATTTTATAAGCGTTATCATTGAATTTCCCACCCGCGTGTAACACCGTCATAATGACTTCTGCGGCTGATCGACCTTCTTCTTCGTGAATATCAACAGGAATACCTCGACCATCGTCTGACACCGAGACAGAACCATTGGCATGTAAGATAACTTTTACTTCTTTGCAATAACCTGCCAATGCTTCATCAATTGAGTTATCGACAACCTCAAATACCATATGGTGCAAGCCTGAACCATCATCGGTATCACCGATGTACATACCAGGACGTTTTCTTACGGCATCCAAACCTTTTAGAACCTGAATGTTTGTGCTGTCATATTGATTGTCGTTTTTCTGTTCTGCTTTAATATCTGCGACTTTTTCGTTATCGTCGTTATCAATCATGATTCATTTTCCTCAATTTACAAAGATGTTCCACATGGAACATTAATCTGGTCTATCTGACCATGTTCCATGTGGAACATATTGTAGTTTTCAAACCCACTCAAATCGCCAAAATCACCAATTTCAGTTGCCGTAATAAACACTTGGCATTGAATTTTATGCAAATAAAATAAAATTTTTGCCCGATTCTCCATATCCAACTCTGCAGCAAAATCATCTATCAAAATACAACCAAATTTATCACGCTCTTTAGATATTAATTCAACCTGTGCGAGCTTTAAACAAATAACCAGTAATTTTAATTGTCCTCTTGATACAACATCTTTTGCCAAGCGGTTATTGACTGTCACATAAAAATCGCTTCTATGAGGTCCGCTATTAGTAAAACCATAGCGAATATCCTTTTCTAAATCGTCAATAAGTTTTTCCTCTAGCAATTTAGATTTATCCCAACCTGGCAATAAACTAATATCCATATGACTCAAATCAAGAAATCTGGATATTGTATTAAGCAATACAGGCTTTAGCTTTTCAAGGTACTGAGAGCGATATTGATCAACCAGTGTACCGTAATTAGCCATCTCTTTATTCCAGACATCAAGCTGGCTCACCGCTTTCTCTTTCAGCAAGGCATTTCGTTGTGCTAATACCTTTTTGTACTTTCTCCAAACCGGTAGAAAACTTTCTTCATGATTAAAAATACCCCAATCTAAAAACTCCCTACGTATTTGTGCGCCGGCATCTAATAGCTCGAAACTTTTTGGATGAATAATCTGCAATGGCAAGGCATAAGCTAAATCAGAACGATTCTGGCTAGCTTGCTGGTTTATCCTTATATCAATATTTTTACCGTCCAGACGTATACCCAGATGCTGGTTTTGGGTATTGTCTAGCAAGATCTGCGCTGATACGATTAATTCCTGTTGATCAAAATTAATAACAGATTTTATTGAAGATGTGCGGAATGACTTTGCTCGACCCAGCAAAAAAACAGCTTCAATCAGTGCACTTTTACCGCTCGCATTATTACCAAAAATAAAATTGAGGCCTGGCGACGGGTTTATCGTTTGTTCATGGATATTCCTTACGTTGTATATGTTCAGCCTCTTTAAGCTCATAGCCAACCATCACAGGCGCATAGGCATGACTATAAATTTATATTCTGATTGTTCGGGTTCATCAACAAAACAACTGCTGGCATTACTGGCAATTGTCAATAAGACTGAATCAGAATCAAGGTTTGTAATGGCATCCAATAAATACTGGGCATTAAAAGCAATCGATAGTGGTTCACCCTTATAGCCAATAGTTAGTTCTTCCTCAGCTTCGTCATGTTCAGGATTGTGGGTGCTGATCTTCATACTGCCGGAAACAATGTCGAAAGTCACGCCCTTAAATTTTTCATTGGCAAGAATAGCGACCCTAGTTAAGGTCTCTTTTAATTCTTGTTTAGGGATGGCGATAGGTTCAAAAAACGCCTGTTGGAAAACTTTTCCGAAATCAGGGTATTTTGCATCGACCAGCTTGGCAGAAAAAACAAGCTGATCGATGGTAATCTTAATGTTGTTATTGGAAAAGATTACCGTTAATTCCGACTCAGAATTATCCAATAAACGATATAACTCCAAAACACCTTTTCTTGGCAAAATAATCCTGGCTTCATAGCCAGTTGGTTGCACCAAATCGTCTTCAAATATCGACAAACGATGACCGTCAGATGACACTAACTTAAATTTATTATTAGAAATATTTAGCAACAAACCATTCAGATAATAACGGACATCCTGATTGGCCATACAAAATATGGTTTTTTCTAATGCCTTTTTTAGTTTGCTGGCGGGAATAGAAAATTGTCTATCCATTTCCGATTCAGCAAATTCAGGATAGTGTTCGGCGGGTAAACAACTAAGTGAAAATCGACTTCGATTTGATAAGACTTTAACTTTATCGTTCAGCTTTTCAAAATGAATATCAGCATTACTAGGAAGCAAACGACAAATATCCAATAACTTTCTCGCGGGAACTGTAATCGCACCCGGACTTGCTGTACTGATATTAATTTTGGCAACAATCTGAATTTCCAAATCGGTACCGGTTAATGTTAACGATTCACCTTCAACAACCATTAACACATTAGCCAATACTGGCATAGTTTGCCTTTTTTCAATAACGCCTACTATTTGCTGCAATGAAGGTAATAAGGATTCTCTATTAATAATATATTTCATAATACTTTTATTTTATAACTATTATTAGTGCCACGAATTTCTGTTAGTAGTCTTATTATTATTATATATTTCATTTAGTTATTATATTTTTAAAGCTGTTGTTAACTGCCATTATAACGTGTGTACAAAATGGGGATAACATCAAGAAACAAAATATACTGTAGATATCCACAAGATATCCATGGTTAATGTGACAGGGTTCTCAACAGGTTAAAATAGTCTTCGGCAATCTTAGTATCAGTTTCCTTAAGTTTATTAACGCGGTTGCAAGCATTAATAACCGTGGTGTGGTCTCTACCGCCAAAGGCTTCACCAATATCTGGAAAACTCAGCGAGGTAAGTTCGCGTGCTAGCGACATGGCGACCTGCCTTGGCCGGGTAACTGATTGGCGACGACTTTTAGCTGATAAATCAGCAACTCGAATTTTATAATATTCGGCAACGGTTTTTTGTATGTTGTTTATATCGACCAGTTTATCGCGCATTAAAATTAAATCGTGCAGTGCTTCCTTAGTGAATTCAATGTCAATGGCGCGACCCGTAAACTGGGAATTGGCAATCACTCGCCTTAACGCACCTTCCAAGTCACGGACATTAGAAGGTATTCTTTTTGCGATAAATAAAGCGACATCCTGACTAAAGTCAATATTTGCGTGTGCTGCTTTTTTCATTAAAATAGCCGCTCTGGTTTCCATATCAGGTGGTTCTATGGTTACTGGCAAGCCACTGCTGAACCTCGATTTTAAGCGATCCGCGAGGTTAGCTATTTCTTTGGGATACTTATCGGAAGTCAACACAACTTGGTGCTTTTTTTCCAACAACGTATTGAAAGTATGAAAAAATTCTTCCTGGGAGCGTTCTTTGCTAGCAAAAAACTGAATATCGTCAATCAACAATACATCCAAGTTGCGGTAATAGTCCTTAAAATCATTGATTTTATTTTGCTGCAAGGCTTTAACCATATCCTGCACAAATTTTTCCGAATGCACGTAAACAATATTCGCAGATGGTTTTTTAAGCAAAATGGCATTGCCGATAGCATGCATCAAATGCGTTTTACCTAATCCTGAACTGCCATAAATAAGTAACGGGTTATAGGCGCGACCTAAGTTCTCTGAAACTTGAAAAGAGGCCGCTTTAGCCAATTGATTGGATTTACCCTCGACAAAATTATCGAAGGTAAATGTCTTATTAAGAAAACTGGGGCCGACTTTTTTTAAATCGGGTCGTTTGACTGGTTTGGCAGTGGCTTGAAAAGAAGAAACTTTTGACCCTATCTCTAAAGTAAGATCTAAAGTCCCATTGGAAAATTCGTGAACAAGCTCTTCTATTTTGGCAAAAAAATGCTCGTTTACCCAATCCATAACAAAACGATTGGGGGCAAGTAATTTCAGTTGGCCTTCATTTTCTATCGCTTGAAGAGGTCTTATCCAGGTATTGAATTCGGAGCTGGAAATTTCATTTTCGAGCTTGCTTAGGCAGTTATTCCAAATGGAACTCATTGAAGTTGATAAAGTATTGATTTGATATGGTTGACAGATGGGGCTTGTCAGGTACTATACAGGATAAAGGTACAAGCTCACAGAATTGACATGCAAGTACATATATCTTATCATCGGTAGGCTTTTTTATCTGTTTTTATTGACCCTCACTAATTAGGTTTTCGTAGTATGAAAAGAACATATCAACCCAGTAAAATTAAACGTGCCAGAACGCACGGTTTTCGGGCACGCATGGCAACTGTCGGTGGCCGCAACGTGATAAATGCTCGACGGGCAAAGGGAAGAGCTAAACTGACTGTTGGGTGACGCAGCAGGACAATGCTTTTCCACCGCAATTACGATTAAAAAAAGCCACTGAATTTAAAAGGGTTTTTAATGATCCGGTCAAATCAACTGATCGGTATTTTACCTTGTTGGCTAGATCAAGCGATTTTGATCATCCCAGAATTGGTTTGGCGATTGCAAAAAAAATCATAAGAAAAGCGGTGGACAGGAATGAGATAAAACGGACTGTCAGGGAAAGTTTTAGGTTACGGCGGCAAACGATGCCTGGTGTTGATATCGTCGTATTGGTGAGAAACGAAGCCCGAAATACCTCGATGGAAATATTAAGGCAATCTTTGGAAAAGCATTGGCTAAAGTTGGTGTCCAAATGCGCTACGCATTCATAGCAGTCATCAAGATTTATGCTTATGCTATAAGCCCTTTGCTTGGAAATAATTGCCGCTTCTACCCAAGTTGCTCAACTTATTCCATGGAAGCGCTTAAAGTACACGGCGTGGTGATAGGGTGTTATCTCACCCTTAAGAGGCTATTGAAATGCCATCCTTTTCATGAAGGCGGCATTGATCCAGTTCCGGAAAAATTTGGCAATAAGTAATAATATTAAGAATGGATAATATACGATTTGTATTCATCATCGCACTGGCAATGATTACTTTGTTGCTCTGGCAAGCCTGGCAGGTTGATTATGGCTCTAAACAGCCCGCTGTAGCGCAAATCGAAAACCCGGTATCCACAGAAACCAAGGAAGATTTACCTGTGGCGGCTGCAACTACGCAAGCAGTGGGTAAACCGGTTTCATCTGAACCATTGGCTGCAGTTTCTAATGCGCCAATTATTTCGGTAAAAACCGATGTCATTGCCCTCGAGATAGATATGCAGGGTGGCACAATACAGAATCTCGATCTACTGGATTACCCGATCGAAAAAGACAATAGTATTGTTAACACAATGAGAAAGCTGGTCGGGTTAAAAGAAGCTGAAAAAAACCACAACCCCGTAAGACTTTTTAATAGCAGCCCAGAAAAACTGTTTATGGCGCAAAGTGGTTTGATCGCAGCTAGCGGTTTTACACCCGCGCCTGATCATCACACCATTTATTCCCACCAAGCGACCAGTTACACTCTCACGGATGGTCAAGAGTCGCTCACTGTTCCTCTGACCTGGACTGATAACAATGGTTTGGTTATTACCAAGTCATTCATATTCAAACGCGGTAGTTATGAAATAACACTCAATCAAAGTGTGAAAAATAATACTGGCAAAGATTGGTCTGGACGGCAATACAGCCAACTCTTAAGAGTGCCTCATAACGAAAGTCAGGGCAATATGTTGACTGCCGGGATGAGAGCCTATGACGGAGGGGTTATTTATACCGAAAAAGAAAAATACCAAAAGATAAATTTTGACGACATGGTGGATGAAAATCTGGATGTTGCCACCAAAGGTGGCTGGACAGCTATGATCCAGCATTATTTTGCCTCAGCTTGGATACCACCTTCAGAAGAAGAAAATCATTTTTATACCAAACATTTAAAAGATGACCGGTATGTGATTGGCACGTATTCCCCGTCAGTCACCGTTGCCAACAATACCGAAACCCAATTCGTGTCACGCTTATTTTCGGGGCCAAAAATTCAGCCTGTTATGGAAAAGATAGCACCGGGTCTTGAACTGACTGTCGATTACAGTGTGTTGACATTCATCGGTAAGCCAATCTATTGGTTACTCAATAAAATTCATAGCTTTACCAATAATTGGGGTTTTGCAATTATTGGCGTGACCTTGTGCATTAAATTGTTGATGTTCCCTTTAACCCAAGCCAGCTTTATCTCAATGGCAAGGATGCGGAAAATTCAACCGCGCTTAAAAGAACTCCAGGAACGTTTTGCCGACGACAGGCAACGTTTCAACAAGGAGATGATGGATATGTACAAAAAGGAAAAGGTCAATCCTTTAGGTGGTTGTTTGCCTATCCTCATACAGATACCCGTTTTCATGTCCTTGTACTGGGTATTGAGCGAAACTGTCGAATTCCGGCAAGCTCCGTTTATGTTGTGGGTGCAAGACTTGTCCGTGATGGATCCGTTTTTGGTGCTGCCAGTGATTATGGGCATCACCATGAAAATTCAGCAAGGGCTTAACCCTCCGCCGATTGATCCTGTCCAAGCTAAGATATTGAAAATGTTCCCATTGGTTTTCACCGTATTTTTCCTGTTTTTCCCAGCAGGTTTGGTTTTGTATTGGGTTATTAACAATACCCTCTCTATTATCCAGCAGACTTACATCACCAAAAAAATCAATGCACAAGCCTAGCGCTACTATTGGACATTGAACATATCGACACGATTGCAGCTATAGCGACACCGCCCGGTAACGGTGGTGTCGGCATTATCAGAATTTCCGGCAGATTAGCGCTTGAAATAGCCGCTCAGCTAACCAAAAAAACCTTAACCGCAAGAACATCAAGGTTCTCAAATTTTCTAGAACACGATAATTCAGTTATCGACTCGGGAATAGCCCTCTACTTTCCTGCCCCTGCCTCTTATACCGGCGAAGACGTACTTGAACTCCAGGCACATGGCGGCTCAGTCGTCTTGAATATGCTGCTAAGGCGAGTGCTGGCATTGGGCGCACGTTTAGCCAGGCCAGGGGAATTTACCCAACGAGCCTTCCTTAACAACAAACTCGACTTAGCCCAAGCAGAAGCCATTGCCGATTTGATCGAAAGCAGCACGGAGCAATCCGTCCGCTCAGCGCAACGGTCTATGCAAGGCGTGTTTTCCGAGCAGATCAACAACCTGATTACCGAACTTACCGAACTAAGAGTCTACATCGAAGCGGCGATTGATTTTGTCGATGAAGAAATTGATTTTCTAACAGATGGGGTTGTTGAAAATCGATTAGTAAGCCTTATAAAAAGGCTGCAAGACATTCAACAAACCGCCAAACAAGGACGCTTACTGCGCGATGGCATGACGGTTGTTCTCGCCGGGAAACCTAATGCCGGAAAATCAAGCCTTCTTAATGCTCTTGCTGGACACGATGCCGCCATCGTCACCGACATAGCCGGAACAACGCGGGATGTGTTGCGGGAACGCATACAACTAGATGGTATGCCACTGCACATCATCGACACGGCAGGTCTACGGGAAAGCTCAAATGCCATAGAGCAAGAAGGTATCCGCAGGGCGCAGGAAGAAATCCGCAAAGCCGACAAAGTATTGCTACTTATCGATGCCAGAGATAAGGAACCGCAAACATTACTGGATTCCATCCCAGAAGGCCTGGATATCACAACTGTCTACAACAAAATAGATTTGTTGGAGATTGCACCGGAAATCAAAATTACCGCATCGGACACCCAAATCTACCTGTCGATTAAAACGGGTGCAGGTATGGACTTACTCATCCAACACCTAAAACAAAGTGTCGGTTATAACGAGAGCACCGAAAATATATTTATAGCCAGAACCCGGCATCTTGAAGCCTTAAAAAAAGGTCATGAACTCGTCCAAAATGCCCTACATCAACTACAAACCACGCAAGCGGGCGAACTTGTCGCCGAAGACTTAAGGCAAGCTCAACAAGCACTGGCTGAAATCACCGGGGAATTCACCTCTGACGATCTCTTGGGGAAAATATTTTCCAGTTTTTGTATCGGGAAGTAAGCTAATTATGCAACTCAACTAAATCTAAACCCGGCACTCTATAGCCCTGTGTCCGCTAGTTCAGGGCAAGATTATCTTCATCAGAGCTTATTCAATATCCCCAATCGGGGCGGCGAAAGCATCAGAAACAAGCTCTTCAACATTACTGCCATTTAAACTTTCCAGAAAGGCGGTCAGGTCACATATTTCAGCTGGTGAAAGACCAAGGGGCTTGATTAATGGATCGAGATTGTCATTTACTATACCACCCCTATTATAGAATTTGACGACTTCCTGCAACGTGGCAAGGCTACCATTATGCATATAAGGTGCGGTCAAGCTGATATTCCGTAGTGTTGGTGTTTTGTATTGCCAGCGGTCTTGCGGATTTTGGGTGACTTCATAGCGCCCCAAGTCATTGGCTTTAATTTCTGATACCGAATTAATCACTTCACTCGGAATATTTGTATATATGCCGGGTGCAATTTGCACAGATTGGGTAAGTGCAGGTTTATGCATGGCTGCGTTAAAGCCAATGCCGGTATTGTGAACTTTGTTGTCTGTAAACAAGGCATAATCAGCATTGATGGAATGACATTGGTTGCAATTTGCCTTACCGATAAACAATGTAAAACCCCGTTGGGCAGCACTATTAACAGCGTGTTTATCTTTCTGGTAATGCCAGCGGTCGAAAGGTGAATTTGCTGAATTCAAAGTGCGTTCGTAACTCGCAATCGCCATGCCGATGGTTTCCATGCCCGGTTTGTTCTGAAAGGCTGCTTCAAACAAACCGGCGTAATCAGGGTTTTTCTTGATCTTTTCAATGACAGTGCCGATGGAAGGATTTGCCATCTCATTATGTGCCAAGAGTGGCGACCAAACTTGTTGCTCTAAATTGGTTTCCCGGCCATCGTGAAACAAGGACTGCATATAAGCGACATTATATAGGGTGGGGCTATTACGCCTGACCGTGCGCCCTTCTATACCTACAGCCGTAGCCATTTCGTTGCTGGTAAAGCCCTGTTCCGGGATGTGGCACATAGCACAGGAAACGGTATTATTGAGTGACAACCGCCGGTCATAAAATAGCTTGCGGCCCAAGGCGATTTTTTCACGCGTGAGTGGATTGTTGTCGGGAACAATAGCTTCTGGTAAACCCAATGGCGGTATTTTTACATTTTTGAGAAGGTCTGTAGCTTGACCTTTACGATGCTTTAATGCAATGGATTGGGTTTGGTAGTCTTTGTTTTCATATGCCAGTTTATTGTCTCCAGCAGTATAAAGTACTGATTTGTCTATAGTTGTTATTGCAGATTCAGAAGGTTTTGCATCGGTTTGTAGATCAATTTGTAATAAAGTCCTGATGTCACTAAGCAAGGTATCGGCGTGTAACAGTTCAGTGTTGTATATGTTACGTATTTGCTTATTCTGATCTATCAAAAAAACCCGCAGGTTATGGTTGTACGTGCCGGTAAACTTTCCGTTTTTAGCGTAGACCTTTTCGATATTCTGATGGTAATCTTTCAATATTGGTTGCAACTCCCGTTCCGAACTCGTAGTTAAAAAAAACCACTCCACATCCTTGCCTTGCAAACTCGTACCGAACGCTTTCATTTGTTCGGGCGTATCGTGTTCGGGATTAAAGCTTAAGGTAATTAACCGAAGATGTCTGGCTAATTCCGGTTCTTTCTCAAGACGGGCTTTTATTTTATGTAATACTGCAGTAGCCAGCGGGCAACCGTTTACATCGTTGCAGGTTGAATATATAAAGCTTAACAAGACAATTTTGGCAGGACTTGTGGTATCGCTAAATACAGTGTGCAAAGTGGTGGGCTTGCCACTGCTGTCGAGTACATTGCCGTCGCTTGCCAACCCCAAGATAGGCAATTTGTAGGTGCCGGGAACAGGTGCGGGAAAGGCTAGATCGCGATATCCTGGCGCTAATGATTGTGCTGGTTTTGAGGTAATTTCAGGACGTTTGTCATCGGCAGCGCTTGACATCACGACACCAACCGAAAGCACGAGCACAAACCAAATTGATTTCATTCTGGCTATTACCTGTTGTCTCATAAAAGTCCGCCACCCGTTATTTCCGTACCGTCATTCTACAGGCAACTATTGTACAATACCCGGTTAGACCAACAAATTTCACTAAAATGAGCAAAGACAAAAAACTTTTCCGTTCTGACATCGTAATTGAATGTGGCGAAGAGTTTTACCAACGCGGCAAACGCTACTATGCAGCGGGCATGGTGCTTCAATGTAAGGTGGGCAGCGAAGGTGCGCTATTTACCCAGTTAAATGCTACGGTGAGGGGGAGTGATGCGACGCCTTATAAACAAAATATCCGCATCACCTGGCGATCAGACTACAGCTCAGCCGATATTGAAGGGACGTGTTCTTGTCCAGTCGGCTATAACTGTAAACATGTCGTTGCGGCTTGCCTTATGTACCAAAATGCTGATCTCGATATGCCTCAAGCCAATTCCGGCGCTAAATGCTTGGAATGGTTGGATAGTTTACAGCCGCCAGCACTCGTGGCAAACGATGAAGGAACACAGGAATTTATTGCTTACCTACTGAAACCCGCCAAGACTAAGCCTGATTTAACGATAGAGCTGGTTATCACCAAAGAAAAAAAATTCGGTGGACTCAGTAAAGGCCGTAAGTCCAGTTTCTACAACCTGCGTTATGGTTTCAGCTCTTATAAATACGTCAAGCCAGAAGACAGTGAGCTTGCGAAAATTTTTGCGGCACTCGATACGTCCATCAGCGGAGAGCCTTTACTTTCAGGCGCAATGGGCGGGATTGCCCTTGCCAGACTTTTGCAAGCAGGTCGATTATTCTGGCAAGATTTAGATGCACCACCCTTAAAATCAGGCATTGCCCGAGATTTGCAATTTGTCTGGCAGCAGACATCCCAAGGTGATTATCAATTACATACCGCCATTGAACCAGCGGCGATACCGATTCTGGTCGATCCTCCACATTATCTGGATGTCGAAGATGGTGTAGTGGGCAGGTTTAACTCAGCTATCACCTATCAACAACTTAGGAACATTCTGGTTGCTCCCGTAGTGCCGGAAAAGTTTGCTGACGAGTTCAGTCACCGGCTTACGGTTGAGCATCCTGAACTGAACTTACCGTCGCCCAAAAAAATTGACCTCATTGAGTATGACGACCTGCACGCCATTCCGCAGGTTGTTTTATATGGGGAACAAATTAATTCCAAGCAATACATCCATTTTTTGGCGGTTAACTTCAAATATGGCGATTGGCTATTGCCAGGAAGTGAAATCAAAGATTGCAGCGTAGTGAAAACACCCGAAGGATTAGTTCGTGTCAAACGGGATCGAGCGACTGAAAATTTGGCCGTTTCTCGGTTGACAGATTTGGGCTTCGCCACTGCACCGCCTACGGAATTGGGCAGTAAGGATTTGGTCATGACCAGCTATGCCAAATCCTCTGTAGAAAGTGCAACCCGGTGGGGACAATTTATGGATGCCGTGCTGCCGGAACTGGAGCGGGACGGTTGGTTAGTTGAAGTTCGTGACAGTTTTCTGCTGAAATTTCAAAACATACAAAATTGGGATGCGGAAATCAGTGAAAGCCAGAACGACTGGTTTGAGATGCGTTTTAACATCGAAGTTGAAGGCCAGCCATTGCCATTATTGCCTTTGATTATGCCTGTGTTGGAAAATTATGACATTAACCATTTACCTGAACTTCTGCACATTCCCGCCAGCGATTATCAATACCTGACCGTACCCAGTGAAAAAATCAGGCCGTTTTTGGTAATTTTGCTGGAATTATTTGGCGGCAGCAGACTGGATAAGGATGGTAGCCTAAAGCTATCCCGTTTTAATGCGGCCAGTATTGCTGAGTTGGAAACCCACAGTTACGGATTGTTTGCCATTAAAGGTGGGCAAGCACTCAGGCAACTTGCACAAAAATTGACTGATTTCAAAGGTATTGCAGATGTGCCTTTGCCGTACAACTTGCAAGCGACGTTACGGGAATATCAAAAAGCCGGGCTAAATTGGCTGCAATTTTTACGGGAATATTCGTTTGCTGGTATTCTCGCAGACGATATGGGCTTGGGGAAAACCGTCCAAACCCTCGCCCATTTACTGGTAGAAAAGCAAAGCGGGCGTATGAAAGCCCCCAGCCTGATAATTGCCCCGACCAGTTTGCTCAGTAATTGGCGGCGGGAGGCCGAACGCTTTACGCCAGACCTAAATATGCTGATTTTACAAGGCACAGAGCGTAAACAACTGTTTTACAAAATCAGGGATTACGACCTGATTATGACGACGTATCCCTTGCTGCCAAGGGATGAAGAAACCTTGTTGGAACATCAATATCATTATCTGATTTTGGATGAAGCGCAAATTATTAAGAATCCGCAATCTAAGGGCGCACAAATCGTGCGGCATATTAAATCCAATCATCGGCTGTGTTTAACGGGTACTCCCATGGAAAATCATTTGGGCGAACTGTGGGCGCAATTTGATTTTTTAATGCCAGGTTTTTTGGGTGATAGCGCAACCTTCAAAAAACTATACCGGACACCGATTGAGACCTTTGGCGATGCTGAGCAAAAAGTGCGCTTGTCACGCCGAATTGCGCCTTTCATGATGCGCCGCACCAAACAGGAAGTTGCCTCAGAATTGCCGGCAAAAACCGAGATTATCCGTTCCGTGCCGCTTCATGAAAAACAGGCCGCACTCTATGAAAGCATCCGCTTGACGATGGAGAAAAAAGTCCGCGATGCGATTGCCGAACGGGGTTTATCGCGCAGCCATATCACCATTCTTGATGCTCTGCTAAAGTTACGGCAAACATGTTGTGATCCACGTACCTTGTTGATCGAATCAGCGCAGCACATCGGTCAATCCGCAAAACTCGATCTGCTGATGGAGATGGTGCCAGAGCTGCTTGAAGAAGGTCGTAAAATACTCATTTTTTCCCAATTTACCCGCATGATTGCGCTGATTGAAGACGAACTCAATAAACGCTCTATAGGTTATAGCAAGCTAACCGGACAAACCCAAGATCGTGATGCCGCTATTGAATTATTTAAAAGCGGTGAGGTCGATGTATTTTTGATTAGCTTAAAAGCCGGCGGTATCGGTTTAAATTTGACGGAAGCCGATACAGTAATTATTTACGACCCCTGGTGGAATCCTGCGGTTGAAAACCAAGCAGCGGATCGTGCCCATCGCATCGGTCAGATAAAGCCCGTGTTTGTTTATAAGCTCATTACCGAAAATACTGTGGAAGAAAAAATGCTCGCCATGCAGGAAAGAAAACGCGCCCTGGCAAATAGTATTTATACCGAAGGTGCCAAAGATGAAGCCTTACAATTGACGGCGGAAGACTTGACTAATTTATTTGAACCATTGTAAACGGGTAGTTGGCAAATTCAGTCAATCCAAGTCCAGATACTTCACAACGGATCTTATCTGAAAAAATTAAGATAAATATAATAGTTTAATAGTAAAGTGAGCTGTTAATTTTCGGTTTGTTCTGTGGATAAAGAGTGATCATTGCTTAAGCGGCTTGGTTAGGAAATAAAGGTGTTTATATGTGGTTAAAATTTTTCAATGCAGCAAAAAGAAATTCGCCGTTCGCGATTGCTCTGCGCCTGACCTGCATGGTTGTGCTTTCGACAAATGCGTTTGCAGAAGGAAAAGGGGTAACCTGCGTCAATAAGCAATTAACTGAAAAAAAATACATCGCTGTTCAATATATAAATTATAACTCCAAGGCTTGTAAAACCTTGTATAACGATGGCGTATCGCCAACCAGGGAAATTGCCTGGGCACGAAGCAGCACCCAAAAATGTGAAGAGGTTGCCAGTCATCTTGTCGCTAAATTAAGTCGTGCAGGCATGAGTTGCAGTACCAGTCCATTTGCCAAGGCACATCCAAAAGTGTACAAACCGACTGTTCAACCTAGCCCTGAAAATGATGCTTTGCTAAAAAGCATCGCGAAATAAAAAAATAGTAGCCCGTATTCTGCAGCAAAAATCGGATAACAAAACTTTCATATTTCAGGAAACCACGCAATTAATCTTATTGATTTAGCTGGGTTAATCCTCATCCGACACAATGATCTTTCGTGTTCACTACAATAGCCATCTGGAAAAGCCATGGCGAACATTTCCATCATAATACCGACGTTAAATGAGGCGCAGTCGATAGTAAACTGTATATGCCCACTGCAACCCCTTCGGAATTTATGCGAAATTATCGTGGTCGATGGCTGCAGTACGGATAATACTAGGCAGCTTGTTCAAGATTTGGTCGATACGGTCATTATCTCAGCACAAGGCCGTGCAATTCAGATGAACGCAGGCGCACAACACTCTAAAGGAAAGGTGCTTTTATTTCTACATGCGGATACTTTGTTGCCGCCCTCCGCACACAATCTTATTGCCGAGTCTATTGATCGCGGCAGGCAGTGGGGGCGATTTGATGTCCAGTTAAGTGGCAGATCTCCCCTATTGAAAGTCATCGCGTTTTTTATGAATTGGCGTTCCCGTCTAACCGGGATTGCCACCGGCGATCAGGCGATTTTTGTCAGCAAACAACTATTCGACGCAGTTGGACACTATCCTGAAATCGCGTTGATGGAAGATATCGCATTATGTACCCATCTGAACAAAATCAGTTCACCGATTTGCTTGAAAAGCCCGGTAATCAGTTCCGGCAGACGATGGGAGCAATTTGGAATCATCAAAACTATCTTGCTAATGTGGAGTTTGCGGCTACGCTATTTCTTTGGCGCCGATCCAGACGTTTTGGCGAATTTATATAGCAGGGGAAAGTTTTGGAAAACCTGATCAGGCCGTCAGTTGCTGTGGCTATTTTCGTCATCATGGTGACGTGGGAATACCTCAGCCCAAGGCGCATTCAACATATCGAACGAAAACAGCGATGGTTGGTTAATCTCGGACTTGCCCTGGCCAATCTCGCCCTGATGCGCTTAACAATTGGCAGTCTGGCGTATATGAGCGCGGTGTGGGCGGCGGAAAATGGGCTTGGTCTGTTAAATATCTGGGCATTAACCAATGCCGTTTCCATCGTAGCAACTTTGCTCATCCTGGATTTCGCCATTTACGCTCAGCACATTATGATGCACAAATCGTCGCTGCTATGGCGACTGCACAAGATACATCATACCGATATGGAGTTTGATGCAACGACAGCAGTGCGTTTCCATCCCCTGGAAATCGTAATTTCCATGCTATATAAAACTTTTTGCATTGTATTGATAGGCGCTGATCCTGTTGCGGTCATCGTTTTTGAAATCATCCTCAATGGTGCCGCGACGTTTAACCACAGCAATATTAATATTCCAGAGATTATCAACAAAAAACTCTGTTGGCTGATTGTCACGCCGGATATGCACCGCATCCACCACTCTGCTGAACCGGATGAAACTGACAGTAACTATGGCTTTTCGATTTCTTGCTGGGACAGACTGTGCAGAACGTATAAGGCTAAATCCAGACACCCCCAGACAACCCTGGCTATTGGTTTAAAAGCCTACCGCAGGCAAGCCGAGTTAGGTTTTATGGCGTTATTGCGACTGCCTTTTAAATCGCAAAATAGCCGTAATCATTGATGGTTGCTTATCCCTATGCCGTCATTATGGTATTTTGCAAAGCCCCCATACCTGGGCAGGTAAAAACCCGGTTGATTCCACCGTTAACCGGCGATGAAGCAGCACAATTGCATTGTGAACTGACCCAAAAGACTTTACAAACAGCCACAAAAAACCGCTTATGTGATGTGCAATTATGGTGTTCGCCTGACATCGAACAGCCATTTTTTACCTTGTTGTCACAGACTTATCCAATCACTTTGCATCAGCAAAAAGGCAGCGATCTAGGTGAACGGATGCATCATGCTTTTTGTCAGGCATTCAATGATTTTACCAGCGCAATCATCATCGGTTGCGATTGCCCCTCCTTAACAGGTGGGGATCTTGAACAGGCTCTAAGCCAGTTAAATCAAAACCAATTAGATCAAAGCAAGCCGTGCGTATTGTCACCCGCAGAAGATGGCGGCTATGTACTGATTGGACTCAAACACCCGCAGCCGGATTTGTTTGAAAATATGCCCTGGGGATCAGAAAAAATTTTAGAACTAACCCGCGAAAAATTGCAGGCACTGGCATTAAATCATTACGAATTAACGATGCAGTGGGATCTGGATACGCCTGAAGACTTAAAGCGATATAAAGCCAGGACAAACTAAAGGCTACGTCCGCAGTTACTTGAAAAAGCCTCCCTTGCCGGACAGGGCATGTTGCCCCGTTCGTAGGTTTCAACAGGGTTCAAAAACTCATCCATCGGCAAAACGTGAGTGACGGGATAACATATCCCGTCTCGCGTAATATGTTTTATATCACTGATTTACAGTTGCAACCGTTGACCGACCCAAGTAAACAGGAACAACTGCGTGAAGAATTGATTGCTGCTTTGGATGAAAACCTGCCGGATAGAGCAACTTCTACCATGTAATTGATTTTTCGGTAGTGGCTAAATTTTAAATGATAAGTTACATTATAAATTTGCCATAAGCCCATGATAAAAATGACAGTGAAGCACAAATGCCGTTGTTGCCAGAGCGAAAACATCGTCAAGAACGGGCGCAATGT
>JABFQX010000070.1 GCA_013141505.1 Methyloglobulus sp.
AGGTTTCTTCCGCAAAAGAATCCTGCCTGAAGCCGTTTTTATAGGTCGAGGCATTCGCCTCAAAACCCCGTATCACGAAATTGACATAATCGACTGAGCTGGTGCTGAGTTGGACACCACTGACATTTTTTAGCGCTTCTTTGACATCGTACGCTTGTTGGTCGTCGATAATTTTTTTCGGCACGACTTGGACGGAAACCGGCGTATCCATAATTGCCGCATCAGTTTTGGTGGCGCTAGTGGAATGGCTGCGATTATAGCTGGGGTTGCGGGTATCGCGCTCCCAGTCCGGGTCGTAAGCTTGGTTTACAGCATCCGCTTCCACAGTAACTTTCGGCAAGGTTTCCCCTTCGCTAGCTTCCGCCGCCGTTTTTATAAAGGCCGGTGCCGTGGCTTTCAAGGCGACGGTGTCATCGGCGGTCGATACCGCCTGTACGCCGCTACCGGAAAGCATCTGGCTAAGCGCCTGCTTGGGCGTGTACGTGCCGTTGACGGCGGCACTTTCCCTACCTTGCACAGCACTGTCGGCATAGAATACATGCAGGCCGCTTTGTTGGGATAAGCTGTTAACAGCAGAAGATAAAGGCTGCGCGGGAATGTCGAAAGTGCGGGCTTCTTCGGCCAGGGCGGGTGTCATCGCCAAGCTTAAGTAAACTCCTGCTAAGGTAAATTTAAATGTGGTCATACGGTCTCCAGGTATTATATTTGTTATACGCTTACCTGTAAGACGTTTAGGCAGGAAAATCCCGCCACTTTCTAAAATATTTTGCTCTTAGCTCTGATTGCAGATCACATTTTTATACAACTTTGCCAGGATTATTTCCTTTTGCTTGGTGCTACCAATACCATGTCAGAAGTACCTTGGTGGATAAATTGAACCGGCAAGCTGGCGGCGATGGTGTTCAAGGCAAGATCAAGATTTTCGGTTGGAAAGCTGCCGCTGACTTTTAATGCTGCCAGTTTTGCGTTGCCTACATTGAGTTGTACAGAATGGTAGCGGGACAGTTGTTCCAATACGGTTTCTAGGCGTTGGCTTTTAAAGATGATTTGCCCGTCGCGCCATGCCGCTACATCCTGAATGTTACCGTCATTGTTGGCGAGTTGGTTCTGTCCGTTTTGGCGGTAAATCAATTGCATCCCTGCCATCAAATTTTGCCGGGTCTTGGCTTGCTGATAGCTGACGCTGACTTCACCTTCCAAGACGGTTACTGCTACCTTATCGGCTTGCTTATAAACATTGAACTGGGTGCCGATGTCGCGAATGAAGCCATTCGATGCAGCAACTTCAAACGGCTTGTCGGCATCGTGTGTAACCGTAAATAACGCCTCACCCCGTTCCAATCTGACTTTACGTTCAAAAAACGTATAAGCCACTTTAATTTCGCTATCGGTATTCAGGTCGATGCGGGTGCCGTCGCTTAACTGGATATGGGTTCGCCCGCCTTTGGCAGTGTGGTATATGCCGTTATCGAGTATTAGCCTAACAAATGGAACGGCAATCACCAGCAACAAGATTGATGCCGCAATCGCCAACGATTGTGCGGGCTGCCACCGCCGTTTGCTTGAGCTGTTACTAAGATATAAGCGGGCTGCTTCTAGCTGCGGCTTGGCTAGTGCTTCTAAGCCGCCCATTTCTTGCCACAAAGCCTCGACTTCTTGATAAGCGTGTTGATTTTGTGGGCTTTGTGACAACCACGCCTGAAATACCAGCTGTTGCTGTGGGGTGCAATTGCGGTCATGTAATAAGCTTACCCAATAGCTGGCTTGCTCGTATTGTTGCTTGGTCGATTTAGTGCTGGATGATGCCATTAATAAATGTAAAAAAGTCGCCTATAGCCAGTAAGACGGTTTTGCCGACTTCAAGCCGCCACTTATTTTACAAGTTTTACTGATTTAATCGCTATCCTGCAATTTGGCGAAACAATGCGCGAACGCTTTTACTGCATAGCGCTCGACGGTACGGGCAGGAATTTGCAGGGTTTCGCCGATCTCGATATAAGTCATGCCATCGAAGCGGTGCAATAAGAACACATGGCGATAAATTTCCGGCAAACTGTTCAGCGCATCCAGGCAATGTTGTAGCCTGACTTGCGATTCGACATCTGCCTCCGGTTCCGGGCGGGAATCGGCAATGTGTTCCAGGTCGATATCATTGCAG
Source organism: Methyloglobulus sp. (assembly GCA_013141505.1). Classification (GTDB taxonomy): domain Bacteria; phylum Pseudomonadota; class Gammaproteobacteria; order Methylococcales; family Methylomonadaceae; genus Methyloglobulus. Next base: position 2,159 of record JABFQX010000070.1, read on the forward strand.
TCAACATAATGTGAGCGGACTTGCCCTTGACGCAGGTAATCAATGCTCAGGTTATGGGTAACTTTGAACAAATAGGCGCGAGGATTATCGATTTTTTCGGTTTGTGCTTGCCTTATCAAGCGGATGTAGGCTTCCTGTACCAAATCTTCGGCGATTTCATCATTAGAATGCTGCCCGGCGAATTTAAGTAATTCTCGCTGGTGGCTCTGAAAAAGCAGATCAAACGATAGATTGGCGCTAACTGGCATGGCGACTTATCAAAAAAAGCAACAGCAAAATAACAATTAAAGCAATATGTATGCCGTTTTTAAGATAAAAAGTTTTTAAATTTTAAAACGTCGGCCAAAAATCAGCAGATAGTTGAAATATAACTATTTTTTATAGGATTTGATAAATAAAGAATCAGCACTGGAAGTAAATCAATGCTTCTGTAAAACTGCGGAATCTAAAAAACTGGGTGATATGACCCAGTTAGTGGGTGAAATGCCCCACTTTTTAAGGATATTGGAAACTCAACGACTCATAACGCGTGACGGATATTCAGCGACTTAGCCATATAAGCGTTAGCTAGCCCTGGCAATCTTGTGGCATCGGATGATCGCTCAAGTAAGGCAATCAACTCTTCGCAAGTAAATACATCCTGGGGGGATTGGAATATCGTTTCTGCCAGTGTAGCGATGGCTTGCCAATTTGCAGGTTCGTTGACAAAACTATAAGCCGCCAAGAACAGTTCTGTCAGTTTTTGGTTGCGTTCGGCTGCGTTGTCTGGATACAGACAGCCCATGTATTCATCCACGGTCAGTAACTCCATGCTGCCTCCGTAAAATTTCAGTGCCCCCAGATAAACCAAGTTGGCGTTGAAAACCTCACCATCACGCAGAGCGACATATTTGGCTTCGGCCAAGGAAGCCGCCAAAATATTAATGACGTCGGCTTCAAACGCGCATCGGCATTGCTGCTGATCAGCCGGTGAAAGCAAACGGGTGGCACGCTGATAACAGTGGGGCAAGTGGGGTAGTAATCTGCCACCTTCCAGTTGTGCACAATATTTATGAGGAATACGTAGAGATCGGCCATTATATTCGCCATCTTTTTCAGTCGGTTTTATGACGATTTGAAAATGCACCGTCGGTAAGTTTTTTTGTTTATTGCCAAGATAAATAGCGCTAACGCGTCCTGCCAAATGGTAGGCATTGCGTTTGCCGATACGGGCAGTTGGCATTTTTTGGTAAGTTAGCGCGTTGTAGTCTAGTTTCACTGTAGTAACTCCAAATCAAAAAAAGTGGGCTAGTGATGCGTTTGACGTACAGAGATGCATGGCTAGCCCACGAAGAGAGGAAGAGTGTTAATTTAGGAGTTATCACTTCGTTTCACTGGAAGTGATAACGGGTTGCTATTTAGCAAACACACAACAAGCATTTGTTGTTCACGAATTTGGTCCTTTATGGGTGATTTCTAATGCTTGCAACGAATTAACACAATTTTCCGTGGTTTTTAATTTTGGATTGTCGTAGCACTCTTTGTTTTTTACGAGGGCTTCTTGCGGGTTAGCCATGTACCAGGCAACCGATTTATTTTCCGGCATTTTCGTTTCTTGGAATTTTTGCATGGCCACAACAGCTGTTGCCAAAATAACCGCTGCGGCGGCCAAAGATGCTAAGTTAGAAGGCAGCCAGTTAAATAGGATATTGGGTTCAATCCTATTTGCTTTGGGTAAGGACAGTAGGTTGCTTATTTTCATGGGTATATCTCCGGGTTATATTCAAATTTTGCTTTACGGCATAACTTCCGAGAAAAAGAATGCGGGTCGTTAGCGATGCTATCAACCCGCATTGAGAGAGGAAGGATGCTTATGGCTTATGCGGCGATGAAAAACCGGCACAAGCCGATAAAGCAATACTGTGATCTGGGGGGGTATAGGAGGTAGCCTAAAAACTTTTCCCAAGACATAAAATATAATGCAGTATTCGTGCCAACCATTTAAATGGATTTGTGGGGTAATTGAATTTTTGGATATAATTTTGTGTTTTGATAAAACACAATAAAGCATTGTTTTTATTGCATTATTGTTTTTAATGTCGATAATGCTTTCGCCTTGATACTTGGATGGTTTTCCGAAATTAATTGGCGTATTAGCCGAAATTTTATAAAAGTGGGTGATATGCCCCAAGTTGCGGAAATATAGCTTGCCCGCAAACCCACGCCGTTAGGGGCTTTCAGAGATAAGTGCGGGATATGCCCCAGTAGGTGGGGGATATCACGCACTTTGCCATTGTTGTTTAGTGCAAGCCTGGGTTCGAATATCAAAATAATCTAACTTGTGACCTGAAGAGCCGAAAAATTAGGCAATGCGCGAGTGCCACCTCCTTTGGGTATGCCCAAAAAGAGGAGGTGTTGCATCCAGACAACTCTTTTTACAAACCGCACGCAAATGGGGCGAACTTAATACTGCACATTGATAGCACCCATAAACGTACGGGGTTGGCCAAAATCTACGCCACCATTCCTGTTGTCTTTTTGGGTAAAAATGCCTGCAAAATAATGCTTATCCAGTAGATTGTTAATATTTAACTGCGCTGTGATCTTGGTTTTACCAACATCCAGGCTATAAGCCGCCAGTAAATCGACCGTCGCATAACCCGGAATTTTGTACGAAGGCGTATCGCAACAGCCTATTTGCCCATCCCGGAATGTTGCGCCGCCCCCAATCTTGATGCCCTTGAAGTCCCCGTCTAATATCTCATAAGTACTCCAAATACTGCCCGTGTTTCTTGGCGCGTTAAAAAAGCGGCTGCCGATCATGGGTGTTTGTCCGTTACTGTTGTCATTGGTTTGCAGGACTTTGGTGTCGAGGTTCGCGTAGGTCGCGATGACATTCCAGCCAGGCAGGATTTCCCCGGTAATATCCAATTCCGGCCCCCGGCTTCTGGCGGCTCCAGTGATAACGGAATACCCTGCCTTGGCAAAGGCTAGATTAGGGTGAGGTGTGGCGACGTTGTTTTTAGTCAGGTCAAAATACGCCAAGGTAGCGCGAAGACGTCCGCCAAAGAATTCGGTTTTGATACCGCCTTCATATTGCTCTGCGCTGGTCGAGGGTACTGGTCTATTCGTTAAAAGTTTACCCGTATTCGCGCCAAAACTTTCCACATAGTTAGCATACAGGCTTATCCAACTTTGGGGTTGCCACAGGAAACCAACTCTCGGCGTAACGGCATCATCTGTCTGCGTTGTGTAATCTGGCGGGGAAGCCAAAAGTCCAAGCCCTTGATTAAGTGCCTTTTGGTGAAGGTATTGATAGCGAATTCCGCCCATCACCTGAAAGCCATAAGGCAACTTGATCTGATCTTGGATATAAAGTCCGTACAAATCAGTTTGAATGTTTTCTAAAAAAGACGGTTGCAACCGGCCTGGAAAAGGACTGCCGGGATGGACGGGGTTATTCAGGTCAATGAGTGATTCGTTATTGGCAAATGATATTGCATCAACCAGATTCAATAGGCCTATCTCATGCTTATCAATCCGATAGTAATCACCGCCGAAGAGCAAGGTATGTTTAAGCCCCGCCGTATCGAAATGCCCGATCAGGTCGAGATTAGTCGAATACGTATTGAGTTTAAAATTGCTGCCAAACTGATAGCGAGTGACATTGCCGTTATCATCCACCCCGCTTGCGGCGGTTAAAGATAAATCGTTGGTTTGATGATTAACCGTAAAGCGATGTTTGATAGACCAATCATCATTGAATTGATGAGACCAGTTGAAACTGCCCAATACCGCTTCTGTTGTACTGGGCGAATATTCAGCGTAATTACGGCCACGCGGCATATTAAGCAGTTTGCCATTTATAAAAGGGACAAATGCTGCATCTAAGCCACTGTGTTGGTGGTTATATTCCAGCTCGAAGGTCGCCTGCGTTTTCGGGCCGATAGCCCACTTTAACACCGGTGCTAAAAAAACATCTTCTTTGCCTACAAATTCACGAAAAGAACCGCTGTTTTGATAGGACATATTCATTCGGTACAGAGACTGTGAAAGTATTATTTTCACCCCATATGATATAATGTAATCGATTGATAAATATAATGAGTTTCATATAAACATGACCTCACGCCGCTACAAATCTGTTGCCGACCGTCAGCAAACC
>JABFQX010000073.1 GCA_013141505.1 Methyloglobulus sp.
GCACACCCTCAACATCGGCCTGCCCGATGCGTTCATTGAGCAAGGCACGCGGGAAGAGCTGCTTGCCTTGTGTGGGCTGGATAGGGAAGGTATTTTGAAACAAATTAATGAGTTTTTAGGAAATTAATGCTTTGAGTAGAAGCTTCTCATCCTCTCCTGATTATGGTAACTTGTAAATGAGTAGAGGTCTTGAGGTTTTCTTATGCTTGAAATCATCGCTCTACCCGTCCTGACCGATAATTATATTTACCTCATCCATGACCCTGTTTCGCAAGAAACCGCAGTAGTGGATCCTGCGCTTGCCCAGCCTGTTTTGGATATATTGGAGGAAAAAGGCTGGCAACTTACCTACATTTTAAATACGCACCATCATTCAGATCATATCGGCGGCAATTGCCAGCTTAAACAACTGGCCGGCTGTAAAATTATTGCGGCGCAAGCGGATTGGGACAGGATTCCCGGCATTGATCAAGGCGTGAATGAAAGTGATTTCATTTCTTTAGGCCAACATAAAGCCAAAGTGATTGCTACGCCGGGTCATACCCGGGCGCACATCGTTTACTATTTTGCCGAGGACAATATCCTTTTCTGCGGCGATACTTTGTTTGTGATGGGTTGCGGGCGATTGTTTGAAGGTACTGCCAAGCAGCTATGGCATTCCTTGCAAAAACTGAAAGCCTTGCCGGAATTAACTTTGGTGTATTGCACCCACGAATATACTCAGGCTAACGGGCGATTTGCCCTAACACTAGAACCTGGCAATATTGAGTTGCAGGCAAAAATGTTCAAAGTGAATGCCCTGCGAAATAACAACCAGCCGACGGTTCCCACGACTATAGGTGAAGAGTTGGCAAGCAATCCTTTTTTCCGTGAAAACAGCGTTGAAATCCAAAACAACATCGGAATGAAAGACGCTCATCCTGTCGAAGTTTTTGCCAAGATAAGGCTATTGAAAGACCGGCTGTGATATTAAGTTAGGCTGTTGGCTTCGACTTCGCTCAGCCAACGGAAAATAGTGCTGGGAAGTGCCTAACTTAACGGCATTGGGTGCGATATGCCTTACACGCTTTCGCAGGGCTTACAAAAAATGTCACTAACTTGCATTTATGGGAATATCTGTAATGAAGCTAGCGTCAATTTTTATCCAGAAATAGTCTGTAGCCTTCTATGAACTAGGTTTAGCAACAAATTTAAATAAACTTACAATGATTGATTAAAGTGGCACAAAGTATGCTTTAATTTTCGTAGTATTTAACTATTTTAATTTTTACTATGAGCAATAATGAAATCGACGATGATGATAAACCAGAAACTTTTATCCAAAAGTTTATGCTGGATTATTTTGTCCCCTGCTTTTCTTTGGTGGCTATACTGGTGGTTATCGCAGCTTTGATAAGTATGTATCTGCAACTTATCTGACAAAATTGGCGATAAACAAATCGGTCAATTCTCGCGGCTTATCTATAATAGGAGTTATTACTTTATCTTCTTTTAAAAAGACACTTGAAAACAAACCATCCATCTAATGAGAAACTTGATATTAATCAAGTGCTTTTATGGCTTCAAGGTGACAAAATCTTATCCGAAAGTCACTTTGAGAAGTGTCGTCAAGCAGCCAATTTAAATAATGCCAAAACCAAGCATCCATTAAAAATTATTGCTGAAGCTGACGTTCAGGATCAAACCAATCTCGGCAAACTGCTGACTTTGGAGTCTTTATCTGCTTGGTTGGCGGGAAAAGTCGGTTTGCCTTATTACTACATTGACCCGTTAAAAATCGACATCCCCTCAGTTACTTCGTTATATAACAAAAATTACGCCGTCAATTACAAGATACTGCCGATAAAGGTCAGCAAAAACGAAATTATCATTGCCACGGCAGAGCCTTTCATCCGCAGTTGGGAAGCGGATCTGGTGCGGATGCACAATTGCACTATCAAACGGGTATTTTCCAATCCCGATGAAATTGACCGGTATCTAGGTGAATTTTATTCCTTCGCCACATCCCTGAAGGGCGCAAGTAAGTCACGTGAAGACAGTACCGCCAAAAGCAGCCAGAATTTTGAACAGCTCCTGGAGCTGAGTAAATCCTCTGACCTCGATGCCAATAACCAACATATCGTCAATTTGGTCAATTGGCTGTTGCAGTATGCGTTCGACCAGCGTGCCAGCGATATTCACATCGAACCGCGCCGTACCAGCGGCAATGTGCGGTTCAGGATTGACGGCGTTTTGCATAATGCCTACCAGTTACCCATGCAGATTATGAATGCGGTGTTAAGTCGGTTAAAGATTCTTGGGCGGATGAATATTGCCGAAAAGCGCTTGCCGCAAGACGGTCGTATAAAAACCCAGAACAATCAAAAGAAAGAAATCGAATTGAGGCTGTCAACACTGCCGACGGCGTTTGGTGAAAAACTCGTGATGCGTATTTTCGACCCGGAAGTGTTAATGCGTAACTACGAGCAACTGGGTTTCAACAGGCGCGAATTAGAGTTGTGGGAAAAAATGACCGTGCGTACACACGGCATTATTCTGGTTACCGGACCGACCGGATCGGGTAAAACCACAACTCTTTACTCCACCCTAAAAAATCTGGCGACACCGGAAGTTAATCTGTGTACGGTTGAAGACCCTATTGAACAAATAGAATCCAGCTTCAACCAGATGCAGGTACAACATAATATCGGTTTGGACTTTGCCAGCGGCATTCGTGCCTTGATGCGGCAAGATCCCGATATCATCATGGTTGGCGAAATACGCGATTTGCCAACGGCAGAAATGGCGGTGCAAGCCTCCTTAACCGGCCATTTGGTGCTGTCTACATTGCACACCAACAATGCCCCGGCTGCCATCACGCGTTTGCTCAACATTGGCTTGCCCGCTTACCTGATTCAGCAAACGGTTATTGGCGTTATGGCACAGCGCCTTATCCGCACTTTATGTAAACATTGCAAACAACCGAAAGTCATTAGGGATGTTGAATGGCAATCGTTGGTCTGGCCTTTTAAAGCCACAAAACCTGAGCAGGTTTATCAAGCAGTCGGTTGTCTGGAATGCCGCAATACTGGTTATTTAGGTCGGATTGGCATTTATGAAATCTTTGAAACTTCGGCTGCCCTGAAAAAAATGATTGTTGAAGGCTGCGACCTGGATGTACTCCAAAAACAAGCCTGTGTCGAAGGGATGCGGCCTTTACGTTTGAGCGGTGCCGAAAAGGTAAGCAAAGGGTTAACGACAATCGAAGAAGTGCTAAGGGTTGTGCCGGAGAGCGTTTCTTCGTTATAGAATTGTAGTTAAGTTGAATGCAGTGCAGTAAAAGCAGCTAAAACACGAAGTATTTCCTACCTAAAAGTATACAACCTCGTTAGGCGCAGGTCTTATGAAAAAGAGTATCTTGATCTTGCCCTGATTTCACGGGCACTCCACTAAGCGACTTTTTGGGCTTCAAAAGCTTCTGGGCTAAGATAGCCCGGTTTTGAATGAAGCCGTCTGCGATTGTACCAAGGGCACTTGTACTCTAAAGAGCATAAATGACCTTTAGGTCATAAATAATACACTTCAAGCTATTCAAACACCTGGCACTTGGCATCGGAACGGGTTATAAAGCGTTGGCTTCGACCTTGAAGCTGTGGTTCCAGCTTCCCATGGCGGCATTGTCGTACCCGCAGGGCATAAATAGCAATCGCCTTCTTGCTCATGCCCTCTGGGGCATTTATGACCTTTAGGTCACAAGTAGAAAAGCCACCCCCTCTTCCAGGCGTGCATTTTCCCGTTTAAGCCGAGCCGTTTCCGCTTGCTGGAGCTTTTGGTCTTCAAAGGGTCCAGGCTGTGTCAAAACGTAAGCTTCCCCATTGAAAACCCTGTAAAATAGTCCCCAGGACAACTCTTGAACTGGAGCTTAAATGAAACGGTTTATTGAAAGCGATAGCCGAATGCAAGGCACATTGTTTCCCGAGTATCTGGAGGACTATGTTACCGAAAATAACCCAGTTCGAGTCGTTGACGTTTTTGTTGAACACCTTGACCTTAGCAAGCTGGGGTTTAACCGGGCTGAGCCAGCCATCACCGGCAGGCCATCCTACCATCCGTCGATTCTCCTCAAGTTATACATCTACGGTTACCTCAACCGAATCCAGTCCAGCCGCCGTTTAGAGAAAGAAACCCAGCGTAATGTTGAACTGATGTGGTTGCTCGGTCGGTTAACACCGGACTTTAAAACGATTGCCCGTTTCCGTAAAGAGAATGGCAAGGCGATCCGCAAGGTTTGTAGTCAGTTTGTGCTGCTGTGCCGCCAACTCAACTTGTTTTCAGAAGCGATGGTTGCCATTGACGGCAGCAAGTTCAAGGCAGTCAACAACCGTGACCGCAACTATACCGCCAATAAGATCAAACGCCGTCGGGAGCAGATTGAAACCAGTATTGACCGGTATTTAGCGGCACTGGAAACCGCAGACCTTCAAGAGCCTGACATTGCTGAAGCCAAGACCGAACGACTACAGGAAAAGCTTGCCAAACTCAAACAGCAGATGGAGCAACTGGACAGCATCGAAGCCCAATTGCAGGAAACGCCGGACAAACAAATCTCCCTCACTGACCCTGATGCCAGGTCCATGGCGACCAGTGGCCGGGGCAGCGGGATGGTCGGTTACAATGTCCAGACCGCAGTGGACACCAAGCACCACTTGATTGTTGCCCATGAAGTGACCAATGTGGGCCATGACCGCCACCAACTCACCAATATGGCAAAGCAAGCCAAAGCCGCGATGGCAGTGACCGAACTCCATGTCGTCGCCGACCGGGGTTATTTCAGCAGCCAGGAAATCCTTGACTGCCAACAGGCAGGCATTGTCCCGACCTTGCCCAAGCCCGCCACGTCGGGTGCTAAAGCTGACGGCAGGTTTGGTAGGGAGCACTTTGTATACCATCCCGAACAAAACGAATACAGTTGTCCGGCGGGTGAGCGGTTGAAATGGCGCTACAGCAGGATCGAGCGGGACATGACACTACACCGTTATTGGAGTTCAGCCTGCCAGCAATGCGCACTCAAGGCCAAGTGTACACCCGATAAGTCGCGAAAAGTGGCTCGCTGGGAACACGAAGACGTGCTCGAGGCCATGCAGAAGCGCTTGGATCTTGCCCCCGAAAGCATGCGGATTCGACGGGAAACCGTCGAGCACCCCTTCGGCACCCTGAAATCCTGGATGGGCTATACGCATTTCCTCACCAAGACGCTGGATCGGGTCAGTACCGAAATGAGCTTGCATGTGCTGGCCTATAATCTTAAACGGGCCATCAAAATAGTAGGCATGCCCACTCTGATGGAGGCCATGGTGGTGGCGTAAGGCCATCATTTTGCGTTTTTTCACCCTACTGAGCAATGAATCTGTGCCTATAGGAAAACGTCGTCGCTCGGAAAAAAATATTTATAACGGCGTCAATAAGCGAATTACGCCAAAAATCGTATTAACATAAGTAAATCAGGCAGCACGTCAACAAATTGCGCGTTTTGACACAGCCTGGGTCGGCGCGTTTCCTTCCAGGCACACAAGGTCGCCCCTGCAACCCCTAAATCTAGCGCCTTGGGGATGCCATCCCGAGCCCTCTAACGCTTGCCCTTTAAACTGGGCGGTATATCGTTTATAGGCAGACCATGCCGGAAATTCTTCTTTTTTGGTTTTCATTGTTGGCCTCGGGTTTAGAGATTTGAACCATAATCCTATTTCTTAGCGCTAAAATTGCCTATTTTTTTTTAAGCGCGCCACTATTTTTCGCGAAAGCTAAAATGGGATCCATCCGATTTTAGCGGCGAAAAATCACGTGGCGGTTAATGCCTTCGGCTGCCCGCGTTCGTCCTCGGTTCGTCACGATGCACAACTCCCCTTCGGTACGCTGTGCATCACGACTGCCCAAATGACTTGACGCCGTGTCGGATGGCCTTGCATGTTGACTACGCTTCCGCTCGCGCTCCAACTCCGTCAACACGCCCGGCCCCTACGGCTACGCGGGGGTCGTCGTACACCGCTCCACTCGCGTTACGCTTCCGTGTACTCCTTCAATGATGGCTGACATGACGATAGCCTCATAAAACTTCATATTTCTTCATTTTTTATGCCCGTTTCCTGCTGGTTTTTTCACGCATATAGCCACACAATAAAAGCGGATGCTTGATTTTTTGCCAATCAAAAATGCTCATTACCGATTCGGCACGATGGCTTCGGTAATAATAAAAGCGCACAATATAGATTACCAGTTAACAATATTTACAGACTCTAGCTAGCTTAAAAGGAGCATCACCATGAAATCCAATCTATTGAAAGCAATGATAATGTCCGCTATCACCATTACGGGGGTCATTACAACCTTAACCGCAGAAGCGGCATCCGCGTCAGGAACATTGGGAACGTCTCCGGCAGCAGCTGATTCCTATACCTTTTTTTGCCCTACGGGGACGACACTCACCCGTATTAGCATAACGGATTCTCTCACCCTGCGGAATAATCTGACAGCTGTGTTTGCTACATTTGGCGAATTTAGCGTAAGGACGAAGACAGCCTCAGACACGGAGAGTACTCCTACTACTGGATCGAGTGCCGATAATAATGTAGATCATGATGGCGTTTATACTTTGGTTGTCAACAAATCGGCTGCCGGCCTAGAAGATTATTCTGTTGTAGCAGACTGCATTAATAGTACAGGTTCCCGCCTTCCTGTTACATTAACCCAAAAAACAAACCAGTAAATAGATACTGTTAGCGTGTTTATCCCTTGTCAATATTAAGTGTGACCGTCAGTTTTTTGTTATGCGCGGTAAACGAATAAAGCAATTTCGAACTTGGATTTGTTGGGGTCAAATATTTTTTTGTTGTTTCTAGCTGAACTTAAGAACTTCTTGAACACAGAACCTGTGAGGATAAAGTATAAAATATCTTTTTATATCAATAAAACAATCAAAAGCTTAAATTAGTTAGAGGTCGTTTTGAGAAGAATAAAAAAAAAGGTTAATCCTGTCATATTTTGGGCGATTTACTGCTGTTTATCTTCTGTTAATGGAGTGGCAAATGATGCCATAGGCTTGGAAAAACTCAGTATGGAAGAGCTGATGAATAGCAAAGTCGTTACCGCCACCCGAAGCGAACAACAGTTAACTGATACGGCAGCGGCAGCTTATGTGATTTCGCAGGACGATATCCGACGTTCTGGGGCGACCACCATACCAGAAGCGTTGCGTATGGTGCCGGGCTTACATGTCGCTCGAATCAATTCTACCAAATGGGCGATTTCCGCCCGAGGCTTCAATGGCCTGATCGCCGATAAATTACTGGTAATGATGGATGGTCGGTCTTTATACTCACCGATCAATAAGGGCGTGTTTTGGGAGATTCAAGACCGGGTTCTGGACGATATCGAACGCATTGAAGTGATCCGTGGCCCAGGTGCTAGCGTGTGGGGCGCTAATGCGGCTAATGGCGTAATCAATATCATTACCAAGCATTCCGCTGACACAAAAGAAGGCAGTATGACGCTCTTCGGCGGTGGTAAATACGGCGCTGGGATACGAAAGGGCTGGCAATTTAGTGATCAAGGCAATGCCCGTGTTTACGGCAAGTTTTTGCTTGATGAAAGCTTTGCCAACCGGCTAGGCAACAACGCCAACGAAGAATGGACATCGGGACGAGGCGGTTTTCGCCTGGATTGGGCGAATGCCGATGGCAAGCATGCCTTAATGGCTCAAGGCGATATCTTCTACGGTATTTATGATGAAAATAATGTTAAAGATGAAAAAAAAGATATATACAATCCATCCCTTAAAGACTATCCGTTCTTTATCAACGGTTATAATTTAAACCGGGTCGTAAAAAAAGGCGGTAATATCCTGGGGCGTTGGAATTATAACCAATCCTTATCATCGCGCATGTCGGCGCAAATTTTCTACGATACCTTCCAAGAAAATCAGTCCCAAAATCGGTCAGTCAATAGTGAAACATTCGATTTTGATTTTCAGCACGTTATTGCCTTGAACGAAGCACACGAATTGACTTGGGGGCTGAATTACCGCTTAAGTTTAGTGCAGCTAAAACCGGTGAACAATGAACAGACTCTAATTTTTTTACCTAAAACATTACAAAACAATCGTTTCAGTGTTTTTATTCAAGATAAATGGAGCTGGAACGAGGAGTTAGAGATTACTTTCAGTAGCAAATTCGAACATCACAACAATAACAACTTAGAAGTTGAGCCCTCAGTCCGACTCCTTTGGAAAGCTGCCAATCATTACCGTGTATGGGCAGGTGTTTCTCGGGCGGTAAGGTTGCCTTCGGTAACGGATTTAAAGGTGGATTCGCCTCTCATAAAAATTGATCCCGTAACTGGTAAGCAAATCAATGAATTTACTTTTAAGCAATACGAAAAAAGCACTTCCGATGAAGTGATTAGTTATGAATTAGGTTACCGTTACTGGCACTCGGACAAGTTTTCCTTAGATATCGCGGCATACTTCAACCAAAATACTATCAACCTCAGGGCTATAAATGAATTTGAAGACTGGTTCCCACCGCAACCCATAAAAAAAAGCACAACCTTAGGTTTGGAAGCAGCAATCGTTTGGCGGCCGGTTGACAGGGCGCGTTTTCAACTGAGTGCAAGCTTCATGGATTTAAATATCAAATCCCTACAGAAACTTGAAAATAGTGTTGGTTACCTTATCAGCCAAGACCCCAACTTCCTATTGAACTTTAGAAGTTCTTTCGATATCACGCCAACATTTGAAGCCGACTTTTGGCTGCGCTATGCCGATGCGGTTTCAGGGCAAGATGCAGACCAAGCTATCCCCAGTTATTTCACCCTGGATGCACGACTGGCCTGGAAGCCCAATAAAAATCTGGAACTGGCGTTTATTGCCAATAACCTGAACGATTCGCAGCATCCTGAATTTTATGATGGAAGTTCTCCAAACCCGTTACAAGTCGAACGGATGTTTTGGCTTCAAGGCAACTTGAAATTTTAAACCGTGCTTACCTGGCGATTGCATATTTTGTGTCAACCATAACAAAAACATTACGGTGCCTGACTTTTCTGATACTGATTGCTATCAATCCTTTACCGGCATTCACCCAAGAAAATGTTATTAGCGAAGATACCCTTAAGGCTTTATACAGTTATAAATTTACCTTATTCACCGACTGGCCGTCAGAAAAACTCAATAATGACATTATTGCCTTGGAATTCTGCATTATTGGCAGGAATCCTTTCGGCCAATCTGCATTGGAGACCATTCAAGGCCAGCCCGCCAAGGACAAAAACATCCATGTTGAGGTTTATAACAGCGGCGTAGTGTCAGAAGAATCGCTGCATCATTGCCATGTGGCATTTGTCAGCGATTCCGAAACGCACAGGATGCCCGCACTCCTGAATTCTCTCCGTCCATTTCCTATACTGACCATCAGCGATATTCCTGGCTTTTCCAACCGTGGCGGCATGATTACCCTGATTAAATCAGGCGATCATATTAAATTTGAAATCAATCTGGGCGCGATCAAGCAAGCCAAACTTGCCGTAAGTTCTAAGATTATAGAGCTTGCAACCGTGGTTAAAACTTCCAATGAGGAGCGTAATTAACCATGCCGACATTACGCAACCTCCCCATTAAAACCAAGCTGATCACGATGATGATGCTGTCCGCCAGCATTGGCATCTTTGTCATGGCTATTGTCATTTCGATTAACGAAGCGATGACTATGCGCCACGATATCGAGGCAGAATTGGCGACTTTGGCACAGGTCATCGGTTCTCGCAGCACCGGTTCGTTGACATTTAACGATCCGCGTACCGCAAACGAAAACTTGCATGCGTTGGCGACGAAAAAAGACATTGTGTATGCGGCAATCTATCAAGAGGATGGTTTGTTGTTTGCTGAATATAAGGCCAATACCGGAAACTTATCCCTGCAACAGCAAGACGCTTCATGGTTGACAAGAATCTTGCACTTTGTGTCTTCCGAAAAATTTTCTAGTACGATTGAGGTAAGCAACGCTATTTATTTTGAAAATAAGCAAATTGGGGCAGTGCAAATACAGTCCGACATGACGTATTTCTTTGTGAAAATGTCACGCTACTTGAGCTGGGTCGTTATTACCTTGCTGGCCTGTTTTACCCTCAGTTTGATTGTTTCCAGCCGTTTACATAAGCTGATTTCCCTCCCTATCTTAAATTTACAACAAGTGACCAGCAAGGTCTCCCAAAGCGATGATTATTCGGTGCGAATCCCAAATAATTCCAGCGACGAACTCGGTAACTTAATCAATAGCTTTAATGCGATGCTGGAGCAAATCGAAATACGCGACCAACAACTTGCCAAATACAGCAAGCACCTTGAAGGCTTGGTCGATGAACGTACCGATGAATTGACCGAGGCCAATAACCGCCGTATCCAATGGCTGGAAAATATGGCCAAGTTTTTAAAGCATGAGTTAAAAAATGCATCGATAGGTGTGAAAAGTTCCCTGGAGCTTATCGAGCGTCGGTCACAACAGCCGAGTATCAATATTTATCTGGAGCGGGCTAAAAAAAGCCTGAATTACATGAATATTCTATTGACGAGCGTCAGTAATGCGAGCAGCTTGGAAGCGATGCTCTATAAGGAGCCGTTAATCCCGGTCAATTTAGGACTGATTGTTAAATCGCAAGTCGATGAATATAAATTGTCTTACCCGCAACACCAATTTATTGGCAATATCGATCTACATCTGAATATTATGGGCAATGAAGACCGCCTCAAGCAATTGCTGGATAATTTGGTCAACAATGCCATCGAGCATAGTGAGTTAAATACCCCAGTTACCGTTAATTTGTTAAATAATGCGGGCATTGCGGAATTATCGGTGAGCAATGAAGGTGTTAAGCTGCCGGACGATAAAGACAAGATATTCGATCTTTTTGTCTCGTTGCGGGATGCCGGACATTGGAAAAGCGATAATTTGGGTTTGGGGCTTTATTTGGTCAAATTGATTGCCGAAGGACATGACGGTTGGGTACAGGCAAACGACTTACCAGACAAAGTGGGAGCGATCTTTACTGTAAAAATCCCGCAATTGTTAAGCTAAATTTGCCGTATCTCAGATAGGAGTTTTGAAAATCACGCTGGATGTAAATGATTGTCCAACCAACGATAACCGGCTGAGCGTTCGGTTTTAATGCAATCGAAATCGCTGTCAATATCACGAAACCGGGAACGGATCGTTTTAATATGGGCGGTAATGGTGTTCGGTTCTACACAGATGTGGGCCGCATGCATCAGATTATCGCAGGTTTTGACTTCACCAGGATTATCCACCAGCTCACAAAGAATCCAGAATTGGGTTAAGGTGATGTCTAAAGGCATATTTTTCCAAGCCGCTTTTAATAATTTCTTATCTAAACTAAGTGAGCCAAACCCTGAGTTATCGTGTTGTATCTTTAATTCAGGAGGTTCGCTTTGGGTAATCACTTCAATGCGATGAAACAATGCCTCAATCCGCACCATGAGGAAATTGATACTCGCATCCTTGGTAATATAGTCATCAGCCCCTAGGCGTAGCCCTGAAATCCGGTCAATTTCATCATCACGCGACGTTAAAAAAATAATCGGCAATTTGGGCGATAGCCGACGTAAATCAGAACAGAGTTTAAACCCGCCGTCCCTTTCATCCTGAAGGCCTACGTCAAGAAGAGCAATATCGGGCAATACCGTTTTAAAATAATTCATGGCTTCTTGCCGATTACTGAATACCACGACTTCAAAGCCTTCATCGGTGAGAATTTCAGAATAATTGTTGCGGATTATTTCATCATCTTCAACTAAAGCAATTTTTATACACATAAGGAAAGTCCCCGGTAAGAAATTAAAAACGTGGTGTAGACAACTACTATCTATAAGTTTTTGTTTAGCAACATATAGAGCTATTCGGCACATACATATAAAACCCCAATTTTTATGTGCCGTCTATGAAAAATTACCATTTTTTGTCACATAAATGACCGATACCCCTCATTACTTCATATTCAATACCTTTTTCTTGCCAGTTGTTTCATCGACAATCCAATACAGTATGACCCAAGCCATTCAAGAAGAGGGCCGCAAACCGGTAACGCATGAATGTTAGGCTGCTGGACTGATGTTACTGGACCAACAAAGATGTCTGGTGAATTCATCTCTCCCCGAAAGGATATCTGGGGAGGGGCGAAAAGAAAATGGGTAGGTTTGCCGGAAAATCAACCTCTCCGGCAGCCTGCCGACGATACCAAGGAAGGTATATCAGCGTTTTTCAACCGTAGCAGGGTTTGAAAACGCCATAATCGGGCAGCAAATGTAACCGTTTGATTGTCTGCGTTGACGGGTTAAGGATATTCCCATCAGCAAATTTATTTTTACTACTAATGGCCGTTAATAAAAAAACGGTAGGAGAATATATCATGAAAACTAAATCTAATCCTATTTCACGTAACGTGGTTTTACCCTTGATTTTTGGTTTGACAGCGATGGGTACTGCGCCAATAGTGGGTGCGACTGTTGTAACACCAGTTAACATCGTTGATGGGGGTGTTGATGTCAATGGGAACGGTCTCCAACAAGCTGTTGATGACTTAAACAATGTATTTCTATGGTGTCAAGGGGCTGCCCCAGTTCGAGTAGACATTATCGATGGATTCGTAGATGTTAATGAGAACGGCGTGATTACCAATAATGACAGCATTACCAATTGCGATTTGACCGATGAAACCGGTATTCACGGTGCCGTTGGTTTTCCAAGGGGGGATAGAGTCAATATTGTCGGAGGGCTTATCGACGTAGATCAAGATGGTATTGTTCCTGAATTTACTGACGACTTGACAAACGTCCAACTGTATAGGGATTAGTTGTTTTAGGGACAGAGTTCAATCTCAGTCATAAAATCTGGTAAAGCGAATTATTTGTTAGGCAATTCGCAACTAACTGGGTGAACGCCTAAGCCCTTGCCTGATAATTTCTAGCAGGGGCTTTCTTTAATGTTTTAGCCATACCAAGACCCAGAAGTCTTAGCAGTCGGCAGTCTGACTTCGGTTTTGAAGGATACCCTAGCCCTCTAAAAAGCGACGCAATGACAGGGGAGGGGGAATAAATTGGCGGACTACCGGAAAATCAATCTCTCCGGCAGTCTGCTGGCGATACCAAGGAAGGTGTCGGAGTTTTTCAATCGTAGCAGGGTTGGAAAACACCATAATCGGGCGGCAAATGTAGCAATTTGACCGTCTGTGTTGATGGGTTAAGGATACTCCCATCGGCAAAATTTATTTTTTACTACTAATGGTCGTTAGTTTGGCTAACGGCAGGAGAATATTATCATGAAACTCATCACATCAATTCGTTCCATTTTGCTTGGCGCGGCCGCTATGGCTGCCCTGTCCTTCAATGCCGCGCACGCGGACTGGCCGGGTCAGGACTGGAAAGGCTATTCCGCCGTGAACTGCGTACCTACCAACGAGAATTCTGCTGTTTCGCTTTCCCGATCAGTCAGCGGCTCATCCGTAGCGATTTCGAACACCGGCATCACCCCGGTCAGCGTTTTTTGTCCTATTGTGCGGGATGTCTCAGAAGGCGGTACCGACAGGGTCAAAGCAGTCCGTATACTCGTGAATGATCGTAATCCAACAGCAGCCATACGGTGCAACTTTAGCTCGCATGACCAGAACGGGGTCATGGTCGATTCGGCATCGGATGCGTCGGTGGGTGGTGTCGAAACGCTGACTATGGATGGGATCAATGCCAGCACCTGGGGCAGCTATGCTCTGATTTGTCAGATACCTGGTCGAAATCCGGTGACCAATCTCCAGTCCTACCTGATCAACTACCGCGTCGATGAAACACTGTAGTTGCCATTCAGGATTGCATACAGTATTTCATTTTTCAACAAAAAATCACCGCCAAGTGTCTTTGAGCTAAGGAAATTTACCAGTGAGTTAGGTAACAAACAATTCAGAGGTCGGCGAAAAAAGATTGGCAGGCTGACCATCTGATTCGGCAACCTGCTGATGATACCAAGGATGGCATCAGCGTTTTTCAACCGTAGCAGGGTTGAAAAACACCATAATCGGGTGGCAAATGTAGCAGTTTGACCGCCTACGTTGATGGGTTAAGGAGATCCCCATCAGCAATTTTTATTTTTTACTACTAATGGCCGTTAGTTTGCTAATGGCAGGAGAATATTATCATGAACACAAAAACACTAAAAGCATTAACAGTTGCAGTAACACTTGCAGCAGGTATGACAACGTCCCCTGCATTTGCCACTGTGCCAAAGTTCGACAACCTAGGCGTACCGGCAGTCATGCAGTGTACGACAGCGCTTAAGGGTCGTATATTACATTCAGATAAAATCATCTTTAAGATCTTGCCTGGTGTCTTGGTCGCTGTAACTCCTGCTGACCAGGGGGCACTGAACCAATTGCCCCGTGGCTATGAAATGGACATCAAGGTAAGCGATGACCCCAGGACTATTGCGGGGTTAAGGGGTAAAGTGCTTAGCTTCATGGGTGCAGCACTCACGGATCAAAATGCAAGGCTCATCACTATTGTCGATGTTGAATATGCGACGGCTGTTTGCATCTAAACGTGCTTGCTCTACGATTACAGTAAGCCTTTGATAAGTCTGATTACCAGGTTTCGGCTTGGTAATCAGCATGTTATGTGGCTCTGGCAGTGGTATTGATGTTTTGCCTTTTCTGATCTACAGGTACTGATCCCCGTGTTAGGGTAAGCCTGACAGCTTAACTCCTAATACCGGCGATGTCAGTATTCAAGCGGTACTGACCTATTCCAGCAAAGGAGATCAGGTATGAGCGCATCGATGTTTATTTTGAAACGCTATCTAAACAACGGCTTGATCCGCCGGTTGACACTGACCAATCTTTCAGGCAAGACATCTGCTAAAATTGCCCGCAGCGAAATCGCCTACAGGTTTGGCTTGTGCTTAAGGTTTTTTAATCATAACGAGCAGTCCACTCATAATTAAGGTCCCGCCGATAATGATCCGTAAGGTAATGACTTCTTTCAACACCAGCCAAGCCAATACTATGGCGACTACGACACTGCCTTTGTCTATCAGTGCCACCGTTGCAACGTCGCCTAATTTCAGGGCTTTGTAATAGAAAACCCAAGATAGCGTGGTGGTCATGCCGGATACAGCCAACCAAAAAAAATTGGCTCGGTTTAGTAGAAGGAAGTTATCAAAAGGGACGGCAATTGCTGCGAAACCCAGCACAAATAGCGTCACAAACAGGGTGCGAACGGTTAAACCCAGTTCGCCGGAAATTCCGGCCAACCCCATCTTGGCGATAACTGAGGTGAATCCGGCAAAAAACATAGATAGGAAGGCGTAAAAAACCCATTTTTCCATGCTGGTTTTACTTGTTGAAGTAGTAGATTAAAGCGCAGATCGCCAGTTGCAAAAAAATAAGCCCCCAAAAATACAGTCCAAACAGGATGACCTTGATTTGCTTGGGCTGTTCTACAGCATTTCGTTTGAGTATCAACAGGCTAATTGCGGTGGAAATGACGACCAACGCCAGACCTATCGTTGCGTAAATGCCCATTAATCCCGCACCGGAGGCGGTGCCAATACCATGCGTGAGCCGTTGCTTTCGGCTGGGGTGACAATTCCAGCCGTTTCCATATCTTCAATCATCGTTGCGGCACGGTTGTAGCCGACCTTAAAGCGCCGTTGCAGGCTGGAAATTGAGGCTTTGCGGGATTGGGTGACGAATTCCACGGCTTGGTCGTACAAGCTATCCGACTCGGGATCGCTGCTGTATCCACCGCCCGATGTACCGAAACCCTCGCTATTTTCAAAACTTTCGCTGGTGATTTCAGCCAAATAATTGGGTGGCGCGGTTTGTTTTAAAAATTCGACGACACGATGTACTTCGTTATCGTCAACAAACGCACCGTGGGCGCGAATGGGGATGCTGGTGCCGGAGGGCAAAAACAACATGTCGCCATTACCCAGCAAGGCTTCAGCCCCGCCTTGGTCTAGAATGGTGCGTGAATCAATACGTGAGGACACCTGAAAGGAAATGCGGGTCGGTATGTTGGCTTTGATTAATCCGGTCAACACATCCACCGATGGGCGTTGTGTCGCCAATATCAAATGAATGCCAGCAGCGCGGGCTTTTTGAGCCAAACGGGCGATGAGTTCTTCGACTTTTTTGCCGACAATCATCATCATGTCGGCCAATTCGTCAATAACAATGACGATACTGGGCAAGGTCGATAAAACCGGAAAATCTTCACCGTCTTCCAGTGGATTCAGCAACTGAAAAATGGGGTCACGAATCGCTTTACCATTGGCGGCGGCATCCTCGATCAATTGGTTAAAGCCCGCCAAGTTTCTGACACCCATTTTAGACATCAATTTATAGCGTCGTTCCATTTCACCAACCGCCCAACGCAGGGCATTTTGGGCTTCTTTCATATCGGTGACGACAGGGGTGAGCAAATGCGGAATGCCCTCGTAAACAGACAGTTCCAGCATTTTCGGGTCGATCATAATCATCCGCACTTGCTCTGGATTGGCTTTGTACAGGAGGCTCAAAATCATGGAGTTAATACCTACCGACTTACCCGAACCGGTTGTGCCTGCCACCAGGGCGTGTGGCATTTTGCCTAAGTCGGCCATCAGGGGTTGCCCGGAAATATCCTTGCCCATTGCCAAGGTCAATAACGAAGATGCTTTCTCGAACGATCTTGAGGCGAGCAGTTCGCGCAAAGTGACCATTTCCCGCTCACGGTTAGGGATTTCTAAGCCAATAACCGATTTGCCAGGAATAACTTCAACAATACGGACGCTGGTAACAGACAATGCTCTTGCCAAATCTTTTGATAAACTACTAATTCGGCTTACTTTAACACCTGCGGCGGGTTGCAACTCAAAGCGGGTGATCACAGGGCCTGGCAGGAAACCGACGACTTCAACGGAAACATTAAAGTCAGCGAGAATGTCTTCCACCAAGCGTGACATCTCTTCCAGGTCACTCTGCGTATAGCCTTTAACCCTGACATCCCGGTTATCCAGTAAATCTAACGTCGGTAAAACCGGACTACTTTTGTTGCTGCGGGTCGGTGCAGGACGCAATGGCTTTTGCGGTTGTCGGTCAGGTTTATCGAAGGCGATTGGGTTGATACCTGGATTTAATAACGCTACGGGTAAATAGGATGCCTTGGTTTCGGGTGCTGAATCTTTAGCGGCTATTGAACCATAGTCAGAGGTGGAGCTTGCTCGCGTGGGGATCGATACTTTAAAAGCACTAGCGACTGACGAAGCGACCGACGTTTCGCCGAATGCAACAGCAGGGTGTGGTTTGGTTCTGCTGTTATAGTCTTGCCACAAACTGTTGACGGTATTGATGATTACGTCAGCTAACAAGAGTGTGTATTTACCGACAAAATCTGTTAACAAGACGGTATATTTGCCGACCTGATCCAGTATTTTTAACCATGACAGTTGAGTGCTTAAGGTAAGGCCTGATAGAAATGAAGCAATGAGTAATAAAGTGGCGCCAGAATTTCCGCATAACGATAACAATGCATCGCCAATTTCCTGCCCCAAGATACCGCCGGTGTTACCGGGCAGTTCAACGCCAATCCTTAAAATGTGCATATAAAACAATGCGGCGCTGGAAAAAATAACGGTCATTGAACCAAGCCAATGCAACGTTAATAAGGTGTTTTTACGGCTTTCTAATTTCAGGAAATAAGCCATGTAGGCGTGACGGATAACCAAGAGCGGTAGCACGTAACCGGCTATGCCAAAAAAGCTGAGGCAAAAGTCCGACAACCAGGCACCGACAAAACCACCGGCATTGGTTACCGATCTAACAGAACTGCTGTGTGTCCAACCTGCATCTTCGGTATTGTAAGTTAGTAGGGAAATCAGCAAATACAATGAGCCTGCACAGAAAACCAGAACGGCGACTTCCCGCAAACTGCGAAATGTTTTTTCTTCAAGAACAGCAGCCATGATAAAACCCGTGATAGAAATACCAATAAAACATGATTATAGATGAATATTTAAAGATTTTACATTAATTAAGCTGGTAAGAATTATTAGCGGCATCCGGGAATCGGATAAATCAAAAGTTTTGAAAGTTTTTATAAACTCAGTAAATCGAAACCGCCGTCAACGTTAATAATCACTGATTTCTTGGTGTGAGGGTGGATTTTTACTGCCCACACAAAGAGTGTAGTTACATTAGAGCGGATAATTAATTGGGGGTCGTAAACTTCTTAACCCGAGTAATTTGGCTATTTTTGCCCATCCCCCGAAATTGTAAAATCCGTTACGGAGCTTTCCGATTAAGGGCATCGTAAAGTGGCGTTCGCTTTACCCCAAAATTTCGGCACACTGACGCTTTGCTGGCACCGGTGCGGCCACATTTTTTTGCGGCGGCTAACCCTGCGGCGATACGCTCTTTTGCCAAGGCTCGTTCAAATTGGGCTAAAGACCCAAATATGTTGAACAAGAATTCGCCTAGGGTGTCATGGTATTCATTTGTTCAGTGAGTGAACGAAATGCCACTTTTCTCTTTTTTAGATCGATCGGCGACGATGTTTAACAGGTGTGGCAGCGATCTTCCCAACCGATCTAATTTCCATACAATCAAACAATCGCCTTCCCGAACAAACTCCAACGCTTGTTTTAAACCTATCCGGTCATCACGAGCGCCGCTGGCCTTGTCTTCAAGCAAATGCCGTGGATCGACCCCGACTTGATTAAAGCGTCCCGTTGAAGATTGGTCGTCCGGCGGTCATTATCGCTGGACACCCTCATGTAACCGACTAACATGTGCGAAAAACTCCATAAACTATGTTTCTGGACACACTGGCAATACGGCAGTGTTGAGCGTACATAACATGACGGGGTTTTATTGGTGAATAAAGCTAATTCCGTAAGGTGTCGAAAAACGGGTGTTATACGATGCCCATCATAAAATTCATGAATGCCACCATGAATAAAGATCATTTAACAGTTTTCCTGAGATAGCGTACTTTGTTGTCAAATTCATTTTCTATTTGGAGATGCTCATGAAGACGTTACCTAAATTGACAGCCCTTTGTTTTCTACTCTTGTTCGCGATTGGGGCGAACGCTAAATCAAACTTCGACATTATCGCCGAACTCGATAGCGGCCCTGGCAATGTCACGGCAACGGATGATGGCCGGATCATTATGAGTTTGCACCAGTTTTACCAGCCGAAATATACCGTGGGTGAATATAAGGACAAGAAACTGGTGCCGTTTCCGAACAAGGAGTTATCGGACGCGGACTCGAAGGCGGAATTGAAGCTCGATTCTGTGCTAGGAATTCGCTCAGCCAACGGGGTGGTCTGGATGCTGGATAATGGCATGCGTAGCGGGGTTACACCTAAGCTGGTGGGCTGGGATATTAAGGCCGATAAGCTGCACCAAGTCATCATGTTGCCATCTCCGATTGCCCCCAAAGATGCCTTTGTTAATGATTTTGCCGTTGACACCCGCCACAATCACATCTTTATCAGCGATCCGGCGGGTGGTGCAAATGCTGGCTTGATCGTCGTCAATCTCAACACAGGCAAGGCGAGACGCTTGCTAGAGGGACATAGCAGCGTGATCCCTGAAAATGTCGATTTGATTATTGATAAGGTGGCGATTCAAGTCAACGATAAATCAGGGAAGCTAAACCGCCCCCATATCGGTGTTAATCCGATTACCGAAGACTTGAACAATCAATGGGTCTATTTCGGGCCGATGCACGGGCTTAGCCTGTATCGGATCAAGGCGGATGACTTGGCTAACGAAACGCTGGATGCTAAGGCTTTAGCAAGCCGCGTTGAACGCTATAGCGACAAGCCCATTTCCGATGGGATTACGATAGATAAGGATAACAATATTTATCTAGGCGAATTGGCGGAAAACGCGATTGGCGTTATTTCGGCTGACAGAAAATACAAACGGCTGGTGCAAAGCCCCGAGCTTTCGTGGGTGGATTCATTTTGTTTCGGTACCGCTGGGCAGCTTTACGCGATCGTCAACCGGTTGCATCAATCCGCAATGCTTAATGGTGGTGTATTGAAAGCCAAACCACCGTTTTATCTGTTAAAGATTAACGCTTTAGCTACCGGATTGCCGGGACGTTAATCTATCATCAGTCACCCTAGCCGGATGGGTACGCTTATTGTACATACGGCGACCGATGCGCTTCACTTCGATCAGCACATCCTATCGAGCTATCCACACAAGTCTTGATGGAAGAAGATGCCAACTCCGCTATGGTTAGTGTTTGAACCTTCCTGAAAATTGTAATATACTAAGATATATACCACAACAGGAGGCCACTACGATGAGCCAAGTTGCCAAGTTATTTAACAATGGTCGCAGCCAAGCTGTTAGGTTGCCTGCCGCATTCCGGTTTGATACGCAGGAAGTGTTTATTCGCCAAGACCCAGAAACGGGCGATATTATTCTTTCGCGCAAACCGCCGGATTGGGCTAGTTTTTTTGCTGCGGTTAAAAATGCAGACATTCCTGCCGACTTTTTGGAAGAACACGAACGCAAACAAGCAGTGCAAAATCGCGATCCTTTTGAAGGTTGGCACGAGTGAAGCGATACCTGTTGGATACCAACATCGTAAGCCACCTGATAAAAGACCACCCTGTGGTATCCCAACGTATTGTTAAAGTGCCGATAACTTCGCTTTGCATCTCGGTTATCACCGAAGCCGAACTTTATTATGGCTTGGCGAAACGGCCAGAAGCTAAGCGGCTTCACCTGGTTGTCGAAGAATTCCTAAAGCGTGTCGATGTCCTGCCCTGGGACAGTGCCATTGTGAAAAGCTATGGCTTTATAAGGGCTGAAATGGAGCGCCAAGGCAAAAACCTTGCGCCGCTTGATATGCTGATTGCCGCTCATGCCCTGAGTATAGATGCCGTATTGGTCACAAATGATAAGGCTTTTTATCAGGTCGATGGTTTAACGATAGAAGATTGGACTAATTAATGCTTAAACTTTCTCCGAAAATTTTAGAGGGGAATGATGCTTCAGGAAGAAACGTCTCCATGAGGCGGGTCTCAGCCCGCCCTTCTTGCTGAATTACCAGCAATTGTAGGTTGGGGTAAATTTGTGAACCCCAACAAATGATTGTTCTTGGTTGTTGGGGTACGTACCTCACCCCAACCTACGAGCTTTCTACATTGCGAGACCTGACCATGTTTCTTTTCTATAGTAAAACCCTCATGCAGAATAAAGCAAGCCAGACCAGATATTGCCCCGGCAGGTGTATTAAGCAACGTTGGGGCAAATTCAATTGCGCTTTAATATTATTTTAGGATAGCTTTAACAACTGAGATTATGACCGCACGGGGGATTCACCTTTCGCCACCGCCCATCATCGTGGTGGCCTCGAAAACACCGCCATTAACCGAACTAATTTGCCTTCGTAGTGGCGCATTACGCATTATATTTTTCCGGCTTCATTATCAAAAAAGCAAATATATTTGAGAAACAAATCAGCTATATAGTGCGCCTTGTTGTACAGCACTTCGCGCTCTTCTTTTGAAGGAATATTACCATGCGCTCTATTGTTTCTCTCTTCCCTCAGTACATTGAGGTGATGTCCCTTCGTGACAATTTTCTCTCTTACCGCGCAATCAATCATGGCTGCAAGTTTTGAAAGGTCATTTCCAGAAACTTTTGCAGGTTCCTTCTTTCGTAAGGCAACCAAATAATCTCGTATTGCATTTTCAAACAGGACACCGAACTCAAAAAGAGCCATATCAACATCATCAAGCGTTAACTTTGAGAGTGCCCTAGAGAGTTTCTGCATCAAATCAGGTGAAGGGTTGTATTGCTGAACGTTCAAACAAATTCGGCTTTCAACTTCCTGATGTTGGTACATGACAAAAATACTATGAAGGAGTACACGGAAGCGTAACGCGAGTGGAGCGGTGTACGACGACCCCCGCGTAGCCGTAGGGGCCGGGCGTGTTGACGGAGTTGGAGCGCGAGCGGAAGCGTAGTCAACATGCAAGGCCATCCGACACGGCGTCAAGTCATTTGGGCAGTCGTGATGCACAGCGTACCGAAGGGGAGTTGTGCATCGTGACGAACCGAGGACGAACGCGGGCAGCCGAAGGCATTAACCGCCACGTGATTTTTCGCCGCTAAAATCGGATGGATCCCATTTTAGCTTTCGCGAAAAATAGTGGCGCGCTTATTCCTTTTTTTTCTGTTTTAATATCATCCATCCTTTCAAGATATTGATAGAACGTTGGCTTCAGGCATTTAACATTTTTCGCAACCAACTTGTATAGCTCTCCTTTGCGAAGTAGTTGATTAGGGCGCTCATATAAAATTGCCCTAATCTCATGCTGAATTTGATCACGAAGGAGTGTTCGGCAGTTCCCAGTAACGATGTCTAGAAGCTCTATATTTTCACAAAATAACTCCTTATTACGCCTACCCGCAACCCCCATAATTTGAACTGCTTCTAACGCAGCCAGTCTTTGCCTTACAGTTAATTCAGACAATTTTGTTTTTTTAGAAATTATTGATACTGCATTTTGTAACGGAGATGGATTTTTAGAGATTAATAATGATTTTACTGCAGAAGCAAATTCATCATTACCGACAATTTTCTTCTTTTCTCGCTTCGGCGCAGCAGTGAGTCGCCATTCCTTGAGGCCGAATACACCTTTGGAAACTCGAGTGAAGAAATTTTCATCGTTAAGATAAACCATTATGGATTTGTCAGAAGCGTCAGATCTCAAGGATTTAATACCATGGCGTAATTCAGATAATGTCATCGGTTTACCCGTTTGATGCAAAATCTGCTCAAGCGCCTGTACGATAGTAATGTTCTTGTAGTGGCTCCATTCCGACAACCCCCATTCTCCGCTTTTTCCAATTGATATAAAGCGAGGGTCAGAAGCCATCTGGTTAGTTAAATTCCTCTCTTTCATCGGTGAAAAGCCAAGTTGTCTTATACTGAACTGATTAATTTCTCTTGCAATTTTTGAAAAGTGTAATGGCTTGCCACGAGTGTCGAGTATACGAAAAGCTTTATCTGCGGCGTTACGCAAACATTCAATCCTCACAGAAATTACTTCATCGTTTAATTCAAAATCTGAAATCGCAGCAATTGCCGCAGAAATTTCCGCATTAGAAATCTTGAGTTTTGTCTTTTTCTTAACTGACACCAAAATATCAAATAAAGGACATTTTTTTGGTGAATCAATGATTACATTTAGTGGTTTAAATATGGCTTCGAAATCACTTTTCTTGTAACGTGATGTGTCATACCAGGATTCTTCAATTACTCCCCTGAATCCCAAAGCACTTCCCGTAAGCTTGGCATAACCAACTGTTTCCATAAGAACATTAAGATAACCTGACTCCAGAGTTGAGTCGAACTCTTTGGTGAGTAGAGTATTTAATTGGCGTTTCGTAACCAAGAGGTCGAACTCTCCCAGCTTTTTGCGTAACATGAGATATTTGTCCGAAAGAATCTGGGGTAGCGCCCAATCTTTGGTGTCTAGTGATCCTGAAAGGATTTCGCCTAATTGTACTATCGTCTTGGCTTCT
This sequence comes from Methyloglobulus sp., assembly GCA_013141505.1. GTDB lineage: Bacteria > Pseudomonadota > Gammaproteobacteria > Methylococcales > Methylomonadaceae > Methyloglobulus. Next base: position 23,627 of record JABFQX010000073.1, read on the forward strand.
ATCTGCCGTATCCGTTCACGAGTTACGTCGTAATAGGTTCCTATCTCGTCTAACGTGTATTCCCGTGAGCCATCTAAACCAAACCTCTTCTTAATGATGTCGAAATTCCGTCTTTGGATGAGGGACACAATTTTCGAGTGATATAGTTCAACTATTATTGGAAAAGCATTTAGAAGATTTCCGTTCGCTTCATGTAGTAGCTTTTCTCTGGGATCGCTAAGCTGAGCAAGCTCTTGCTCTGTCATTGAGTCTAATTTCGCAAGAAATATACTGACTGCTTCGATTGCTTCCTTGATAGTTATAGCCCCGATTCCATGCTGTTCTGCAAGGCGATCAACCACAAAATACAGTGCGTCGGCAGCGCTGCTGATTCTTTCAATCTTTAATAGATTTACAGCGCGGTTCGGCAGATTAATAGCATCCATGCGAACAAAGTTGATTTTATCTTCAAAGCGTCGGATTTGCGCTCTAAGGCCACTCAAATCGCTCTCCTCAAGAACTGCAAAATAATCTTATATGATATGTTACAAATTGGTTGTCGGAAAAAAGGTTTCAAATATTACTCGTTTATCTATACATGTTTACGAAGAATTATAGTCACTATTTAGGGAATTCGACTTCGAAGTGCAATCATATGACCATAGGGCGGATAAAAGTAACGTCATCAGCCGCATGATCTCGTATGTTGGGAAAAGATAGGTTGGAGCTGCCGTAAGGTAGCACAACAACATTCCACATCACCCTAACATAAAAACCTCTGTTTTTGTTTTAAAGCAAGATAAGGCGGATCGAAGACCGTCCTAAATCGCTTAATTGTTATAGCGTATTGAGTATCGGGTGATTAAGGTCAATACTAAGCCTTATGGCTTGTTGGTAAATAGTCGGTTCGTCGGCAATTGCCATTTCAACTTCAAGCAAGTCAGCTAAATCCTGGTCGGCCTCAATGGGTTTTTTTCGTGCCAAAACGGCAGCGACTTCAGCTATAAAATGCGGCGGCTGAAATAACGGATAACTCATCAGCAAAGCAATGGCTTCGTCGCAATGATCTTCGTTTTCCTGCAAAAACCATTTCAGGGCACACTGGCATCGACGACAATTTTGTCATGCACGCAATTCTTCCCTTGCCGCGCGGATTTCTTCGTCAGTAACAGTTGGCGCATGTTGTCGGCGCTCTAAAATCCTATCGATAGCCGCTTTACTGCGTTGTTGTTTGTCTTTCCGTTCTATTGCTTCAACCATCAAGTCCGCAACAACTGCGCTTTTATTTTTGCCGTGGAAGGCTTGGTTAAATTTGTCTTTGATGCCATCGGGTATGCTGAAATTCATGGTGGCCATGGCTTTTCCCGTTATTGTTGAAATTTTCAACAATAATATCACTTTTGTTGAAAAATAAAATTCAATTTACTTCATGGATTTATTGATTCGGCTTGTGAATCCAGTATGTTGGGCATAGTGTAGGTTGGCGCTGACTTTAGCCCAACAATTCGGCTAAACCAAAATCACTAATTCGCTATAATTGCCAAGCTGTTGGTCATGGGTCAGCAAGTGCATGGGTTCATGGCTGGCTTGGGCGATGAGCATTCTGTCAAATGGATCTTGGTGATGCTGCGGTAACATTCCCAACGCCAACAGGTGGTTGGCATGGATGGGCAGTTGTTGGAAATTGTTTTCCGGCAATTGTTGGATAATGTCTTGGAGGTTGGCGGTTAACTTTCCTACCATCGCTTTAATTTGAATTTCCCAAAGGGACGCATGGCTGACGAAAATCGCATTGTCCGGCGTTGCTATAAGTTGATGGGCGTTCTCAGTTAGTTTTGCATCGTCGCTTAGCCACCAAAGCAAAATGTGGGTATCAATGAGCAGTTTCATTGGCCTTGTTTTGGGAAGATCGGCGAGTCATTCCACAGTGCCAATTCTTCATCGCTCATCGGCGCATCAAAATCATCTGCCAGCAAAATTTGGCTCTTCATACCGCCCGGTGTACGCGTTTTGCCTTCATTGGTTGCCAGCGGCACTAATCTGGCAACAGGTCTGCCCGCTTTGGCAATGATGATTTCTTCACCTTGCGCGGCTTCTTCCACCAGCTTGGATAGCTGTGTTTTCGCTTCATGTATGTTGATTTGGTACATGCCAACCTCCTTGACTAAGTTGGACTAAGTTTATCATGACGTATTACTCAATCAAGTCTATCTGTAAATTTTTTTAACTCCTACAAGAAATTATAATTCCATTGATGATTGGTTAATAATCCCGCCAATTTCCATGATTTTATCGCGCAACCATTGATGGGCTGGGTCTTTATCCCGTAACGGATGCCAGATCATGCATAAATCGTAGTCTGGCAGTTCGAGTGGTACAGGAAATATAGCCAGCGGTGCGAACTTCGTAAATTGCTCGGCAATCCGGTACGGGAGTGACAAGACCATATCGGTCTTGGCAACAATTAATGGCGCGGACAGAAAATGCGGAACGATGAGTTTAATGCGTCGTTCCAAGCCCAGTTCGGTTAACTCTTGGTCTATGATGCCGACATTACTGCCCGTCCGTGAAATCAGCATGTGCGGGACAGCCACAAATTCATCTAAGGAGGGCGGTTTGTTTATCAGAGGATGACCTTGCCTAACCACGCAAGCCATCTTGTCGCTAAACAGATATTGGCGGTGCAAATGGGCTGGCGGGTTCAACACCGATTCAAAACCGAGCACAACATCAAGGCTGCCATTTTCCAATTGCGCGACCGGAAATGACATCTCAGTACGTTTGACATGAATATCAATGCCGGGAGCCGTATTCTCGATCAGCCCCGACAACTCGGGCATTAACAGAAATTCAATATAATCGGTAGCGGCAAGTACAAAACGCCGTTGGCTGGTTATAGCATCAAATGCTAACGGGGGCTGGATGAGCCGCTCGGTTTCAGCCAATAACGCCCTGACAGGGTCGACCAAAGCCAATGCCCGTTCGGTCGGTTTCATGCCTGATGGCGTTTTTACCAACAAAGGGTCATCAAGGTGTTGCCGCAGCTTTTGCAAGATGTGACTCATCGCCGGCTGGGTGACAAACATCTGTTCAGCAGCTCGGGTTATATTCAACTCTCGCATTAACACATCAAATGCTAACAACAGATTCAAATCGAAAGTTCTTAAACTAGACATCACAGTACCTTTCTGGTTGGCAGATGCAATTAAATACAACGAAATGATAATAAATCAGCAGGCTTGATTAACCATGAATTGTATTTATGACACCATGAAAACTAATCATTTAACAAACGCATTAAGACAGACTACTGTATCACGCAAGCGCCTTGTAGAGCCTAAAACGTATCTGGCTCTAGATATGTCGATAGTGTTAGTAAAGCACATTTTTTACCCTAAATGCCAAAGACATTTTCTGTCACTTAACTAGGAGAACTCTCTATGTCAGCCAATCCATCAACCCGAACTTTTCGGCCCTATACCGGGGAAAAGGCGCGGATCGCCCGCGCTTACGATTACCTTGTCCTGGTATTGGCGCTATTCCTGTTCATCGGTTCCTTCCACCTTCACTTTGCGCTCACCGTTGGCGACTGGGATTTCTGGGTGGACTGGAAAGACAGGCAATGGTGGCCAGCGGTCACGCCCATTATCGGCATTACCTTTCCAGCGGCGGTGCAAGCCGTGTTGTGGACTAATTTCCGTCTGCCTTTAGGTGCAACCTTGTGTGTTGCCTGTTTGTCGATTGGCACCTGGATCGCCCGAATCTTTGCTTACCATTACTGGAATTATTTCCCCATCAACATGGTGCTGCCATCGACCATGCTGCCCAGCGCACTCGTATTGGACGCTGTCTTGATGTTGAGCAACAGCTTGACGGTTACCGCGATTTTCGGTGGCTCTGCCTTTGCATTGCTGTTCTATCCCAGCAACTGGCCAATCTTTGGCATGTTTCATGTTCCCGTTGAAGCAGGCAATAGCCAGTTGACTGTGGCTGATATGTTCGGCTTCCAGTACATCCGTACCGGTATGCCGGAATATCTTCGCATTATTGAGCGTGGGACGTTACGGACATATGGGCAAGTTGCGGCACCGCTCTCTGCATTCTTTTCAGCCTTAATTTGCACCCTGATGTATACCTTATGGTGGCATATCGGCAAGTGGTTTGCTACTACCCGTTACCTGAAAAGAATCTAAAGGAGGGGATGACAATGAAATCTATTGAACGTAATCAAATTTACACTAGAGCTATGGCTTTTCACATCCCCATTAACAGTCAGCAGCAATCAGCATCGAAATGGTTGTTGTTCTTGGGGCTGATCCTTTCAGCCTATATGATCACCCTTCAGCCCGTCATGGCGCACGGGGAGAAAAACCTGGAACCTTACGTCCGCATGCGCACGATTCAATGGTATGACGTGCAATGGTCGAAGCAAAAGTTTAACGTCAACGATGAAGTCATCGTAACGGGCAAATTTCATGTAGCGGAAGACTGGCCGATCAGCGTACCCAAGCCGGATGCGGCCTTCTTGAATATCTCAACGCCTGGCCCCGTGCTGATCCGCACCGAGCGTTACCTAAACGGCAAGCCCTATATGAATTCGGTAGCTTTGCAACCGGGCGGTGACTACGATTTCAAGGTGGTTCTAAAAGGCCGTTTACCGGGACATTACCATATCCACCCTTTCTTTAACCTGCGCGATGCCGGGCAAGTGATGGGGCCTGGCGCATGGCTGGACATTGCTGGCAATGAAGCGGACTTTACCAATAACGTCCAAACCATTAACGGCGAGATGATCAATATGGAAACGTATGGCTTGGGTAACGGTATTTTTTGGCACAGTTTCTGGGCATTGCTGGGAACGGCTTGGCTGCTCTGGTGGGTTCGCCGCCCCTTATTCATTGCCCGTTACCGGATGCTGCAAGCAGGTTTGGAAAATGAACTGGTTACCCCATTGGACAGGAATATCGGCAAAGTCATATTAGTCGGTGTGCCGGTGCTGGTGTTTGCGTTTTACACCATGACCGTCAATAAATACCCCAAAGCGATCCCATTACAAACCTCGCTAGACCAAATCCTACCGCTTTCCGCTAAAGTCAATGCCGGGGTAGTCGATGTTGAAACCTTACGCGCTGAATACCGGATACCGGAGAGGGCGATGAAGTTAAGCTTAAAAATTAAAAATGGCAGTGACAAGCCGATACAACTTGGCGAGTTTGCCACCGGTAGTGTGCGCTTCCTTAACAAAGCCGTCCCCGTACCGGAACAAAGCAATGCCGAAAGTGTGGTCGCAGCAGGGGGCTTGAGCTTGGACAACCCAGCCCCGATTCAACCCGGCGAACAACGCACGGTGTTGATGACCGCTGGCGATGCCTTGTGGGAATCAGAACGCTTGGATGGCCTGATTAATGATGCCGACAGCCGGATCGGTGGCCTGGTCTTTTTCTTTGACCCCGAGGGTGAACGCTATGTCTCCAGCATCACGGCTGCTGTCATCCCCAAATTCAATTAACTTTACAATTTAAGAGGAAGCACTCATGGCTACAACAACCGAACAAGTCAAGGTAATGACTAATCAAAATAAATTTCCACCCTGGTATTTGAAAGATTTATACCGATACCTGTCTGCATTTGCAGTACTGACCGTCATTTATATGGGATTCCGTATTTATCAAGGTGCTTTTGCTATCTCTACCGGGCTAGATTCCACTGAACCCGCTTTTGATGTCTACTGGATGCGGCTGCTCGACTTTGAACTTGTGTTCATTGCATTTTTCACCAGCATAGCATGGGGGTGGCTATGGTTTACCCGGGACAAAAACCTGGACAAGCTCGAACCGAAGGAGGAAATCCGCCGCTATCTAACCCTGACGATGTGGATCAGCGTCTACACCTTTGCCGTATACTGGGCAGGCAGCTACTTTGCCGAGCAAGATAACTCCTGGCATCAAGTCGCCATCCGAGATACGCCATTTACAGCCAACCATATCATCGAGTTTTATTTCAACTTCCCGATGTATATCATCCTGGGCGGGTGTGCGTGGTTATACGCCAGGACGCGTTTGCCGCTCTACGCCAAAGGCATATCACTCCCGTTGACCTTGGCGGTTGTTGGCCCTTTCATGATTCTGGTCAGCGTCGGATTCAACGAATGGGGCCATACCTTTTGGTTTAGGGAAGAGTTTTTCGCGGCCCCTATCCACTGGGGTTTTGTGATTGGGGTTTGGTTTGCCCTCGGCGTAGGCGGTATATTACTGCAAGGTGTTACCCGCCTGATTGAGTTGCTGGATGGGTTGGAGGATGCGGCATAAGATGACGGAGTGAGTCCATTTGTTCTAACCTGGGCAGGCTATATGCCTGCCCTTTCGTGAAGTCAAGGATGCTTTAAAAATAAACACCTCAGTCAAGCCACATAAATCCCGTTCGCCCTGAGCTTGTCGAAGGGTTGAATGGGATTTATGTAGCTCACCAAATTGGCGAGTGTGAAGAAACCCGTTCATGCTTCGACTGGACTCAGCATTTATGCCCCAGAGGGTACGAACGGGTTTCTTCTCGTCCAACTGATTTTTTTTAGGATAAAAGAATGACGACAATCAACCGCTCGGGTATCCACTATGCCTGGATCGTCCTCGCCGTCACCTTCGCTTGTCTGTTTGTCGGTTCTGCGTTGCGTTCAGTCCCTGGCATTATCATGTTGTCTCTGGAACAGGAATTTCAGTGGAGCAGGGAGACTATTAGCGGCGCGGTTGCGGTCAACCTATTTTTGTTCGGGTTGGCAGGGCCGTTCCTGGGCCGGTTGATGGATATGCACGGGGTAAACCATCACCATCCTGATGATTGTCATGGTGACTCTGGGGGCAGGCGGCAGTGTCCTGATGCAACAACCTTGGCAATTGTACCTGCTTTGGGGTGTCGTCATCGGTGCAGGTTCGGGTGGGACTTCCATGATCATGGGTTCTGCGGTCGTTAACCGCTGGTTCCACGAACGCCGTGGGCTGGCTTTGGGGATATTGGGCGCGGCGTTTTCGTCCGGGCAATTACTATTCACGCCGATCCTGATGAAATTGAACATCCTCGAAGGATGGCGGACGACGACCTTGTTTATTGTGGTACTGCTAGCATTGTGTGGTGGTCAAGTAATTTCGGACACATCAATCGGTTCTTTTGCTGCAAATTGCTGTTCATAAACCAAGGGTGCGACATTTCCCAAGGCAGGATGTCGCCTGGCGCTGTTACAAAAGCCCACAATATAGCCTGTCACATCTTTAGTGGCCTCCAGTTGATTGGCATATTCGCGCAGCCACACCCGCTCCACCGGTTTGAGTTGCGCTTCACGCATTGTCATGGTCTAATAAAAGGACACCTTGATAGGTTATTATTCACCTAAAGAGGCGCGTAAATAATGAATCAAGCAAACAAGCATTACGAAGCCGCATTTAAACTGGACGTTGCACGGATGGTTGTCAATCAGGGCTTGGGTGTGGTGCAAGTCGTTAACGGCATGAAGATTGGTCGCACCGCAGTACGCCGCTGGGTGGGGCAATATCGTGCCGAGCAATGGGGCAAGCCCTTCACTGCCGGACTGCAACGCATCCGCCAACCGGAGACGGAGGGCCGGCAACTAAAATCGGACAATGGCCCGTTAAAAAAAGCGTCCGCCTTTTATGCCCTTTGGGCATCTTCGCCCGCGCACTGAAATGATTGATAACGTCATTCACCATCTGGAAGA
>JABFQX010000038.1 GCA_013141505.1 Methyloglobulus sp.
AATGTCAGTGGTGTCCAACTCAGCACCAGCTCAGTCGATTATGTCAATTTCGTGATACGGGGTTTTGAGGCGAATGCCTCGACCTATAAAAACGGCTTCAGGCAGGATTCTTTTGCGGAAGAAACCTCTAATCTAGAACGAATTGAGGTGTTGAAAGGCCCCGCCGCCATGTTATATGGACGGATTGAACCCGGCGGCTTGGTTAACCTACAGACTGCAAAACCCCTAAGTGAGCGCCATTACTCCTTACAACAGCAATTCGGTTCTTATGATTTTTACCGTACCGTACTGGATGCTACAGGGCCTATTACCGACGATAAATCGTTGCTGTACCGCTTAAATTTTGCTTATCGGAATAATGATTCCTTCCGCGATTTATCGTTTAGAGAACGCATATTCCTTGCGCCGTCTTTCACCTGGAATATCTCAGACCGTACCCAGGTTAACCTGCTTTTGGAATATCAAAATGATGATTTTCGAGGGGATTATGGTTTTGGGGTAGAAAACGGAAAAAATCGCCCAGTAAACTTGCCGATCAGCCGTTCATTAAGTGATCCGGCAGCGTTCGACCAACAAGAAAGCCAGCGGATTTTTGCCGATTGGTCACATACGTTTAATGATGACTGGAAAATTACCCACCGTTTTATGGCCGGTTTTACTGATTATGAGCAATATGACATTTTCACTAATCCAACCGATGCAGGTAATCCCGTTTATACCCGTGGACTTTGGGGCGTACACCAAGACCGTGACATTTACGCCACCAACTTGGATTTGACTGGCCATTTTAATACCTGGGGCGCGAAACATTCGGTTTTGTTGGGTTTTGATTATTATCGATTCGACCAAAAAGCGCCGGGGTATTGCTGCAGTTTAGAGAATCATCCGCTCGGCACTATAAATGGCAATAATCCGGTTTATGGCGCAGTCTCGCGTGATGCCATGCTTGCATTTACATCGCAGAACCAAAACTTTTTTTACGATTCCTTGCAAGACTGGAAGGGTGTGTATTTCCAAGACCAGATTACGCTATGGGATAAGTTGCACATCCTGGGCGGCGGACGCTATGACTGGGCATCTTTTTCCACCGGCTATTCCGGCACATCGCAAGCCGAAGCCTCGGCAGACTTGAACAGAAATATCAACGACAAAGAAAAATTCAGTCCGCGTGTCGGACTTCTTTACCGGCCTTGGGCGTGGTTATCGGTGTATGGCAACTATACTGAATCTCTGGGTTCCAACAACAGCAACTTATCCGTAGGTGCGCTACCATTAGCACCGCAGACAGCGGAACAGTTTGAGGCCGGTTTTAAAACCGAATTGTTTAATAAACGTTTGACCACATCCGTGGCTTATTTCCATATCGACAAACAAAATATTCAGGCATTTGATATAGCAAACAGTACCGACAACCGAAGAGTATTTAGAAACATTGGGGAAGCTAATAGCCAAGGGCTAGAAATCGATCTCAGCGGCCAATTGACCGATAACTGGAACATTATTGCTTCTTACGCTTACACTGATACAGAAATCACCAAGGACACTTCCTGCGGTGCCTTTGCAGGCCCTGGTGGCACTTGTTCTCAACCGGGTATCGGCAACACCGGCAATCGTCTACCCAACGCCGCCTTGCATAGCGGCAGCGTGTGGACAACTTATGAGTTCGACAAAGTTTTCGGGCAGGACTGGTTGTCTGGTTTAAGCTTAGGAACAGGTGTGTTTGTTGTCGGCCAACGTCAGGGCGATTTTGAAAACACCTTTCAACTACCGGGTTATGTTCGTTGGGACGCATCAGCAGCATACAAGTGGGACATCGGCAAATCCAGGTTGACCGCGCAATTGAACATCCGCAACTTGTTAGATAAGCGCTATTTTAGTGGTGCCGATACAATCGATGCTTACCAGAGAGGTTACGGTAATATTCCGGGCGAGCCAATCACGTTTATGGGCTTGGTTAAGTTGGAATATTAAGCTTAGCTGATAAGTAAGCCTAATATAGAGTATATAGGAAACTGGATTTCGTAGTTTCGATTTTCCATTTTAAGCCTCGTAGGTACGCGATGCGACCTTATCAGCTAATAAAAAAATTTCAATTTTACTAAGATTAAGTGGCGGGATTCTCCCGCCCAAACGTCCTACAGGTAAGCATATGACAATTAAACACCTGGAGACCCTGATGACACCATTTCGATTTGCCTTAGCTGGCGTTTACTTAAGCCTGTCGATAACACCCGTCTTGGCGGAAGAAGCTAGCAATTTCAACATTCCCGCGCAACCTTTAGCTAGCGCCATAAATAGCTTATCTCAACAAAGCGGTCTGCATGTGTTTTATGCCGATAGCGCAGTGCAAGGCAGGGAAAGCACTTCCGTTAATGGAACGTACACGCCCAAGCAGGCGCTTAGCCAACTGCTCTCTGGTAGCGGCGTTCAAGCGTTATCGACCGCAGATGATACCGTCGCCTTAAAAGCCACGGCACCTGCTTTCATAAAAACAGCGGCAGAAACATCGGATAGTGAAACAACCCTGCCTAAGGTGACGGTAGAGGCGGATTCAGATAATCCTTACGAAGATCCTGCTTGGGCGAATAGCCCGCATAATACCGATTACCATCGCCCTAACGCGAGTACGGCAACTAAAACGGACACACCAATTATGGAAACCCCATATTCAGTAAAAGTGTTGCCATCACAAGTGCTTAAAGACCAACAAGTCATCCGCCTAGAAGATGCCATCCAAAACGTAGCAGGCGTTCAATCTAGTTTTACTGACGGAGGAGATAGCGATGTTTTTATCATGCGGGGTTTTCAAAATACCAACAAATATCTGGACGGCTTTCTACAACCATCCGCGTTGGGCGGCGGTACGCTCAAACGTGAAACTGCCAATCTTGAGCGCATTGAGGTATTAAAGGGCCCAGGCTCAGTTTTGTTTGGTCGTAATGAACCGGGCGGGGTCATCAATATGGTCACTAAAAGGCCACTGGCAACACCGTATTATGCCTTGCAGCAGCAATTCGGTTCGTACGATTTTTATCGTACTACCGCAGATGCAACAGGCCCTATCACTAAGGATGATATCTTGCTTTATCGTGTCAACTTATCCTATGAAAATTCTGATTCATTTCGGGATTTTGTGAAAAAAGACAGCGTTTTTTTTGCGCCTAGTCTGACCTGGAATATATCCCCACAAACCCAGGCAAACCTCGATATTCAATACCAGCATTTTGATAATGCCAATGATTCTGGGGTTGCACCAATTGGTAACCGTCCAGCGCCCGTACCGATAAACAGGCAACTTGGCGACCCCTTCAACAACAAAACCCGTGGCGACAGGACGTATGTGGCTGCCAATTGGTCGCACGCTTTCAACGATAATTGGAAACTTAGCCATCGCTTTGGTGCAGAATTTTTAGATGTTGATTCGACCTTTACGTTCTTTTTTGGGCAACCGGATGGCAAGGGCAACCTAGTTAATGTAAATAGTGATTTTTCCGTAGGAAATAGGGGTTTTAACAACGGAACGACTCAACAGCAAAACTATTACACCACCCTTAATTTAACGGGCAAATTTAATACCGCCATGTTGGAGCACTCCATGTTATGGGGCTTTGATTTTTTTGAGATTGATAACCAAGGTACAACTGCCTGCTGTGCAGCCTTTCCTGAAGGGGCTAAATTTAATATTATTAACCCCACTTATTTGACCGCTGCACCTAATTTAACTTATACAGCTTCACCTGACATGAGCCAGGAATGGTACGGCTTATATTGGCAAGACCAAATCAAGTTTCCGTTCAATGTTTACGGCAATGTTGGGGTACGTTATGACAACGCTACAGGCCGCAATGACACATTGGGTATTACCACGACAGATGATGATCGGGTTAGTCCGCGTGGCGGTTTGTTGTGGAGACCGTTGAAATGGTTGTCGATGTATGGTAATTACAGTCAAAACTTTGGCCCATCCAACAGCTTGTTTAATGCCCCAGGGCAACAGGCATTGGCACCACAAACGGCAGAAGAATGGGAGTTGGGTGCCAAAACCGAATTCTTCAATGGCCGGTTGACCGCAAATTTTGCCTATTTTGATTTGACCAGAAAGAACATGGCAGTGCCGCATCCGATAATTCAAAATCTTCAAGTCACCATTGGTGAACAAGAAAGCCGGGGCTATGAATTTGAGGCAACTGGTGAAATCTTGCCAGGCTGGAACGTAATCGGGGCTTATACACACTTATCGTATGCGCGGATAAACAAAGATGTCGGTTTCGGTGGCCCTGGCGATCCTGGCGACACAGGGCATCGGCTGTATAACGCGGCACGTAATTTCGGCAGCTTATGGACGACTTACGAATTCCTGGGAGGCGCCTTACAAGGCTTGAAATTTGGCGGCGGTGTGATTGCAACAAGCCAGAGGGAAGGCACAACCCGTAACGATTTCCAATTGCCCGGCTATGCAACGCTTAATTTAATGGCAAGTTATGGTATGAAAGTGGGTAAATCTAAAGTATCCCTTCAACTGAATGCCAATAACCTGCTCGATAAAACCTACTACACTGGAAATAATACGGGCAGTATGATTGGCGTTGGGCAACCACGCTCATTCATGGGATCCGTTAAGGTCGAATTTTAGTCCGTAACCGCTTTATCGTTTTCCTTTATGCCTCACGAGTGCACCTTTACCAAACATATTTGGTGCACCCGTGGAGAAAAGGCAAAAAATCTGCCTATCCTTAAAACTATTAGGAAAATATCATGAAAAAATCCGCTCATTTTATTTCATTTGCATTGATGGTGTTTTCTGGATTGGTTAATGCCAACAATCCTGAAAAACACCGGATGACAGCGACTATCATTATTGATGCTACAACGGCAAAAGTTTGGGCATTAATCAAAAACTTCGGCGATATGTCCTGGCAACCCAATATTAAAAATACAAGCAGTGGAACTAGCAACTCTAAGGGAGCGGAGCGCACTTTAACCTTGGTAAACGGCGGCACAGTCACTGAACAATTGCTTGATTACGACGATACTAAAATGGCGTACAAATACAAAATTACTGGTATGAGTACGGTTGGCACTGTCAAAAATACTGGGAAAGATGAAAATATTCCCACATTACCGGTTGCAGACTATTCGGCAAGGCTAGCGGTCGCAGGCAATGGCGGCAAAACCGAGGTGAAATGGACGGCGACCTACTACCGCGCATCTAGCAACAATAGTCCAGCCGAAGAACTGAGTGAAGAAGCGGCTGATAAAGCGGTCAATGACATAATGACTTCAGGTTTGACGGCATTAGAGAAAAAAATCAATCCAAATGCTAAGTCGGATGTAACAATCGTTCATCAATGCCCGGTGAATTGAGCAACTGCTATCATTAAGAGTAAACGTTGTTGCCTAATATTGCACCGCATGTGTACCAAGTTATTTTCCAATGCCTTAAATTGGCTGATCATTGTTTTTTAGCAAGCAGGTGAGGTTTTTTACGTTCTCAAACGTCTTACTATATGTTTACTGCTTGATTTTAGTGGCTTGTTTTATACAATGAACAAGCCACTAACCTAACCAATAACTTAGATTCAGCCTATGTCCCTTAAAAATATTAATTGGTTAACGCTTACCCATCTACTTATGTTGATAAGCGCATTGACGGCAAATCATTTCGCTTACGCAGAAGAATCCGAAAAATTTGACCAAAAGCTGTTCACCGCCGCCGCCTTCGGCCCGGACGGGCGCTTGTGGCGGGTGGTGCCTTCGCAGGATAAGGTCGAAGTCGATTACTCCCTCGATTACGGCAAGACCTTCAGCAAGCCAGTGCGGGTTAATCCCAAGCCGCAGGCGATGAATTTTTGGGATGAAAATCCGCCGTCAATCGCGGTCGATAAGCAAGGCAAGGTTTCTGTGTTGTATTTTGCCGATAGCAAACAGGACTACACGTCGTTTTTTAGCCAGTCTGGTGACGGTATTCATTTTAGCAAGCCGGTTAAGGTCAGTACCAAGGCGAATAGCCAAATTCATTACCAAACCGAAATGTGGCTGGATAAAGGCGGCAAAGCGCATTTTCTATGGCATGACGTTCGCGATGAAAAGGAATACAAAAAGCAAGGCGGCGGTGATTTGTCGATTTACCATGTGGCTGTCGATCCGAGTAAACCCTTGAAAGCGCAAAAAGACCACCGTATTGCCAAAAACATTTGTTCTTGTTGTCGAAGTGCCGTCGCGCTCGATGTGGACGGCTTGCCGGTTGTGTTGGCACGCTTCGTTTATCCGGGCAGCATTCGGGATCACGGCTTATTTAAACTCAATGCCGACGGCAAAGCCAGCGAGCCTTGGCGGGTGACTTACGACGACTGGAAAATTGACGGCTGCCCAACTCATGGCCCGGCGTTGTCGATCAGCGATGACGGACATTACCACATGGCCTGGTTCAGCCAAGGCACCAAGCAAAGCGGCCTGTTTTATGCGTGGTCTGGCAACCAGGGCAAAACTTTCTCCAAACCACTTTCAATCGGTAACGCCGATAAGCTACCGGGCAGGGCGGATGTCATGGCGTTAGGCAACAAAGTTGCTTTAGTATGGAAAGAGTTTGACGGCAAAATCACGACGATAAACACGATAGTTTCGGAAGATAGCGGGCTACATTGGTCGTCGCTAAAACAACTGGCCACATCGTCCGCCGCATCAAACCATCCGGCATTGATAAATGATGGCAAGCATATTTTTATGACTTGGAATAATGCGGATAAGGGCTTTCAGTTAATTCAGGTTGATTGAACCCAGAAGTTCTAAAGAGCTACAGGATATAGGTCGGTTAGACGTACAAATTGTATGACATTTACACGTCTAACCCGACCTTACTTATATGATAATGCCGACAGCAGTTTTAAACATCACACTGCTGAGTAGTGCCACAGCAATCGGCCATATTGCCGCCATGTTTGGCACAATGCTCGGTGCCACAGTTATGGGCCGCCGCGCCAGTATGAGTTGCACAACTGACGGTAGTGCAGCTTTTAGCGGCGGTTGCCAAGTGGTTGTCGCAATGAGGGGTGTCGCACACATGCGCTTTGGCGGCGGTTTCCGACGAGCAATGTTTCGCGCAGGCTCCGCTTTTAGCACCGGGATGTAGTTCACAATGTTTGGCGCAATCATGGCTAGCGGCGGTTTTGTGGATATCGCAATGCTTAGGGTGGTTTTTGGCCCACGCGCCAGCCGAAACCAACGAGAGCGATAAAGTAAGGGTAATCAAAAGTGTTTGTAATTTCATGAGGAGACTCCAAATAAGTTATTACGGCTTTACGCTATCAGAAAAACCAAAAGAATTCAATTAAACTGTGTTATATCACGCACCCAGTGCGGCATATCCCACACTTTTGTGTTTCAACAAAACCTATAAAACCTCTGTAACCCGCATAATCTCAGCATCTCTCATTGCTGGCGCAATAATTGCTTTATAAATTTGGAATATTTCATTTTTGGCAGGGATGCTGTATTTTATGATGAATGCTGAACTTCTTATGTGCCAAAAACAAGCCAAACACCAAAAGTTGCCCTATTGTTTTTGCCGCCAGTTTAATTAACCCGCGATGTATAACCTAACTGCCGATGCACTTACCGATTTGATGCAAGCATACGAGCGCGACCTGTTGCGCTTTTTGTCCCAGCGCGTCAGGTGCGATGAAGATGCCCAGGATATTGTGCAAGAAACTTTCATCCGTTACGCCCAGTACAGCAAAACGAATCGGGTAGAGAATGCACGGGCGTTTATTTACCGGGTCGCGGCAAATTTGGCGACCGATTACTATCGCAACCACGCCCGCCGCGCTTATGCTGACATCACACCAGAAGTAATGGCTGAGACCATCATTGATCCTGCGCCGTTGCCGGATCAGTGCGCCATGTCTGAACAGCAAGTGGAAATGCTAATTCAGGCCCTAGCTGAATTGCCGCCAAAATGCCGAGATGTATTCATCATGCTTAGGCTTAAAAACCAAACCTATGCCGAAGTTGAGCAAGCACTCGGCATTTCCCAAACCATGATCCTGAAATACCTTACCCGCACCCTCAGCCATTGTCGGCAGAAACTTGAAGAAAGTTAATCGTTCTACTCATTAATATAATTTTCTATAAAAAACCTGGATTTTGTTCCAGCGGTTATATTTAGGTATTCCCTAATCGTCTTACTGATGTACATTGAATTTTGATGGATAACCTGCACATGCCCGTACCTCCGCCACCCGAAGACAACCTTGCACAGCAAGCCGATTATTGGTTGGCGTTGTCACACTCGCCGTTTTTTGGTGCTGAGCAAAAGCAAGCCTTGCAGGATTGGCTATCAGCCAGTTTGCAAAATCAGCAAGCATGGCGGCAAGCCCAACTGTTCTGGCAACAAACGGAAAGTTTAACTCAAGCGCAAATCGCCGAGATAGAAAAGCGAGTACTTAAGCCTTCGGTCTTACAACCAATTCCCTCTATCCCTAAAGCCAAAATCCGCTATAAAAGTCCAGTGTTTTATGCGACCGCTGCTTGCCTTGTGCTGGCGATTACCCTCAAATTGCTTTGGCAACCTGGCTTGTTTGCCGATTACCAAACCGCCAAGGGCGAGCAGGAACAGGTCGTATTACGCGATGGTTCCAGCGTTTTGTTAAACACCGATACCCGCCTGTCCGTGAAATTCTCCCAAAACAGCCGCGCACTCACGTTGCACGAAGGCGAGGCTTACTTTACCGTTGCACCGGACAAGCAACGCCCGTTTACCGTGCAAACCGCCAAAGGCGACATCACGGCGCTAGGCACTGCGTTTAATATTCAGCAATTGGATGACGATTTGACGGTCACGGTTTTCCAACATGCCGTCCGCGTCAAGTTTAGCAATGGGCAGCAGATTGAACACCTCAACGAAGGCCAACAGACCGCTTATATTGACGACCAAATCCAGCCAACCACAACCGCCAACCTTAACCAGGCCAAAGCTTGGCGTGAACACCGGCTGGTTTTTAAAAACCAGCCCTTGCAAACTGTCGTTGCCGAATTGGAACGCTACCGCCCCGTCAAAATCATAATTGCTAACAAAGCCTTGGCGCAGCACCGCGTCACTGGCGTATTCGACCCGCGCGATACCGAAGCAGCCATAACCGTCATAGAAAAAACCTTGGGACTAAAGGAATATCGGCTGACCAATAAGCTTGTGGTGTTACTGTCTGCGGGTTAAACAAAAAAATTCCCCAATAAGGTTATAAAACGCCGCTTCGCCATCGTCTTAGATAAAACCGCGATAACTTGCTGTCGCACATTTTTATACAAGACTTGGAGCCATCATGCACCGCACCTTAACCTGCCATTGCCGATACCTACTTATTTTCATTAGCGCACTATTCACTATTGCGCCGATGGCAAGCCATGCCAGCGAACAAAATTATCATATCCCCTCCCAACCGTTAGCGGATGCCTTGCTGCAATATGCCGAAACCAGCGGCACAAAAGTTTTTTTCAGCGCCAACCATACCCAAAATCGGCACAGCACCGTGCTTAACGGCAACTACAGCAAAGAGCAAGCGCTGGGGAAACTGCTCCGAAACAGCGGCTTAACCTACCGCCGCACCAGCGCGGACACGATTACCGTCGAGCCAGCCAGCGAACCGCATAGCGCCAATAGCCCGGATAACCTTCCCATGCTGCCGTTAGTTAAAGTCACTGCCAAGAACAACAATAATTCGAGCGACGAAACCACCCTGCCCAAAGTCACCGTAGAAGCCGATGCCGACAACCCATATGACGACCCCACTTGGCAGACCGATCCTTACAATACCGATTATGTCTTACCTAAAGCCACCGCAGGCACTAAAACCAATACACCAGTAATGGAAACACCGCTGAATTTACAGGTGATTTCCAAGCAGGTGTTAAAAGACCAGCAGGTAATTAGCTTGGATAAGGCATTGCGGAATGTCAGTGGCGTAACCGCCACAAACGCAACGGGCGGGGCACTGGAGCAAAGATTATTTTTGCGCGGTTTTGAAACCAACACTTTATTTCGTAATGGGTTTCGGATGGATGGCGGCCCTAATGCTTTCCATAATGGTCAACAATTTGCCAACGTGGAAAATGTTGAAGTGTTAAAAGGCCCGGCGGCGATCTTGTATGGGCGAGTTGAACCGGGTGGCATGGTCAATATCACTACCAAGCAACCACTGGCGGCACCTTACTATGCCCTCAACCAGCAGTTCGGCTCCTACGACCTCTACCGCACCAGCATTGATGCTACAGGTCCATTGACTAAAGATGACACCTTGTTGTACAGGGTAAATGCCTCATTTCAAACTAATAACTCGTTCCGTGATCTGGTCGAGGGAGAGGATGTATTCTTTGCGCCTATCCTGAAATGGAACATCAGCCCCCATACCCAGGCAACTCTGGAAATGGAATATCAGCATGAATTATCCAGCATTGACCAGCAAGTCTTGCTATTTGATGAAAACACAAAGCAATTTAAGGATATACCGCATAGCCGAAACCTGTTGGAACGTAATCCACTCGAAACCGATAACATATTCGTTGGCTTCAACTGGTCGCACCAGTTCAATGATGATTGGTCTATCAAGCACCAGGTATCTTTCAAAAGGCGGGATATTAACTCAGGAAATTTACTATTACCTGACAGTTTTGCTCAAGGACAGGTGAATCGCTATGCTCTAACCGAACATGTTACAAATGATACCGTAGCTACCATTCTAGATATAACTGGTCACTTCAAGACCTGGGGTTTGGAACATACCTTGCTATTCGGTGGCGATTATTATCGTTTTGACTTTTTTCAAGATGTAGCTAATTCTACCGGTGATTTTTCCTCTATCAATATTTTAAACCCCGTCCGACCAGGCACTTTAGTTAATATAGATCCGACCACCAGAACTTTAGCCAATCAAAACACCGATAATTACGGTCTGTACCTGCAAGACCAGATTAAGTTGCCTTATGACATTCATGTTATGGGCGGTTTACGCTACCAATATGCGCATACAACTGGTGACTATGGTCCCGCCAACGCCTCGCTCACTCCAGACCCCATACAAACAGACGATGCCGTCACGCCCCGGGTTGGTTTACTATGGCAACCTCAAAAATGGCTGAGCTTATACGGCAATTATGTGGAAAATTTTGGCGCTAATACCGCTTCAATCGCTTTCGGGGGCAAACTGTTGCCGCCCCAGACCGCACAGCAATGGGAAGTGGGTGCTAAGGCTGAATTTTTTGATGGTCGCCTTCGGGCCACTTTAGCGTATTATGACTTAACCAAGCAAAACGTGGCTACCGACGACATACGTAATCGAGGCAAAACTGGCTGTGAAGTTGGTTGCTCCATCGCAGTAGGCGAAGTCCGAAGCAGAGGCCCAGAACTGGACATCCAAGGCGAAATACTGCCGGGCTGGAATGCCATTGCTACCTACGCCAATCAGGATGTCCGTATCAGCAAAAGTAATGATACAACCGATACAAATAATGCATTCCTCCAAGGACAACGCTTGCAATTTGTGCCGCGCAATATCGGCAGTGTTTGGACGACCTACGAAGTCCAGCAAGGTGATTTCAAAGGTTTCAAGATCGGCGGCGGGGTGAATTTACAAGATGGTGTAGTCGATGGTACCAATAAGCTTAAATCCACTGGTTATGCCCTAGTAGGTCTGATGACTGGCTACAGCTTTGAAGTCGGTAAAACCAAGATCACGGCACAACTGAATATCGATAACCTGCTGGATAAATCGTATGTTACCAATGTCACACCTCCTGCCGGAAATTTCAGTTATGTCAGCTTTAGCACCCCGCGCACGTTTATGGGGTCGATTAATATTCAGTATTAGCCGTTTACTGGCAACAGGGCGGAGAGGACATTCTTAATTTTGTGAGACAACTATTTGCGAACAAGATAACCGATGATTCCGCCCGTTGCAGCAGACAAGATCGACATCGCCCATTTTTTCTCTTCGACGCTCACCGTTGCCGAGTTGAGCGTCGAATAGCATAAATAAGCAATCAGTATGACAAACCCCAGGGCGACAACGAACAACGCCACGTCTTTGAACAAACGGACATTACGTTCGGCATCGGTTTCTTCCCTATCGACCGATACGCTGAACGTGTGGTTTGGCGGTGGCTTGTTGAGATCGATATGGCTCATAAGCCAATAATTTCAGTCTCTAATTTTTGCGTTTCCGGTTCGACCAAACCAATCTTTAAGCCACGCCGACGACCGTCCCTTGCCGCCAGATACAAGGTAATCGCCTTCCGCAAAATTTCACTTTTATTGGTCTCGCCTTCTTGGGCGGCTTGATCCAGCTCGCGGTTAAGGTCATCGGATAGCACAACATTAAAACGGACAGACATAAGCATCTTCTCTTTAATTAAAGGATATGCATTATATACACTAATATTACACATCTGGCAAAATAAATTAGCTCTCCCCCTGAAGGCAAATACAATAATCACTTCAAAAGACCTACGGCTGATCAATTGTAAGGCAATCGCTTTAGAAACTGTGTGATATGACCCACTTACTGCGGCATATCACCCAGAAGGAGTACACGGAAGCGTAACGCGAGTGGAGCGGTGTACGACGACCCCCGCGTAGCCGTAGGGGCCGGGCGTGTTGACGGAGTTGGAGCGCGAGCGGAAGCGTAGTCAACATGCAAGGCCATCCGACACGGCGTCAAGTCATTTGGGCAGTCGTGATGCACAGCGTACCGAAGGGGAGTTGTGCATCGTGACGAACCGAGGACGAACGCGGGCAGCCGAAGGCATTAACCGCCACGTGATTTTTCGCCGCTAAAATCGGATGGATCCCATTTTAGCTTTCGCGAAAAATAGTGGCGCGCTTAGTTTTTGGTAAAACCAAATAGCTCTTAATAAATAATTCATTCAATATCAATAGATTATAGATATGGCATTTTTATTGCTGACATCATAAAGCCTACCCGTTAAGGGCAATGGTAAAAAATCTATTGTCCGAAACTGAGTGGCAATAACAATAATATTGATATTTAAGGAGTTATTTCATATGTATAACACGCAAATCTTGCGGAAAAATTTACAAAAGAGAGGGGTTATCCTGCTCATTTCGTTATTTTCCCTGAACGTTTTTGCCTTTGATGCCGGAGGTGATAGTCATACAACGGTAGTTAACCCGCTTGCCACAAAAACCAGTGGCGGCTCACAAAAACCCGATCTTATCACCAATATGGACGAGTTGATGGCACGTCAGCCGAATCCTAATGTCAACGTGAACGGCGTAGGCATCTATGTTTACGACGGCATGTTTTCGCTAGATGCGCTAGGGCCATATCAAGTCTTTAAGTCGGCAGGGTTGAAAACTTTCCTGATCGCCAAAAATAAGGGTACGGTCACGATGAGCAATGGTTTAACTCTCGCCGTGAACAAATCTATCGCCGAAGTCAGCAAGCTGGATGTGTTGTTGATTCCAGGCGGTGCGGGTGCAACTGCAATGCAAACGATAGATCCTGAAGTACTGGATTGGATCAAGAAAATAGATGAAACCAGCATCTACACCACTAGCGTCTGTACCGGTGCGTGGATTCTGGGCGCAACGGGCTTGCTGCAAGGCAAAGATGCTTCAACCCACTGGTATAGGGCAAATGAGATGTTAACTAAATACGGGGCTGAATATACCGGCAAACGCTGGACGGTAGACGGCAAATATTGGACATCGGCCGGCGTGACTGGCGGCGTTGACATGGCTTTAGCGCTGGTGAATCACCTGTTCGGCAAGCAGTATACGCAAGCGGTGATGCTCGATATGGAATACGACCCTAAACCACCCGTGCAAGGTGGGTCGCCGAAAAAATCCGACCCCATCATCGCGCAATTGATGAAGGATATGTACGATTTCTTTCTTATCAACTTTGTGAACTGCCCGCTAGGAACGCCGGGGGCTTGTTTGTTTAACTGAAGATGAATAGGACGGGGCGATTTGGCTTGCCCCGTCCTTTCTAGCTATTATTTTTCAAATTTATTGACAACAATTTTGCCGCCTGACATCACCAAATCAGGGTATTCCAGAATTTTAAAACGCTCAAACGGGTTGCCACGCACGGCGATAATATCGGCAGGCGCACCGGGAACCAAACTACCTAGCAATGGATTGACACCCAGTCGTTGACCGGCCTTGGAAGTCACCGACCTGAATACATTAACCACATCATCGAAATTAATCGCATCCGCACCGTGGGTCAAATGCAGCATCATGTGCATTTCTTCACCGTTAATGC
This sequence comes from Methyloglobulus sp., assembly GCA_013141505.1. GTDB lineage: Bacteria > Pseudomonadota > Gammaproteobacteria > Methylococcales > Methylomonadaceae > Methyloglobulus. The sequence goes on from JABFQX010000038.1 coordinate 14,280, forward strand.
CCCAAGGTACGTTGTCGTGGGCAACTTCTGAGCCGTAGATAAAATTCGCGCCCATTAAGCCCAGTCTAAAAGCGTTGTAATGTAAACCGGTAGGGCCGCAAGAAGCCAAGGTATCGAGCGTGGTGACGAAAGTAATACCCGCTTTCACGGCATTTTGCAAAGAAGCATCACTAATTGCCGCGCACGGCATGTGCGCCAGTTCATCAACCCCGCTGGCGACCGCCAGGTCGAAGCCAACTTGTTCGCCGACATGGGCGATAACTCGCTTACCTAAAGCATGGGCTTTGTTAACCACAGCCTGGACGATTTCTGGGGAAAGTAACGGCCAAGGAGCATCAGGAATAGGATGGTCGCCATGCGGCATCATCCAAGGAGCGCCGGTTTCACCACCAGGTTCCAAGGCGATTTTGATGGCGGTCGCGCCGCCATCGGCCAGCTGTTGCACCACTTTTTCCGCTTCGTTACGGGACGACGTTACCGTTATGCCGACTTTATCCAAACCACCTGCCGTATCGTCAGGGGTAAAGATATTTAATGGATAGCCGCCGACAGCCTGGATAATCGGCCCAGTGCTCAGCAAACGCAATTTGCCTTGACCGCCTTCCACGGGCAACAATGGGCCACCGGTATCTTGCACGGTGGTGATGCCATGTTCCAAGACATTGTCTTTCCTGACACTTTGGAAAGTGACATGGGCGTGTGATTCGATAAAGCCGGGAAGTATCGTCGCATCGCCAAGATTAATTTTTGTTTTGCATTGGTTGCCCAGTGCTTCTGCGCTGCCGATTTGTTTGACTTTATTTCCTACCACCAGTACTGCCATGTTGGGTTGAGGGAAATTAACGCCATCAAAAAATTGTTTGGCGATTAAAAGCTGGCATTTCGGCGCATCTGCTTTCGCAAGGATAGGAAAACCGCCAATTTGGCAGGTCAGTAAGGTTAACAACAGAAAATTATTTTTAGGTTTTATCTTTTTCATAGTGGGTGTGTGTTTTGTAGATGAATACGTGTTTTTTAATAGTAACCAAGCATTTTTGGCACTATCGGCACATAAAGTTACTTAAAAACCAAACAAAAGCAATAGCTTTGTGGCTTCTGAAAAATATATTTTAAATGGTGGGGTTTTGGGGATTCTCAAACGTCTTATGCTATGGATCACTATAAAATCAATAATGCTGCCATGCCCCGTTTACTAATAAACCTGTTCATTGTAATGGCTTTGTCCGGTTGCGTGACGACACCGAACCGAGACAAAGAACAACAACCGGTTAAAAATCTACCGACTCATTGGGAAGCCAAACCGGATACCGCTATCGTGCCGCCCTCATGGCTGGCAGGTTTTTCCGATCCGGTTTTGCAAGGTCTGGTCAGGGAGTCTTTGCTAAGCAATTTCGATCTGCAAGCCGCCGCCGCAAGGGTGGAGGCGGCTAGGGCATCGGTAAAAATCTCTGGTAGCGGGCGTTGGCCGCAGATGTTTCTTAACCCCAGCTACGAGCGCGGCGAAAACCATGCTGTGGGCAAGCCAACGGATAAGTTAAGCACATTTCAAACCTTGTTCGACCTTAATTGGGAACTGGACGTGTGGGGGCGCATCAAGAATAGCCAACAAGCCAGCGAGTTGGAATCTCAAGCAACAACTAATGATTTCCGTGCTGCCCGCTTGTCCCTCGCGGCGAGGACGGCTCAAGCCTATTTCAACCTAACCGAAGCCAATTTGCAGGTTAAAGTTGCGGAAGAGTCGATTAAAGATCGCCGTACTGTTGTCGATTTAGTACGCGGGCGCTTTAACCGTGGCCTGACGCAAGGTTTGGATTTGCGGCTAGCTTTGACTGACCTAACTTCCGCCGAAGCGCAACTGGCGGATAACCGTAATCGAGTCCAGCTTGCAGCTAGGCAACTTGAGGTTTTGTTGGGTCGTTACCCTGCTGGCAAGGTAAATAGCCAAACCAAACTACCGAATCCGCCCGAACCGTTGCAAGTCGGCTTGCCTGCTGAAATCCTGCAACGCCGCCCCGATTTGGTGGCGGCATTTGAACGGCTGCAAGCGGCTGACCATCGGGTTGCCAGTGCCAAAAAAGCCTTATTGCCAAGGGTGACTTTAACCGCATCAGGCGGTACGCGCAGTTCGTCTTTAAGCGAATTGATCGACCCGCGCGCCGCCGTCTGGAATTTCTTGATGGGTTTGTCGCAGCCGTTGTTTACTGGCGGCAGGTTAACAGGCCAAATTGAATTACAAAACGCGCAGGTCAAAGAAGCCTTGAGCAATTACCGGCAAATTGCAGTAACCGCATTCAGCGAGGTCGAGCAAAGTCTCGCCGCTGAGGAATGGTTACGGCAACAGGAACAAGCCTTACATGCCAACGTGCTACAAACCGAGGAGAGCCGTAAGTCTGCAATCACGGCTTATCGGCGCGGCGTTATCCAAATCTTAACCCTGCTTGACAGCTACCGTAGCACCTTGAGCGCTCAAAGCGAATATTTCACCGTGCAGCGGTTGCTGTTGAATAACCGTATTAATCTTTATCTGGCGTTAGGTGCGGAAGTCTAAGCGGATTCACTTGCAATAGCCTATGAAATTAAAACTGGATAAGCACTTAACGTTGTTGCTGCTTAAAATAACCCTACCGATTTTGCTGTTGACTTTAGGAATCGGCGGCTCGTGGTGGCTGATTGCCCATAAAACTTCTGCCGATGAAGACAAGGTCAAGAAAGTCAAACACGAGCCGCCAACCGTTACCGTAACCACTGCCAAGCAAGAAGCCTTACGCATGAACGTAAGTTCTCAGGGTATGGTCGAGCCGCGCACAGAAATCGCTTTGGTATCCGAAGTGTCGGGCAAGGTTGTTAAAGTCCATCCTGCGTTTGCGGCGGGGGGATATTTCAAAAAAGGCGAGATGCTGCTGACGGTTGACCCCCGTGATTTCGAGTTTGCGGTTGTCCACGCCAAAGCCGCTATTGCCGAAGCCCACAAAGAATTCTTACGCGAGCGCGAAGAAGCCCAGCAAGCCGCAGAGGAATGGCAAGCCTTGGGCAGTGGCAAGGCCAGCGATTATGTCCTGCACAAACCGCAATTAAAGGAACGCGAAGCCAAACTGACCGCCGCCCAAGCCGACTTGTCGGCAGCAAAAGTGCAACTGGAACGCTGTCGCTTGCTCGCGCCGTTTAACGGCTGGGTGCGCGACAAGCGGGTTTCGGTCGGGCAATATTTGAATGTCGGCGAAAAAATTGCCCAGCTTTATGCCGATGCCAGCGCGGAAGTCAGGTTGCCTATCGCTTCCGGACAATTGCCGTTTTTGGCATTGCCATCACAAGACCTTAGCGTTAGCAAATGGCCGGACGTGACGCTTAACGTGCAGTTTGGCAACAGCGAGCAACAATGGCATGGGCGTATTGTCCGCACGACCAGCAGCCTGGATGACAAAAACGCCATGCTGTACGCCATCGCTGAAATCCCCGATGCTTTCAAGCCTAAGATGAGCCAAGCCGCGTTAATGCCTGGACAGTTCGTTAAGGCAACGATTGTCGGCATTGAACGCCACGATCTGTTAAGCCTACCGAAATCCGCATTGTTTGGCGGCAATCAAGTCTATGGCATAGATAAGGAAGATAAGCTCAAGCTGCATACCGTGGAAATACTGCGTAACGAAACCGACCGCATTATCGTCAGCAAAGGCATTGCATCGAATGAGCGCATTTTAACTGCGGGCATAGAACTGCCGGTGGACGGCATGAAGGTAAAGATCAACCCCGCCGAAGCCGATAAAAAATCTGTCAGTTCGGCCGAGCTAGTCAGGTAACGGCAAAAAGCAAAAGCTGTTTTGCGGAACTGTGTGGAAAACCAAGTAACCCGAATTTTTTAACGAACCGATCACTATTTCCATAGATTCGGTACGGTGAAGTTTTAGCTCATGTGAAGTTAAAGCCACTACTTAGTTGTTATTCAAACAGTACAGCTTTAAACATTATTGATTCGGCCTGTTAATGTTTGGAATAGTCGCGATACCCTTCGGCTTCGCTCAGGGCATGTTATCGTGGCGTTCCCTGAGCGAAGCCGAAGGGAAATTAAATTTCATAAGGCCGATTCAATAACCACGTCTATTCTTAAAAAGAAGAAAGCAGCTTACCCCATTGATTCAACTTCAAATTATTAGCGTTGGCAGCCGATTCATAAGATAATGCCCCAAGTTTTGACATTATCATTTCGTCGCATTAATTATGATAGCATCCTCGCCCCCCGACATCGCCTTATACTGGAATGAGGCTTTAGCCGAGGATTTGTTGCGCTTTTTGATGGGTCGGATCAAATGCCGGGAAGCCGCCGCCGACCTAACGCATGAAACCTTCCTGCGTTTCCACCAATTCATTCAGGCCACACCGCCGGACAACGCCCGCGCCTTGGCCTTCAGTATTGCCGTCAACTTGGCTACGGATTATCAGCGCAAAGCCAAGGTCAGAAGCAACTACATGGTCGAGATCGAGCCAGGCCTGCTAACCGACACCCACGCCAGCACTGCGCCTGGCCCTGAGCAAATCGCCATCTCCCAGCAACGTCTCCAACAATTCCATGATGCCCTAGATGAACTGCCCACCCATTACCGTTCGGCGTTCTTGCTGCACAACGTTGACGGGCTGACTTACGCAGAAGTTGCCGCCTGCCTTGGCGTAGCCGAATCGACGGTTTACAAATATTTGGCCAAGACGATCATCCACTGCCGCAACCGATTGGGCGACAAAGATTGATTGCCGAAACAATTTTCGCGGCATCCGTAAGAGATTCAAACCTTCAAACGTCTTACTTCGTATAGCCCTTGTGAACCGGAAACCTAATGCCACGTCTTGAGATGAATGCCCAGCCGCCTGACCTCATGGAAGAAGCGGTCGATTGGCTGGTCAAATTGCGGGGCGGCAACTTGTCTGAGGCACAAACCCATGCCTTTGCGGAATGGCTGTCGCAAGATGCCGCCCACACCGCCGCTTTTGCCAAGGCCGAAGATTTTCTGGGCGAGATGGTCGCTGCCGTAAAGCTCCCGCGTCCGGTTGATGTTGAATCAATACCCAACGCTGAAATGCCAAGTCAACAACCCCTGGCTTTCCAGCCAAGAAAAACCTTAAATCCCTGGTTGGCGATACCGCTGACAATGGCTGCGGCCTGGCTGATTGCGGTAGGTTTGGTGCTACCCAGCCAATCCAGCCTGTGGGACAACCTGTTGAGCGACTACCATACCCAACCTGGCGAAATCCGCGACATCCTACTTGCCGACGGTAGCCGTCTCCTGCTCAACACCAACACGGCGGTATCAGTAGCCTACCAACCCACACAACGCTTGATAACCCTGCACCACGGTGAGGCACGCTTTACCGTTGCCAAAGATGGCCAGCGACCTTTTGAAGTCAAGGCCGACAACCTGATGGTCAGGGCGTTGGGTACAGTCTTTGATGTCTACCGGAAAACACCACACGCCATCAATGTCACCGTCCAGGAACATGCCGTCGCCGCCCGACTCCAAACGGCAAGCCTCAACACCAATGCAGGCCATCCCGTCCAGGTTAACATCCAGGTAGGGCAACAACTGATATACCAGGGCGAAAAAACCTTGCCCCAACCGACTGCAACCAACCTCACCCAAGCATCGGCATGGCAGCAACGGCGACTGTATATTAACGACCGTCCCTTGGGCGAATTGGTCGAAGAAATCGACCGATACCGGATGGGGCGGATATACCTGTCCGATGCCCAGCTAAAAAACCTCCGCGTCACCGGCGTATTTCCGCTCGACAACCCCGAAGAAGTCATCGCCAGCGTCCGCAAAGTGCTGGGCTTGCAAGAAACACGGCTCGGGCTCTGGCTAGTCTTGCATCGGTGACAGTCGTCCTTCGACAGGCTCTGGACGAACGGTAGGAGTTGATTCCGTTCGTGGTGAGCTTGCACCACAGGCACTTCCTTCGGTCGTCGAACCATGAATGTAATCAACTTAGGCAGAGTTTCCTTAAAGAACCTAATCCCTCTAAAAAAACCAAAATGCGCATCAACAAAGTGGCAAGCGTGTCTCCACATGCAAAAAAATCAGAACAAGCCTACCAATATCATCTTACTGATATTTATAGGTTATTCTAAATTTCAACGGCAAGCCAACCTTTGCCAATAAAATATTTTTCACATTAGCGTAGGGGATTGGGGGGGTTAAAACGTGGTAGTAAGGTAAGAAGCCATTGTTTACGCAAGGAGAACCCATGTCCCCAACCCTTATTCCGCTAACAGTCGGGCAAATGCTCAAATCGTTTGCCCTTCCTGCACTTGCTGCGCTCATCCTGTTCAACAGTGCGACTGCCTTGGCGGACGGCAACACCCATCAATACAACATCCCGGCGCAATCGCTCAACAACGCCTTGATGCAGTTTGCCGCCGATTCCAACCTGAAACTCCTGCTCACCGCCGACACGGTGCGCGGCATGAGCGCCAAAGGACTAAACGGCAGCATGACCCCGCCGCAAGCCTTAACCCAATTGCTGCAAGGCAGCGGGATGACTTACCGCTTTGTCGATGGGGGTACGGTGACGATTGAGCCTCCCAGTAATTTCAAGAAAACGGCTGTGGTTAATGAAAAGCCGCAATCGAACAATGAAACCGGCAGCGACACCACCCTACCCAAAGTCACCGTGGAAGCCGACTCGGCTTATGACCCGGAATACTACGCCGACCCCTACAACAAGGATTACGTCATCCCCAACGCCACCGCAGGTACTAAGACCAATACCCCAGTTATGGAAACGCCGCTGAACGTGCAGGTGATTTCCAAGCAGGTATTGAAGGATCAGCAGGTGATTAATCTTGGTCAGGCATTGAAGAATGTCAGTGGGGTTACTGTCAGCAATGGCGCAAGCGTGGGCGGTGCAGGAGGCGGCCTTGATCAATCCTTTTTCCTGCGTGGATTTGAATCCCAAACTTTTTTCCGCAACGGTTTCAGGCTGCAACAAGGTGCTGCCAGTAAGGGTATGGCAAACGTGGAATCGGTCGAGGTGCTGAAAGGTTCGGCAGCCGGTTTGTATGGCCTGGTCGATCCGGGCGGTATGGTGAATGTCATCACCAAACAGCCTTTGGCAACGCCTTATTACGGGTTCAGCCAGCAATTTGGGTCCTATGATCTCTATCGCACGACGATTGATGCCACCGGTCCAATCACCAAAAACAAGGATTTGCTGTATCGGATGAATATGTCGTATCAAAACAGCGGTTCGTTCCGGGAGTTCGTCGGCAAAGAAGATGTGTTCTTGGCACCCGTGCTCAAGTGGGTGATCAGCCCCAAAACCCAGGCGACTTTCGAGCTGGAATATAACCATCAACACCTCGGCCTGGACAATACATTTGTCCCGCTTGCCAATGGCAATGGTACACGCTTAAACACACCGCGTAGCCGCAATTACGGCGAGTATTCTCCAGGTACGGTGGAAACCATTTTTGGCGGCTTCAACTGGTCGCATCAGTTCAATGACGACTGGTCAATCAAACACAGTTTTTCTGTCAACCAGCGCAACGACATTCGATCCCATTTTGTTTTACCTACCGAAGCGGATAATGTGAATGTAAGCCGTTTTCAGTTTAGCGGCCAAGCGCAGAATAACACCTACTCCACTAACCTCGACTTGATCGGCCACTTCGATACCGCAGGGCTTCATCATACCTTACTGTTGGGTGGTGATTATTATCGGCTTGACAGGTCAACTGATTTCAGATATGGCCTCACAAATCTTGGAACTTTTGATTTTTCTACAATCAATATTCAAAACCCACGCCATCCTGGTACGCCTTTTACATTCCCGCTACAGCCGGTTCAACAACTTGCTAATCAGACTGACCAATACGGCCTTTACATTCAAGACCAGATCAAGCTGCCTTACAACATCCAGGTTATGGGCGGCATCCGGTACCAATACCTTCATCTAAGTAATAGGGAAAAAATCGACCAAACTTCAGATGGGAGATCTGATGATGCCGTCACGCCCCGGGTTGGTTTCTTGTGGCAACCGAAAAGTTGGATCAGCCTATACGCCAACTACGTGGAGAGTTTTGGCCCCAATGAACCCGACACAATCCTTCTCGGGAACACGCTTCCCCCTCCAACCAGCGCAGAGCAATATGAAGGCGGCATTAAAACCGAGTTCTTCGATGGTAGGTTACGTGCCACCTTGACCTATTACGACTTGACTAAAACCAATATCGCCACTCCACATCCTGATCCAAAACTAGCTAGTGACGGCATTTCAGTAGTCACTGGCGCTGTGCGTAGCCGTGGGCCGGAGCTGGATATAATCGGGGAAATCTTGCCAGGCTGGAATGTGATTGCGACCTATACCAACATAGATGCCCGTGTCACTAAGACAAATAACACAGACTTTCAGCCTATTGGCTCACGTTTTTGGAACGTGCCCCGTAATAATGGCAGCTTGTGGAGTACCTATGAAGCCCAGGATGGCGATTTTAGAGGCTTTAAGTTCGGCGGCGGCGTAACTCTGCGTGACGGGCAGACGGTGTGTTGCGACATCCCAGCTTTCAAAATCCCCGGCTATGCTACCGTCGATTTGCTGGCCGCTTATAGCCTTGATATAGGCAAGACCAAAGTCACTGCCCAATTGAATATCAATAATCTACTGGACAAACATTATATTACTGCAGGCAAGACCGATATTGGTCGTAACCAGCTTTATGTCGATTTTGGGCAGCCACGGACGTTTATGGGGTCGATCAATATTCAGTATTAGGTCGAGTGCTGTTGCGCTTATTCAGTATTGAAGCAAAAGCCAATTGTGCATTTAACCCCCCCCTCCATCACCGTAAGCCGCATAGAAGAAAAAGACCGCCTGGATTACCATGTGTTTGCTGTGCCTGCCCAAGATACTATCTCTTGTCGGGGTTGCGGAACCGCGTACGGCGGATCAATTGTAGGGTGGTTCCGCTTTAGAGACTGTGAAAGAACCTCCCGCGTGACGGGGTATGTTACCCCGTCACTAACGTTTTGCCGATGATGCGATTTTGCGCCACGTTGAAACCTTACGAACGGGGCAATATGCCCCGTCCGGCTTACCGCGTACGGCGGATCAATTGTACGACCGTACGACGGTTGAATTGTAAGTCAGGTAGGGTACGTACCGCGTACCTTATTTGGGTTTTGTAACCACGCAACTTAAAATGGTACGCAATGCGTACCCTACGTTATTGCACTATACTCCAATAAATTAATAACTTGGGGTGGTTTTTTGGCGAATTATCGGCGTTGCTATGTGCCGGGCGGGTCTTGTTTTTTCACGGTGGTGACTGAGCGACGGGCGGCAATCCTGGCAAATGACACGGCGCGGGACTGTTTGCGGTCGGCCATCCGCCATTGCCAACACGTTTTGCCTTTTCATGTCGATGCCTTGGTTATCTTGCCTGACCATATCCACGCCATTTGGTCTATGCCGCCCGGCGATTGCGATTATTCCAAACGCTGGGGCATTGTCAAAAGACATTTTACCCAACATTGGCTGGCCTTGGGCGGGATTGAACAACCAATATCCGAGTCAAGAAAGAATAACCGCAGGCGCAGCGTATGGCAACGGCGTTTTTGGGAGCATACGCTGCGCGACGAACGGGATTATCAACATCATTTCGATTACCTGCATTTCAATCCGGTTAAACACGGCTTGGTGGATAAGGTTTCCAACTGGCCTTATTCGTCGTTTCATTATTGGGTCAAGCAGGGCGTTTATCCTGACGATTGGGGTTATGGGAGGGAAATTTACGACTTCCTATCTGAATCTTATGGTGAATAAACGTAGTACGCATTGCGTACCATTTTATTTAGAGTGATGGAAGAGTAAAACCTAGAAAAGGTACGCGATGCGTACCCTACCAAAAAACATGGGGGATTTGACCGTCTCAAACGTCTTAATAGTGGTAAGCCTTCTCAATTTATTCAAAAGGTCAATGAATACGCCCTTATCCAGCAAACGCTCTATCCTGACCTGGTTTGCCGCGAACCCGGTAGCCGCCAATTTCCTGATAATCTTGATTGTGCTAGGCGGCTGCTATAGCTTAAAGACGATGGTTAAGGAAGCCTACCCACGTTTTGCCGCACCCCAAATTGAAATTAAAGCTGAATATCCCGGTGCCGGCCCAGTTGAAGTACAGGAAGGCGTGTGCATCCCGATTGAAGAAGCCATTCATGATCTGGCAGGAATCAAAAAACTGGGTAGTTCGGCCATTGAAGGTGTATGCACGTTGGACGTCGAGGTAGAGCAAGGTTTTTCTACCCGTGAGCTATCCAGCAGCATCCGTGCCAGGACGCAAACCATTACGACCTTACCGAAAGCGGTCGAAAAAATCGACATCGACGATACTGCTTGGGAATATCCGGCCATTTCGGTGGTGCTGTACGGGAATACCGATCAGCTAACTTTACGGCATTTGGCGGAAAAAGTCCGCGACGACCTCAGCGCTTTACCGGGCGTACGTACCAGCGAAATCTGGAATCAGAACAAATACGAAATCAGCATCGACATTCCCGCCGAACGCTTACGCCAACATGGTTTGACCTTGGCGCAAGTCGCCGATGCCATCCGGCAAAGTTCGGTTGATGTGCCCGGTGGCGTATTAAAATCCGGTTCTGGTGAATTGCAGTTGCGTTCCAAACATACCGCTTATAGCGCCGATGCCTTGCGGGACATTCCGCTTAAGCAAAACAGCGATGGCGCAGTCATTAAGCTGGGCGATCTGGCAACGATCACCGACGGTTTTGATGACAAGTTGTTTGAATATTTCAGCAACGGCCAGCCTTCGATAACTATTGGCGTTAAGGCGCAAACCGACCTCGTCGCTACGGCAGAAGCGGTGCGGGAATACGTTAAGACCTTGGATGATAGCCTGCCGGAAGGCATTCATTATACGTTGCGCCGCGACAATGCCCGTTCCTTTACGGAATTGTTGGACACCTTGAAGATTGAAGGTATCAGTGGTTTTTTTCTGGTTTTTCTGGTATTGCTGTTATTCATAAGCACCCAGGTGGCGATTTGGGCGGCGGTCGGCGTGATGTTGTCGGTGTTTGGCGCATTGTGGTTGCTGCCCTTGTTTGATGTCAGCCTCAATATGTTATCGTTGTTCGGCTTTGTGTTGGCGATGGGCGTATTGGTTGATGATGCCATCATCGTCAGCGAGCGCATCCATGAATTGCAACAGCAAGGGCATCCCGGTTTGCGCGGTGCGATCAAGGGCATAAAGGATGTCGCTATTCCGGTGATTTTGGGCGTAATGATCGGCCTGATCACGTTTTTGCCGGGTTTATTCGTCCCGCCTAGTTGGGCGTTGATGTTCATGAAACCGGTCGCCGTAGTCATGATCTTGTCACTGGCGTTTTCTTTGGTCGAAGCCTTGTTGATCCTGCCCGCCCATTTGGCGCACGAAGCAAAGCTTAAGTCGAAACCCGGCCTGTTAAACCGCATTCGGGCATGGCTTAATCATGGTTTGGAATTCCTCCTCACCAAAGCTTATCGACCAATGTTACAAGTCTTCCTTAACTGGCGTTATGCTGTCGTCGCCGTGTTTACCAGTGCCGTCATACTAGGTTGGGCTTTAATTCATGTCGATTATGTCAAGCTATCGCTGGAAGAAGATATGAGTTATGACAATTTCCATGTGCATTTGCGGCCGGCACTCGGTACGCCTTATGCCGACACGAAAGCCAAAGTGCAGGAGTTTTTGGTCGGTTTGAAGAAAGCCGAAACCGAACTGAATGCCGTACAACCGACAGGCACTCCTTCCGTAATTGAAGGCCTGGACGTATCGCTGGAAGAAGTCGATCCTATTATCTGGGTGGAGTTTTCCAGTGAAGCGCGTAAGCAATTCCATATCCGCGATTTAATCGACCGCTGGTATAAGCATATCCCCAACATGGGCGATTTTAAACCGGATTTCCATACGCCGACCGAGCAAGACGTGGTTGACCTGGAAATTGAAGTCAAGTCGCCCGATCCGAAGCAACTTGATGCGGTCATGACCATCCTTAAAGACAAGGTCGCCGATTATCCCGAGATTACCGAAATCGAAGACTCGCGCCGACCCGGCAAGCCGGAGTTGCGTTATAACTTAACGCCAGAAGCCGAACGCTTAGGTATCAGCGTCAACAGCCTTGCCGAACAAGTGCGTACCGCTTATGCGGGAGAAATCGTACAGCGTTTTATTCGTGGTCGGGATGAAGTAAAAACCGTGTTGCGTACCGCCCGAACCGAACGCAAAGAATTGACCGACCTGAACGCCTTGCCCATCCAGTTGCCCAACGGTAGCCAAGCGCCGCTTTCCACACTAGCAATCTTTGCCTATGAACCTGGCTTTGGCGCACTGTCCCGGGAAGGAAGACAAGGCATAGCTGGGCTCCATGCCAAACTGGCGCAAAACAGCGCGGTTAAAGGCGCGGATATTTATAAAAACCTTGAAACTCAGCTATTGCCAAGCCTTTTGGCACAATACCCCAATGTCGATATAAGTGCCGGTGAAGCCAAGGAAGAAGCTGAATTACTGGAAGCCGGATTAAAGACCAATACACTCATCGCCCTCGTTGCTATTTATGCCTTAATTGCCGTCAGTTTCCGGTCTTACTTACAGCCATTATTATTCATGTTGGCTGTGCCGGTCGCTTGGCTAGGTGCGGTGCTGATTCATGGGGCATTAGGGTTAACGATGTCATTCCAATCCGTCATCGGCATGATTGCCGCCAGCGGCGTTGTCGTCAACGACAGTATTGTCCTGTTGGACTACATCCAAAAACGCAAAGGCGCGGAAGTCAGTTTGCATGAGGTGATCGTCGAAGCCTGCACCTCGCGCTTCCGTCCGATTATCCTCGTTGCCTTGACTAATTTTGCCGGCTTCCTGCCGATGCTGTTTGAGACCAGCGAACAGGCGAAATTCCTTGTTCCCATGACCTTGGCCTTAACCTTCGGCTTATTATTCGGCATGATTGCGACCTTATTTTTAATACCGGCGTGTTATGCCGTGTTGGAAGATATAAATTCAATCACTCAAAATATGAAAGCCGCAGTTAAAAAATACAGCCAGTTGGTGCGGGAATTTTATTTATAGATTTTAAATTGAGTGAAAACAGAAATTAAGCTATTAGAGCTTTGTAACTTTAACGTTAAGTCCAATAAGTTATTAGCCTATTTTATTTTTGTTGAGTTGCCTTTAGCTATAGCTTTTCCGCTGGTTAAGCATATTTGCCGCCAATAAGTCCTTGGCAACACTATTTTCATTTGGCTGAGCGGAGCCGAAAACCAAGTCTGTTCAGCAAAAAAAAGTGCGTCATATCACACACCTACTGTGTCATATGACACACTTTTTAATTTTTATAGCTATAAAACAATAGCTTATGTTTTTTATTTTTGAATACCAAATATGGGTGATTTCACGCACTTTTTATTGTTCTACTGGTCATTTATGATTTATTACCTAGCTACAGATGAACTGTACCGTTACAGATAGCTTGCCTTACTTTAATTAATGATTAATTTTATCAATGGCTTACATTTTTTTGTCTGCCTCAACAAAAAAACAATTTCGTCCAATACAGTTTTGTTTATATCGGCATGATTATTGCTTTTTATAATTTTTTAGAGACAAATTTATGCACCTGTTTTTTTAAGCTTCTCTGAACGCACAACGTGCTTAACAACACAATCATAAACAAGGGAGAAACAATGCCATTTAATACCAAACGTCTTTACGCCAAAAATCCCAATGCCCGATATTTTATTCGGTTACACGTGTTGGGTTGGTTATTGGTGTGATTATGCTCATCTGAAAGTTTTGCTTTGCCGGGCTTGCCATATGAGCAGATGGCGGGGGGCATGCAGGTAGCGGCTTCGGAAAAAGATCGGGTGCCGCAAGTGGAATTTAGCACCGAGCCACTGTCCGGGTCGACATTACTGAAAGAGACCGATTATGCTGGGGAGGGGCAGTTCCCTTTGACGTTTGCCCGCTACCAAGCGTCGCCGCGCCGGATGGGAGCCGACAATTGTGATGCTTATAGTGGCTTCGGGCTGAACAGCACCTGGACCAACACGTATTCCAGTTGCCTGATCAATCACCTCGACTATGGCGGCGTAGCCAGCAACCGTACCATGACAGTTTGCACATTGGGTGTATGCACAACATTCGAAGCCAACCTCCAACCTCGACGTAAGGATGTCCGTGACACCCTGATGCGAAATGGCGTGATTAACGGCAAGGCTTATCCTTGGGTTTACACCCATTTCAAGACCGGGATGCGCGAAGCCTATACCGACGACACCAGCAACGGTTACCACGACCACCGTCTGCTTGCCCGCTTTGACCGTTCAGGCATAGAACACCGGATCAATTACACCCTCATCAGCGCAGCAGAGGCGGGTAGCGGCTTCCCCTACAGCCGCCCGGCCTCGGTGGTACATGTCCCCAGCGGGCGGAGCATTAATTTTGTCTATAGCGGAACCAACTACAGCACATCCAGCTTAATCGGCATCACCGTACCCGGCGGAGCCAGATATGCTTATAGCCAAACTAAAACGGTTTTTCCGGTGGCCGAAGCAGGTAATGCCGCTTTTGAGCGCATCTATGACATCAAATATCATAATTGCCTTGTCCAGACTAGCCTGGGTTATTCCTATTACATGACGCAGGCGTTCCTGGGCTCGGTGACCGAACTGGGGAACCGACTGATGGACATCAAGAGCATGGAAGGTTTGTCTAGTGCCGCAGTTTGTGCAGCCATGTAAAGTGCAAATGTTGGTTATTCCAACATCACTAAATATGGCGAAAACGCGAAGCCGTCAGTACACACTCGCAATAAAGCTGTTGGCTCAGTTTACAGCACCGTCAACCTGAGCGATCAATTTGCTGATTCCTCTGCCGGTGCATACCGTGCCTTCAATACCAGCCGGTTTTTCCAAAACGTCAATAACGGCCTACAAGTCGGCGGCTACGCCTTGTTTCGTCCCTACAGTGTTTCCACCCGTTGCGCGGATTGCGACAAAGATTTCAAAGCTTACACTTATACCCCCGACACCGGCGATTTAACCTCCCGCACCGATTACCTAGGCATCAAGACGGTATTGGTCAACAATGCCTTAGGCCTGCCATTGACCGAGACTGAGGCCTATGGCACGACCCAAGCGCGGGTTACCAGCCGCACCTGGGATGCACGCTTTCCGTTGATGACTTCGGAAACCCGTGGCGGCATAACCCATGACTGGCGTTACAACGCCTATGGCCATGTCGTAAAAGAAATTGTTCGTCCCAGCTCCGTTGCCTTGGTCAGCGACAGTTGCCCGGTTGGCTCGCTCACCTGCCACCAAACATTGTATGGCTATGCGTATAACGCCGCCAACCATGTCATTACCCAAATGGTCAAATACGGGCCACGCCCGGAAAACGACAATACCACCACTTATTACAACGCCAATGGCGACTTATGGAAAGTCACCAACGCCAAAGGTCAAATTGTGGACGAAGTGCAGGTGGTCAACGCCCATGGTCAAATTACCCAACACCGCGACCTCAACGGCAGGGTAACCACCACCGTCTACAACAACCTACGCCAGCCGGTGAGCGAAACCGTCAGCGGCGGCGATGTGACGCGCTGGGGTTATTTCCAAAATGGTCGCCTAAAAAGCGTGATACGTCCTGACGGCTCATGGGCGTATTATTCTTATACCCCAGCCGGTTCGGTAAGTACCGTTAACCAAACGATAGGTGCCATCACCGACAAGGTGGACTATTTCCGTGACAGCTTGGGGAAAGTCGTGGAAACCCGCGCCAGCAAAACCGGCGGGGTAGTACAAAGCTGGAAGCAAGCCTATTATCCGTCCGGCCTCCCCTACCAAGGTTACGATGGCACCGGGGCGTGGTATGAGCGCAGCAGCTACAACCTGAATAACCAGAAAACCCAAGGCTGCGTCACCAACCAAATCTGCTTTTTAACCGCGTATACCGCGCTTGACCAACTTAATGCCAGCAGTTATGCGTTGTTATCAACCAGCGGAGTGCTGGGTGCGCCGAAGCTGTTGTTTGATCTAGGCTACGACCCGGCGGGGCAGGTGAATTCCGTGGTGGATTCCGGCGGCGTGGCGACCGGCATCGTCAACAACGAGATCAACCAGAAAACCCAGCAAACTTCGGCTGATTTTGGTGTTCGGGCTTCCAAATATGACTTGGCAGGCAATGAAACCTACCGCGCCGACCAAGACGGCAATACTGCCATCCAATACTACGATGAGCTGAACCGGTTTTATCAAACCAGTTACAGCGACGGCGGCAAGCTCACCCAAACTTGGGATGTGTCCACCCTGGGAGATACCGCTGTCGGTAATTATCCAGGCCGGTTGGGACAGCGCAGCCGCATAAATGCCGATATAGCCGGTACAATAACCGTCACCGACGATTTTGCTTACGGACTCAGGGGCGATGTAGCCGCCGCCTATCAGAGTATTGGCACCTTACCCAGGTTGGTTACCCAAACCACCTATTTACCAGGTGGCGATGCCGGGGCTGGCAAGCCCAGGACAATAACCTACCCTGGCGGTTTGCAGGTCAATTACACCTATAGCCCAGACGGCAAACTCATCCAAGTCGATGCCGTCTTGGGCGGGGTAAGCGCCAATCTTGCCAAGAACATCAGCTGGCAACCGCTGATCCCACGGCTGGCCAAGCTGACTTTCGGCAACGGCTACAGCTATGAACGCAGCCGCGATGCCGGTGGGCGCATAAGAGACTGTGAAAGAATCCAAAAAGCTGACTTGCCCTCTAACTGCTTCCGGCATTTTTTTTGAAAAATGGCCAATGCTTTAAGCACTTATCTGGATAAGCCAACTCATTATTCAAATGAACT
>JABFQX010000044.1 GCA_013141505.1 Methyloglobulus sp.
CGAAAAACTGCTGATACTGTTGCTGATATTCGCTTTGATAAATCAGCGGATCAAAGCGCAAGCCAATTTGCCAACCTTGTTGCTGTAACTGCTCAATTGCCGCAAGTCGGCGTTCCAGCGGTGGTGCCCCCAGCCGGACGGGGCATGTTGCCCCGTTCGTAGGTTTTTAACATGGCACAAAAACCCCATCCATCGGCAAAACGTAAGTGACGGGGTAACATACCCCGTCACGCTCAGTAACTATTTATCGCTTAGTCTACAGCGCTATAGATAACCGATTTATTGTGTTGACAGTGTAAGTAAGTGTTAATGTGTAAGATTGCCGAAAGTTAAAAACGCCTGCAAAAACCCATTAACCGGACACAGCGTACTCCACTTGAGTGGTGAATGAAATGTTAACGGTGAAGCTCACTGGCAAACATCGTATCGTGGCGGAATTCAGGATTTCGTGACTTTCCTTTCCTGTATTCTGCAGTTTACCGGATTGGGCATGTTGCCCAGCCCACTACTAATGGTGGACGCAGAGTAAATACCCTGCCATTCGAAGAATGGCAATAATAAAGGGGATTGAGCAGGCTTGCAGCAGCACGGTATTCATCCCTGCTTGAATTTTTGGCTATGTATCATAGTGTGTGGAAATTAGCCGAAACACTGGCTCTTCACAATTGATGTGCTGGGTTAACGATAAAACCGTTAACCAACCTACCCTACTAATCAAGTCAATTTTAAATTTGACAAGGCTAGTTCAGTCTGAGAGCATCCAAACTACCGTTAGCTTCACACTTTTTATGTGCCGGTTAAAAATTTGGGCTAAACGGTTTGGTGGCAATAATTTTCTTCAACCAAGTCCATAGGGGGCTGTTATGAAAATCTTAAAAAATAAGCAATGGGTTTTTGCTTTCGCAATAATTTCAAACCTAGCTGTTTTTATGCCGGACAAAGCATTTGCTGGAGTTACGCCTGGGCGTTGGCTCAACTATTCTCAAGTGTATTTTCCGAACTATTTTTGCTCTGCCACGGTAGCCTTTGCCAATAAAGCGATGTACATACAAAGATGTATCTCGGATCAACACAAAACGCCGAATGGTACATCAACGATGGTCACGTTCATTTACAACCACAGTGCGACGGGCAATTACATTGGTGTCGATGATTATTATCTTCCATGGCAAAGTTGGACTGCTGCTGCTCACGGCTCATGTCCGTTAAGATACTTTGCGCCGTATCAAAAAATAGCATGCGTTGTCACTTTATATGATTACATTAGTTCGTATTATACAGTGAAGGGTTTTTCAAGAGTTTGGCTCAGAGGGCCGAAGATTTCGTCCCAAGACTATAAGTGGTACAACAGCGACGGTTATACGCCGTTGTCGTGGATCCAAAATTAGGCGGAGGAGTTTACAGTTGCGCCCCAACCCGGGATTCGGGTTGGGGTGCGTTTGTGGTTTTCTTAGCCGGTAGCTTGGCCTGAATAAAATGAAGCTCAACTTAAAAACTAAGCCTTCCAGATATGCCCGACCGAAGGAGCACTAGGTCGTAGCTTGCCAAGAATGATGAGTTTTTAAACTTTGCTGCGATCATTCCACACACTTTTACGAAAATTTGAATTTTTCGCCGAATTCAGGAGGTAGCGAGGGGATAGCGCCATTGTGTGACGCAACAAAGGCACCGAGTCGGCAGGCAGTTTCGAGAACCGTTCGGGTATCTGTGCCCTGCGTCAAACCCAGCATAAGTCCTGCCATAAAGGCATCGCCTGCCCCTACCGTGTCTTTGACAACAACATGCGGCGCAGATGCCATTATGAGAGGCATGCCCCGCTCCCAAAAAGCCGCACCCTCTTCAGCCAGGGTGACACAAATGCGCGATACGTTGGTCGCCTCGGCAAAAATTTCGCAGGCTTCTGAGATCGCTTTCGCTCCTTTCGGTAATACAGCCTTTTCTTCGCCCATCTGTAACCATGAAGTGAGCAAGCCTATTTCACTGTCATTCAATTTAATCACGTCGGCGCGCTTTGCGAGCTGGATGATAAGGTTCGGATCGACAAAAGGCGGGCGTAGATTTACATCAAAGAACTTTATGGAGCCTTGCACCGCGAGAAGACGATCCAACTGCCGCAGATTATAAGATGATCGGCAAGCCAGCGATCCAAACGCAAAAGCCTGTGCATTCGCCAGATCCTTAAGCACCTGATCAGGCACTTGAATTTCATCCCAAGCGACAGGCTGGACTATTTCATAGGTCGCGTTACCGTTGCCGTCCACCGTCGCAATCACTGTGCCAGTCGGTAACTCAGGTCGAGCATAACTGACACATGTTATATCAACATTTTTAGTGCTTGCCAGCGACAACAATTCGTCGCCGAGCGCATCCTGACCCACTGCCGAGATAAGCGAAGCCGATACGCCTAACTGCGCCAAATGTGCCGCTACGTTGAAGGGTGCGCCACCACCGTGTCTGCCTGATGGCAAGCAATCCCAAAGTAGTTCACCGAAGGCGTAAAAATCAGTATTCATCAGTTTTGGTTGGTAGTTGAGTTGGCTCAAGATATTTGCAGGTGCCTTCAAATTGTAACGAAACCTTAACAATTCTGTAACCTGTTTTACTTATTAGGTTTTTACAATAAGCATAAGGGAATTAAAACTTTCCAACTATCAGGCGTAACCGTCTAACTGAGTCCGCATTTGCCACATCAATGCAAATAACTTGAGGAATCTCTTATGAATTTGAAATTTATCACGCTCGCCATGACATCAGCTTTATCGGCTGGAACCCTGATTGTTGCTAATGCCGATACGCCCGATACATTTCCTGTTCCGCATTCAAGCCGCGCCACTTGGTACGCTGAGGGTAAAGCCGCTATCGAAAAAAACGCCAGATTGGAACATAACGACAAAAAAGCGAAAAATGTGATCCTGTTTGTGGGTGACGGCATGGGCATTTCCACCGTTACCGCTGCCCGGATATTAGCGGGGCAGCAACCCGACATCATCAACCCTTCAAGCAAGGCCAACAGTAGCAGCGGCGAGGAAAACTCACTGAGTTTCGAGCTACTCCCAAATCTGGCACTGTCAAAAACCTACAGTGCTAACCAACAGACATCCGATTCGGCTCCCACTATGACAGCTATGGTGACAGGCGTAAAAACCAATGACGGCGCGCTGTCTGTTGATCAGGATACAGTCCGCGCCGATTGTGCTATTGACTTGGGCAAACACACACTGAAAACCATTTTGGAAACGGCTGAAAGTGCGGGGAAGGCGACCGGCATTGTGTCAACTGCCCGGTTAACCCATGCCACACCTGCGGCTAATTACGCGCACACACCTGAACGCAATTGGGAAGCAGATTCCAATCAACCTGCCGGTTGTGCCGTACCTGATATTGCAAGGCAGTTGCTTGAATTTAACATCGGCAACGGTTTAGAAGTGGCACTGGGCGGCGGTCGTGACTACTTTAGGCCGACTACGCTTGAAGATCCTGAAGATACCGGTAAATTTGGTAGACGCAAAGATGGTCACGACCTAACGCGAGAATGGACGGATAAATTTGGCAGCAAAAGTGCGTACATCTGGAACAAAAGCCAGTTCAACGCAATTAACCCAAACACAACGACACACTTATTGGGATTGTTCGAGCGTTCACACATGGAATATGAAGTGGATCGCCCTAATGACACGGCCGGTGAACCCAGCCTTGCGGAAATGACCGAAAAAGCCATCCATGTCCTGGACAACAATCGTAAAGGCTTCTATTTGCAGGTTGAAGCGGGTCGTATCGACCACGGCCATCACGCCGGAAATGCTTACCGTGCCTTGACGGATGCTATCGCATTGTCAGATGCTGTACGCAAAGCGATTGCTACATTGAAAGCAAATGGTGAGCTTGAGAATACGTTGATTATCGTGACTGCCGACCATAGCCATACCTTTACCATCGCCGGTTATCCGCAACGTGGCAATAACATTCTGGGTAAGGTCATCGAGCCAGGCAACAGTAGCTATACACTGGCTTTTGATAAAAACCCTTACACCACCTTGGGCTATGCAAACGGTGAAGGCTATTACCACGGCGTTGCTGGGGATGATGTGTATGCATTTCCGCCTCGCGCTGGCCGAATCGAGGACATGACAACGGTCGACACCACGGATCGCAATTTCCATCAGGAAGTGACTGTACCTCTAGTTGCTGAAACCCATGCTGGAGAGGATGTCGCAATTTATGCAGGCGGCCCAGGTGCGTATCTATTTCAAGGTACGCTAGAGCAGAACGCGATATTCCATGTTATCAATAAGGCGATGTTTAAAAACTGAAGCCCCTTTTATTTATATCAACGGATAAGTTTTTATGAAAACACCACTATTTTTATCAACGTGCCTGTTATTGGCTTCGTGCAACACCCCATCGACAAAAACGCTTACTTTACCTGAAGGATTAAGCACTATTGATGCTACAGCCCCTATTGCCTGCCAATTTGAAAAAAAATTGACTGGAAGCGACAAGCCGCAAAGCACAAGCTGGTATTTTTGGCGGGAAAACCAGCGCACAGAATCCCGTGATGAAGTATCCAACCAAGGTGAAATCTGGGAACGTAATAAAAATGGGCAAGTGTCTTATACGCGCCTGTTTTACAAAGACCGGATTGCACTCGAATCCACGCCCGGCGACCTTGCCGCCGCCCAAAACGCTATCCCTTGGGAGCAATTAACCTCATTGATAGACACTGGCAAACTTGGCAAGGAACTGATCTTAAAATCCAAGGATTCAATCAACAAGACCACCATCGAGTACTATGAAGGTAGCATCAATGGTGTCACTACAGAAGTCGCATGGCTACCTGCCATTAAATTGCCTGCGCGAATTGTCAAAAAACGTCCAGACCAGTCATATACGCTGACCCTTGCCAAATGCGGCAATCAGGCAAAACAAGCACTGCCACAGATCAGCCAGTTTGAACTGGAAAACTTTCGCCATCTGGATTATACCGATTTAGGCGACATGGAAAACGACCCCACTGTCCGCCATATTCAACAGCTAATCGGTGGGCATCAGCAACACGGATAAATGACGCTCACTGTCCGTTAGCTTATTCTCCTTCTATCAAATAGCAATAAAGGTTGATTAAGTGACGTAAGGCGCAACAGCATGGCTTATTGCGCCCTGTAGAAAATATGATCATGCACACAAGGCACATTGGTTATAGCCACTTATCCGCTTGAGTCAAGCAGGATAATTATGTCGGTTTATTGATCCTGGAATAAGCCACCGGCGACCCAATCAAGCCGACCTGACGCAGTACGTTGTAATCCGCCGCTGACGCTGCTGTAAATGCCTGTAGCTATGTTTTCCGCACCACCGCTAACTGTGCTAAAATCACCTTGCGCGTTGTTATTGCTGCCGCCGTTGACGCTACTGGTATCTCCTGTCGCGATATTGAAATTACCGCCACTGATATTGCTATTAGTTCCAAAAGCTTTATTACCGACACCGCCATTAATATTGCTTAATGGTGCATTAGCACTATTAGCTATGCCTCCACTTACTGTACTCTGTCTTCCCGAAGCAATATTCAATGCGCCACCTATTGCACTGCTATCTAGGCCAGTAGCATTATTGCCATAAGAAAAGAGCCCTATACCAATGTCAAAACCGCCACCTCCAACCACCACGCTGCCCTCGCCGCTGGCGGAATTGAAAACACCGCCAGCGGCAGTGCTGAATTTTCCGCTTGCGGTGTTGCCGGTGCCCACTTCAGCTCCTTGTACGGTAGTAAACCCGCCACCACCGCTGACGGAGCTACTCTCGCCGCTGGCTACGTTGTAGCCCCCACCGCTGACGCTGCTCTTTGTTCCGCTGGCGGTGTTCATGTAGCCACCAGATGCCGCGCTGTACAAACCTTTTGCCGTGTTTTGGTAACCGCCGCTGACGCTGGCGAAGCCTTCCTGGGCAGTGTTGTAGATACCGCCGGTGACGTTGCCGAATGGCGCGCTGCCTGCGTTGCCGTAACCAGAGACAATGCCACCGTACTGTAGATAAGTGTTTTTGGTGCCGACAACCAGATAATGCGAGCCTTTATGCTGGCTGCCTGACCAGACAGCACTGGCGGCGGTGCAATCCGCCTTGGTCGAGAAGCTGAAATTGGAACAGACCGGGTGCACGGCTGGATCAACTTCGTTATAACCAATCACAAGATTGCCCTT
>JABFQX010000087.1 GCA_013141505.1 Methyloglobulus sp.
TGCCTTGGGTATAACGCCGTGATGGAACGCTTCTTCCTGAACTTGAAGAGGGAGCGGGTGTGGCTGCGCGAATATGCCAATCAACTGGAGGCCACTAAAGATGTGACAGGCTATATTGTGGGCTTTTGTAACAGCGCCAGGCGACATCCTGCCTTGGGAAATGTCGCACCCTTGGTTTATGAACAGCAATTTGCAGCAAAAGAACCGATTGATGTGTCCAAAATTATTTGACCACTACATAGTTTTAAAGAGCAAAAACAAACGGGCAACTAACGCCCGCTGTAAATACGACACCGCATCATAAATTTAGAGTCAATTTTGTATCAATAGGGGTGAAATTTCTCCTAAACCAATGCCTTGCAACGTTTTCCTGTGATCAACCATAAACCGGAAACCGCTTACACAGCGCTGTCACTTTCTCCCTTACCGTTGCAATCACGTTTTCATCTTCCATATTTTCCATTACGTCACACATCCAGTTGGCGACATCAATGACTTCTGGCTCTTTGAAGCCGCGTGTGGTGGGAGCGGGCGTACCGACGCGAATACCGCTAGTGACGAACGGCGATTGTGGGTCGTTGGGCACGGCGTTTTTGTTGACGGTGATGTGCGCTTTACCTAAAGCCGCATCGGCAGCTTTGCCGGTGATGCCTTTGGGGATGAGCGACACCAGCATCAGGTGGTTGTCGGTGCCGCCGGAGACGACATCAAAGCCGCGATCCATAAACACTTTCGCCATTGCGCGGGCGTTAAGGACGACTTGCTCCTGATAGACTTTAAACTCTGGCTGCATGGCTTCTTTGAAGGAAACCGCTTTGGCAGCGATGACGTGCATCAACGGCCCGCCCTGAATTCCGGGGAAGATGTTGGAATCGAATTTCTTTTCCAGTTCTGGATTGCTTTTACACAAAATCAAGCCGCCGCGTGGGCCGCGCAGGGATTTATGTGTCGTCGTGGTGACGACATCAGCAAAAGGTACAGGATTGGGATAAACACCTGCCGCCACTAAACCGGCGACGTGTGCCATATCGACAAACAGATAGGCACCGACTTTATCGGCAATCTCGCGGAAGCGCTCCCAATACCATACCCGTGAGTAAGCAGAAAATCCCGCCACCAGCACTTTCGGCTTATGTGCGATTGCCAAGGCTTCGACCTCGTCGTAGTCGATATACCCGGTTTTAATATCAAGCCCATACTGCACAGCATTATAGATTTTACCGGAGAAATTGGGCTTGGCACCGTGGGTTAAATGGCCGCCATGCGCCAGACTTAAACCTAAGATGGTGTCACCTGGTTGGATTAAGGCCATGAACACCGCCATGTTTGCCTGTGAGCCGGAATGTGGCTGCACATTGGCGTAATCCGCGCCGAACAGGGTTTTAGCGCGGTCAATCGCCAGTTGCTCGACTTTATCGACATACTCGCAACCGCCGTAATAACGCTTGCCAGGATAACCTTCGGCGTACTTGTTGGTTAAGCACGTGCCCTGTGCTTCCTGCACTCTGGGGCTGGAATAATTTTCCGAAGCAATCAGTTCGATATGATCTTCCTGGCGTTGTTTTTCTTCTTCAATCGCTTGAAATATTTCGTCATCGAATCCGGCGATGGTCATGGATTTGTTAAACATTGTTGTCTCCGTTGTTTGATGTTCTATTGCATTTGATTCCGGTTTAATAAGCAACACCTGTAAATCAGCTACGTTTGTGCCTGTTGCGCCGGTCATAAGTAAACCGTGTGAAGCCTTTAGTGCAGTGTATGAATCATTGTTGTCGATCATATCGGTTGGGTTGATACCTGCATCCACCATACGCTGTATTGTACAGGAATCTGTTATGCCTCCGGCAGCATCTGTCGGGCCATCGCGACCGTCGGTACCGCCGCTTAAAAATAGCCAGTCATTTGTGAGTGTATGTTTTTTAGCATAAATAGCAAAAGCAAGTGCCATTTCCTGATTGCGACCACCTTTGCCCTTGCCCTTGATGGTTACGGTCGTTTCTCCACCCGCCAGTATTGCCAGTGGCAGATTCTTGGTTTGACAGATATGGGCTTTTGCGTAAAGGACAAATTTTTCGGCCTCGTCCTTGGCTTCTCCACATAACCTATCACTGTATAGTAGCGCGGCAAAACCTTGTTCAAGCGCCGCTTTTTTTATCGCTTTGACGCTGATGGTGTTACTGCCAATGAGCGTATGGCTAGCGCTTGAAAAGAAACTTTCCCCGGCTTTTGGTGTTTCCCTGACTTTGCCTTGCTGACCATCTTCAAGATAATGCCGGACGCTATCCGGTATTTTTTGCCAAAGTTCTTTGGTTCTTAAGATGTCAATAGCATCCCTGAAAGTTGTCGAATCGGGTATTGTGGAGCCACTGGCAATCGCTGATAAATCATCGCCGATAACATCCGACAAAATCAATGTATGGCAATCGGCAGGCGCTATCAATCTAGCAAGGCCGCCACCTTTTAGCTGCGATAGATGCTTACGTACGCAGTTGATCTGGTTGATTGTCGCACCTGATGCGAGTAACAGGTCAGTGGTCAGTATTTTTTCCGCTAAGGTCACTGAATCGACGGGATAAGGAATCAACGCTGAACCGCCCCCGCTCACCAATACCAATACCAACTCACCCGCATGGGCATTTTCGGCGATTTCAGCGCATAGCTTGGCGGCTTTGAATCCGGCCTCGTCAGGCAGTGGATGGGCTGCGCCAATTACTTCAACGCCACTTACTGATGTTACATTTTCGTAATTGGTGACCGCAATGGCTTGGTCTATTTGATAATCAGCGGAAATATTTTCAAAAGCCCCTTTAATCATAGGGCAAGCTGCCTTGCCAAAGGCGATCAGGTGGATTTTTGACCAACTTCCAGTGCGCCTTTTACCGTCGGTGTCGAGCAAAATCTGCAGTTGACTATTTTCAGTTATCAGGCAGCGTTTGACCGCGAAATACGGGTCAGCCGCGACAACGCCAGCCTGGAAAATGCTGAGTGCGTTTTTTCTCAGGTCAAGGTCAGTTTGAGATGGGTCGGCGGAAGCATTCACGGAAGGGATTGCTATGCTATTTCCTTGGCTAATTTGTAGATAGCTTCTGCATCAAAAACCTGCTTGTTATCTTCAAACAATTTGGCGATACACGTCCGATGCACCGCCAACTTTAGCGAACCAAAGCCAATGGCACCCCAAATAATTTTGCCATGCCGTTCCATACCTTTGTCCATCATGTCGGTGCCGCCTATCCCCAGCGGTGGAGTTGCATTGGCATCGGCGATGAGTTCGATGTTAGGGTTATCACGCCAGTGTTCTTCAGACAGTAGCTCAATGCCTGTGGCTCCGGTTGCCAGGATAATATTGGCATCGGCAATGGCATCTGCCCTGGCCTTGTGGTCAGTCGCCTCGAGGGGGGTTATATCGACATTAAAGCGTTCTTTTATGAAATCACAGGCACTAACAGCCGTCGTTAAATGGCGGGAAGTAATGGCTACATTAACGCCCTCTTGCGCCAACATAACCGCTGCGCGTTGACCGACAGGGCCTGTGCCTGCCAGTACGACGGCTTTTTTCCCGGCAAGAGTGCCGCTGGTTGCCAGCTTGGCAACTGCCGCCGCTGCCGTTGTGTTACAGCCATTGCTATCCAACATCACGGAAACCTGAAAACCGGCAAAAAAATGTTTCCGTACGGCTTCAAGAAGCGCTTGCCCGGCGGCAAGATTGCTGCCGCCGATAAAAATGGCGGTATTTTTTTTATCTTTGGGTGCGCGGGTAAAAATTGCGCCTTCGACCAATGCGGACACATTCGCGGGGGTCAAGCCACCATGACCGATCACATGATCAGCGCCGCCATCATAAGCAACAACGGTGTCAAATACCGCCGGGTAGATATCCGTATCGAATTGGAAGAGCAATTTTTTCATGTTTATCTGGGTATTAATCAATGATGTAGGGCTATAAATCAAGTCGTTTTAAACTTTTATTGAACATTATATCTGATAGCGGTTATTGCACGAAGGCTAAAATATCAGGTTAATAGCGTCATTAACGGACATTTAATCGGATGATAGCTGGAGAGTAAACTGCCAGTCTTTGCGAATAGCTGTCAGTATTAATTGCAGCTTTCTTGTCGCGTTGTATCAATTTGTTGCTTGTTGCCTTACCTTTTCGTTATCATCTTCACAGGCCAAAGCTAATCGTCAAGATAGCATTGCGATAAACAAAACATTAAGCTAAGGATACTATGAAAACACCCGTACATATTGCAGTCACTGGTGCAGCAGGCAACATTAGCTATTCTTTGCTGTTTCGTCTGGCGGCAGGTGCGTTATTAGGCCCTAACCAGCCTATCATTTTGCATTTGCTGGAAATCACCCCCGCATTGAATGCTCTGCAAGGCGTGGTTATGGAACTGAATGATTGCGCCAGTCCCTTACTACACCGGATTGAAATAACCGATGATCCTTATGTGGCATTTAAAAATGTTGATTATGCGTTTTTGGTTGGTGCTCGTCCAAGAGGGCAGGGCATGGAGCGCAAAGACTTGCTTACCGTCAATGCGGAGATATTTTCAGCGCAAGGCAAAGCACTCAATGATGTGGCAAATCGAAATGTTAAAGTGTTGGTCACAGGCAATCCAGCCAATACTAACGCGCTCATTGCCTTACGAAATGCACCTGATTTAAAACCGGAAAATTTTTCCTCAATGTCCAGGCTTGATCACAATCGTGCCTTGAGTCAGTTGGCAGAAAAATGCGGCGTTCTCTCAAAAGACGTAAAAAACGTGATTATCTGGGGTAATCATTCCGCCACTCAATACCCTGACATTCATCATGCCGAAGTTAAAGGTGTGGATGCTTTATCGTTAGTGGATTATGACTGGTTTGTAAATGACTTCATCCCCAAGGTGCAACAACGCGGCACGGAAGTTATCAAAGCCCGCGGTCAATCCAGTGCTGCGTCCGCCGCAAATGCAGCTGTCGATCAAATGCGGGATTGGGCTTTGGGTACCGCTGAAGGCGATTGGGTCAGTATGGGCATACTGTCTGATGGCAGTTACGGTATCGAGCAAGGCTTGGTTTATTCATTCCCGGTTACGGTTACAAACGGGGATATTAGCATAGTTAAAGGTCTTGACATCAATGATGAATTCAGCGTTGGAAAAATGCAGGAAACAGCGGCTGAATTGAAAGAAGAAAGGGAAATTGTCAAACATTTGCTTTAGACAACGCTATTGATTCAGTCTGTTAATGTTTGAAACCGTTCGCACTAAAGAGTCACAAGTGCAGAGCAAGCCATTCGACAAGCCCAATACCATTGGGCATAAAAGCGAACGGAAATTTAAATCCTCACAAGTCCGAATCTATAAGCGCTATCTTTTCGACCCTACCCAATATCGTCATCAATCATTTGCTTTTGGATAAGCCAATCAAAATCATCCTTGCCGCTTTAATAAAGATTATTGCCGAATAAGCTGGTGGCTTATACACTCAGTCCACGCTTTTGTTATGGCTTTTGCGTTTAGCCAGTTCTTGGGCGATACGGAAAATTGACATTCCTTTAGCCCGGTAAGCACGGGTTGCCCGCACATGCCAATCTTCATCATAGTTGCCGCGCTTTTCCGCATCGGTTAAAAGCGCATCAATCAACCGGCGTTCGGATTCTATCTTCGCTTTTAGCAAGACCAAGTCCTGTTCGGGCAGTGAAACCAATTGCTCGACGAGATCATCTTCTGGTACAGAAGTTGATTTGCTTTCGGATTGTAAGGTTGAAGACATAAAACACCTATTTCAGAAAACGGTAGCCTATTGAGTGTATGTTGCAGAACGTATGCCGTACTAGCAATAAGCCCATTACGCCACATGAAAATGTAAACACTCGGCGTAGTGCTCGTTGGTTACTGCAACTTACGGCTTTATTATTCCCGTCCCGTGTGAGTTCGTTGATTCCGTTCGTGCTGAGCTTGCACCACAGACACTAAGCCGGACGGAGTTTGAAACCCCGTTCCGCGTTAGCACCTTACCACCTCACCAACTTGAACTGGGTTTAGGCTTCATTGAAGCAGCATCCTGTGTTGCCTTTGCTGTATCCAAGGTTTTTGGAGGATTAATATCGACCAACTCCATATCAAACACCAAGGTTTCATTGGGCTTTATC
>JABFQX010000049.1 GCA_013141505.1 Methyloglobulus sp.
TTGCATCGGTGCCGCTGCCTACCATTGACGATGCCATCTTTGACGCAGCCCTCGCCGTGGCATTTTGGACAATTTGCCATCAAACCCCCATCAGAAATGAGGAGAGTTTATAATGACTATATTAATTCAACAATACCTTGGATATTAAATAAAAGGGCGGATTGACAAACCTTACCCTCAAGGGCACTTGTGACCTTTTGGTTATAAAAGGGTTGCCAAACTGAAATGGGTGCGATTAAACGGTATGAAGCCGACATGTAGATCAAAAAACATCGATATAACCCACTACCAAATAATTATTCACGGCCATAAAATTCAAAAAACTATTTGATGGGATCACAACTTTCTTAATTCAACGCGGAAGAGTAACAAATAATCAGGCCCAATATCTAACTCTAGGGGAGAATTTTTAAACCCTACTTTATACACTGTATTTTCGCCCACACGCGGCATTTCCCGACGCACATGAGCAAGATTGACCAAATTTCGCCGATGAATTTGAAAAAAGCCCAATGCCTCCCACTCCTTAAGGGTGCTATTAACGCCATCTAAAACCTCGCCATCAATCAGACCTATCTTTACTGTACCAACACCGGCATTTTTTTGAATATAAAGGATTTCGTCGTGATTAACCCACTCAGTAATGTAGACAAACTCACCGTGAGCATCTTGTCTACGATGACGGATATTGATACGCCCGGTTTTCTTTGGTCGGTCCTCACTGTGAATACGAATCCATTGCAGGACGGATGCTAAAGAACCTTGATCAACCGGCTTAACTAAATAATTAACCGGAAAACTTTGAAACGCTTCAACAGCATATTCAGAATAACCCGAAATAAAAACAACCCAGGGCTTTACCAGCAAGCGGTTTAAATTAAGGGCAAAGTCTAAGCCCGCGCGTTTGCTCTCAGTTTGGATATCGATATCAAGGAATAGACCTTCAATGCTTTCATCTTCTTGCATTAACTCCCACGCTTTTGCCGTATTTTCAACCGCCGCTACCACGTCAAAATCTAAATGTTGGCTGTTAAGCATGGCTCCGAGTTCATCTCTAGCCAGAGGTTCATCATCGACAATAATCACGCGATGCCGGTTTACCATGGTTTAATCCTCTTGGGCATTAATAGAGACACTTCTGTCCCCTTACCTTCTTGGCTTTTAACAGACAAATGCGCCTTACCATCGAAAGCCAACGTTAGATTTTCATTGAGTTGAAATAAACCGGTTCCACTACCTCGTTCAGAATCTACCGGTTTGTTCCCTAGCGATTCCATTCGGGGTTCAGAAATACCACAGCCATTATCTTTAATATACAAGGTGAAATTAGATTCAGTTTCGGTCGTTGATATCTCTATAAGTAGAATGCCCGTATGATTACGTAAGCCATGCAGCAAAGCATTGTCAGTAAGTGTCAAAAGTGAGCGCGGCGGTATTTGATAAGGATGCAACTCAGCAGGAACTACTAAAGATGTCTTAAATAACCCGGGAAAACGCAATTGTTGAAAATCTAGGTAACGCTCTAAATGCTCCAGTTCTTTACCCAGACTGATCGAATTAGCTTTGGCGATTTGCCGAGTATCATCCAAAAAACGCGCCAATTTAACGACATATTCTGATGCTCGTGCAGAATCAATTCGAATTAAGGCTTTAATCGCATTAAGCGCATTGTTAATAAAATGCGGTTCAATTTGCGCCTGTAACGCCCTTAGTTCAGCTTGATGAATCTGCTTTTTTAAACGTTCACGTTCTAAATCTTTTAGCACCGAGATGAGCAATAAACAACCAAAACAATTGACCACCGTCTCCGGAATAACCGTTTCTTGAATCGTTGCAATAACCAATACTTTAGGGTGGCTAAGGTATGCAATCATAAGCTTTTGGATGCAAGACCCTAGCAAAACAACAACAAGCACACCATAGGGCCGCAAAACCTGCTGCGGGCGTAATTGCTGCGCTAACCCGGCACCTAAGCCTAAAACTACCGTAGCCAAACCACTGGAAAACCCAACGAAACTGCCTAAAAAATGCCGTTCGCCCCCAGCAATCAAGCCAGCCACCAAACCCACCCAAGGTCCGGCGTATAAGCCCGCTGAAATCACCATCGTATCGCGGAAACTTAAGATGGCTTGTAAGGGCTGTAAGCCGGTTGGCAGTTTGGACAGGTATTCAAATTGAGAGCCACCATGACTAACATCCAAAATTATCCCACTGTGCGAGCCGATGATACCTAAGCCACCAAAAAATAAGCCGGCAACCAAACGTGCCCGCCAGTGCGTATGAACGCTACGTAGCGCCTTCCTAAACCATTTCAACCGAATTGCCACATAGGTAATCACAATCACCACACACGAACGTTGTAGTAATTCAGGCGTATTCACCAGCCAATGGAAAAAAATGTCTACTGAAGGATTAGTCACTGATTATGTTAGGCATTCAAAAACTTAGGCTCATCTTAGCAAGTTCTTACTCATGACGAGAAGCTTTTGTCGCCAGATAAGGGCATTTTAATAGCTGATAAAGGCGTTTCGATAAAGCTAACAGACAATTGTTGCATTTCGGTTAATGATTACACTATCAGAATGACAACAAGGCGAAATTTATGAATACGCAACTTTATGAAATAAGCCCAACGCTAGCTGCTAATCCAGATTGGCTTCATTTGTATCATAAGCTACAGGATTTCAAGCTGGATCATAAGAGTTCTGCATTTACTTTTTCAGCTCGCTTAGCACGAGAAAATAGATGGGATCCAGATTACACAAATCGTGTGATTACCGAATACAAACGCTTTTTACTGCTTGCCGTGGTTGCTGGGCATCCGGTGACACCATCAGATCAGGTCGATCAAGCGTGGCATCTGCACCTAACCTACTCACGTTCTTACTGGCACGGTTTATGTCAAGAAATCCTTAAAAAGCCCTTGCATCATCAACCGACGACAGGCGGTTCACAAGAGCAGATTAAGTTTCATAATTGGTATAGCGATACCCTGGCAAGTTACCAAAGAATTTTTGGCCACAAACCGCCAGAAGATATTTGGCCTTCAATTGATAACCGTTTTGTTCACAATACGGATTTTTATCGCATCAACAAACAGCAACATTGGTTCATCAAGAAACCGGTATTGTGGTTATGGTTTAGCCAAGCGAAATTAGCCACATTAATCGCTTACATTACGGCAGGATTTTTATTAAGCGCAGATACTTTATTGGCTGCCTCTAACGTATCTAAAGAAAACCGAGATATATCAGGTTTTTTCGTATTTATAGGCTTTATGCTGATCATAGCTGGAGTTGGAAATCACTTTGAACACAAATGTCCCAATTGCTCAAAAACCAAAGCTTTCTTCAATACCTTGCAAACGCGGTTGAAGCCATCAACGGAAATAAATCAGCAGCTTTACTCATGTAAATCGTGTGGTTATCAAAAATGGGTGGATAAGCCGCAAGCTGGCTCCTGTGGTGGAGGTGGAGGATGCGGCGGTTGTGGGGGCTGCGGTGGGTGTGGCGGATGAATAGATCTTTTGG
Organism: Methyloglobulus sp.; assembly: GCA_013141505.1. Classification (GTDB taxonomy): domain Bacteria; phylum Pseudomonadota; class Gammaproteobacteria; order Methylococcales; family Methylomonadaceae; genus Methyloglobulus. The sequence goes on from JABFQX010000049.1 coordinate 3,531, forward strand.
ATTTTATAGCGGAGGGCGATTACAGCAGCCTGGCTATCAAAGCCTGGATGTTCGATTTACATATGGCAGCAATCTGGGGTTTGCTGTACAAGATTTTCATTGGTTTGATGGGGTTAGTGGTTACTCTATTGTCAATAACCGGCGCTTATATCTGGGTGAAAAAACGCCGAGCAGCAATAGCGAACCAGAACAAAATGACCTCGCGATAACCTTGGCAAATTTTAGCAAGGTTCAAGAGCGGCGCAGTTTTTGATAAATTCGCCAAGCATCCTGAATTCGCCATGATGGCTGCTGTTTTTGCGCCAGACTAGACCTATTTCGCGATAACTACTTTCATTAACGGCTTGAAGTTCGATCTGCGAGCCCAATAACAAAACCGATTGTTCAGCCATTTCCGGGATAAAAGTCACACCTAAATCGTTGTTAACCATATGCAATAAGGTGTGGAGGCTGGTGCCGGAAAACTGGTTGATTTTGTCGGTATGCAACAACTTGCAGGCCGACAAGGCGTGATCACGCAAACAATGCCCATCTTCCAGCAATAAAACACTGTCCTCTTTCAACTGTTTAAGCAGTCCTTTGCCTTGAATTACCCATTTACTTTGCTTATGGTGCGCCAGTAAAAAACGGTCTTTAAATAGGGGCATGGTTTCGACATATTTAAACTCATAGGGCAGGGCAACTAGGATAAGATCGATATGGCCGGAGATTAACTCATCGTATAGAAGTGAGGTGATTTGTTCTTTTAAATACAGCTTTAGTTCGGGAAATTCGCTATTGATTCGTTTGAGCATGGTCGGCAGCAAATATGGCGCGATGGTGGGAATAACTCCCAGTGTCAATTTGCCCGACAACGGTTTTTGGTGGTCCATAGGAATGTCAACTAAACCTTCAATCTCATTAAGGCATACCCTAGCTTTGGCGACAATTTGCTTGCCTATTGCGGTAATGGTCACTGACTTATTGGTGCGGTCGATAAGTTGGATCTGTAATAATTCTTCCAACTCCTTAATGGCAATGCTGAAACCGGATTGGGAGATATTACAGGCTTGCGCGGCTTGACCGAAATGACAGTGTTCGTCCAATGCAACCAAATAACGTAATTGTTTAACAGTCGGTAATTTCATCATTTAAATGCAAGCGGCAAAGTGTTTAAGCAAGGGTTGTCTAATTCATACGGTTATCTATAAAAATATCTTATCGAATTGATTAATTCAATCAATTTTACAAATCTATAACTAGGATTATAATCTGACTACACAGCAGTAAATTAACTTGTTGCTTTATTAGGAGATTCACATGCGCTTTATAATCGTGTTGACGCTCAGTATAACGTCGCTGTTCGCCTATGCTCAGTTTGTAACCGGCAATGCGGATACCAAGCCATCGCCAGGTACCATCAAGCAGCAGAGCAATCCAAAGCCGATGCTCGGTTTGCCGCCACTAATAATTCCGGTTGATAATCCGCAAACCCAAGCCAAAATCGAATTAGGCAACAAGTTATTTCATGATAAACGCTTTTCCATAGATGGTACCGTCAGTTGTTCCAATTGCCATGACGATAACAAAGCCTTTACCGATAATTTACCGGTATCCTTAGGCAATAACGGCAAGTTTGGTACCCGCAACGCGCCGACGGTGATCAATGCCGCCTACAACAAAGTGCAGTTCTGGGATGGCCGCGAACCCGATTTGGAAAGCCAGTCAAAACAACCGCTGATTAATCCGGTCGAACATGGCTTGAGCGATTACAAGCCACTGTTGACTATTGTCCAAACCGATCCTGAGTATGTTACTGCCTTCAAATCGGTGTTCAACATCAATGAAAAAGCGATCACCATGGATTATGTTGCCAAAGCCATTGCCAGTTTTGAACGCACCGTGTTATCCGGCAATTCGGCTTTTGACCGGTATTATTTCAAAGGTGACAAAACGGCACTTTCGGAAGCCCAGATGCGCGGTTTGCAAGTGTTTCTGGGACAGGGGCGATGCGTGTCTTGCCATGTGATTGAAAATGACCAAGCCTTATTTACCGATAGCAAATTCCATAATATCGGCATTGGCATTAACCAGATACAACAGGATGTCCCCAAATTGGCGGAAGCATTTCTTGCGGCTAAAAATAAAGGCGCCAATGTTGATATTAGCGTGTTGTCCGATAAAAAAAGTTCGGAATTAGGACGGTTTGCAGTCACCGATGTGCTCAGCGAAGTAGGTGCTTTCAAAACCCCAACCTTACGCGACATTGAGCTGACTGCGCCTTACATGCACGATGGCAGCTTAAAAAACCTGAACGATGTTGTCAAGCATTACAACAACGGCGGCGTGACTAAAGTAGGCGATCCGGTTAACCCGTATTTGAGTGGCGGCATTAGACCGTTGAAGTTGGACAATAATCAAATAGACGATTTGGTCGCTTTCTTAAAAGCGTTGACCGGATCAAAAGCCGCTAATTTGGCTGCCAAGGAGAATTGAGCATGAGCACCATCAATAACAGTCGCCGTAACTTTATTAAACACTCTGGCATTGCATTGCTGGGTTCGAGCTTGCCAATCAGTTTGGTGGAATTGGCATTTGCCGAAACGACGCAAAACTTCAGTTTTGCTTATATTTCCGACTCCCACATTCAGCACATCAAAGGCGCTGAGTTTGTCAGGAACTGGGATCAAGGCTTGAAACGCGCGGTGGCGGAAGCCAATTTGCTTACCCCGAAGCCCGATTTCGTCATTTTTGGCGGTGATCTAGCGCAACTTGGCACCAAGGAAGAATTGGATCACGGCGCGGAGATGCTGTCGGCATTAAGCCCTAAAGTGCATCATGTCATGGGTGAGCATGATTATTATCTGGACTTGGGCGAATACTGGGAAAAACTGTTCGGTCCGCAATATTACAGTTTCGATCATAAAGGTGTACATTTCGTCGTACTAAACAGCATCCGAACCTACGATGAATGGACTTACAAACGCTGGCCGACCAATGTGCAACGGATGGCGGAAATGGCGGGATTGGACAACCCTAACGGCTCACCATTTATGGTGGGCGACGAGCAACGCAAGTGGCTGAAAGCTGATTTAGCCAAAATACCTAAGACTACCCCGGTTGTCGTATTTTCGCATTCGCCGCTGCAAAAAATCTATAAAGGCTGGAATTTTTGGACGGAAGATGCTGAACAAATTCAGGCGATGTTAAAACCGTTCAAACAGGCATCGGTGATTTATGGGCATGTTCATCAAATCCAGTACAACCAGATCGGCAATATCAGCTTCAATTCGGTGATGGCGACCGCTTGGCCGTGGCCTTATCCGCAAGCCTACGCGCAAGCCGAGCAATATTTGCCCAAACTGACTGTACCGATGAACCGGGCTGATCCCTTCTTTGAGCGCGATGCCACTGGTTGGCAGTTTATCAATATGGCGAATGGTCGGGTGGACATGCATTTCAGCCTCGACAGTAATAACAGCAGGACGGTGGGTTTTAACAAGTCGAAAAAACGTCCGGAAGATACTGTTTACCCCAGTGAGGCGAAACGCACTGCGCCACAAACGCACTACTAATGATTATAAAATGGGAGAGACTCATGTTTAAAGCGAATATAACGATGAAGACGGCGTTGTTGGGAAGTTTGTTGGTATTTGCCAATGCTTCGATAGCTGATGAATTTACCGATGCCGATGTCAAGCGTTGGGAACAGCAATTCATGGATACCGTTAAACAAGGCCGGGAATTGTGGACAAGTCCGAAATTGGGCAATAATGGCGTGGTTTGTGCCCAATGTCACCCGAATGCCGCCAATACCCATCCGGAAACCTACCCGAAATTCCAGAAGCAACTGGGAAAGGTTGCGCCACTTTGGGAAATGATCAACTGGTGCTTGAAAAACCCGCTGGAAGGTCAGCCGCTTGCCGCCGACGATCCGAAAATGATAGCGCTACAGGCTTATGTAACGCATGAACGGCGCGGAGTTAAGTTGGAACCAGGGAAACATTGAAAAACTTTTTTCTTCAATCGGCCTGTCATTAACATTTCTAATGAGCCGATGAGGGTTAGGCAGAGTTTAGTGACCATAATTTCAGTGTAACGCAACGCCTTAAACTTTAAAAAATTAAATAAATCACAGCCTACATATTCCTTATTTCAGTTAAATAGTTCAGAATGCGCGCTGAGTGTATCGCCCGAAATAATCTACTCTTATTTCTAGCCTACAGCTTAAGGCCACAGCCATTTTTGGTTTTATTATTTTTTAACAGTGGGGTGTGTTACGTATTCAGTTTTTTACTCACTGCCTGTGGCTTTCACACAGTTTCAATTCGGACAGACACAGCATCCTGATCAGCACGGCCATGTCCATAATTCTTATAATAAATATGGTTTCGTATGTCTCGGAAATTTAATAGCACTCAAGTAACTTCAACGGCAGACGCTGAAAAAATACAGCCTGATCGCAAGCAACTGATTCAGGCCTTATCCGCTTATACTGAACCTGACCATCGCAAAGCACTCTATCAAATAGCCAATACCTTCATACCCTATCTAGGCGTGTGGGCTTTGATGATTTATACCGTCGTGCAAGGCTTTGCGGTTTGGGTAACTCTGTTGTTGTCGATTGTTGCCGCCGCGTTTTTAGTGCGCCTGTTTGTGCTCTTCCATGATTGTTGTCATGGTGCATTTCTGCCGTGGCGTTTTGCCAATCGCTTGTTTGGTTATATTTCCGGTGTTTTGACGTTTACGGCTTTTGAAGATTGGCAGAAAACTCACATTACCCATCATGCCAATTCCGGTGATTTGGATCAGCGCGGCGTCGGCGATGTGTGGACATTGACGGTTGCCGAGTACCTGGCAGCACCGTGGTCAAAACGCCTTGCTTATAGGATATTCCGTAATCCTCTGATCTTGTTCAGCATTACCCCTTTGATTTTATTTTTGGTTGTCCATCGGTTTCCTAGCGTCGGTGCCAAAAAGCGTGAAAAATTAAGCATTCATTTCACTAATATGGGTATTGCCGCCCTCGTCCTCATCATGAGTGTGACATTAGGGTTCCAAAATTATTTGTTGATGCAAGTCCCGGTGCTCTTTTTTGCTGCCAGTGCCGGTATGTGGCTGTTTTATGTACAGCACCAGTATGAAGATGTGTATTGGCAACGTAGCGATAACTGGGATCTGACCCGATCAGGTTTGGAAGGCAGTTCGTATTATAAGTTGCCTGCTGTGCTGCAATGGATAGGGGGCAATATTGGCATGCACCATATCCATCATGTCAGGGCTAACATCCCCAATTACAATCTGCAACGCTGCCACAACGAAATCCCTGTTTTACAAGCGGTTACGCCATTGACATTAAAAGGAAGTTTTAAATCGCTGTGGTTGAATTTGTGGGATGAAGACAGGCAAAAATTAGTCAGTTTTCGGTCGATTAAAGGCTTGCCACGAAGCTGAAAGATTGCGAGCTAACATCTTTTTGATGATATATGTTGTCATTAGAAATCAAAATCAATCTCGGAAAATTCGCCTAGCTGTTCTTGCAAGCGCTTTTTCTCCCAGTACATTTCAATCTTTTGGCGGGCATCCATTTTCTTTGCGGTCAGCTCGTTTTCAGCGGGCAATGCCACTTCATCTTCATTAGAATTTATATCGAAATCATCCATATCAAGAGCGGGTAAATGATCCTTGTTTTTTGGATTTTCAGGCGCTTGAGCAGTATTGTCGAGAAGGGCTTGTGATTCGTTAGCCATAGTCAAACTTAGTTAAAAAACAAACATTGTCAGCCTTTAGCAAGTCGACTGTAAAGCACTATTTTTGGCGCTTGTTTTTACTAAATAGAGTTTGGTTCAAGGGGGCATAACTATTGGTATGATAAGTAAGATATAAGCAATCAAGACGAGCATCAAAATTGCCGGATGCTCAACTGTGTTCACACCCGGCAGTAAATGATAAACGCTAAATCATTATCGTGGATAAGTAGGGTAATTCTGTTGTGGGTATCCTTGCTGTGGATAGTTCTGCTGAGGGTAGCCTTGTTGTTGCGGATAGCTTTGTTGCTGTGGGTAACCTTGCTGCTGTTGAGGATACCCTTGTTGTTGAGGGTAGCCCTGTTGCTGTTGCGGATAGCCTTGCTGTTGTTGAGGATATCCCTGTTGTTGTGGCTGCTGAGGATAGCCTTGTTGCTGTGGAGGCGTACCTTGTTGGGCACCGGCATTTTTATTGGCAACAATCGCCAATTCTACGCGGCGGTTTTGGGCGCGGTTGTTTTCATCAACATTGGGTACCTTAGGCGACCTTTCGCCCATACCTTGTTGAGACAGGCGACCATAGTTGACATTATGTTGGGCTAAATAAGCGGCAACGCTGGCGGCGCGTTGTTCCGATAATTTCTGGTTATACGTGTCGCTGCCGGTATCGTCGGTATGTCCTGTGACGTTGACTGTCGAATCAGGATATTGGTTTAATACATTCGCGACTGAATTCAAGGCATTTTGTGCATCAGGGGTAATCTGGGCGGAGTTAAAACCGAAGGTAATGCTGCTGGGCATGGTCAGGTTCAAAGTATTTGCGGAGGTTCTTTGCACTTCAATGCCAGTACCTTGCAATGATTGCTGCATCGCTTGTTGTTGATGATCCATATAAGCACCCACTGCCGCGCCGACTGCGCCACCAGCCAATGCGCCCCAGCCTGCGTTTTTAAGGTCGTTACCGCCAAATGCAGTACCTGTTGCGGCACCCAAAACAGCGCCAATTCCACCACCTTTGGCAGCATTGTTGATCGAGCTTTGTCCGGTGTAAGGGTCGGTGACACATGCGCTTAATAGCGCTGAACTGATGCTGAGTACGATTATTTTTTTATTTATCATGTGGTGATCTCTAGGTTGTTGGTAAATTTTATTATAAACAAATCAGTTTATTACAAATCTATATTGCCGATTAAGTCATCGAAATGAATGGCAAGTTTAGGCTAAAAAGTCTAACTAATTCCGGGTTTCTAGTCGTTAATTTAACTAAACAATATTAACATAAGCTGAACAGCCTCCCGAAAACAGCAATTAGGCTAAAGAACCCGGCAGTCTTTTCTTGATTATAAAGCCATACATTTTAGCATGACCGACATTAAGTCAATTATAGAGAACACCCCAACTTCACCCGCATTCATACTGGATGAGGAGGTCATGACAACGGCGCTAGCTTCGTTGGCTAACCTGCGTGAACACAGCGGCTGTAACATTCTGTATTCCATCAAATCTTTGCCTTTAATCGCAGTTCTGGAAGCTATCAAGCCACATGTCGATGGTTTTTCAGTGAGTTCCTTATTTGAAGCCAGACTGGCTGCGGAAATTCAAGCAGGGCAGGGCAGTATTCATTTGACCACGCCCGGAATCATCACTGAAGAAATGCCTGAGTTGACGGCACTTTGCACCCATATCAGCGGAAATTCCATCAATCAATACCAGCGGCTTGTTAACGCTAATCTTAACAACACATCTTGCGGTATCCGCGTAAACCCGAAACTGTCTTTTACCGATGATGAGCGGCATGATCCTTGTCGCGGCTATTCAAAACTAGGTGTCGATATTAATGAGTTGTCACATTCAAATTTATTTTCGCATATTAGCGGCCTGCATTTTCATACTGTTTATGCCGCAACCGATTATGCACCGCTGCTGAAAACAGTAGAAAAATTACGCCATTGCTTGGGTGATAAATTAGCTGCATTGGATTGGCTTAATTTGGGTGGTGGCTATTTGTTTGCAGATATCCAAGATAATCGTCCGTTTATCGAGCTAGTCAGGCAGTTAAAGGATGATTTTAAGTTCGACATCTATATTGAACCGGGTAACGCAATCGTAGGCAAGGCCGGTTATCTGCTGGCGACGGTGATTGATTGTTTTAAAAGTGATGGCAAAAACATCGCCATATTGGATACCTCGGTCAACCATCATCCACAAGTGTTTGAATACCAGTGCCAACCGGAATTATACGGGCATGACCCGGAGGGTGCATATCCCGTCATACTGGCAGGCAGCACTTGTCTGGCAGGTGATGTGTTTGGTGAATACCTATTAAACCGCCCATTACAAATGGGTGACAGGCTAGTTTTTAAACACATTGGTGCGTATAGCTTAGTTAAGGCTAACCGTTTTAATGGTTATAATCTGCCTGATGTTTACCGAATAAACGGCAAGCAAATAAATCAGATAAAACATTACGATTATCAAGGCTATCGCCAGCAATGGCTATGTGACACTTAATTATCTTCAACCTATTAACCCGATAACTACGGTATGAATTTGACGCAAATTAAATGCCTTGCGGTATTTGCCCTGTTTGCCATTATCGGCTTCGGGCCGGTATCGCCGGGCTGTTTGATCGGTATGTATGTGGTGCTGGCGAGACCGCTGTGGTTTAAGACGCTGGTGCATAACTTGTACGGCAATACAATCTTGCCTGAACCAGCATTCACAGCCGATTCAGTCAAGCAAAGTAAACAGGCTAGAGTTAAGTGTTTTATGAGCCTATTGGTCTTGTTCATTGTGGATATTGCCCCGGTACCTGTTACCCCAGTCATCGCTTTTGGCATTATTCTGGGCAGGCCGTTATGGTTTTACCTGATAGTTTTACGTATTTATGGTAAGGATTAAAATCCATTTATCCGCAAAATGTGAGTGATGGGGCATGTTACCTATGACGTTAAGTTAATCCGTTGGCTGGGCGAAGTCGAAGCGAATCTCAGCCGGACGGGGCATGTTGCCCCATCCGTAAGGTTTAGGGCATAGTTTAAAAACGTCACCATCGGCAAAACGTGAGTAGCGGGGTAACATACCCCGCCACGCGTTCGGTTTTTTTTATCGTTCCCACGTTCTACGTGGGAATGCCGTAAGGGACGCTCTGCGTCCCGTACCCCTGGAGCGGTATGAAAGCCATTCCCACGCTGGAGCGTGGGAATCATGTGAAACATCACCATCGGAAAACGTGAGTGGCGGGGACAACCCGTAAAATCCGTAGGATGTGGTGAGGTACGAACCGCATCGTTCGTGTTGTTACGCGATTGATGCGGTTCACTGTGTTACCGCATCCTACGTACTCAGCCTCACTGGGCATGTTGCCCCGTCCGTAAGGTTTAGAGCATGGTTCAATAACGTCACCATCGGCAAAACGTAAGTGGCGGGGTAACATACCCCGCCACGCCAAATAAGTTCAGGTCATTTCAATACTATACGTTTAGCAATCCACTTTCCTGGTATTGCGGCATTGGAGGCTGACCATTTTCCATTGATGAGATTGTTACCGTCCGCTGAAAATACCGCCATATAGGAGCCTCGAACGATACCTCGGGGGTATAATGTTTTAGTGCCATGAAACTTTAATGTCCGTGTCGTTGCGTCGTATGTGCCTGCAACATATTCCCTGCCGCCCAAACCGGTATTTGCTGCCCAATCAGCAAATCCAATGATTGCGTTGTTTTTTCCATGTATCAGCACAAGAGATGCAACCCATAAATTATTTGCTTGGTCGTAACCTGAAAGATCCCATACACCGATAGGGTTGGGTGGTGGTGCAGCCAAAGTTGGTGAAACTCTCGCAAACATAAGCATGCTGGCAAGAATAATTGCAAAAAATATCCTGTATTTATGTTGCATTTGATTGATCCTATTAAGTTAGTAGTTATTATTGATGAAATCAGCGAATACTAAAAATAACCCTATAGTGAGTTGTGCAATCTTATGGCAGCGAAAAAGAAGTTGTCACTTGAAAACCTATTAAACCTAACCTTACTGATTGTACCGGGATTTTATAGTGTGTTTCAACAAATAACACCCCCACAAATGTCTTGTTTTATACCTGACTCCCAGCCGGACGGGGCATGTTGCCCCGTCCGTAAGGTTTAGCATGGTTCAAAAACGTCACCATCAGCCAAACGTGAGTGGCGGGGTAACATACCACGCCACGCGTTCGGAAAGTTATCTAAATTATAAAATAACCATACACTACACCCACAACTTGAGCTTAAAGTTTCTGCCCAAAATCCTAAAAAAATCAACACTTAAAGTGTTTAAGGTGAACAGACGCAACATGTCCCATTAATCCAAGAAAAAGAGATGTCACCACTAATAGAATGCAAGGTACAAGATCCCGTATCTGAGGTTATGGTACAAGGGCCTTGCACCTTGCTAATAGTTCTTACCGAACAACCGCATTGGCTCGGAGAAAAAGTATTTCCAGTGTTTCTATTACCATCAACGCAAAATGCCAGTAAAAATTGGCCAGAATTGCTTGTCGTTGATGGCATCAAGCAGATCGACACCAAAATATGCCAAGCAAATACCCAGCCCCACTATGGCGGCCACTTGCTGACGGGTTGCATGTCTTGCGCTGTAATCATGCAAAAACTGGCGTTCGGTTTTGGCATCAAATGGCTTTGGTGGGGAAAACGTACTATAAAATGATAAGTCGATCGGATTCATTTCTGCACTATCCCATGCTGAACAAGGCAATTTATTCGAAAATATTGGCAACGGATGACCATAACGGCATCCGAAGATGCCGTTATGAGGGCTTGCACTCCAAAATATACTCGACTCACAGGTATGAAGTCGACAAGCTCATCAAAAAATCAGGGATGTAGCGTAATCTCCGATATGTGTGACTAAAATGTTGTTTAAATAGGATGATAAATTCATTAAGCCTAAACACTGCGCCACTCAACACAAAACTTAAAGCTTAAAATTGAAATTTTCTGATAAAAAGGCTAATTTGTTTTGTAATCTAAAATCAGGGGCGACAATGTTAAGGTTAATATTACTGCTTTTAATCAGCTGGCCTGCTTATTCACGCACAGTTATCGTCGCGCCGGGTGGTTTTTACAGCAATACTTGGCAACAAGCCCAGATTATGCACTTACAGACCCAACAACAATTACAAACCCAGGATTTATACCGGCGGCAACTGCTTATGGAAGATCAGCAGTGGCGAATGGATCGGCTTGAGGATCAACGGGCCGAAGATAATTTAAGGCTGAATAGCTTGATGATGCACCAGTTTTCGGATCGGTTGAAGATGTATAGCCGTCCTGTGGAGAGCAGGGCGAAGCCCGCCGGGAAACGCTGAGGTACTCTCCTTAGATAATTACTGTGTCACCACCATGCTGCCGTCATTTGCGTTCGGGCAGTGCTTAGTTGCCTATAAACTCAGGTCGGATTCTGCGCTTTGAATGGGTTGAAAGTTGTTATTTCCTAAATCCACCATGGGTTACTGCACGATAATTACTGTCAATGCGCGGCATGATTGCTATTCCTTTCCCTGAGCGGCACAACGCTATCATCGCTAAATTCGGGATGTCGATGCTGCGCCAGTCGCTCCGGAGTCCCCGTCGCAGGGGGTTTGTAAACGAATTGTTTACGGGCGGGATTGTACGGCGTATTTTGCTTATAGAAATCTTCCCTCATGTGCTTTAATTCTTCTTGGCGATAAACCTTCAGCGGCTTCACAAATTCGTCATGGTTACGACGTAACACCTTGCTTCCCAGTAGTTTTTCATAATCTTTACTCTGGGCAAAAGTTTCGGCCATTATTTCTATCCTGTTATCAAAAGCATCAAACATGTCAGGAATAATGAAATCAATCAGGCCAATTTGCTTGGCTTCTTGCATACCTATGGGCAGGCAAGACTCAGTTATTTCGACAGCTTTCTCATAGCCGACTCGTTTGGGTAATAAATAAGTCCAGTATTCGGAGCCATACAAGCCCATACTTTTGTAATGCGGATTGAACACTACGCCAGATCGCACACAAACTTTGTCGCACGCCAGGGCAAACGGTACGCCGCCCGCTCCAGCATTGCCATGCACCGCAGCAACCGTTATTTTGTTGGTGGCCGTAAGAATCGAGTGAATAAGATCATCAATAGCATTGATGTTATGCCAGGATTCATCGGCGGGATTCGCTGCTGCTTCGATAATGTTTAAATGAACGCCGTTTGACCAGTTAGACTGTCCGCCCATTAACACCAAAATTCGCGTGGGACGGTTACGTACTTCCATAACGGCATCACGCAGGCGTAAACATTGATCGGTACTCATCGCGCCATTGTGGAAATCAAAATGCAAATAGCCGACTGCATTCTTTTCTTCATACCAAATCTCCCTGAACGTATTGGCTGTACTGTGATAAATGCTTACCGGGAGTTCCGGTAAATCTTTTATCCGTTCCCCTAATACCATTGTGGCCGGTAATTTAAAGAAAGGTTTATCGCCATTATTGGCCTTGCGCTTGAGATGCGATAGCCAGATAGCACCATCAACCGTAGCCCGGCAGACGGCACCTAAGCGAGTGGCTATAAAGGTTTCTGGTACACCGACAAGATTATCCTCTTGAGTAGCACCATAAAGATAATATTCATTGCCAAGAATGGTATCGGCAACTCCCGGACTGCCGTCGGCAGCAGCTATTTTATCCAGGATGGTTGCGGTGGAATCGACATGCCAATCAATGCGGCGATCTTCTTGCTTCATGGAAAGCCTTAGCTCTCCTCGGACATCCGGTTTGCTGTAATCCAAAGGCTCCGGTTTAAAACTGGCATCCTGGAAGCGTGCAAGCGTTTGTAAAACCACCTTGACCGCTGCTTCCGTGACTTCTATTGTGTAGATACTGCTCTTGTTTCCAGGCCGCATTTTAAAGGTTGAAGTTGCCCAAATATCGCCAGCATCCATTTCTTCTACGGCTTGTAGTGCGGTAACGCCCCATTCCAGTTCATTATTTTGTATCGCCCAATCAAGAGAAGAAGGACCACGATCACCCTTAATGCCTGGATGTACAACAATACACACGGTGTGCCGCCAAATGCTTTCAGGGATACGATGGCGCAGGAATGGGCAAAAAATAATGTCGGGCTTAAACAACCGTACACCTTCCAGCATGGTTTGCTCATTAATGGCAACTTCAATAGATACTGTATGTCCCAGTTGCAACAGTTCAACATGAACCCGTTGTGTTAAGCCATTATACGCTGATGACAGTAGTAAAATTTTCATGGCAGTTATCCTTCTCGTTATTATTGATATTTTTAAAGGTTTCTTTATAGGCAGTTAAAACTTAAGGGTATTTAATTACCGCATCTATGAATTTGTTCACACCCGAAGTGCGAACTTTTTCACTACATGATCTTACAGTTGCAATAAGCGGCAAAGCTGAAGGTTTCGTTCGGCTGGCTACGCTACCTCTAAACCAATCAGTTCATCCAGCTATCTTGAAATAGGATCGATGTTCCTGCGGTGTCGTTTTTAACAGTCGTTGAAATGTCCTTCGCATTTGTTCGGCATTGCTGAAGCCACAATTGGCTGCAACACTTTCCATGGGCAAATCGGTTTGTAGCATCATATTTCTGGCAGCCTCTAGGCGAATACCTTCGACAAATTTAGCCGGTGTCACCCCAATTTCTTGGCAAAATAACCTGGAAAAATTACGTGGGCTCATCGCCATCCGTTCAGCCAATTGTTCAACACCTAAGTCGGCATGTGGATTACTGACTATCCATGCCTGTAGATCACGAAAATCTTTGCGAGTTTTTGCTTCATTGAATACGTAGCTGCTAAACTGCGATTGCCCACCAGGGCGACGCATAAAAATTAACATCGCACGAGCCACGCCAGCAGCAATTTCCCAACCCCAATCTTCTTCGACCAAACTCAAGACTAAATCAATGCCAGCGGTAACGCCGCCGGATGTGTACATATTGCCATCACGGACAAATATCTTATCGGGTTCAACCCGGATGTTTTGATACTTCTTCGCCATTTCTTCACAATACAACCAATGGGTAGTGGCTTTGCGGCCATTCAGCAGACCGCTTTCCGCAAGTACCAAAGCACCTGAACAAATAGAACCCATCCTTCTTACTTTAGGCATCATGTGCATTAACCACGCTCGCATTTTGGTATCTTGCACCGCTGACTCGACAGATGCCGACCCAGTTACCAATAAGGTATCAATGGCCTCATCCAAATCTTCGTAGCCTTTATCGGCAACAATACAAATTCCTGACGATGTTTTAACTGGCCCGCTATTTTCAGCAACAACAGTCAATGTATAAGCAATTTCGGACTGTGAAATCCGACCCAGAATTCGCAATGCGTGATTGGCAAAATTAAACACATCCATCGGGCCGCAGACATCTATCAACATGCAGTCTGGATACGCTAACATCGCAATATGCCGATGTTGCTGAATGTGTGCTGTAGGCTTGACATGATTCATAACAAGCTCCAATGGGTAATCTTGGTAGTTATTCTGCGCTTTTTTATTGCAGAAACAATGACAATAACCCCACTTTTTCGGACAAAATTTAAGTTAACTGAAAGAACCTGGGGATTATAGGTTGTCACTTACAATGACACTTAACCTTGATTGATAGTTTAAGGAATTGCCGAGCAAGTTGATTCCGTTCGTTCTCGACTACTGGGATGAGGAGGTAGAGCTACGTAGGGGCAGTTGCCGAGAGCTTGTCGAAGGACTTAATTAGAGTTTCTGGTACGATTCATTAATAAAAGGCTGCGCTTAGTCAGTAAGAACTTGTTCAAGTTCGTTACGAACCGCCGTTAGTTGTGGTCAATTAATGCGTAAAAGCCGAATTTTACACAATCAAATGAGGGAGTGAGCGCCGCCCAACCTTAAAGGGGGCGGCGCAGCAGAACTTGAACAGGTTTTAAGGGATTTTAAAGCGATTAACCGCCGTCCCCAATATTCTCCCACATATACATACCGCTCTCATGCAATTCCAGTTCCCGTAATTGTTGCGTCACTGTCAGGTGCTTGAAACGAAGTTCGTCGAGTTCTTTAGTGAACATTTTCGCGGTTTCTGTCGCTGTCTGCTGTTTTAAAGCAAGCACAGCAATCTGGACATTCCATTCTTTCAATTGATTGTTCAGTGTTTGGATTTCTTCGTCTGTTGTTTTCATGACTTATTCCTCCGCGATTTTTTGGCTAAACTGTTTACAAATTAAACAGGGTCAATACTACGAATCCCTTTGCAGAAGAAACCTTCAAATTGGTTTCGAAGTTTCCGGGCACGATTACAATATACGCGTATCGCTTACATTTACGCAATGACAGACTACAAGCATTTTATGCCAAATTGGGCAGTGGGTTGAACCTGTGTTTTTTTATGAACTTGTCGGCTTCATAGCCTAAGGGTTATTTATGCCTTTAGGGTACGACTGCCTGTGAGTCGCGTGTGTTGCGGAGTGAAAAACCTCGGTTTATCACTCCGCCCTATATGAAGTTATAGGTTTAAACCCACTACCCCAAACTGATTGAATACGGTGCGCGGCGGGAGCTTGGATTAAACGAACGGCTGCAATTGGTAGTCATTACTGCATCGGTTGATATAGACTCTATTTTTCCAGGCCAATAAAGTCCCAAGCCTTATGCGACAAGGTTGAGTTTTCGTACTCTGCAACAGGTGGGCCATTGGGGAAGTTTAGCTGGTACAGGCTGGCGGCATTGTTTGCCAATTCCGGCATGTCCAGTTTGGTGTAGGCTTCTTGCATAATCTGCAATGCATAAGGTACGGCGGGGGTGCGTTGGTATTTTTCAACCACATAAGCCGCCCGGTTAGCGGCGGCTACATAAGCCTTGCGCTTCATGTAATACCTGGCGATATGCACCTCGTGCATGGCAAGGTTGTTTTTCAGTGAGATCATGCGCTTAAGCGCATCATCGGCATATTTGCTTTGCGGATACTTACGGACTAACTCAGAAAAAATATCGTAGGCGTTACGGGCATTGCCGGGGTCGCGTTGTGACGCATCGGAAGGCAGGAAACGCTGCACAAAACCAATGTCACGGTTGTAGTTGACCAAACCTTTCAGGTAATAGGCGTAATCCACATTTTGATTGCGGGGGTTCATTTTGATGAAGCGGTCAGCAGCGGCGATAGCGGACTCTGGATCAGAGTTTTTATAGTAGGCGTACGCAATATCCAGTTGAGTTTGCGCGGAGTCCGGTCCAAAAGGGTAACGTGCTTCCAAAGCCTCGTATATCTTGATGGCTTTTTCATAATTGCCTGAATCAATAGATTTTTTTGCCTGGCTGCGGAACTTGGCGGCATCCCAATCGACGCAATCATCCTCCTTTGACTCGGATGATTCATAATCCTTCCAGTCGGCACATTCATTAGTGCCGGTATCGTCACCTGCTGTCAGGTGGCGATAAGCCTCGCAACCGGTCAACAAAATACCCAAATATAAAATAACTAATAGTTTAAACAAAAATAATCGCATAGGACTAACAACACGTTGTATGATGTGGGGTTTTCTCGCAGAGCCTCATTGAGGACATAACTACCGATATGAAAGCGCGAGTATAACGTATCGTCAATCTAAGCAGAAGCAGTGTATGTCAAAATTCACCGAAACAGTCCCCTTTGAACTGGCAGGCATGCGCCTTGATCAAGTATTGGCGGAACTTTTCTCGGATTACTCCCGCAGCAAGTTACAAACCTGGATAAAATCGGGACGCGTTGAAGTTAATGAAGTGGTTAATCTTAGTCCGAAATCCAAGCTGGAAGGTGGCGAAGAAATAACCCTGGATGCTGAGGCTGAAACTGTTGTTGAGTTTAATCCTGAGCCCATCCTCATGGATATTGTGTTTGAAGATGACAGCCTGTTGATCGTCAACAAACCTGCCGGAATGGTCGTCCATCCCGCCGTCGGCAATTGGCAAGGTACTTTATTGAATGCCTTGCTCAATCATGATGCCAGTTTGGAAACCCTGCCTAGGGCGGGCATTGTCCACAGAATTGACAAGGAAACCAGCGGCTTACTAATGGTTGCAAAAACTTTGCAAGCCCATAACAGCTTGACGCAACAACTGCAAGAACGGGACATTACCCGGGAATATCTAGCTGTTACCCGTGGACGCATGACCGCTGGCGGTACCGTCGATGAGCCAATTGGCAGGCATCCAACTGACCGGAAACGCTACACGGTGAGGGAGTCAGGTAAGGAAGCCGTCACTCATTACCGTGTCGTCAAACGCTTTAACTATCACACCTTGGTGCGATTGAAGCTGGAGACTGGCCGTACGCATCAAATACGGGTGCACATGGCGCATATCCGCTATCCTCTTTTCGGCGATCCCGTGTACGGTGGTCGCTTCCAGATGATACCCAATTGCAGTGCCGAATTGGAGCAGGTTCTGCGTGGTTTCAAGCGACAAGCGTTACACGCGGCAAAACTGGGTTTGCAACATCCGGTGACCGATGAATATCACGAATGGGAGCAACCTTTACCCGACGATATGACCTGTTTGATCAGTGCGTTAACCGAAAATGAACACGAATAAGCACTGGTTGCAACCTGACTGGCCGGTACCAGCAAACATCCATGCAGCAACAACGCTGCGAACCGGAGGAGTTAGTCAAGATTGCTACGCGAGTTTAAATCTGGCGACCCATGTTGGCGATAATCCGGATTTGGTTAAGCAAAACCGGCAAATAATAACCAATCTGTTGAGTTTGCCTTCTGAACCCGTCTGGTTAAACCAAACGCACAGTAACATTGCTGTTGAAGCGCATCAGGTAACTATGCCTCCCCAAGCCGATGCCAGTTATACCGGAAAACCGGGCGTTGTTTGTGCAGTAATGACTGCGGATTGTTTGCCCCTATTGGCCTGTTCGACCGACGGCACTGAAATTGCCGCCATCCATGCCGGTTGGCGTGGTTTGCTGGATGGTATTATCGACAATACGATCAAGGCTTTGCATCATAACGATCTGCTAGTTTGGCTAGGCCCTGCCATTGGCCTTGAATGCTTTGAAGTGGGCGCTGAAGTTAGGGATGCTTTTCTGGCACAGTCGGTAAATTATTCAAGTGCTTTTAAAATCGCCAAAAATAACAAATATTTGGCGGATATATACCAACTGGCGCGCATAAACCTAGCTAAATTGGGCATCAACAAAATTTACGGTGGCGGTTTTTGCACGATGACCGAACACGAACGGTTTTATTCTTACCGCCGGGATAAACAAACAGGGCGCATGGCGACATTAATCTGGAGAGATTGACTTGAGTCTATTGCTTTTAATCATTATTTTTACCGCGCTTGGCGGGGTGCTGAGCGTATTTGCAGCCGCTATATTCCTGCTCTTGCCGGACGAACAGCGCAACAAAGTAGTTCCCCACGGCATTAGCTTTGCTATCGGCGCTTTATTGTCCGTGGCATTTTGGGGGTTGATTCCAGAAGCCTTTGCCAACATTAAACCGGAGCAATTTCAAAACCTGTCGGGAACTATCCTTGCCGGGATATTGGGTTTTTTCGTGCTGGAAAAATTGCTGATCTGGCGGCATTGCCATGTGGAAACTTGCGAAGCCCACGGTGATGAAACGCAGGAAACCGAACACGGACACAACCACAAACACAAACACGAAGGCAACCATCATTCGGTACACGAGTATAGCCACCACAAATCGGCCGGGATGTTAATTATTGTGGGCGATGGCATCCACAATTTCGTGGACGGCGTGCTGATTGCGGCGGCATTTTTGACCGATGTCCAGCTTGGCATCGTCACCAGCCTGGCCGTCGCCGCCCACGAAATTCCTCAGGAAGTCGGCGACTTTGCCATTTTGCTGCACAGCGGTTATTCCAAGGGGAAAGCCCTGTTTTACAATGTGTTGGCAAGCCTGAGCACAGTAATCGGCGGAATTCTTGCCTATTTCAGTCTAGATGATCTTCACGCCAGTTTGCCTTATTTTCTGGCGCTAGCGGCATCCAGTTTTATTTATATCGCCGTCGCTGATTTAATACCATCGCTGCACAAAAAAACCGACATGAAAACCTCATTGCAACAAATCGCCCTGATTGCGGCGGGCGTTTTATTGATTTGCACCTTGCATGGCATTTCGGAACAATATGAAAGGCATCAACCCGTCAGGACAGATTTAGCCAATTAATTTATCCGCACTATCCCGAATAGCCATAATTGTTTGTTCCTTCCTCTTTGGTGAGCAATCGACTATTATTAACCCGATTCGGCGAAACCCTGTCTGGCTTTAGATAGTGGCCTACGATATTGCCGACCTTATTGATATCATTACTATTACTGGATACGCCGAGATCGCCAATGCTTTTCATGACTGAACAACTAGGGGCTATCGCAATATCAACAACGAATGCTTGCTGTTGGTGGTCATTAAAGGGCATCGAGATATTTCCGGGCCGCCTTCGCCCGTCAGGGCATCCTTTTTCACTTGTAACCTAAATGTCATAAATGCCCTTTGGATATCGTCAAACACCCGCTTGATTTCAATTTTCAGCAACCGGTTCGATTGTTCCCTAACTGAAGGAGACCTGCGTTTCCAGACGGAATAACCGCTCCGTGAACCAAAAGCAAGCGGCACATCATGCTGGTTGAAAAATGATTTTCATTGTCGATTATCATGGCCTACCTTACTTGGGTAGTTTCGCGAAGTACGCCGCTGGAGATTCAACCCGTCATTGCAACACTGCTGAAATTTTCTGCGAAGGCGATAAAAATTTCAACGTTTTTCTTGGCCGATCATTTAGATCGTCTGCCATCCTATCGCGTTGCTCCTGTGAATAAACTGATAGGCCGGCCTTTTTAGGCATGTATTGACGGAGTAGCTTATTGGTATTTTCATTGGTTCCTTTTTGCTAAGGTGACTTTGGGTCACAGAAATAGACTTTGATGTCGGTGTCGACGGTGAACAGTCTGTGTTGGGCTAATTCCATCCCTCGATCCCAGGCCAATGATTTTCCGGGCAATCGCACCAACCGCCGACTGGGTATCGTTTCCAGTCAATTTAACCGGTAACGTATACCGGGAAGTTCGCTCGACTAATGTAGCGATGTACGACTTTTGAGTGCCGCAGATTAAATCGCCTTCCCAGTGTCCCGGGATGATTCGGTCGTTCACCTCTTCCGGCTGATCATGGATGGATACCTCATCAATAATGCTACCCTTTGGTATTGAAGTGCTTGGATTGACGCATCACCCGTTGCGTCCGTAACTGCCGGAGCAGCTCTTTTTTCAACGCACCACGTGATTGAATAAACAGCGGTTTACTTGTGCCCTTGGGTATTATATAGAGGGTTTCATGCGAAATATGCATAGTGGTTGAATCAGGATAAGTTTGTTTCAGCCAACCCGCCACTTGTTCCGCGACCACTTGCCGGCTAGTTTATCCGAGACGATAGCGTGCAAATTGGCATCATCGTTAAGCTTACAGGGCCAGGACTTTGGCCGTTTGACTTTCACCCATTGAATCTCCAACTTTCTTCACACATGTGAGAGGGGCAGGAAATAAGCCATGACGCACGGGTCTGTGTTAAGGGCGGCAAAAGGTTCCCCGTCGGGAATTTTCCACTGGCGTAACAGTAAACATTCTGTCTCTGGCTCGACGATTGGTATCGTAATGAGAAAAAGAAGAAAATGGTTAATAACTTTACTTAACTCATTTATATTTCACCAGTATATTTTGCTGATTCAGCTTTATGAATAAAAAATTTCCTATTAATACGCTGCGCGAAATAATGGGAGTTTCCAAGCCTACCCTCTATGCTTATATAAAATTTGAAGTTACACTGCTACTGATCTCAAAGCCTTAGCGGCTTCGATCATATTGGCCAATGAGATTCTAACATCCTGCCACTGCCGCGTTTTTAGTCCGCAATCAGGATTGACCCACAATTGGTCAGGTGCAATACGTTCCCCCGCTTTTTTCAGCAATGCGACCATGTCGTCAGTGGTCGGCACATTGGGGCTGTGGATGTCGTAGACACCGGGGCCGATTTCGTTCGGGTAATTAAAGTCGATGAAGGCCTCCAACAATTCCATGTTGGAGCGTGAGGTTTCGATGGTAATGACATCGGCATCCATATCGGCGATAGATTTAATAATGTCATTAAACTCCGAATAGCACATGTGGGTGTGAATCTGAGTGCTGTCTTTTACGCCGCTGGAACAAATCCGGAAAGCGCGTACCGCCCAGTCCAGATAACCCTGCCAGCGCGATTGGCGTGGCGGCAAACCTTCCCTGAACGCGGCCTCGTCGATTTGAATAATCGGTATGCCAGCACGTTCCAAATCGTTGACTTCTTCGCGTATCGCCAAGGCCAATTGATAGGCGGTGGTTGACCTTGGTTGGTCATCACGTACAAACGACCAATTTAAAATAGTGACCGGACCAGTCAACATGCCTTTCATGGGTTTATCGGTCAGCGATTGGGCATATTGGCTCCAGCGCACCGTCATCGGCTTGGGTCGGCTTACGTCACCGTAGATGATCGGCGGTTTGACACAGCGGGAACCGTAAGACTGCACCCAGCCGTTGGCGGTGAATAGAAATCCGTCCAATTGCTCGCCGAAATATTCCACCATATCGTTGCGTTCCGCTTCGCCATGCACCAACACATCCAGTCCCAGACTTTCCTGTTCCCTGACGCAGAATTCAATGGTGTGTTCCATGTGTTTGATATAGTCGGCCTCGCTGATTAAGCCGCGTTTAAAGTCAGCTCGCGCTTTGCGGATTTCAGGTGTTTGCGGGAACGAGCCGATGGTCGTGGTCGGATAGCTGGGCAAGTTCAGCTTAGCGCGTTGTTGTTCACGCCGCACCGGAAAAAGATTCTGGCGTTGGGTCAACGAGCTGTCGATTTTTGCGAGTTCAGCTTGCACGGCTGGATTATGGATCAATGTGGATTCCCGGCGGGAACGGACGGCGTTTGCTGATACGATTAAATCCGGCTCGGCCGCCGCCGGTTCTTCAAGCGCTAACCGTAAGACTTCCAATTCGGTCAGTTTTTGCCTTGCAAACGCCAGCCAGGATTTGATAGTTGGGTCTAAAGCGGTTTCGTGTTCCAGGTCGATGGGTACATGCAACAATGAGCAGGAAGGCGCGAGCCAAAGCTCGCCTTTAAACCGTTCCCGAGCAGCTGAGATAGTGCTGAGTGCTGCGTTTAAATCGGTGCGCCAAATATTGCGTCCGTCGATCAGCCCTAGTGACAACACTTTATGGTTGGCGAAGTTATCCAAAACTGCCGTCAATTGTTCCGGCGCCCGAACCAGATCAATATGAAGCCCTGCGACTGGCAGCCTGCAAGCGAATGAGGCATGTTCGCCTAAGCCACCAAAATAAGTAGCAAGCAGAATCTTAACCGGAGAACTTTGCAAGCGGTTATAAACGGCTTCAAATGCATTTTTCCAGGCCGTAGGCAAATCCAGCACCAATATTGGTTCATCGATTTGTACCCATTCCACGCCTTGGTCTGCCAAGCGGTGCAGGATTTCGCCATAAACTGGCAATAAACGATTCTACTAAATCGAGTTTGTTGAAGTCGGTTGTCGTCTTCGCCAACCACAACCAAGTCAAAGGCCCTAGCAAAACCGGTTTCGGCTGATAGCCCAAGGCTTGCAGTTCGCGGGTTTCATCGAACAGTTTTGTGCTGGATAGCGCAAATTGCTGATCCTTTGTTACTTCCGGCACCAGATAATGGTAATTGGTGTCAAACCATTTGGTCATTTCACAGGCACGATAAGGCTGGCCGTCACAGCTCTGGCCACGAGCCATCCTGAAATAAGTATCAAGACCCGTTGATGATCCAAAGCGTTCGGGAATAACGCCGAGCATGACGTTGGTATCCAGTACCTGATCGTAATAGGAAAAATCACCAACCGGAATAAAATCCAGGCCACTACCGGCTTGCAGTTGCCAATGACGTTGGCGAAGTTCGGCGGCGATCCTCTGTAATTCGTCCTGCTCTATTTCGTTACGCCAATAGCGCTCCAAGGC
Organism: Methyloglobulus sp.; assembly: GCA_013141505.1. GTDB lineage: Bacteria > Pseudomonadota > Gammaproteobacteria > Methylococcales > Methylomonadaceae > Methyloglobulus. The sequence continues at coordinate 26,321 of JABFQX010000049.1, forward strand.
AAATTTTAGTTCGCGGTGTGCGCCGATACGGGGAAAACCAAGGTTGTGAATTTTTATCATTTCTACTGCTCCAGATAGGTTAAGGAAGTTCTGAATAAGTCCTTCGACAAGCTCAGGACGAACGGCAAGGTGTTAATTCCGTTCGTGGTGAGCCCTTCGACTGCGCTCGTCGAACCATGAATGGAATCAACTTATTCAGCGTTTCCTTAAATACAAAAAACAGCATTGTAGGGCTTGTTATTTGTGAAGAATATTGATACTTTCTCACGCTTTCATGAGGAAACTTCATCAATATGGAACTCATCCACTTTCGTATCCTGTTGGCGCTTAAACAATACGGCACCTTGAATGCCGCTTCAGAGACGCTGCATTTAACGCAATCGGCGTTATCGCACCAGATGAAAAACCTGGAACAACGCTTAGGGATAGTGCTTTGGCGTAAACAAGGCCGTACTTTAGTGTTGACCCAGGCGGGTCACTATTTGTCTGAAGTTGCCGAATCGGTCATTGCCACCGTCGATTCCGCCGAGCAGCACTTGAACTTACTGGCGGCGGGCAAGACCGGCAAACTGACCATCGGCATTGATTGCCATGCCTGCTATGAATGGTTCCGCACGATACTCCAGCCTTACTTGCAAGCCTGGCCAGAGTTGGCAATCGAAGTGACATCCCGCTACCGCTTCAATTCGTTTGAGGCGATCCAACAATACAAGCTGGACGCGGTGTTGACTTCCGACCCCATTTTTAATGGCGTGCTGCATTACCAGCCGCTGTTCGACTTTGAGTTGGTGTTGATCGTCGCCAAGGAACACCGGCTCGCCGGACTACAAGTGATTGAACCCGCTGACCTACAACAGGAAACGATCTTGACTTACCCGGTCGAACGGGAGCGCCTGGACATGTTCAGGAAAATCCTGCAACCCGCCGGGATTGAACCGCTAGCCCATGTCGCCGTGGAAGAAACCGACATCATGCTGCTGTTAGCCGCGAGTGGGCGCGGCGTTTGTCTGCTGCCGGAATGGTTGCTGGCCGACAAAGCCAAAAATCCAGATGTGGTTAGCTTAAGGTTTAAAAACCTGCCGCTAACTAAAACCATGTATTTGGCGACTCGCCACGAAGATGTGCAACTAGACTATATCCAGTGGCTTATCAGGCATGCACAAATCAACAGGCTGATCTAGATCACCTGTTTCTTACATCGTAACCGTATCAGGATACCTCATCATTATTACCAACACCTAACCCACTTAAAATTTCCCATGCAGCAAGAAAATTTCTTAACGTATCATATGAGTATTTCGGCATATCGCTACCGTAATAGATACATTCTTTATTATTTTCATAGGTATATTTGATATATTCAATATAAATCTCCCTAAGAAGCCCTGTCAAAAATATGTCGAGGTTATGTGTACATGCAGCGTCAATTACGCTTGTTTTTATTCCATACCAATGTGGGATAGATATTTCCGTATCTATTTTAGATTGATCCGCATTTTTAAAACACAAATCGAATTCATTCTCTACAATTCCGATTAGATTGCTATGAAAATCTGACTCCATAGCATCAATCCAAAATTCTTTCCCATCATCTAACTGATCATAAATAGATTGAACAGCGTTTAATCTACCTTGCTCAGATGCGCCATAAATTTCATTTTCGTGAATAGAAGTTCTGAGTGATGAAAAAGGATTGATTGCTGTAATAAAAATTGTGTTTGGATAAGGAAATATTTTGGCAATTTCGCCCCATTTTTGCGAAGCGTAGACTAACCCATGTATACCGCAAGCTTCGAGTTTATGAGAGATTGCACTTGAAATCGCATTAAGCGCATTTCGTGAATAATTTGGAATTTTACCATCTGAGTTTGCATCACTATCAATCCATCCTTCAATAATAGGAAAAGATATAGCCACAGTTGACATAGACCAATCATTAAGAAGATTGTTTTCAAACCATTGATAATAAGATTTGTCTGGGTAATAAACTTTTAATTTAATTACTCCATTTTCTTCTTGTGGAATTAAAGCTAATACATTCTTATTATTTGTTACTAACTCTTGAACATAAGCATCTCGAACGGTTCTTGTCTCCATCGGGGCAATTAAAATAGAAGTAAGTGAGCTTTCTTTCAAGCCAGGAAAAATTGAGCAAAAGTGATTCGCATAAGCTAAAAGTTCAGTAAATGCTTGCCGTTCAGTTTGTTTAGACTTTTTAAGTTCAATGATATATAGACCACTACCTTCAGCGTTGCCGAGAAGATCGATTCTAGTTGTTGAATCTCCTTCTTTTTCAAGTCGAAGTTCTTTTGCAGACAAAATGAGACATTCTAAGCTATCAAGTATTTCGTTGATTTTTTTCTCTGCTATTTCTTGCAACAGAAAATGAATCGAAGGAAATTCATCTCCTGTCCATTTTATAGAATCCTTTCTTCCGAAAATTAAATTCGACAAATTCTCTTTGTAATTATCGAATAAATAATCTCTAAATTCATTTTCTGAAAAATTCATTATTTTCTTAAAAAATATTTTCTATTACATTGAAAATGTATAAACCAAATAAAGCAGCATTCCTCATTTCGTCTGCGATGCTATGCTTATTTAATTTTTAAACCGCCCAATCTTCAAGCCTCAATCCAGAAATCCGGCCAAACTCACGCAAATTATGCGTGACGAGTGTCGCGTCTTGAGAGAGCGCATGGCAGGCAATCCAAAGGTCATTTGCCCCTATCGGGATGCCCGCTGCTTTCAGTTGCGTAAACTGGGTTGCGTAGTGTTCGCATAAACTTGGGCTGGTTTCATAGTGTACGGAAATGACTTGGGTGAGCTGCTTAAGCTGGCGTAGCACCTGCGGCTTGCGGGTACTGCGTTCTGCGCCTTTAAGCAATTCGGCATAAGTAACAAAAGACATGCAGAGTACTGTGTCTTTAGCTAAAGCATTGATGTAGGTAACAACAGACGGCGGTTTGTTTTTGATAAGGTAGATGAGGATGTTGGTATCCAGCATGTAAATCATAGGCTTTCGCGATCCTGCATGGCGGGCTGCTGGGCGTAATCCCGCTCAAGCTCATTGACAAAATCGTCGTCAAAGCCATTGAGCGCGGCCAACAACGCCGCGGCACGGTCGATAGGGATGGGGTGGATGATAAGGTCGCCGTTGGCAGTTTGGCTGATTTCAACCTCTGCGGTGTCGATGCGGAACGCTTGCGGAATACGCACGGCTTGGCTGTTACCGTTTTTAAAGATACGGGTGGTTAAAGTTGCCATAAACAGTCCTCCAAAGTGTGTACATTTTTGTGTGTATTTTATTTTTAGACAGCCCAGTTTGCAACATTATTTTGATACGACTTAATCCCAACTAAGCGCACCGCCCGTTTGGTATTCCGTCACCCTTGATTCAAAAAAGTTTTTCTCTTTTTTGAGGTCGATCATTTCACTCATCCAGGGAAAAGGATTATTGGCTCCGGGATACAACACATCCAGGCCGATTTGCTGGCAGCGGCGGTTGGCGATAAAGCGCAGGTACTCCTTGAACATACCGGCATTCAGCCCCAACACACCGCGGGGCATGGTGTCTTCGGCATAACGGTATTCGAGTTCCACGGCGTGTTGCATCAGAGTTTTGATTTCATCACGGAACGCATCTGTCCACAAGTGGGGATTTTCCAGTTTGATGGTATTGATGAGATCAACGCCGAAATTGCAATGCAACGATTCGTCGCGCAGGATGTATTGGTATTGTTCCGCCGCGCCTTGCATCTTGTTCTGCCGCCCCAGCGCCAGAATCTGCACGAAACCCACGTAGAAAAACAGGCCTTCCATGATGCAAGCAAATACAATGAGCGAACGTAACAGTTGCTGATCGGTCTCAATTGTACCGGTTTTGAAGCTCGGATTGGTCAAGGTATCGATAAACGGAATCAGGAAATTATCCTTATCCCGGATACTGGGGATTTCCCGGTAGGCATTAAAGATTTCACTCTCATCCAGACCCAAACTCTCGACAATATACTGGTAGGCATGGGTATGGATGGCTTCTTCAAAACCCTGTCGCAGCAAGTATTGGCGGCATTCCGGCGCGGTAATGTGCCGGTAAGTGCCGAGTACGATATTGTTGGCTGCGAGCGAATCGGCCGTGGTAAAAAAGCCGAGGTTGCGCTTGACGATCAGGCGTTCATCTTCGGTCAGCACGGTACTGTCTTTCCATTGGGCAATGTCCCGGTTCATCGGGACTTCTTGCGGCATCCAATGGTTGGCACAACCTGCCAGGTATTTATCCCAAGCCCTATGGTATTTGAACGGCACCAGTTGGTTGACATCAGTTTGGCCGTTAATTACGCGTTTATCATTGGCGTTAAAGCGGCTAGATACAGACGTTTGGTTCACGTCACTTAAGCTTGTAGCACCTGGCAATGATTCAGATTTTGCCATAGTTGCTACTGCTTCGGCAGGCAACACTATTTCTTCTTCAAATAACAACATATTTATTTCCTTAACTGTAAGAATCTCTAGCGTTGTTTACAGTATTCAGGAGAATACTGTCGATGAACATGCACAAACGAATCCGCTTAACGCCGCTGGACCGTCAAGAGGTCTGGCGGCTGTACCAAACCCGCTGCT
>JABFQX010000055.1 GCA_013141505.1 Methyloglobulus sp.
TTTTGCCAGGTAACATGTACTCAATCCTTTCCCATTGGTCGTCCCGCAATATCTTTCTTACCATTTGCCACCCTATTCAATTAGTTGGCATAATTATCTCATATTAATTGTCAACAGACCCTAATCAGATTAGTCCCAATATCCGCAACTGGATCTAAATTTGAAGTGCCCGGCACCGTTGTAGTTATGCAGTGTATGACAACATCAACACCTTCCAACGCGGCAACAATATCTGATGGGTTGTTAAAATTGCCCCAACAATGTTGGATGCTAGGCAATTCTTTGGATCGCGTCAAAGCCTTAACATCATGTCTTCCATCCGATATCAACCGACCCAGGATGTGCGACCCTATAAAGCCGATACCACCCAGCAGTAAAACTCGTATCAGGTAACCTCATTTAATTTAATTAAAAGCTGCTCTGTTCGTCTTTGCCCAACATTTTTCCATAAAAAAAATTCGGCTGACTGCCATGCCGCTTTACTTTGAGACTCACGCAACGCGTCATTGGTCGCAATAGCCCTGATGCCGCTGACCCAGCTTTCTTCGTCATGAGGTTGCATAATACGTCCCGTATGCCCATCGCTGACAACTCCAGTGCCCGCCATTGGCGACACCAAACAAGGCAAACCCGCGCCCAATGCCGAATAAGTCACTAATGGGCTACCTTCTTCCAAACTGGGGAGAAGGAAAAAATCGGCATCGCGATAGATCTGCTTAACATCATTAACAAACCCGACAAATTGAATTTTTGGATGGCTCCGGTAAGGTTCGACAATCGCTTCAGCCGATTTTTCGATATTTCCATAAATCTTTAATACCCCATTTACATTGGCCTTATCCCAGTAGTCCAACAGTAAATGTATACCTTTCCTGATACCGACACGCCCCACAAAGACGGCGGTTAATGGCTCATTCTCTTTGTTTTGCCTGAATCGATAAGGCAATATATCGCTTTCCGCCAGCCCATAACTTGTAGCAATAATTTTTTCAGCAGGGACTCCCGAATCGATCAGTGAGACCGTAACATTTATGCTTGGGCTAAATACGTAATCACACAAAGCCAATTTGGTCGTTTCAGCCTTAATGGCGGCTTCATTTATTCTAGTGTCAAACTTAACGCCCAGACGCGCACATTCTGCCTCAAGTATTTTGCGACTGGTGACCTGATGGCAATTGATATTTTCAACGAGAATTTTATTGCCTTTGTTTTTGATTTTCTCGAACATGGCCAGTGAAGTAGACGGCCATAAGTAAGCAACATCTTGTTTTTGCAAGCCAGAGAAAAATCGCAATTCCGTTAATTTACGAAGTTTATCAGCACCTAATATGCGGTACGCTATTGGTGCAATTAGCGAAGGTATGCCATTTGTGTAATAAGGCGACTTAAAATCAGGGTCAGAACTGATACCCATTACCGAAACCCCAACATTTTCCTGAGCCATAGCTGACAACACGGAGATACAGGTATAAGACACACTATAGCTGCGGAAATAATTAGGGTACAACGCCCTGATTCTAAGTTGTTTTTTTTTCATCGACTTTAATAAATATTAAATTTAGTGGGTGTATTAATACCGTTCTGGATCCCTTTAACTCATCAAAATAAGCCTATCGCTTTATGAGTATTTAGCTTATTTACGTGAAGATACGGATACTCAACAGTCTGATTGCTGCTTATACAACCAACCTAATACTAAGCAAGTGCTTTAAATATAGTACAAGAGCCAAATGAAGAATAACTTTTGAAAAACACTATAATTCACGCGTAGCACTGAATTTAATATCCGGCCAGCGCTCTTCTGTAAGCTGGAGATTTACTCTACTAGTGGCAAGGTAAACCAAATAACCGCCGCCGTCTTCCGCCAAATTCTCAAATGCCCTTACTTTGAATTCTTCGAGCTTGGCTGGTTTATCTGAAGTTACCCAACGCACGGTAGATATTGGGGCATTGTCATACACGCACTCCACATTGTACTCACCTTTAAGGCGATACGCTGTCACATCAAACTGCAAAATACCAACCGCGCCCAATATAAGGTCATTATTTTTCAGTGGCTTGAATAACTGGGTTGCACCTTCTTCAGTCAATTGCACCAAGCCTTTTTGCAAGGCTTTTGCCCGCAACGGATCTTTGAGGACAACACGCCGGAACAATTCCGGGGCAAAGTAAGGAATGCCGCCATATTTAAGAGTTTCGCCTTGCGTAAAGGTGTCACCAACCTGAATCGTCCCGTGATTATGCAGGCCGATAATGTCCCCAGGATACGCTTCTTCGACGTTCTTTCGGGTATCCGCTTGAAAGGTAATGGCATTGCTGACTTGAACTTGCTTGCCGATACGGACATGGTTGACCTTCATGCCCTTATCGAATTTGCCCGAACAAACCCGCAAAAAAGCGACCCTATCACGGTGCGCCGGATCCATGTTGGCCTGCACCTTGAATACGAAGCCGGTGAACTTGTCTTCTTCCGGTGCGACTAACCGCTGTTCCGCTTGCCTTGGCCTGGGTGAAGGCGCAAATTCAGCAAAAGCGTCCAGCAATTCCAGAATGCCGAAGTTATTGATTGCAGAGCCAAAAAATACGGGCGTCAATTTACCTGCCATGTATTCGGAATAATCATATTCATGGCTTGCGCCTTTGACCAAGTCAATTTCTTCCCTGAGTTCTTCAGCTTGGTCTTTTAAAAGCTCATCCAGCTTTGGATTATCCAGCCCTTTTATGACCTCAGCTTCGGCTATTTTCCCGCCATGCTGGGCGCTGAACAAATGGATTTCATCTTTATATAAGTGATAAACACCCTTAAAGCGCTTACCCATGCCAATCGGCCAAGTCATCGGCGCACATTTAATATTGAGGACATTTTCCACTTCGTCCATTAGCTCAATTGGCTCTTTGCCTTCCCTATCCAGTTTGTTGATGAAGGTCAATATTGGCGTAGTCCGTAATCGGCAAACTTCCATCAGGTTAATCGTCCGCTCTTCGACACCCTTGGCTACGTCTATAACCATCAATGCCGAATCGACAGCCGTGAGCGTACGATAAGTATCTTCGGAAAAATCCTCATGCCCAGGCGTATCTAAAAGATTGATAATGCAATCTTTATGCTCAAATTGCATGACCGAGGTCGTGACAGAAATGCCCCGTTCCTTCTCCATTTCCATCCAATCAGAGGTCGCATGACGTGCGGCTTTCCGCCCCTTTACTGAACCCGCAAGCTGTATCGCCCCACCAAACAGCAGCAATTTTTCGGTGATGGTGGTTTTACCCGCATCGGGATGGGAAATAATGGCGAACGTACGGCGACGTTTAGATTCTGAAGTTATTTCTGTTTCTGACATAATCTTATGAAAATATGACCTTTAGGCACATATTGATGATGCAATTTGAATTTGTTGAATCGAAAGCCATTAAGACTGCACAACAAATACAACTGCATTAAAAGCCGCGAATTCTACCGGATTTACAAACCTTAAGGAACTAAATCACCTGGGTATTTTCAGTATTTGAGTATGAAAAAGCATCGCTGAAACAATTTTTATAGATTCGGCCTTTAAATGTTTGAAATAGCGGTGAATCCCTTCGGTTACTTCATAAGGCCGGATCAATAAGTCTGCCATCGCCCACTGATGACGGTACTCCATTTACCCAACGCTTTCAGAATGGTGGAAACATTGATTACCCACCAAACCGCCGCCGCACCATAACCATAATGAATGGCAAATAACCAGCAACAGGGAATCCGCACAATATTTAACGGTGCTGACCAATAAAATATCGCCTTGGTCTTGCCCGCACCACTGAGTATGCCTTCCGCCAATGCTTCGTACGCAACAAACAATTGCGAAAATGCCAACACTTGTGCGTACAGTACCGCTTGCTGCAATACGTCGGCATCATTGGTAAACACACTCGACAAGATTTCCCCGCCCCACCAGAACACGGCTGATGCCAATAATCCGAACAAGGTCAGTAACCTAAACGCAATCTGGATGGCTTGTTTGGCTTTACCTAACTCCCCTGCCCCCAAGCAACGCCCAACAATACTGGCAATTCCCATGGAAAACCCCCAAAATACCGGCCAGGTAAAACCTTCCAACACCGAAAAACCGATTCCCAGCGCGGCATTCACAGCGGAACCCAAAGGGGAAATCACCCAGCGTATCAGCGCCCAATAAACGCTTGCATAGATTAACGTTCCCCAGCACATGGGCAAACCCACTGTTATTATCCGCAAGGTGTGTTTATTCAAACGGAATGATCGGCTATCGAAGCCTTTGGTACGCGACAACAAGACAAGCCCGATGATAACCGCTATAGCCTCACTGATCCCTGTCGCCATTGCTGAACCACCAATCCCCAAATCAAGGGCATAAATGCACACAGGATTAAGCAGTAAATTAAGGACAGACGCGATAATTTGCAGAAGCAAAACCGTTTTAGTACGGCCATACGCGATAAAAATGGCATCTAAAGTCGGCATGACCGCTTGCGGCAAGCAATACAGCGCATGCCAACGCAGATAAGTTTCGGCTTGATCGGCAAGATTACCCTGCAAGCCTAAACTTTTGACCGTCCACGGAGCCAATGCACCGCTGGCAGTTAAAATAATAATTCCCGCGACTAATGAAGCCGTTAAAGCACTGCCAATGAGCCGCTTTTGCTCCGGGACATTCTCACTGCCAACAGCGCGGGAAACCAGAGCAATCGCGCCCGCAGAAAAAATACTATAGAACGCGAAAAACCCAATCAGCACAAAGGTGCAAGAGGCGATTGCCGCCTGGGCATCCACGCCCAGCCATTGCACTGCGTATTGGTCGATAACGCGATAGGCATTATTCAGCATCGCCGATAACGCGGCCGGGAAAGTCAGGTAGATCAGGCTTTTGGTGCTTATCTCCCCGTCCCGAATAGATAGCTCGGCCTGCTGGCTTATTTTCATTGTGATAATCGGAAAGATAAGATAACGGTAGTCTTTCGGCGTGACGGGGCATGTTGCCCCGTCGCTCATGTTTGAGCTATGTTGATGTTTTTGTCCCCTAACTCTGTGGGCAGAATTAGATACCTGCCCCAGCGTATCTTTACGCGTTCGGCAGAGCCGTGTGCTAGGTTGTATTTTATGGCTTGAGCCTAGTCATCATCATCATCTTCGTCGTCTTCCTCCAAACTTTCTACATATTTAATGCAGGCTTTGCGGTTTTTAAAGCCGAAATTTTTCCAGCCGTTTTTCTTACATTGTTTTTCCGTGGTTGGTTTGGCGGTTATCGGCGTGGCGATATAACCGTGCTTAACGCCTACACCGTCAATATAAGTACCGGCAAGCTGGCTTTTGGCATTGTTGCTGACAATACTGGTATCCGTTGCGCCTGGGATGTCGAACGACGTAAACACGCCGCCGTTATATAGGGAGCCATTATAATGAAAGTTGTTGCCATAATAGCCTACGACTTGGCCGTCGTTATTAATATCATTTACCCAAACCGAACCACTTACAGTCGATGGAAAATTCAAAGTCGTATAGACACCCTTGTTATAGACGTATGCATGGTGCGTCTCATTGATGCCAAAATAAGTGCCAAGGACTTGCCCATTATCGCTGATGCTTACGGGGGAGCCGCCAAAGATAGAATTTGGCGGGGTGAAAAGCTGGCTTCCTGTAGTGTTGTCGTATACATAGAAAGAAGGCCCAGGCCGCATAGACCCAAAACACGGGCAGAATGGACGACCAAGGAGTTGTCCGCTTGCGTTGATATCTACCGGTACGGCTTGGTCAAAGCCAGACGACGGGATTGTTATAATTCCGTCACGATAAACAAAAGATTTATGGAAAATGTCGGGATAGGGGATGGG
>JABFQX010000084.1 GCA_013141505.1 Methyloglobulus sp.
GGCTTTTTTTTGCCTGAAAAATACCGCCAAGCGACAAAGGCAGTCGTTAACATAGGGCGTATGGCCTATGTCCCACGGGATGCCCCGTCAATGAAGCCAGCATGCACATTTAAATTGCAGGTGACTTAAGCATTTGAAAAAATTCTGGATTGCAAGTTCAGTTTTGCATATGGTAACATTTGCATTCTTACTACCCAATTTAACCGCTAAGGAAAGAGGCATGAAAATATTTTCAAACAAACAAACAAACAAACAAACATTAATCAAAGCTTCGTTATTTGCCTTGGCATTGCTTAGCGATGTTGTTGGTGCCGCCGTAATAACACCCGTTAGTTATGGTTTCGATCAACCAACTTCTTCTGGTGCTTACACATATCACGACACTAATCCTATACCAACCAAATTGACTGATGGTGCGTTAGGTTATGCCGGATGGGCAGCGGATAACGGCGCTGCATGGGATGGGTGGCTTTATACCAACGTCAATATTGATTTTAAATTTGGCAGTAAAGTTGAGATTGATACGATCAATGTTGGTTCAACTCAGAATTCTCTGGGCGATGTCGTTTTGCCTTCCCTTAATATTTTTGCCAGTGATGATGGCAGTTCTTGGAACCTTATAAACTCATTAATTGTGCCGCCCAATTCAACTAATGATGTTAATCCTTATTCTACAGCGCCACACGGGTTTTTAACCCTCAATGATTTAGGAATTAATAGTAGCTTCGTGCGCGTACAAGCCATTGCTAATGGGCCATGGACTTTTATAGACGAAGTGAGGTTTAGCAATACAATTTCTCCCGTGCCATTACCTGCAGCGGCTTGGTTATTTACTACTGGTTTATTAGGAATGGCTGGTTTTGTTAGACGTAAATCAAGAGCTAAAGTGCTATAGGTTCTTAGTCGCTATAAATTAAATTTCATGGCATATCTATATGCAAGTTGGGTATTGTTAATAAAGTATACTTATGATGCGATTCGTACCTTTACTATATAGGTAAAAGTATCATGGGTTGTCCAAAGTGTGGTTCAGCAAATTGCAGTAATGATGGGATCGTCAAAGGCAAGCAGCGGCATAAGTGCAAGTCGTGCGGGTACAGGCATACCGTCCAACAGCGCAGGATAGCCCGGCGACCAAGCGGGAAGCCCTGCAACTGTACCCTGAAGGCTTGGGTTTCCGTTCTATTGGCCGGTTCCTCAACTGCGAAGTGGGTGCCCGCGACACCGACACGGGTCGAAAGCGTTGGGATTCAATCAAAAACGACGTCATAACCGATGTCATGACCGATTATTGGAAGCCTTATGAAAACTTCATCCCGCCCGCGTTGCATACGCAGTCAAATACCCACGGGGCACAAGAGCCGAAACTTACACGGTCGAGGGCTACAACAGCCTGTTCCGGCATTTCCTGGCCGGCTGCGTCGGAAGTCGAAGTGCTACAGCAAAAGCAAGGAGATGCTTAAATATTCCGTCATGCTTTTAATGCTCAAACGCAACGGAAACCTGAACCCTATACTTTATTAACAATACAGAATTAGAGCGTCCTTCGTTATCTCACCATTATTATTCGATTTTTGCCGGCCCAATACGCTCATCCTGTTTCTCTTGCCTGCGGTTCTGGCGGATACCTTTGATCCGCTGAGTTTTGGGTATCTCCCGAGTGTCACTCGGCATGTCTTTCGCTGCGTTTTTAATGGTTTCCTGAATGTAGCGGTCAAGGTCGCGATGTTTTGCATCAGAAACTAACTTATTTTCTGCGACAGCCTTTTTTTGTTCATCTTTGATTTGCCAGACATCCCAGAACGAACAGCCAATGAACTCCCGGCAGTGCGGAGTCAGCGTGCATAACCAATATTCAGTACTGTTTGCATTTGGGAATAGGTATATGTAATCAACAGACCAGGGATCATAGGCGACCTGCATATTTTGAGGCCGCTTGACTTCCTTGGAGCGGTGCAGCCAGCCTTTTTTCACGATTTCCTGGCAGGTGAAATAGACACCAAATATACAAACACCGAGTTCCGAAAGTGTGGCTTTCGCCCTTGGAAACAATGCCACTTTAACTGTATCGTAGGATGCCGTCCGCAACTTGCCTGTCCGATTTTGGATACCCCAGTTCCAAAGTGAAATCGGGGTCATCGGCAAATCAGTGGGCATATCAGGCTCCCGGTCATATTTTTCCAGGGTATGGAATCGGTTACGGTAAAGGATTGCTGCGAGGATGATTCCGGTAAACTCCTTGATCATCAGTTGGGCATCGATCCGGTAATCTTTTCCACCGCGTTTTTTGGCCAGCGGCCCAACCACTACACCGGGAGTATAAGGTTTAAACTTTGCCTGCACGGTGCCAAAACCGCGTTCAACAACGCCTTTGCAATCACCCCGAAGGCGGTGCAGTTTCGATACAGACCGAGAATGCACATTCCAGCGCTTCAATCTGGTGTCCGAACAATTCACCACGATCTGCCATAATAGCGTCCGGTAAGCCGACTATCGGCCAGTCCTCATAGTCGATCTCGAAACCATGGTCTTTGCAATTCGCAACCTTGTCGGTCAATGCGTTTAACAACGCCAACATGGCCGTGGCATACGACGGATTTTCGAGGCCGACGTACAATCCCGCGACCATCCGGCTGAACACGTCTACGACCACATAGACAACAGGCCGCCCGATGATATTGCGTCGGTCATTGTCGGAAACCAGGTAAATATCAGCCAGGGTCGCGTCAATTTCAAAGCATGAGCCAGGCCCCAGAAGATTGGCGGTTACGATACTTGTCAAAGGCCGGACATCTTTTTGGTATTCGATACGGGTCGTCCGCTTTTCCAAAACTTCAGGTTTTTCGTATTTGCGCCGGTAAAAATGACCAAATTGCCAAACTGTCGGCATCTCTGCTTCTGCCACCTGCGGGTAGAAGGTTTCGTACACCCCTTTGAAATGGTTATGTGCGGATTTTAGGCTGTTTTCCTTGTCAGCCAGCAGGTGCTTTTCAATGGCAATCCGAAATAACCGTCTTGTTGCTTCATCTACAATTGCGCCTTTCCCTGGCATGTGGATCCTGGGTCTGCCCAGCTTTTTATCTTTTGCTTGCCGGGTTTTACCTCGTCCGCCAGAGTTTTTGTAGTCGGGCAGCAAGGCGTTGGCGGTTTGCCCCGTTGCCAATAGTGCATTAACAAACGGTAGAGCGTCTGTTTGGTGGTTGAATGTTCCGCTATGACCTGGCCGAACGGACTTTAGGCAAAAAACAATCGGCATCGCAGATGATGGGTTGGATCAACTGGAGGTTTTTTTCGAGTTTCTGTTGCTGTACTGATCCTTTGGGTGGCATTTCATAAATCAGGTTGGCAAAGGGATCTGGCTTTCTAACCAGCATTCCGTTTTCGACGGCGTTTACAAGGGTTTCAAGGGAAATTAGCTATGGAAAGATGCCTGCTTTTGTGACCGGTATCCAAACGACTTCCTCCAGCAAGAGCGCCAGTATCCGATAAGGTTCGTTCTCAAATTCAACGACTTCATTGATTTGAAACATGTCTCTTCTCTTTTATCGTCCCGGTATCGATTAGTTCGATATCGCTTAGTTTGAGTTTACTGAACGGAGTTGTGATGTCGAATATCAGAAAGCGTTGCGCCAGAAGCTGCCTAAATTCTGACAAGCACTGGACTGGTTCTAGAGCATAAGCCGTATCGATTTTCTGGGAAAACTCCCGTAATGTTAAGTTGCCCTTTGTCAACAGGTGCGGGCTATAAAACGCCAACCGGTCAGCTACTTCGGCTTCCGAAAGGGCATCCCGCCCAGCAGGATAGAGATGTTTGATATTGTCGAAAACAGTTTTGGAGATTTCATGTTCAGTCACAATGTGCCAAGGTATGGACTTTTGCCGCCAATAGCGCCGTTCTAGTTCCAACTTTTCGACGACACGGGGTTCTTGCAAATCTTTTGCATATTTGGCTTAGATGGCAAACTTAGATTGTGATGCGGAATGGGTGTCAACTAGGAAGTCTGTGGTCATGATGTAATCATAGCCTTGTACGGCGGGATGTTTGATTCCGGCTTCTTTTGCCAAAACCAAAGTGTCTTCAAGCTTGAGGGGAAACTGTTCCCGGATGTCCGTGGTTGCTTGGTTTCACTCCAAGACCAGGAAAATTGCCAACTCCAGATCAGAGAGGAGGTGATGTGTCCGACCGATGTATGGCCGAATATCCGGCGAGACCGACCCGATGATGCGACATCGCGGACGGTAAGCCAAGGTTGGTAGTCATTTCCATGGCCGGAACCCCGGCCTTCCTTGAGCCACTTGGTTTGCTTTAGGTTTAAGTTACCGTGTTTTTTACAGACATAAAAAAACCACTCAGCTAGTCGCGTTAAGGCAATCTAGCTTAAGTGGACTCAGTATGCAACTTTATTACTTGGTATGATACTTTATTGCTCAATATGAATCTTTATTACTTAGTGTGATACTTTATTACTCTCCGACAACAACTTCATGTTCCAACGACAACCTTACTCTACAGTCACAGACTTAGCCAGATTTCTCGGTTGGTCGACATCCGTTCCTTTAAGGACGGCAACATGGTAGGACAGTAATTGCAAAGGTATCGTGTAAACAATGGGAGATAGCTCGTTGTCTACTTGAGGAACTTTGACTATTTGGACGTTGCTCTCGGCGACCGCAGAGAGCGTTTCATCCATAAACACGATTAAATGGCCACCACGCGCGCTGACTTCCTGCATATTGGATTTCAGCTTTTCTAACAAGCTGTTGTTCGGTGCGACGGTGATTACTGGCATGTTGGCATCTATCAAAGCGAGGGGGCCGTGTTTCAACTCACCTGCTGGATAGGCTTCTGCATGTATATATGAGATTTCCTTGAGCTTTAATGCGCCTTCCAACGCTATCGGGTAGTGGGTGCCTCTGCCAAGAAATAGCGCATTTTCTTTGTCCGCGAATTGTTCGGATAGTTCTTTGATTTCCCCGTCGAGACCTAATACTTTTTCGATTTTACCAGGCAGGGTAAATAATTCTGCGGTTAATTTTTTCTCCAAGTTTTCATCCAGTTGAAACCGTCTGCCCACCGCGATAACTAGCAACATTAATGTGACGAGTTGTGTTGTGAAGGCTTTTGTTGAAGCGACACCAATTTCAGGGCCGGCACGGGTCATCATGACCAGGTCAGACTCCCTGATGAGCGAACTTTCCGGGACGTTACAAATCGTTAGCGAATGCTTTGCACCCAGTTTTTTGGCTTCCTGCAAGGCGGCCAAGGTATCGGCGGTTTCACCAGATTGGGAAATGGTGACAACCAAAGTATCGGGTGACAATATTGGATTTCTATAGCGAAATTCGCTGGCAACTTCGATGCTGCAAGGCACCCGTGCCAGATCTTCAAACCAATAACGTGCGACTAAACCAGCATGGTAACTGGTGCCGCATGCCAGGATTAAGATCGCTTTGATGTCGTCGAAAACAGTGCTGGCATTATGTCCGAAAGCGTTTTCCTGCAAGTGGTTATTGATGAAACGGCCCTCCAAGGTTTGTGAAATGGCAAAGGGCTGTTCATATATTTCTTTCAGCATGAAGTGGCGATACTCTCCTTTTTCGGCGGCATCGGCGGTTTGCTGGCTTTCCTTGATGGGACGTTTGACGATATTGTCATTTTTGTCGTAAATAACAATATCCGTAATTGTTATGACTGCAACATCGCCATCTTCAAGAAAAATAAACCGTTGGGTAACAGGGAGCAAGGCGGCAACATCGGAAGCAATAAAATATTCACCTATACCGACACCAACCACCAAGGGGCTGCCTTTTCTACAGGCTATTAAGGTGTCGGGGTTATCCGTACACATGATTCCCAGCGCGTAAGCGCCTTCCAGCTTTACCAAGGATTGCTTTACCGCTTGGACAAAATCACCTGATTCTTCTAACGCATCAAACACTTGGTGAACGATGACTTCGGTATCGGTTTGCGAGGTAAATTTATAACCGTCTTTTTGTTGTTGGCTTCTGAGCTGCTCGTGGTTCTCAATAATGCCGTTATGGACGACCACCACTTTGTTTCGGCAAATATGGGGGTGGGCATTTGCGGTACTGGGTACGCCGTGTGTTGCCCAACGGGTATGGGCGATGCCGATGTGTCCCGATATGGGATCAACTTCAAGCATATCTTCCAAACCTTTCACTTTGCCGAGCGCCCGTTTCCGGTAAATCTCGTTGTCATGGATCACAGCTAAGCCTGCCGAATCATAACCTCGGTATTCAAGGCGCTTTAAGCCTTCCAACAAGATGGGGACAACATTTCTTTGCGCTATACCGCCTACGATTCCACACATATCATTTTTCCTGCTTTACTGGACGTTGCCATCCTGAAATCGAAACTTGTTTCGCTCGGCTTAAGGTTAATTGGTTTTCAGGACTATCTTTGGTTATGGTTGAACCGGCACCAATAGTGGCATTTTTTCCAATTGTAACCGGGGCGACCAATTGCGTGTCTGAACCAATAAACGCACCGTCTTCAATAACAGTCCTGGACTTGTTCACCCCATCGTAATTGCAGGTTATAGTCCCTGCGCCGATATTGACGTTATTGCCCACGGTGGTATCGCCGATATAACTTAAGTGATTAATCTTGCTTTTTTCTGCCACATCGGATTTTTTTATTTCCACAAAATTGCCGATGTGGACATTATTCCCCAAAACAGTTTCAGGTCGCAATCGGGCGAACGGACCGATCCGGCTACCTTCGCCGATTACTGCATATTCAATCACACAATTGTCAAGAATTTCTACATGGTCACCGATGACGGAGTTTTTAATTCGGGTATTCGCGCCGATAATGACGTTGTTTCCTATCTTGTTTTTTCCTTCTAATATCACATTGATGTCTATTTCTATATCTTGCCCTAGCGACTCCAGGGAACCTCTCAAGTCAAACCGTGATGGATCCCGCAGGGTAACGCCTTGCTCCATTAAGGTATGTGCTTGTTCTTGTTGGAAAACCCTTTCCAGGTGACTAAGTTGCATCCGGTTATTGACACCCATCACTTCAGCTTCTGAACTCGGCTGATTGGTGATGATCTCCATTTGATGATTGACGGCCATTTCAATAATGTCGGTTAGGTAATATTCGCCTTGGGCATTGTTGTTTTTGAGCTGACTTAACCACGATTTTAATTTGTCGCCTTGCACAGCCATGATGCCAGTATTGACTTCTTTAATTAACTTTTCGTCATTAGACGCATCTTTTTCTTCGACAATTTTTTGTACTTGTCCTGAAGAATTCCTGACTATCCTGCCATAGCCTTTCGGATTGGTAAGATTAACGGTAAGCAAGCCTAGCGACTTGTCGCTTACATTTTGCAATAATGCTTGTACCGTTGCTAATTTGAGCAAAGGAACGTCCCCGTAAAGTATCAGTACGGTATCGGCATCGGCTATTTGGCTTGTAACCTGTTGCACTGCGTGCCCTGTCCCAAGCTGCTGTTTTTGCTCTATCCAATTGGCATCCAAATGTTTTAGGCTGTCCCTAACCATTTCACCGCCATGTCCATAAACGATCTTTACCTTATTATCAGCTAGTTGTTTGCTCATATCATAGACATGCTGCAACAAAGACCGATCAGCAATTTTATGCATGATTTTGGGCAAATCCGAACGCATGCGTGTGCCTTTGCCTGCAGCTAAAATGATCGTGGTTATATTCATTTATCCCTCTAAACAAAAAAGCCCGACAACGAATCCAGTCGCCATCGGGCTTGTACAGAAATTTCTAAAAAGTCACTTCAGGTAGCTTGATTAACCACCACGCTTTCTGAGACGATCCAACGTCCGCAATTGCATGATGGCTTCGGCCAATTGTGCCTGGGCGGTTACGTAATCAATTTTTCCGGATTTATCGGCCAACGCTTCCTCAGCTTTTGTTTTCGCTTCGATGGCGGCGGCTTCATCAATGTCTTTCGCTCGGATAGCCGTGTCTGCGAGCACGGTAATTAAATGGGGCTGCACTTCCAACATTCCACCGGACACATAAAAAGGATAACTTTCAGTTTCACTGACTTTTACGCGCACTTCGCCCGGCTTCAAACGGGTAATGAACGGCGCATGCCGAGGTGAAATACCGACTTCACCTAATTCAGCAGGTGCAAAAACCATCTCCGCCAATCCGGAAAATATTTCTTTTTCTGCACTAACAATGTCTACATGTACGGTCATAACCATAATATTTTTTTGATTATTTTCAACTTACTTCATGTTTTTGGCTTTTTCCAGCACTTCATCTATCGTGCCGACCATATAAAATGCTTGTTCAGGGATGGCATCATATTCACCATCAATAATACCTTTAAAACCTGCAATCGTATCTTTCAGGGAAACATATTTTCCTGGCGATCCGGTAAAGACTTCAGCAACAAAAAACGGTTGCGACAAGAACCGTTGCATTTTGCGTGCACGGGATACGGTCAACTTATCTTCTTCGGAGAGTTCATCCATACCCAAAATGGCTATAATATCGCGCAATTCTTTATAACGTTGCAAGATACCTTGTACCTTACGGGCGACATCATAATGTTCTTGCCCGATAACCAGTGGGTCAAGCTGGCGGCTGGTTGAATCTAAAGGGTCAATCGCAGGGTAAATACCCAGCTCGGCGATTTGACGGGACAACACCACGGTCGCATCCAAATGCGCGAATGTTGTCGCTGGCGAAGGGTCGGTCAAATCGTCAGCGGGTACATAAACCGCTTGTATCGACGTGATAGATCCGGTCTTGGTTGAGGTAATACGCTCTTGCAGCACACCCATTTCTTCGGCCAGTGTCGGCTGATAACCCACCGCAGAAGGCATACGCCCCAATAACGCAGACACTTCGGTTCCCGCCAGCGTATAACGGTAAATATTGTCAACGAAGAACAGTACGTCTCGACCTTCATCACGGAAATATTCCGCCATCGTCAAACCGGTCAAGGCAACCCGCAACCTGTTTCCGGGTGGCTCATTCATTTGTCCATAAACCAGCGATACTTTGTCGATTACGTTGGAGTCGGTCATTTCGTGGTAAAAGTCATTCCCTTCACGAGTACGTTCACCGACACCCGCAAACACGGAATAACCGCTGTGTTCGATAGCGATGTTACGGATAAGCTCCATCATGTTGACGGTTTTGCCCACACCCGCGCCACCGAACAAGCCGACTTTACCGCCCTTGGTAAATGGGCAGACTAAATCGATAACTTTAATGCCGGTTTCCAGCAATTCATTGGCTGCTGCTTGATCTGCATAACTGGGTGCTTCACGGTGGATGCCCCATTTTACTTTTTCGCCAATCGGGCCTTTTTCGTCTATCGGTTGACCCAGTACGTTCATAATTCGGCCTAAGGTTTCCTTGCCCACTGGCACGGAAATAGGTGCGTTTGTGTTAGTGGCTGTCAGACCCCGGCTTAAGCCGTCCGTGCTACCCATAGCGATAGTCCTTACCACACCATCACCAAGCTGTTGCTGGACTTCCAGCACCAAATCCACACCTTCTACGTTTAACGCATCATAAACTTTAGGCATGTCTTCGCGTGAAAACTCCACGTCAACAACCGCGCCTATGATCTGAACGATTTTACCCGAACTCATTGAGTTGTCCTCTTAAATAATAATTCGCTTTGCTTGATAGATATCGTTTTGCTCACGCTTAAACCGCCGCCGCACCGGCAACGATTTCTGAAATTTCCTGAGTGATAGCCGCTTGCCGTGCCTTGTTATAAATCAGTTGTAATTCTTTGATAAGATTTCCGGCATTATCCGAAGCGCTTTTCATTGCCACCATCCTGGCCGCCTGCTCACAGGCATTGTTCTCAACCAAGCCTTGGTAAACGATGGACTCAATGTATCTCGTTAACAAATGGTCGAGGACTTCTTTAGCATCAGGCTCATAGATATAGTCCCAATGTCCACCCAATGTTTCTTCGATTTGATCGGCAACAACAGGCAACAATCTTTCAACAGTAGGCCGTTGCGTCATGGTATTGACGAATTCGTTATTTACTACATACAGCTCGTCAATACGACCTTCACCATAAGCATCCAGCATGATTTTGATGATGCCGACAATATCATTAAGATGCGGCGTATCGCCCAACTTGGTGACTTGCCCAACCAAGTTGGTTTTCAGGTTACCAAAAAAGCCGGAAGCTTTTGTACCAATCGTGCAGACATCGACTTCAATGCCGGCCTTTTCCCAGGTTATAAGATGGGTCAGGGTCTTTCTGAATAAATTTGCATTCAGCCCCCCGCACAAACCTCTGTCCGAACTGACCACGATGATTCCCACGCGTTTGACTTCGCGCGGGACAAGAAAACTGTGCTTATATTCAGGATTGGCATGTGCCAAATGTTTGATAATCTGACCAATCTTTTTTGAATAGGGCCGCGTCGCTTGCATCCTGTCCTTGGTTTTGCGCATTTTACTGGCAGCAACCATTTCCATCGCGCGCGTGATCTTTTGCGTATTTTTAATACTGGCGATCTTACTTCGTATTTCTTTACCAACAGCCATTAGAAACCCTTGTTACCAACTGTGCGTTTTAACGAAAGATTCAATAGCGGTCTTCATGCCTTGCTTAATATCATCTGAAAAATCGCCCGTCGTATTGATGGTGTCCATCAAGGCGGCATGTTCCGATTTCATGTAAGACAATAATGATGCTTCAAAGGCTAGGACTTTGTTGACTTCCACGGCATCCAAAAAGCCTTCATTGGCGGCAAATAGTGATACTGCCATTTGGGCAACCGACATAGGCGAATACTGATTTTGCTTCATCAATTCGGTAACACGTTGACCGCGTTCTATCTGCTTGCGTGTGCTTTCATCCAAGTCCGAAGCAAATTGGGCGAAGGCTGCTAACTCGCGGTATTGTGCTAAATCTAAGCGGGTTCCACCGCCCAGTTTCTTGATAATCTTGGTTTGTGCAGCACCACCAACCCGTGATACCGATAATCCGGCGTTAACAGCAGGACGAATGCCCGAGTTAAACAGGTTGCTTTCTAAAAAGATCTGTCCGTCTGTAATCGAAATTACGTTGGTAGGTACGAAAGCCGACACGTCACCACCTTGGGTTTCGATGATTGGTAATGCAGTGAGTGATCCAGTTTTGCCTTTCACTTTTCCGCCCGTCAGTTTTTCAACTTCGGCGGCATTAATGCGTGAAGCCCGCTCCAGCAAACGGGAATGTAAATAAAATACGTCGCCTGGATACGCTTCGCGACCTGGTGGCCGACGTAGCAGCAATGATACTTGACGATAAGCCCAGGCTTGTTTGGTCAAATCATCATAAATAATAAGTGCATCCTCGCCGCGATCCCTAAAAAACTCGCCCATGGAGCAACCCGTGTAAGGCGCAATGAACTGCAATGCAGCAGATTCGGAAGCAGAGGCCACGACAACAATGGTGTGCTCCATCGCGCCATGTTCTTCTAGCTTGCGTACCACGTTAGCAATGGATGAACGTTTTTGCCCTATCGCCACATAGATACATTTTATTCCTGTACCTTTTTGGTTAATGATGGCATCAATAGCAATAGCAGTTTTTCCAGTTTGGCGGTCACCGATAATCAATTCGCGCTGGCCTCTGCCAATTGGGATCATCGCATCAATAGATTTCAATCCTGTCTGCACCGGCTGGTCTACTGATTGCCGCGCAATTACGCCGGGGGCAATTTTTTCGATAGGTGCGGATTCAGTGGTATCAATCGCACCTTTGCCGTCTATGGGGTTACCCAAAGCATCAACAACCCGTCCTAATAATGCCCGGCCAATAGGCACTTCCAGAATTTTTCCTGTACATTTGACGGTATCGCCTTCTGAGATATGCTGATATGCGCCCAGTACGACCGCACCAACGGAATCCCTTTCAAGGTTGAGCGCCATACCGAAGGTATTGCCTGGGAATTCCAGCATTTCGCCTTGCATCGCCTCAGACAGGCCATGAATTCTTACAATACCATCGGTCACACTGACAACAGTGCCTTCAGAGTGGGATTCTGCGCTCAGATCGAAGTTTTCGATCTTCTTTTTTATCAGGTCACTGATTTCAGATGGATTTAATTGCATGTTCTATATCTCACTCTCACTGTAGTGCTTTTTGCAAGTGTTGAAGCTGACCGCGAATGGAACCGTCGATAACCCGGTCTCCTGCACGTACCAGAACACCGCCTATTAATGTTTTGTCCACCGCGACATTCATGTGAACTTTTTTGTTTAATGCTTTTTCTAGCGTTGCCGAAAACGTTTGATTTGCCTCTTTGCTAAACGGGAAAGCGGTCAAGACTTCGACATCAATATAGCCTTCGTTCTGGGCTTTGAGTTCTTCAAATATTTTGGCAATAACGGGCAACAAAACCAAACGATTATTTTGCAAGAGCAACTTCAGAAAATTGTTGCTTTCGTTGTCAATTTTATCGCGACAAACGTCCAACGCCAATTGTGCAAGTTGGTCTTTTTTGACTTTAGGGTTACTGGCGACGCTCATCATAGTTGAGTCGTCCATAACGGCTGTCATGAAAGCCAAGTTTTCTGACCACTTCGCAGCCGAAGCGGTTTCTTTGGCTCTCTTGAACACTGCTACTGCATAAGGCCTTGCTAAGGTTGCCAACTCGGTCATTATGCGGCCTTATAATCTACTGGAGATTTTTTCGACAATCTCCTGATGTTTGTTTTTGTCGATTTCCGCCGTCAAAATTTGCTCGGCTGCAGTCACAGCCAAAGCCGCTACCTGCTTCCGCAGCGTATCCTTGCTTTGCTGTATTTCCTGATCAATCTGCGCTTTAGCCGCAAGAATAAGGCGGTCACCTTCTTTTTTTGCTGAGTTTTTAGATTCTTCAACAATTTCGTTGGCTTGCTTTTGCGCCAAAGTAACAATTTCAGACGATTGGTCTTTAGCGGTTTTCAAAAGACCCTTGGCTTTTTTCTCAGCCAACAGTATTTCTTCCTGACCTTTTTCAGCCGCTGCCAAACCCTCGGCAATTTTCTTTTTACGCTCTTCTAAAGCTGCAAATAATACCGGCCATACATACTCCATGACAAACCATATCAGGAGTGCAAACGTAATGATCTGACCAATCAGAGTAATATTGATACTCATGAACTGTTCCTCGCGTGACTGTTATTAAAAAAGCCTTAGCCCGCAGCCGCTGCCTGTACTGCTGACAAGAATGGGTTCGCAAAGGTAAAGAACAACGCCAAACCAACACCGATCATGGTTACCGCATCCAGCAAACCCGCTACGATGAACATTTTAACCTGCAACATAGGCACCATCTCAGGTTGACGTGCTGCGCCTTCCAGAAATTTTCCGCCAAGCAAACCGAAACCGATAGCAGTCCCTAACGCGCCCATACCTAAAACCAGACCGACAGCAATCGCGGTCATACCTTGTACATCAGCGATTAATTTAGCAATTTCCATGACAACTCCAAACGTAGTGTTATTAAAAGTAGGTTATAAATATTAGTGAGATTCTTCGTGCGCCATACTCAGATAGACGATAGTCAATACCATGAAGATAAAGGCTTGCAACGTGATAATTAATATATGAAATATTGCCCAAGGTAAGCTCAATACAGGCTGGAGATACGCTGGCAATAAAGCAATCAGCATAAATATCAATTCACCTGCATAGAGGTTGCCAAATAACCGAAGTGCAAGTGAAATCGGTTTCGCCAAGTATTCAACAAAGTTAAGCAGTATATTAAACGGGATTAACAACCAATGATTAAACGGGTGAAACAACAATTCCTTGGAAAAATTCCACAAGCCTTTGATTTTCAGGTTGTAAAAAATAATCAGACAGAATACTGATATGGATAAGGCGAAAGTTGCATTCAAATCGGTACTAGGCACTACCCGCAAGTAAGGAATACCCATAACTGAGCCAATTGCCGGCAACAAGTCTATAGGGAACAAATCCATGAAGTTAAACAAGAAAACCCAGCAAAAAATGGTCAGCGCGAGCGGAGCAATCAGCTTGCTATTTCCGTGAAAACTGTCCTTGACCTGAGTATCAACGAATTCGATCATCATTTCGACAAAATTCTGTACCAAGCCTGGAACTTCTGTGGTGGCATTGTCTGCAGCTTTCTTAAAAAACCAGACGAACAAGCCGCCTAAAACAGCTGAAAAGAACAAGGTATCGAGGTGCAAAGTCCAAAATCCTTCACCCACGCTAAGTGGGGTTAAATGATGGATGATATAACCGGTTGCACCTTCGGCGGCATGAGCTTCAGTTGCCATTGTTCCTCTCTATAAAATATTCAGCGCAGCCTGATAAAATTGACCGCATTTTATTTAAATTTGCTGCGTTTAATTAAACTCAACGCAGCAATAGTGCAAACCAAAACACAGTCAAGGCGGCACTATAACCTGCAAATAACGGTAAAATTTCAATATCTGGAAGTTGGACAATCAACATGAACAGCACTGCTGTCAGTATCAATTTTACGGACTCACCTGTATAGAAAGAACGCAAAATCTTCCGAGCTTCTTGCCCTGCATTTCCAGATACTCGAAACGCAAAGTACAAATTTGGAAGGAACGCTGCGAATCCGCCTAAGGCTGAAGAATAGGCTTTTTGCCATCCCCAAACAGCAAAGCCCAAGCTAACCATCATGATTATCAAAACCTGACAACCCAGAATTTTAGCGACAGTAGACGATTCTCTAGCTGCCACACAAATCTCCAAACACTTAATGACCCGAATTATATCTGTCAGGGCAGACTAAATCAAGGCGGTTAAACGACAGTGATATACAAAGCATTTTCAATCCTCTATAACATGCGGCTATATAAGGCGAAATTTATAGATTAACAAAGAACCAATATAAGATTATTTCGGACTTTCCGTATTAATGTTGAGCTGCATCGCTTTAATCATCATCATCAATTCTTTTCTTTGTCGTTTTAAAGGCTCAATTTCCGCTTCCAGAGTGGCAATATTTTCAATAACCGTGCCCTTCGAATCGTTCATTTTTTTCAGCATGTGCAGACGATTTTCTATCTGTCTTTTGTGATCTTTAATTTGATGCATCAAAGGGGTTAAAACGCTACCGCTCCAGGCAATCGCATCAGCATGGGCTTGCCTGAGTATGTTTCTGGCCTTTGCAATTAAGGTGCTGTAAAGCCTGTTAATAACCACACTTTGTTCGGTCATGGTCGTTTTGGCGCTGAGCCGAAATGCCTCACCCTCTTCAAAAACCTGCTCAAGATCGTACTGGTACTGCTTAATCGAAAAAAGCTGCGGCTCTATTTCTTTGAAACCATATTCATCATGAAATTTTTTGTGTATCGCCTTGACTAAACGACGGGTTTCGTTGGTTATATCGACAGAGTCTTGCAGCAAGTCCCGAAGGTCATCAAACAATTTACGGATATTTTGTTTCATCCCGTATGTGGTAAGGCTTCTTGACATATCGTGCTTGGTATTCCTAATGATGATGTCAATTCTATCCTTGGAGAAGGAATCCACCAGCATCCGTGCCTGAACATTAAACACGCGCCGACTGGTCTGGAAGTTTTCAATATTCGCCATGTACATGTTTTGTCGATCACGGGTTTCCGCCATCAACTTGCCGGTCATGTCCTGGTTTTCAAAGTCTATTTTCTTAAATTCTTCTAATTGCGAAAGCCCATTGGCGAGGGAAGACTCCGTTAAACTCAACGATTCGTTAACCAGAAAACCAATATCCCGGGTGACAGTTTCCATCAGGATATGACGGCGTTGCTTAACGATGTCCTCAGCCAAATAATTCTCTAAAGCCGCAAGCCGACTCCGTTCCAACAAATCTTTATCTCCCTTGACCTTGGCAAGCAACGCCTGCTTGGCAGAAACGGGAAAAATAGCAGTTTCTTCAATTTTTAATGTGGTTGCTGACGTTTTGACTTGTGATTTAATCGAATCATGGTAACCCTTGTCGCCGGCAAGGTCATCCCACATAGCATCGATTTTATTCATCACCACGGCTAAACCGCGCTTGCTACCGCCACGGGCATGACAAACATGATTACGCCACATATCCATATCGCTCTTGGTGACCCCCGTATCCGCCGCAATCACAAAGACAATGGCTTGGGCGCTAGGTAACATACTCAAGGTTAATTCAGGTTCAGCGCCCAAGGCGTTCAGCCCAGGTGTGTCTAGAATGGTCAAACCCTCTTTCAGCAAGGGATGCGGAAAACTGATGATGGCATGACGCCAGCAGGGGATTTCAACTTTTTCTGGGTTGATAATGCCTTGCTCTGCCGCTTCCCGTTCATTCCACATGCCCAGCTTTTCAGCGAGCTCACGATCAACCTGTTTAGTGGCGATCAGCTCTTTGAAAGCCTCCTGCATTTGTAAAGGTGAGTTACAATCCAAGTCTATTTGTTTCCATCTTTCCGGAACATTTTTCAGTTCAGCCAGGGAAACATCTTCAAGCCTGCTCTCAATGGTCAACAAGCGGATGTAATTGCCGCCCGCTTCGTCATGGAAAAGCTCAGTGGGGGACATGGTTGTACGGCCAGGCGAAGACGGCAACAACCTGACGCCGGTCTCGGCAAAAAATAGGGAGTTTATAAGCTCGGTCTTGCCACGCGAAAACTCGGCGACAAATGCAAGCGTGATCCGATCCGATTGGAGTCCGCCAAGAACATTCAGCACTGTGTTGTTGCTATGGGGATCATTCACATCATAGCGGATACGCCACTGATGATACATTTCGATACCTTGTATCAACTGTGCACGCCACAGTGAATATTCGTGCATTTGCTCTTTAAATTCCATATTACTCATGGCAAGCCTTTGTTTACCGACATAGTTTTGTAAGTAATGATAGTCAAAAATTCGACTTAATATTTTCAGCTAATTGTAGACTATATCTTAAGAAGTGTTAGTTTACTAACGTGCTTTTAGACTTATGTCACATTAAACTCCGTAGAGTTGGCGATACTTGATCACAGTATCCAGTCGCTCACCGGTTGCATTTGCCCCAATATAGCCGATGATATGTTCCAGAGTAATAATTGATATGACTGGAATTTTAAAGCATTCTACAACTTCCTGAACAGCAGAAAGTCCACTTTGCGCTTTTTCCTGCCGGTCTAGCGCAATTAGAACGCCGATTGGTATCGCCCCGGCCTTAATGATAATGTCAACGGACTCCCGCACTGATGTCCCGGCAGTGATCACATCATCGACTATCAAAACCTTGTTTTTAAGGGGCGCCCCGACCAAATCACCGCCCTCGCCATGGTCTTTTGCTTCTTTTCGGTTAAAAGCAAAGGGCATGTCGCCACCAGTCATATGGGCATAAGCAATTGATGTGGCACTCACTAGGGGTATGCCTTTGTAGGCAGGCCCGTACAATATATCCGGTTTCATACCCGACTGTATCAGCGCCTGGGTATAAAAAAACCCTAATTTACCCAGTTTTGCCCCGGTATTAAACAAGCCGGTATTGAAAAAATACGGGCTGGTTCGACCCGACTTTAATACAAATTCACCAAATTTGAGAACACCGCAGTCCAGCGAGTAAGCAATAAATTCTTTTTGATAATCGAGCATGATGGTCAATTTGGTATACAAGAATCTTAATTATAACTTAATTTAGCAAATATCAGTTTCAGGTTCTCACGATATGGGGATGTTATCATCTCAAAGACAAACTAAATAACCTCAAATAACAACAACATTGCCCATTACTGCTATGAAACGCTATAAACACCAACCTGAATTGCTAAAGACCTTACCCGTCGGCATTCCCTATATTTTGGCGAATGAAGCCGCTGAGCGCTTCAGTTATTACGGGATGCGGGCAATTCTGGTGGTGTTTATGACGCAGTATTTGACCGACAGCTCAGGCAAGTCCGATGTGATGTCAGAGCAGGAAGCTCAGGGTTATTTCCACTTATTCGTGTCGGCAGTTTATTTTACCCCTCTGTTGGGGGCTTTGATTTCTGACGGCATTTTTGGCAAATACCGCACCATCATCTTGTTGTCTCTGGTCTATTGCCTAGGCCATTTTGCCCTGTCGATTGATAACAGCCGGATGGGGCTGTTGCTCGGGCAAGGCTTGATTGCGTTGGGTGCTGGCGGCATCAAGCCTTGTGTTTCCGCACATGTTGGCGATCAGTTTGGAGCCAATAACCAACATCTGATGAGCAAGGTATTCAGTTGGTTTTATTTTTCGATCAATCTCGGTGCTTTTGCCGCCATGCTAATTATCCCTTGGTTACTTGAACATTATGGTGCCTCAACAGCATTTGGCGTGCCGGGTTTACTGATGCTGATGGCAACGATGGTATTTTGGTCTGGACGTTATCAATTTATCCACATAAAACCGGCAGGCATGGTTTTCATCAAGGACATGTTCAGCCAACATGGCATGGCAACACTGGCAAAATTAGGCTCTGTTTACATTTTTATCGCTATTTTTTGGGCTCTGTTTGAGCAAATTGGCTCTTCCTGGATTTTGCAGGCACAAAAAATGGATCGTATTATTTTGGGCATCGAGCTGTTGCCATCACAGATTCAAGCCGCCAATCCCTTACTGATCATCCTATTAACACCTTTGTTTACCTACGTCGTTTACCCAACCGTCAATAAATTTTGGGCTTTGACGGCATTACGAAAAATCAGCATTGGGCTTTTTCTCACCGTCATCGCCTTCGCCATCCCCAGCCTACTTCAAATGCAAATAGACCAAGGGCATAGCCCATCTATCATTTGGCAGCTTTTGGCTTACATCATATTGACTTCAGCCGAAGTTATGGTGTCCATCACCTGCCTTGAATTCTCCTACAGACAAGCGCCAAAAACGATGAAATCATTTGTGATGGCATTTTATTTTTTATCAATAGCAATCGGTAACTTATTCACTAGTGCCGTCAATTTTTTCATCCAGAATGCCGATGGCAGCAGCAAGCTAGAAGGTGCCAGTTATTTCTGGTTTTTTACGGTTTTGATGCTTATTACAACTATCTTGTTTGTGTTGCTTAATTCGTATTTTCGGGAAAAGGATTATTTCAGCCATGACCTCGGCTGATATATCTTCTATACTCTTGCAATTAGAATTGATTCACTGAAATGGTGCAAAAAATGAAATATACACTGCTATTTTTAGGATTGCTTTCATCCATGCCATTAGCTGCGGGCGTTTATAAATGTGTCGATGCAAACGGCAATAAAACCTATCGCGCAGCACCGTGCACAGACGGGCAGAACAAGCTCGAACTTAACGTAAAAACGGGCGGCGCTACTGACCTGAATGAATTGGAAAAGCAGCAAACCTTATCCCAAAAAGAACAAGAGGCCAAAGACGCGCAGAAAAAACAAGAAGAACAAGAGCAACAGCAAAAACTGACCCTGTTCAAAAAAAGCGCCCAGGAAGAAAGTGACAAGAATCAGTTTTTGATAAAAAGTAACCCAAAGACCTATTCAGCATTTGCAATTCCACCTTACCAATATGAAAACCTGCCGCCGCTGGTTAAAGCTTACCAGGACAGATTGCCCGATATTGAAAGAATGCGTAGACAAGCCGCAGAAAGAACCCTTGCCACCGGGCAATGCGGGCGTGTTGAATCGGTCGAATTAAATCAAAAAAGCACTGCGAGTTCGCTGGTTATATTGGTAGATTGCAGCTCGGCAAAAAAATTCTATGTCACTGAACAGGAACTCAGCGCATCAGCGAATCCGCAATGATGACACCTAAAACCATTTTGATAACCGGCTGCTCCACTGGCATCGGTTATACAACGGCCTGTGAATTAAAAAACCGTGGTCACAAAGTTATCGCCAGCGCGAGAAAGCCCGATGATGTAACGCGTTTGCAGAATGAGGGGTTCCTCACCGTTCAACTCGATTTAGCGGACAGCTCAAGTATCCAACAAGGCGTTCAAACCGCGCTGGAACTGGCTGACGGCACGATTGATGTCCTGTTTAACAATGCCGCTTTCGGCCAACCCGGAGCTGTTGAAGACTTAAGCCGTGACGTGTTGCGGTTCCAGTTTGAAACCAACCTGTTCGGAACCCACGAATTAACTAATCTGCTCATCCCCAAAATGCGCCAACAAGGTCATGGTAGGATTATCTACAACAGTTCAGTGTTGGGGCTGGTCGCCATGACCTACCGGGGCGCTTATAACGCCAGCAAATTCGCGCTGGAAGGTTTGGCAGACACCTTACGACTGGAATTACATGGCACAAATATCTACATCTCGTTAATAGAACCAGGCCCCATCCTAAGTCATTTCCGGCAAAATTCATTTGCCCTCTATAAGCAAAATATAGCAGCAACAGAAAGCTTCCATAAGGAGACTTATGCCGCCATGGAAGCACGACTGCAAAAAGAAGGCGCGGCTGTGCCTTTCACACTGCCTGCCAAAGCGGTCGCCGATAAGGTTATTCATGCCGTCGAAGCTGACAAACCCAAAATACGCTATTACGTCACCTTCCCCACCTATTTATTTGCGTTTCTTAAGCGCCTATTGCCCACTTCGTGGTTGGATAATTTACTCAGGCGGGTTTGATGCACTATCAACAAGAAACCTTGATTCAATGCCCGTATTGCGGGGAAACCCTGGATGTCCTTATTGATGGTTCATCCGGGCCACAAAGTTATTACGAAGATTGTTCGGTGTGCTGCGCGCCGATCCTGTTTATTTTGACTGAAGATGAAGCCGGCGAGATTGACGTGACCGTAAAGCGCGATGATGAATGAAACTTTGTTAGGGCGATTTGATCCGCATAGCTTTCATTCGTCTTGGAATGACTTTTAATTACCTAATTTCAACATTCACAAATCTCCCGTAACAAAGCCGTCGCATAACTCCCAGCCGGTAAGGTGAAGGTAAGTTGCAACGCTGTTGCGCTATTAAACTGCCATTCCAGATTGGCGACATTGACCCTCAAAGAACGACGGGCTTTTTCAAGACCAAAAGCCACTAAACCTTGCGCCAACTCCTCATAAGACTCGATGACGGCCTGTTCAATTGTCAGCGCGTCAGCCGACACATCGAAATCACCTTTGCCCCACAATACACCTGATGGATGTATGGCTTTTTCTTGAATCCGCTTAAGTATTGCGGCATCCGGCAATTGCGACTTGAAACAGCCTTGCGAGCCATCAAACATATAGGTATCTCCGGCCAAGGCTTGATCCCAGGTTTTATCATTGACCCTCACAGCAAGAACCTGATTAAACAAATATGAGCGCACAGCGGATAAATACAGGCTGCGTTGTTCCCGTCCAGTTTTGTTGCCCCTGAACATCGCCAGGGCTTTTTCAATATTTTGACCTTGATAACCAAAGCGTTGACTACCGTAATAGTTGGCAATACCGTTGGCTTTAATAGCTTCCAGTTGCTCGACTGTTTTTGCCTGATCACCTTGCCAATCGCGAATGGTGATATTGAAAGTGTTCCCCGACAACACACCGCGTTTTAATTTTCTGGCATGGCGGATATTATTCAGCACTTTAATATTGTCGGTTTCTAACGCTTTCCAGTCAGGATCGGATTTCCCGGGTAGCCACACACTAAACCACTGCGTCGTAACGGCATGACGATCCTTCATACCCGCAAAACCAATATCGCGTTGACGAACGTTGGCAAATTTAGCCAATTGGCGGGCAACATACTCTGTGTTTTCACCGGTTTTCTGGATTTGTAAAAACGCATGCTCACCATCACCTGACGGTTCAAAAGCCAAGTTTTCGGTCACGATAAAGTCCTCTGGTACGGTGCGGATCGCTCCGCTGCCGGAAGGCGTACCGTACACATAAGGCCAAATGGGGATTTCAATCTTCATAAACATTAAATAACACGATAAATTCGGCTATTATCCACCTACCGTATTGACAACGATAGCTTAATGGGCGACCTTGACCGCCAAGCACTTAATCACATTACCCAAGCCTATGAAAGACCAGCCATTTATTTTCGACCAGATTCACATTGAAGTGGCGCGTAATGCGTCGGACGACTTTAATTTGTTTCATGACAAACATAAATGGTTGCAGATTATGCATAACCCGTTCAAAGGGCCTATCGTCTTGGGTTTTCAGCTTAATACGCTGATCGAATACCAGTTGCGCCTGTATCGCGAAGCACATCATGAAAACCGGATTATTGAGGAAAACAACTTAAGGTTTAGTAATTACCAGATTACCTTTGTGAACGCTGTTCGCCCTCGAGTGCCGGTTTATCTCGAGATTAAGAAGACCTTGATTACCACGATACCTACCTTGACGCTGGGCAACCGTATTGCCATGAAGTCGGATGGCAAAACCGTGTTGCTGGGCTTCAAAAAAGAAACGCCGATACCGCTGTTTTTGGCTGACACCCAACTGGATGACCTGCCTGACCTGAATGATATTCCCGATTGCACTGCCGTTCCCGGCACCGATTATTTTCTTAAGCGCAAATATTTGAATAACGGTACGGTTAAAAATTTCCTG
The DNA here is from genome assembly GCA_013141505.1 of Methyloglobulus sp. Lineage (GTDB taxonomy): Bacteria > Pseudomonadota > Gammaproteobacteria > Methylococcales > Methylomonadaceae > Methyloglobulus. Next base: position 22,471 of record JABFQX010000084.1, read on the forward strand.
TCCGGCTCATTAGCCGAGCAATCGGATTATTTCGATGAATTGGCGCACATGGCGCATTATCCGGAAGTATTTCCGTGCAGCCTGGCTTCCGGTGCTTTACTTGAAAAAGCGCAATTGGAGCATCACGATTTTAAACTTAACCCCATGGTCTATACCTCCCACGATATTTCGGTAGATCGCCAATACGTAAGTCAACTTAAAAACAATGACAAGCTACACATACTGGTTAAGCAATTACCCGAATCCAAGGAACGCACACTCAATCAAACCAGCACAAAGCTAAGGACGTATCAATGTTATGGCATATTAGAAAATGCCGAAGTGCTATTCAGAATGACCATGAATCTGGTTCCACTGAAAGAGATTCTCAGGAATATTGGCTTGAAAGCGTAACAACGTTATAAATTATGGATACTCACAGACTCGTGGGGTAATTGCCTAGTTGCCGCTGTAGTGCCCAAGCCCGTAATCGGTGCTGACTGTACAAAACCCTTTTCGGCCATTTGATTAATGCTGCCAGCCACTTTGCCTGTCCTCCCTGTGGCATAGGTTGATCTTTTTGATCGTTGCCATAGGCCGCATGGGTTGCTTCCATTAGTTCTGAATACAATTCGGGCGTAAGCCTGCGCCAAGCGGCATCCATAAAATAGCGTTCAAACCGCAATGCGTTTTTTAACGCCAACGCTTGCTTGGCGGCCTTTCTTCGTATAGAAAGTTCCTGGGTAAGGAGCTGGTGTTCACGGCCTTTTATGCGGAGGGCAAGATTCGCCCGAAAATGCCAATCAGCAGCCTCTGCCTTAGTGAATTTAGCCGGGCGTAGACTGGCAAATTCCAGTTGCGCCTTGATATGGGTGATTTCCTGCAGCAGCTCGCAGTCGCGCCGTTCAAGCTCAACTATAGTCATGCTATCAAACTGTATTAGGTGATAAGGCATTTTAATCTCCAAAGGCCTGACATCGCGGCGTAATTTAGTAGCACCCACAACCGCCGCCCTGAGCCGCATTGCCGCCCGCCGCCGCCTCTCGGCTACCGTAGTTGTGCGCCCTGAGCGAAGATTGCAGGGGGTAAGGATCGAGCGCCATCTGCGGCTTGGCGAGGTTACCGCGCTCCCAGGGTTGTACGGGGGCGCAGGCAACAAGACACAACAGGGTTAAACAAATGCTTAAGCCAAGAAATGGTTTTGATAAGGCCATGCTCAGTTCCTTAATCGAAAAAAGTTGAAAGTGAAGATTGACTTGAATCCTTAAAACCCATAACTCCAGGTAAAACTCAACGCCCCGTCGCGGTCGAGCTGGTAACCGTTGACATTGGTGTACACGGGTTGCAGCCATTCAAAGCTGAGTTTGTTGCCTGCCAAGGAACCGCTGGGTACGGTGGCACTCAGGCCGAAGCCGATGTCCACGTAATGACCGCCGTAGTTGCTGGGGGCATCTGCTGGCGAAGGGCGATCATTGGCGTCGTTTTGACGTTTCGCGTTCTCTATGATGGCAAGACAGGTGTTATATTCGGCCTGATGGAGATAAATCTGAGTAATGGGGTCACCAGTGTATGGATCAACAACATCTGCATAAGTAAAATCAGCTATATTGCAAGTTGGTAACTGATTGTCTTTGTGTGTGCTGCGGGCGTAGCGACCCTTAATACTGCCCTGCCAGGTGTACGTGGCACGTACTGTGGCAGACAGCCAATGGGTCAGATCGTAACCACCCCAAATGCTGGTGTCAAACAGATCACCCAGAGCATAGCCAGATTTATTGCTGTTTTCCAAACGCTTGGTGCCGCCCACCTGAACGCCCCACGACCACTCATTGGCCTTACCAGTATAAGTCAGGCTGGGCTTAAAGTCCCAGATGCCGCTGCCCAGTTGCATACCATAGTGGATATAAGCACTATCTAAATCTTTAGTGCGTTCTTTTAACTTAATACCGACATCCCCGGTAGGGACGCTAACGCCAATGCTGGCATGGATGTGATGTTGAGGCGTATCAAACAATTTGACCAGGGCATACATGCCAGTATCCCCTATGCCGCCCGCTTCATGTCCATGCGTTGTATGACCGAAAGTGTGTGCGGAGGGATCAATCAAATTTGACGGCTGATACAAATCCATTTTCATGTCCATAAACTGTGGCATCAGCATCAAAGTCAGCCAATCCGTGGGGGCGTACATGAACTCCAGCATGTGCATGCTCATGGTCATGTCCCGGAATAGCAGGCTGCAGCCGCCGTCAAAATGGAGAGTTCCATCAGCGTCATACCGCGTTGATTCTGGACAGCCATTGGCTAGTATTTGCTGCTCACTGACTGCTTTGTCGCCATGCAGGAAATCCCCGACTTGTTGGTTATGCATATAGCGATAACCAATCATGGTATCGTCGGCTTTGTTCAGAGTATGGGCAAACAATACCCCCGCAGGTATAGCGGGATGATCGTCATGGCTGGCATGGCTGTAACTACCGCCTGAAACGCCTTGTCCCAGTGCGGACAAATTGACTTTAAGCGCTGCATTGGCGACCCAATAATCAAAATCGGCAAAGGCTTGTTCGCCGCCGCCACTTAGCTTGAGGCCACTTTGGTGGGTATAGTATTCAAATCCGGCCTCAAGGCCGATACCTTTTACGAACTGTTTGCTGACCGTCAGGCCACCGCTCAAAGCACCATAACCGGACAAACGCTGGTCACTGGAAAAATTATCGGGCAAGGCGTATTGTATGATGTACGTGATAGGGTCAGGCGATGCGCTAACAGAGAAGGAAGACTTGTAAAAGTCTGCCGCCTCCTGTGAGTAATAACGTACCCTGGGTGTTACCGACCAACCATCCCCTAAGGATTGTACCCAGTCGGCTGCAAAAGTGTGGGCGTTAATGCCCCAGTCGTCATGGGCAAACTGGTAATCCAGGTGCAGCGCAGCATCCATCGATTCCATATATTGCACCCAACGTGCCGTCCAGTTCCACTGGTTGCGTACATCCGGGCGTTGTTCCATGAAAGGTCGGCCAGACGCAAATATCACGCCATCGGGTAACCCAAAAGGTTGTGTCGCAGGGTCTACGCCAAAAAACCAGCTTATTTTATAGGGATTCTCCAAAAAGCCGGTGCTGCGAGTGTAGCCCATACCCAGTTCCAACAAAGCATCTTTGTTAATTACCTGAGTCAGATTGAGATGTGTTGCCCAATCTTGTCGGTTACTGCTTAAAGTATGTCTATTGGTGATTGGGTTTGTGTCAATCAGGTCTTTGTGTTGTGTGTCTGTGGAATTGTGAAAATAACCAAATCCAACTGGATCAAGAACAGCATTAATATCACTGTTGGTGTAGCTTAAACCCAAATTGACAGTAGTTTGTTTATGGTTGAAATCCATGCGCCCACCCAGGTTAACAAAGCGCGATTCATAATCGCGTTCCAGCGAAATACCACCACCAATATTCAGCGTCGCTTTGTCCCATTCATAACCCAACTTGAAGTCGCCTTGCTTGCGGGTTTCCGGTGATGCATAAGACATCACATGCATAGTTCGATCTTTCCGATAAGATGCCTGTCCAGTAGATGGATCAAATACTTGATAGAGAGGATTGCCCTTAATGTCCAGATATGTTGTAGTAGTGGCGTACGGTGAAGCTCCAGTCAGTATCGGTGTGCCATCATCCCTGAATGTAGTGCCTTTGACGCTATTGGCATTTGACTGTTCCGGCGCACTACCAATAGGAGTCGCACCCGACCAAGTGTCTTCGGTATAGTTAAACGCAAACTTAATACGGTCAGTCAGCGTAATGCGGGCACTGCCGTGGAGGCTGTCCACTTCGATAGGGTTGCGGTTGTTGGGAATTGCGTATTTACTTGAGATTCCGGTAACCGAGTTTGTCATTAACCTGTTAATGCCCTCGCGCTTGCCTTCCTGGTAGTGGCTGTATTGGAAATCGATACTGTCTTCTTCGGCTGCGTGGGCTGTGGACTGGAATAAGCCAGGTAATATGAGGGCTGCGGCGGTTAGCGCTTTTAAGCTAAGGTTAGCTGCGTCATCCCGGCAGGGATGACTGCTTGACTTTTTAATAACAGCCACGACCGCCCCCTTGCGCTGCATTGCCACCCGCCGCCGCTTCGCGACTACCATAGTTATGCGCCCGTAACGTGCTTTGTAGCGGATACGGGTCTAAGGCTATCTGAGATTTGGCAAAGTTGCCTCGCTCCCAGGGTTGCACGGAAGGGAAGGCGGCGGGTAAGGTGGCAATGAATAAAATTACATGGTTATATACAAAGCACAGGTCTGTTAAACCAATGCGCTGCAATTTCAGAGTGTTGGTTGAAATAAATCCTGAACAACCTGCAACTTGTATATAACTATGTAAAATTATTATAGTGCTAATGCTGTTGATCATAAGCCCCCTATTATTTGAGAATCTGCAAGCTAAATATTTTTGGAATATGTAGAAAAGAGGATAACGCCTACAAAAGTTACCCTCTCTGTATGAACATCAAAAAAGACGGCTAACCGAATTAGGCCTTGATAAGGCCATTTGTCAATCTGCCCGGTTAACAGTCAACTGGACTTTAGTTGTCCATTATGCGGTCGATTTCTTGAGCAGCACCAGATTGTCCTGCAGGACCAGGAGCTAAAAGCTCAACACCCGCAGCATTATGGCAATGAAATTCCATAGCATAATTCATAGCAGCTGTTGTATCTTTGGAGACCACGATTGTGTATTGCCCAGCCCCACCAGATAGATTGGCTACAGCTTGAGCTGTGGCCGCCGGGCTTATAGCCCCGCCAGCGCACACGGCAGTAGCATCTGCGGCGGAATCAGTAGTAGTCACAGGTAAAATTTGAGGAGCGGTTCCTTTGCCAACCGTCATCCGCACATGGTCTGCTGCTGCACCTGACATCTTACTGATTTTTCCTCTAAAGGTAGCCGTACCCGTAGGTCAGACTGTTACATAAGTGTCAAATTGCCTTGATTTATTTGTTGCTGAAGTATTAAGGGCAGTAATTCCCGAAGCGCCGAAATTGTCACCGATACCGACACAATGCGCCTGAGCCATTACCGTATAACCCGATGCAGCCAACAGTGCTGTAGCAGTTAAAGTTGTTTTGAAAAAAGTTTTATTTGTCATATTATGACCTTGGGCTTTGCCCGTTGTGTTTAGAACGAATGCTGACCGCCGCACCAGCTTCTCGCGGCGAGTCAGTGTTTAGTAGGGGATACTTAGAATATCCACCTGCCAGTTTTGCCGGTTGCTTTATCTCAACAGCAATCAGCGAAGCGCCATCCTTGGCACCATTTCGGTGTGCATGGTTGCCTGATACATCTGGGCAGCCATGCTGTTTTTTTGTGTGTTGATTAATCAGTAATATCCCTGTCGTGGTTTTCATTGTTTGCCCTTGCTTTGTCTGAAAGCGAGGTCTTGCAGCTTGTCTTTTGCCAAGTCACGCACGGATTGGTCGCTGTCGTTGAGGGCTTGTTGTAGCAAGGTTTCATCGTCTTGGATGTCACTGACCGCCGTCAGCCTGACGTTGACATCGTTATCCTTAAGTGCCAACCCCACTTGGTTAGCAACTTCCTCGCCCCCGCGTTGCACGATGGCCCTGATGGCTTGCGCCCTGACATCGGCATTTTTGTCGTTCATGGCAGTGCGTAAGGCTTCATCAACAGCAGGGTCATCTTTAGGCCCTACCGCACCCAGGTTGCCGATGCCTTCTGCGCGTTGGTTAGGGTCTTTGGATTGGGTTTGTTTCAGCAGGTGACCTGTTTGCTCTTGCAAGGCTTGGTCTGCTAATGCCTGTTCTTCTGGCGTGGGTTGTTGTACGGCTGCTGCGATTAGTGGTGCCGATGCCGCAACAGTCACCGCCTGACAACTGCCCACGCTGGAACCCAGCAGCCAGAATTCGGCGGGTTTGTCTTTTTGTGGCTTATGGGCAACCAGCCCAACTTGTTTGGCGACGAGACAATCCATGACCTGTCCGACGTTTGCGCCTACACAGGTAGCTGTCACAGGGGCTTCGGGCAGTACGGAATAGTGGATATTTACGCCAGTTTTGTCAGCGACTGCTTTCAGGATTTGCACTAACGGTGCACTTCTGGTTTCAAGGAGGATGGCACTGTCGGTTTGTTTGGACAGGGTAATCTGGATGCTGGAAGGCTGGCCTGTTTGTAAGGCATTGCTTACATTGTCCGTGTTAGCAAGCACGTTGGCGGCTACCAGCAACAGCAGGCTGGCAAAAACTAGAGACAAAGCGAACACTGAAGCTTGAGAGACTTCCATTAACTTTCCTTTTACGGTCATTTACCGGTTAAACAGCAAACCAGATTTGAATTAAATTTTTGTCGTTAAATAAACCGACCTGTAACGGGACAAATCTATGTTCGTCCTCTATGGATAATGCGAATAATGCTTCCTCTCAAAAAGCATAAGGTTCGGATAGCTAAGCAAGCTGGCTCCGATTCCTTGGGTCGAGAGGATAGTCGCTTGATATTTAAACTGTCAAGCACTAATTTGTTCTTTCTTTCTTTCTTTCTTTCAAGTAAATGTTGCTATTAATCAATATTTTGAAACAAATTCACACCAACGCGGGCAGCCACAAAGAATATGCTTCCATTGTTTCGAACCCGTCAAACCCGCACATCTTGCTTTGCAACCCAACATCTCTCAAAAAAATGCGGGCCGATGGCGATACCATCAACCCGCGAAGAGATGAGAGGAAGGCGCAAACTTACGTGGAGAGAATCCAGTGGAGTGTAAGCCTACGATGCCTGGTTTTGGACGAGGAGATCTCA
>JABFQX010000009.1 GCA_013141505.1 Methyloglobulus sp.
CTGATGGAGATGTGGCATCGTCAGCAAACTTTTAAGGACAATCAAGACAGACACCTTCAATTAGGCCGCTTTATCAACTTCTACAATACCGTTAAGCCCCATAAGGGTTTGAACAACTCAACACCTTGAAGGAGTACACGGAAGCGTAACGCGAGTGGAGCGGTGTACGACGACCCCCGCGTAGCCGTAGGGGCCGGGCGTGTTGACGGAGTTGGAGCGCGAGCGGAAGCGTAGTCAACATGCAAGGCCATCCGACACGGCGTCAAGTCATTTGGGCAGTCGTGATGCACAGCGTACCGAAGGGGAGTTGTGCATCGTGACGAACCGAGGACGAACGCGGGCAGCCGAAGGCATTAACCGCCACGTGATTTTTCGCCGCTAAAATCGGATGGATCCCATTTTAGCTTTCGCGAAAAATAGTGGCGCGCTTAATGAAATACTTTATCAATATTTTAATCAACCCATCTGTAAACAACCCTGAGATTTCTTACAGATAACATCATATGCAGAATATGATGTGCTATACCAATTCCAATCAGTTCTCATTGTTCCCTTCCCTAAAGGGAGAAGGCTAGGATGGGTGAATTTATTTAAAAATTTTTCGGTATTGGCATTATTTCTTTGTAATCAGATGAGCCAAGTAAACCAAAACCAACATTAATAAGGCAATCATAGGCAACGCAACTGCAAAATACTTAATGCAATTGATCAGCATTGCTTTAATCACTAATTAGCATTGGAATCTCATGGGCAATTCTAACTTGAGCCGACATAAAGAACCAGCGATGATCGCTAACAAACCGCCGCTGGCAAAACTCTGCCTGTTGTTCGGTGTATTATTCAATGATTTTGCGTAAGTACCGTTTTAGTGCTTGTTTTAGCACCAGCGGCATTTCTACAGTAAATATCGGCAGCATAGTTTTCAATACCTTTGACTGTCGATGCTGACTTGTTCACGTTTACTGTAAACGTTCCAGCCGTACCCAAAACTGAAACCACAGTGCTGTATAAAGTGTCGCCGTCTTTGGAATCGGCACTTAGAGTGGAAGACTTGGTTCCTTTCTTAGCCTGAATACTGATCGAAGGTGAAAGGACAGGTGCCAAATCCTTTACTCGCACGTATAAGTTGGTGGTTCCAGCACCACAAGTGACCGTATAACCATCGGTTGCCGCCACACCAGTCGAAGAACTTCCCACTGCCCCTGAATTCGGCATCTGTGCCTGACACAGGAATGTGGTCGGATTTACGGCTTGTCCGGCTGGGCAGGTGCCATTAATCACATTTTTGAGGCGTGTATACCCAGATGAGTCAGCACGCCAAGCATCACTGTAGGTTTTGGCGGGGAGGCTTCCAGAAACCGACTTGAACCCACTGCCACTGGATGATATGTGACAAGACGTACAAGCAGTCACTTTAACGCCTTTGGAAATAGCACTCGACAATATCCCCGATGTTGCCCAGGCGGGCGTTACCATGAATAAAGATATCACCGCAACCATCAGACTAGACTTAAAATTCATTAACGTTTTTGCTTTGTTCATATAGTTCTTCAAAATTAAATTACCGGGTTTAAAAATCAATAAACAATTGATCACATTTACTAACTTTTAAAAGTCGGCTTTAATGCCTATGGCTAAAAACCAACAGTTTCTTAAGTAGTAGGCTCAATATAACGATATTCATTTATAAAAAATGCGACATGCATGGCACTTTGTTGAAGAAAAATCAATAATGTGAACTACTTAACGATAATAAAACAATGTGAAGACCTCGGGTTACTTTTTCAATAGCTTTGCCTGTGAACAAGAATACCTTCCCATCGACCACACAGGGAAGCCAAGTAACCCCACATCCAGAAGCAATAAGGCCGAGCGTTTCCGCCCCACAAGGGCCACTACCTGAAAACGCCCGACAATAAGGAATCGCGTCAAGTCATTACTCAACACGTTTTTGCCACTTGCTTGAGCTGGTGGGAGAACCCAAGCAAGTCTTCGCAAAAATAGCGACTCCCCTTCTTTATTTACTTAATGATTTTGTGTAAGTACCGTTTTGGTGCTTGTCTTAGCGCCCGTGGCGTTTCTACAATAAATATCAGCAGCGTAGTTTTCGATCCCTTTGGCTGTCGATGCTGATTTGTTCACGTTGACCGTAAACGCGCCCGCTGTACCAACAACCGAAACAGGTTTGCTGTATGAGGTATCGCCATCTATGGGATCGGCGCTTAAAGCGGAAGACTTGGTTCCTTTCTTGGCCTGAATACTAATTGCAGGTGATAGAACAGGAGCCAAATCCTTTACACGCACATACAAATTTGCCGTTCCAGCACCACAAGTGACGGTATAGCCATCGGTTGCCGCCGCGCCCGTTGACGCGCTACCCACTGAACCGGCGTTCGGTTTTTGAGCTTCACACAGGAAAGTAGTTGGATTAACCGTTTGTCCGCCAGCGCAGGTGCCGTTGACTACATTTTTAAGCTTTGTAAAACCAGTCTTATCGGCAAGCCAGGCATCCCGGTAAGTTTTGGCAGGGAGACTCCCAAGCACCGGCTTAAGATTACTTTTGGTGCCATTGGCTGATGTGTGACAAGAGGTACAACTTGTCGCTTTCACACCTTTAGCCGCCGCCGCCGCCATTATCTCTGGGGTTGCCCAAGCCGAAGCAACCACAACAAGGGATGCTGCCACCGCTATTAAACCGGTTTTTAAATACAATATATATTTGGTTTTATTCATATTTATCTCCACACAAATTATTATTTCGCATGATCTACTGTTATACAAATCTCGCGAATGAAGTGCCGCGTTTTAAAAAACAATAAACAATTGAGCGTTTTTACTAACTTTTAAAACCGACTTTTTCAGGCTACCTGTTAAAAATTAACGGTTTCTTAAATATAAATATTTAAATTTACACTTATGTTTTTCTTATTTTTTTAATAAAAACGTTTAATAACAATTATTTATAAATATTCAATAACTTATAAATCATTGCTGTAAACATAGTTTTTACCAAATTCCAACAGAACCTAATTCGAAAGTGCGAACCATTTCACACTTAAACAATTTCATCTTTGAATATTGTGACCAACCTAACATTGTTCAATATATTTACTTTTTAAGAGTTCTTTAATGTTCAATAATTAGCATAGCTCTTCACTTATACGGTTTTCTGTAGCTTGCTAGCTACTTGGCGCATCAGATTTTTGATTGCTTGAGTGCTACTGAGCTGGGTGCTATTTCTTTAACGGATTGTTTTTAAGGTGGTTTATGAAATTGAATAAAAAATTGCGTTCTTTTGCATTTGTTATGTTAACCGGTGCTACTTGCCTTAGTGCTCACGCAACGGATGTCGGCCAGCCCGCCCCCCAGTTCACTTTGCCAACTTTGCAGCAAGACCAGCCGACTGCTTTAAAGCAATTTGCCGGTAAAGTTGTGTATCTTGATTTTTGGGCTTCATGGTGTGCGCCTTGCCGTACCTCTTTCCCGTTATTGAACAAGTTGCATGAAAAACTTAAAGCCAAAGGTTTTGAAGTTGTTGCCATCAATTTAGATGAAGATAAGGCTAATGCCGAAAAATTCCTGAAAGAATTCCCAGTCAGTTTCACTGTATTGCGTGATGCCAAAGGCGAATGGGCAGATCAGTTCGTCGTAGAATCCATGCCGACCTCTTTTATTATTGATAAGCAAGGTGTCGTGCAAAATATTCATCATGGCTTCACCAGCGAAGACATCAAAGAACTTGAACCCAAAATCACTGCGTTGTTGGGAAAATAAAAGGTTACTCATGAAATTCATCAATTATTTTATTTTGGCAGTGCTTGTGCTTTCCGCGACTGCTTGCACTGAAGTCATGCCAAGGCAGCGTGGTAATTTGGCGCTTTCGCAAATGGCCTTCAACACCGATGGACTGGAGTTTGGTTTGCGCCAGCATACCGCTTACAGTAAGGAGGCCGCTGCAGGCGGTTACGGCGGCGGTGGCGGCGGTTGCGGTTGTAATTGAACCTTCTGCACACACACTGACATTAACGGATAGATGAATTGTTATTGATATGAAAAACAAAAAAAAATCAACCATTGCTACCCAACTGACCTGCGCTGCGCTGGCGTTGCCGGGCTTAATCCAGCCCGCAGTCGCAGGTCGTGTAGAGGAGACCTATAACGCGGACTTTCAATACGGCAATTATGTTGAGAGCAGCAGCCGTATGAAAGTGGATATTTTTGAAGGCGCATTGTCGGCTCCTATCGGTAAGTCCATGACCGCCAATGTTAATTTGGTGCGCGACAGTATCAGTGGTGCATCCCCCATCTATAACACGAGGGATCCTATCACGGGAAAAATTAGCCAGGTTGTGAGCAGCGCGTCGCCGACAAGCTCCTGCGGCAAATCCATCTGCGAACAGCGCGACGGCATCAGTGCCGGGCTAAGCAATTTCTTTGATTGGGGTAGCCTCAGTTTGGGTGGTGGTTTCTCCAGGGAACACGACTATATGTCCAAATATTTCAACACAGCCGCCAGCGTGGATTTAAACAAAAAGTTAACGACCTTAAATTTTGGCGCTTCAGTGTCTTTTGACGAAATAACGCCATCGCCTTCTACCTGGAACAATACTGTGGTGGACAATAAAAACCCCGATAATGGTTTCAATGCCCACAAAACCAGCCAGCAGTATTTATTAGGTTTTTCCCAAGTCATTGACAAAGACTCATTAATCTTGAGCAATATGACTTTTGGTTATCATAGTGGCTTTTTGACCGACCCATATAAATGGGTGGGTTATACAGACACTATTTTAATTCCTGGGATTCCGCCAATCCAGTTTAGTAATATTGCCGGTGAAAGGCGTCCCAGAGAACGATTTGAATGGGCTTGGCTAACTCAGTACGTCCGGCATTTTGAACAGTTTAACCATGCGGCCTTACATGCGGATTACCGATTCAGCACTAACGATTGGGGGGTTAACGCCCATACATTGGAGCTGAGCTGGCATCAACCCATTGCCGATGGATGGCAAATCATCCCTCGCTTTAGGTACTATTCCCAAGATCAAGCGGATTTTTATCAGCCTACCTTTAATGGCTCCTTCGTCAATGATCCGGTTTCAGGCCTGTTAGTTGCCAAAAATTTAGATTTTTATTCTAGTGATTACCGTCTGGCGAGTTTTGGAACGCTTTCTGGCGGCTTAAAAATCACCAAAGAAATTAACCAGCTCAAACCATTTGAGCAGATCAAGTTCCAGACTGGAATTGAATATTACGACCATAGCGCTTCATACCAGTTAGGGGGCAATAAACTAGGTAATTTTGCTGATTTTAATTATTACCTGATTACCGCATCATTTAATCTTAAATTTTAGTTTTGTAAAAAAGATCACACGGGGAGTCTCGCGTGAAAATTTTAGTTAAAAAGGGATTTAATAGTTAAGGAAGGTATACGTAAAAATGGACGCTTGGCTTGCTGAGTGCCTGAATTTGTTAACCCAATAGGCTAATGGTTTATTTGGTTTTTAAAATCACAAAATTTAAGTAAGGGTATTGTGATTAAAAAACCGCTTAGGCCATTAACCATCACTATGTTGTTAGGTGAATAATATGAAGAACTTATTATCAATCGTAATACTAGGGCTGTTAAGTATGAGCTTGGCTCATGCTGAAATACCCAAAGCAAGTATCAGTGCCGCACCACTGAATGGTAACCAATGGCCTGCACAGTATCGTTTAACGATGACTGTGCCCAAATACCATCACGCCTATTTGAATACTGGGGATGAAAAGATTTACATCCCGGTTTCGATAGACCCTGATGCAAAATTGGCCGCTTCCGGCTTGGTGATCCAGAATTTAGTAAAGCCGTCGGGTGTACATGACGACCTAGTGAAAGCCAACGTGCTGCGCGACAAGGGCGATTTTACTCTGGAGTTGGCGCAATCTGGCTCAACCCCGGTAAGCGCCAAAGCGACTGATTTGGAAGTCACTTATCAGTTGTGCAACGAACTCACCAATGTGTGTTTCCGTCCGCAAACAACACAAGTCAACCTCGCCTTACCCGCTGCGACTGTAGCGACATCTGCCCAGGCTAATGCCTCAACAGAAGATGAATCGTTGAGCTTTATGGATAAATTGCTGGGGCTGTTTGAACACAACAAAAACAACATGTTCATCATGTTTGGTTTGATGTTCATTGCTGGCCTGCTGTCAGTAGCGACACCTTGCGTTTATCCGATGTTGCCGATAACTTCGATGTTTGTTGTTGGTCGAGCCAATGGCGATGCCAGTAAGGAAAAACAACATGCCCTCGCCTATTTTGCCGGTATGGTTCTTACCTATATGGCATTGGGATTGATGGCCGGAATGACAGGCGGTGCCTTTAACACCTTTATGCAATCCGCTTATGTCAACCTGGGCTTTGCGGTGTTTTTTGCTTTCTTTGCCATTTCGTTATTGGGCTTCTATGAACTGAGCTTTATGCAAAATGAAGTTCATTCATTGGATCAACAAACCTCTCGCGTAAAAGGCGTGACAGGTACATTGTTAATGGGCAGCGTTGCTGGCTTAGTTATTTCACCATGTGTTGGCCCCATCGTATTTGCATTGTTGTTGCAAGTTGCAGATAACATCGCCGAGAAAGCGGCCGCTCTTGCAGCCGTTAACCAAAGCCTGGATTTTTGGGGTAAATTAGCCATATCGGGTCAAGGCAGCGTGATGATGGCTGGTTTTGGTTTGGGCGTGGGTTTGCCTTTCTTTATCATCAGCGTTGTAAAGTTTAAAAAACTGCCTAAAGCCGGTTACTGGATGAATAAAATCAAATATGCGTTTGGTTTTATGATCCTGTACTTTGCTTATATCTATCTGGAAAAAGGCATGGGCGTATTGGGCGTTGAATCGTCAACAACCGTATCGCTGGCGATTGGCATGGTGGCTATTTGGGTTGCTGTTGTCCATTGCCACGTACTGACCTTGTTGCCAAGAGATGCACAACCTAACCAAAAAGTACAACATTACGTTGGTGTACTAACAATTCTGGTTGGCGGCTGGCTGGTATTTGCCAGCTTAGGACATCTGCCATTTATGAAAATGGCACAAGCAGAAACATTTGCACAAAACGGCGCTGTCCAAACCGCAAAATCGGGTGTTGTACCAACAGCATTAGCAGTGCAAGAAGAAGCAGGCATATCCTGGTACAGAAGTTTTGAAGAGGCAAAAAAAGTCGCCCAAAAAACTGGCAAACCCATCTTTGTTGATTTTTATGCAAGCTGGTGTGCCAACTGTACCGAGTTTAAAAAAGAATCGGCTAACAATGCAGAACTGAACCAAGCGCTGCGCGAAAAAGCGATTGCCGTGAAATTGGTTGACAAAGAACCTGAATTTGAAAAGTTTCGTGCCAGCCAAGAACATCGCCAGTTAAAAATAGGTCTTCCTTATTTTGCCATTATCAAACCCGACGGCAAAGTAACCTGGTCAGGCACCGATTACAAAGCCACCCAAAAAATGGTTGCTGAACTTAATCGCCTGTCTTAATCCAGCAGCAGTTAGTCCTGTAAGCATCATTCGGTTTATTCCGAATGATGCTTACCCATCAGCTTCACATCAAACCAAAGCGGAAAAAAGTTAACAACTTTTTCCACCCCCCGCCCCCTCAGTCGATTGACCTGTCAAGTGCTGATCAACCTAAAAGTGATTTTCTCGCGAATGCGGAAAAACACACCTAATTTTAATCAACTAAAAATAGAAAACTGCTGTAAACGGCATAAGTTGAACGCGATAACTTCGTCAATCCGTTTGGTATTGCAGTCATCCAACAGATTGAAGCCAGCAATATTAGTGTTTGTCACCCGTAACCGACAAATAGCCTGACACCTATGTTATGGGATTATTTCAATCCCCATAATTTGTACGCCCTGTCGATGTGCAATTTCTAAATTAATCTATAGTTAATGTAGATTACTTAACAGAACCCAAGCGCACTGATGTTGAAATCATTTGAAAAAACAGAAAACCACTACCGTCAGTTGACGTTAGACGAAATATTTTCACCAGCCAGCCAGCCAGCCAGCCAGCCAGCCAGCCAGCCAGCCAGCCAGAAAATCATACCGGGGCTTGGGCGTAGTCAAACTAATTTAACTTCCCCTCCTCTTGCACCCGCAAGCCAACCCAACTTAAAGCCGCCCGATAAAAATAACAGCGTAGTTCGGCTACGCTCACCACAAACAAGCAACCAAAATCCCGAGCATCCCACAAGTGCTGAGCTTGGCACAAACGTAGTCGAACGGCGCCGTCAAAACGTCCAAGTCGTCTCCAAACGGCGCGTGACCGACCACGGCGAGGTTTACACCCATCCCCGCGAAGTCAACGCCATGCTGGATTTGGTCAAAACCGAAACTGAGCGGGTTGATTCCACGTTTTTAGAGCCCGCTTGTGGCACGGGCAACTTCTTGGTTGAAATCCTCAGCCGCAAATTAGCCGTTGTTGCCCAGCGCTATCTTAAGTCCCAACTGGAATACGAACGCAAGGCGGTGTTGGCGATCAGCTCCCTGTACGGTATAGACATCCTTGCGGATAATATTGTGATTTGTAGGGCGCGGTTATTTGACGTGTTTAACGCGCAATACAGCGCATTGTATAAAGCCAAATGTAAAGAACGCTGCCGCAATACAGTACGTTACCTACTCAGCCGAAATATCTTGCACGGCGACGCACTCAGCCTTAAAACCGTGGCGGATAGTTCGGCTACGGTTTCCGTGAGCGGTGTCGAACGGCTCACTACAAGTAGTCGAACTACGCCTATTATCTTTTCAGAATGGAAATTCCCCTTTAACGACAGCCGGATAAAACGGCACGATTATGTTTTTGAAGAAATATTTCCCCCAACTGATGATTTATTCACCGCATCAACCCCGCGTAATGATCTCGGTGAAATACCGTTCATAACCCAATCAGTCAAAAATTACCCGCTCATTCATTTTTTGGAGGTGGTCAATGCGAAATAACCTAATCCCAGCAACGAAGCAGCGTGTGGCCAGCAAAGCCGAAGCGCGTGTGCAGGAAGCGCCTATAGCGTACGAACCTAGTTCTTCCGCACCCACTACCCGTAATCAAACAGCGCGAAACTCACAAAACCAGCCAATAACCCCTGATTTAAACGCCCCGCTTGTCGAAGAGCAACGTATTACGCCCGTTCAGCCTGAGCTTGAGAGTTCTGTTCGTTTTTATACACCACAGGGAACTGAGCCTGTCGATTCCGCTCGTCCTGAGCCTGTCGAAGGACAGCCACAACAAATCAACTACAACCCCGACGTACTCACCTGTCTGGCAAACCTGAGCAATGATGAAATCTTCACCCCGCCAGAGTTGGCCAACCAAATGCTGGATCTATTGCCAGCCGAATTATGGCAAAACCCAGAAGCCAAATTTTTAGACCCCGTCACCAAATCCGGCGTCTTTCTACGGGAAATCGCCAAACGCCTGAATGCCGGTTTGGCAGAGCAAATCCCAGACCTGCAAACAAGGCTGAACCATATCTTCACCCAGCAACTTTATGGCATTGCCATTACCGAGCTCACTTCGCTGTTGGCGCGGCGCAGTGTGTATTGCGCCAAAAAAGCCAACAGCCCTTATTCCATTTGCACGGCGTTTACTACCGAACAAGGCAATATCCTGTTTAGTCGCATTGACCACACCTGGAATAACGGCAAATGCACTTACTGCGGCGCAAGCGAAAAAGAGTATGCGCGTGATGCAGGCTTGGAAAGCCATGCTTACCAATTTATACATACCGACCAGCCACAAAACTTATTTGGAAAAGACATGAAATTTGATGTGATTGTTGGGAATCCGCCGTATCAGTTAGGCGATGGTGGAGCTGGAACAAGTGCTACACCAATTTATCAATTATTTGTTAAACAAGGGATTAAGTTAAATCCAAAGTTTTTATTAATGATTACTCCTGCACGATGGTTTTCAGGTGGTAAAGGATTAGATGATTTTAGAAAAGATATGCTAAATGATAGATGCATACGAGAAATTCATGATTTTCCAGATGCCTCTACCATTTTTCCTGGTGTGCAAATAAAAGGAGGGATTTGTTATTTTCTGAGAGAAAAAGAGCAAGAAGGGCTTTGCCGTGTTTCTTCTTATAGTGCTGAAAAGTTAGTTTCCAAGATGGAAAGACCACTACTAGAAAAAGATGCTGATAGCTTTATACGATATAACGAGGCAATTTCTGTAGTTAAGAAGGTGAAAAAGGCAAACGAAAAATCAATAATGCCTCAAATAAGCTCAAGAAAGCCATTCGGATTATCAACCACTTATAAAGGGAAAAGTCAGGTTTTTGAAAATGCTATAAAGCTCTATCAAAACGGTGGAGTAGGTTATATTGCAGGCGATGTAATAACAACAAATTTGGAAATAATACATAAATTTAAAGTGTTAATTCCAAGGGCTGGCAGCGGTAGCGATTCATTTCCATATCCAATATTAGGTAAGCCTTTTGTTGTAGAGCCTAATAGCGCATGTACTGAAACATATATTGTTGCTGGTAACTATGACAATAAGGCCCAAGCAAATAACCTTGCTTCGTACATAAGAACAAAATTCTTTCGGTTCATGGTGCTGCTAACTAAATCAACTCAAGATGCATCATCAAAAGTTTACAAATTCGTACCAATCCAAGATTTTACTCAAAGCTGGACAGACGAAAGACTCTACCAAAAATACGGCTTAACTCCTGAAGAAATCGCTTTCATTGAATCCATGATCCGCCCCATGGAGTTAGCAAGCGATGAGTGAGTCAATTTTTCCACCTCGTCATCCTCGTCTAGTGGCAAGTGTTCAATGCTAAAATTATTGCTTAATCAATGGATTTTGGATAGCAAAGCATGGGTGAACGGTTAAATACAGGCGAAATACTCATTTATAAAAATGTTGAAGGCAATATTGCCTTGGATGTGCGGCTAATGGATGACACGGTGTGGCTAACGCAAGCGCAAATGGAGGCATTGTTTGGTAAGGCAAAATCAACCATTAGCGAGCATATTAGCAATGTGTTTGCCGAGGGTGAATGTGATGCAGAAGTGGCTGTTCGGGATTTCCGAATAACCACTGCACATGGCGCTATTGCTGGCAAAACGCAGGAATCTCCCATTAAAGCTTATAACCTTGATGTGGTGATTTCGGTAGGGTATCGGGTTAAGTCGCCTCAAGGTACGCAGTTTAGAATATGGGCAACACAGCGGCTTAAAGAGTACCTTGTTAAAGGCTTTGCACTGAATGATGTGCGCTTTAAAACGGGCAATGCTGTGCAATATTTTGATGAATTGCAAGCACGCATTCGTGAAATACGCCTCTCTGAAAAGTTTTTTTACCAAAAAATTAAGGATATTTACACTACCAGCATTGATTACGACCCTAAAGATGAAGCAACGATCCGCTTTTTTAAATTGGTGCAAAATAAATTGCTGTGGGCAATATCTCAACAAACTGCCGCAGAGTTAGTGTACCGCCGAGTGGATGCTAACTTGCCTTTGCTGGGCATGTTATCGGTAGATAATAAAGGTGCAAGCATCAATAAGGCGGATATTAGCATTGCCAAAAATTACTTGAATGAAGATGAGCTTAAATTGTTAGGCTTGTTGGTTGAGCAATATTTAGCTTTTGCCGAAACAATGGCACAACAACAAACACCCATGACGATGAAAGATTGGGCAGCGCGACTAGACAGTATTTTGCAGTTAAATGGGCGCGAGTTGCTTAGCCACGCGGGTAAAATTAGCCACCAAATGGCGGTTGAAAAATCGAATCGTGAGCTAGAAAAATACCAAGCTGCAAAAAAAATAATCGAAAAAGAACAAAGCCTAAAAGAAATAGAACAAGATATTAAACAACTTACAAAGCCAAAATAAAACATGAGCCAATTGCTGTTTCCACCCCTAAATCCCCCCAAAATCTATGCCTACTCTGATAGCCGTTTTACGGGTTGCCTGAAAGTGGGCTATACCAGCAAGAGCGTACAAGAACGGGTTGCCGCACAATACCCCGTTAATTTACCAGCGCAATCTTACACAATAGAGTTAGATGAAATTGCCATGCGTGAGGATGGCAGTTTTTTTACTGACCATGATGTGCATGGCGTGTTAAGTCGAAAACAAGTTAAACGCCTTGAGGGCGAGTGGTTTGAATGCAGTTTAGAGGCGGTAAAAGCAGCGATTGTTGAAGTTAAAACCGACAAACGCCATGAAGATACCCGCACGTTGAACTTTGGCTTGCGCCCTGAGCAATCCGCCGCCGTGGCTAAGGCAATGGCTTATTTCAAGGGCTTTAAACAAGATAAAGAAAATAAGGATAAAACACCGCATTTTTTATGGAATGCCAAAATGCGTTTTAGCAAAACTTTTGCTACGTATCAATTAGCGAAAAAGATGGGCTGGACGAAAATTCTCATCCTGACTTTTAAGCCTGCGGTACAAAATGCCTGAGAGGAAGATTTAGCCAATCATCTGGATTTTGCCGGCTGGCAGTTTGTTTCTAAAAAAAGCTTGGATTTAAAAGAACCTGATACCAACAAACCGATGGTGTGCTTTGGCTCGTTTCAGGATTATTTAGGCAAAAATAAAGCTGGTGGCATTAAAGCCCAAAATGAATGGGTGCATACCACCAATTGGGATTGTATCGCGTTTGATGAATATCACTATGGCGCGTGGCGCGAAAGTGCCAAAGAGTTGTTTGAAGCGGAAAGTGCAGGTGAAATCGGCGAGGGGCTGGATTATTTTGATGAAGCCAATATGCCGATTACCACCAGTGCGTATTTGTATTTGTCTGGCACACCGTTTAGGGCGATTTCATCGGGTGAATTTATAGAAGAACAGATTTATAACTGGACGTATTCGGATGAGCAACGCGCAAAAGAAGCGTGGCAGACGGAGAACAATCCTTATGCCAGTTTACCGCGCATGGTGATGCTGACCTACCAATTGCCTGATGCGATACGTGATGTCGCCATGAAGGGTGAATATAACGAGTTTGATTTGAACGAGTTTTTTAAAGCGGAAGGGCAAGGTAAACAAGCACAATTCAAATACGAAAGCGAGGTGCAAAAATGGCTGGATTTAATCCGTGGCGCGTTTGCAGAAACCACCATTGATAACCTGAAACTGGGCGCAGAAAAACCGCCGATGCCGTTTTCCGATGTACGCTTGCTGAATGTGCTATCGCATACCTTTTGGTTTTTACCCACGGTCGCGGCCTGCCACGCCATGAATAATTTAATTGGGCAAAAAAAAAACACGTTTTATCACGATTACACCGTGGTTGTAGCGGCTGGGTTTGATGCGGGCATTGGCGTGGCGGCATTACCGCCGGTTAAAAAAGTCATGGGCAACTCATTAAAAACTAAAACCATTACGCTGTCTTGCGGCAAATTGACCACCGGTGTATCGGTCGCACCGTGGACGGGCATGTTGATGTTGCGGAACGTCACCAGCCCGGAAACTTATTTTCAGGCGGCGTTTCGGGTACAAACGCCGTGGGTGTTGCGTGGGCATGATGCTAATGATCCAAACAATGAACTCATTGTTAAAAACGAATGTTATGTGTTCGACTTTGCCCCCGACAGGGCGTTGCGCCAGATTGCCGATTACAGTTGCCGCTTGAATGTGGACGATAGCAATCCAGAAGCCAAAGTTGCGGAGTTTATCCACTTTTTGCCTGTATTGGCGTATGACGGCAGCTCCATGAAGCAAATCAACGCTGCCGGTATTTTGGATATGGCTATGAGCGGTACCACGGCAACTTTATTGGCGAGGCGTTGGGAAAGTGCGTTACTGGTGAATGTGGATAACGGCACGCTGGAAAAACTCATGCGAAACGAAGCCGCCATGAAAGCCTTAATGAATATCGAAGGTTTTCGTAGCTTAAACCAAGACATTGAAACTATCATCAATAAATCGGAATCGGTTAAAAAAGCCAAACAAGAAGCCAGTGAGCGCGATTTGACTAAGGACGAAAAGAAACAGATGACGGATGAAGAAAAAGAATATAAATCACTGCGCAAACAAATCCAGGAAAAACTGATTAAATTTGCCACGCGCATCCCCGTGTTCATGTACTTGACCGATTACCGGGAACGCAGCCTGAAAGATGTAATTACGCAACTTGAACCCGACCTGTTCAGAAAAGTGACGGGCTTAACGCAAAAAGATTTTGAATTGTTGGTAAGTTTAGGTCTGTTTAACAGTGGCTTATTGAATGATGCGGTTTATAAATTCAAACGCTATGAAGACGCCAGCCTGGAATACGTTGGCATCAACAGGCACGAAGGCGAAAATGTTGGCTTGTATGATACGGTTTTAAATGCAACCGATTACCAGGATAGCTTTGACGCTTTAAGTGTGTAGCTCAAATTCAATCGCCTGCCTTAATCCAACGGCTTTTCCCTTCCTTTCAGCGTAAGCATCATTCGGTTTATCCCAAGCAACACTTAACAGCAAGTTGAAAGCCATTACAAAAACTTTGCCTCTCCCTTAGTGTACCGCCCTTTAACCAGTGTGGTTGCTGTTGTCTATAAATTTAAGATACCCCCCAAACTCCCCCCTATATCCAAGCCCGCAATTTCACGGCAAAGTCAAGCAACGGCTATCTGAAACGGCGTAGCTTTATTCATCGAGTATCCGAATAATTTGCTAAAAAACCCCCAAGCAAATTCTTCGGTTCATCGATTTTTCCATTTTCTTCAATATCTTATATTTTTATTGTATTTACTTAAATATTTTTAATTTGGATGTGATTGACAGGATTATATAACTTGATATTCTACGCTCGCATATACGAGAATTTGCTTGCAACCTATGTAATATCATTCGTCAAAATATGTTGTGTAAAACCTGCACAGGTACTGTTCAGTTGTTTTATTTTATGGAAAACCACACATTGATTTAAGGAGGGACAATGACTGTCCTGCGTATATTCAAATCGTTGCCAAGCGCGACAAAATTTCTTTGTTTTACTTTCGGAATACTATTTTTAGGTCTACAACACGCCCAAGCCGTTCCACGGCAGATAGGAGTTTGTAACAGCACAAAAGCAACCCAACCGATAAGTTTTGTACACATTTCCGATTTACATGGTCGGTTTGGTGCCAGTTTTGCCGATAAATGGGCCAAACTTCGCTATTATTACGAACTCGCTGCAACCACAAACCCTTACACTGTTTTTACCGATGCCGGTGATGATTACGAAAAAGGCTCCGTTGCCGAATTAATTTCTGAAGGCGCCGCAGCCCGGGAAGCTGTTTTTGCAATGGGCTTTGATGTCCGCGCTTTGGGTAATCACGATTTCGCTTGGGGTGAAAAAGAGTTACTGCCGTATTCGCACGATCCGAAGTCAATCGTACTGGCATCTAATACCGCTTACAGAAGCACTAACCCTTCAGGTTTTGGTGGAGTTGATTACGCGGAGTTGCAAGTTGGCTGCGTTAAGGTTGGTTTTTTTGGCATGGTTTCACAGCCGTGGAACGAGTTCGACTCTCAATATGTCGGTGATTTCCTGCCCAACTTTACCCAACGCTGGGATTGGGTGACACGGGCACAAGAAATTATCACCGCACATCGTAGCAGCGTTGATATATTGGTGATGGTCAGTCATCTCGGCTTTAACACCGATGCGGTGGTTGTCAACGGCACACCCAAAGCGACTGATGCAACAACCAGTAACATAGACTTGGTACTGGGCGGACACAATCACGACGGCTTTCAAAGTGCCATTGCAAAAAAGACTTTAATCGTCCAGCCCGAATACTTTGCTAACGGTCTGACCCAAATTGACCTGGTTTGGGATTTGAAGAGAAAAAGGCTCGTTTCCCGGCTTCCAACCCCAAAAAACGTCTATACCACCGTCATTACAGGGACGAATACAACCCTACAACAATCTTTGCGTAACATTGCTGACAAATATGCACCCGAGGCGGAAAAACAAATCGGTCAAATGGAAGTAGGACACAACTATGTACAGCTGGCTACTATTGCTGCCACCGCGGGCATGTTTGACTATCAAGCTGATGCCGCATTGATCGATCCGACCAAAACCTGGGTGGCCTCATACAATGCCGGCCCTGTTACACAACAAATGATGCTTAACCTCTATCTGGTTGAACGGCAAAAATCAGGCACCCCCGGTTTCAACGGATTTTACACCGCCACCGTCAGCGGTACCGACCTTGCCGCGATGAAAGCTGCACAACCAAGTTGGGTTTATGTGGGTGCCTCATCACCGTCACCAACCGCTTTGTATACGGTGTTGTTGCATAAAGCACCGGCATTAAATCCAGCCAGTTTTTTTCCTGCGACAACCCGCTTAACGAATGTTGCCTTTAAATCGGAAGCCTGGCTTGCGTTGGATCAATATGCACGTTCGCGGACAGCGGCCTGCCTTTATATGGACACCAACAATACCCTGCCATCCTGCCAACAAGATACATTCACGACTGTGTGGAACTTTAACGATTCAACCCAGCCTTTCCTGAAAGATCGCGGCACGGCTGCTTTGGCGTATCGTGACACTGCAAACTCAGGCTGGGGGCCACAATTTACGGCATTCGCATCAACCACAGCTCTTGGCATACCTAACTTGCCTAATGGTGCATCAGGTGTAATGGCATTTCCCAGGACTTTTCCGACCGAGGGCTATACCATTACTCATGGCTTTCCAGCCAATGGGGCTTTTAATGCCAATGGTTTAGTGTCAAATTACACATTGGTGATGGATGTGCTTTGGCCGTTTAGCAGTGACGGCTTGTGGCGGTCTTTATTGCAAACAAATCTGGCGAATAATGACGATGGTGATTGGTTTGTAAATAACGTCAGCGGCGGAGGCATTGGCATTAACGGGCAATATTTTGGCTCGCTTCAACCCGGTGTTTGGAATCGCATTGGCATTGTAGTCACTGCCCAAGCCACAGGCGGCACCCTGCAATTCTATATCAATGGTCAATTGGCAGGTACGATTACGTCTGCAGGTCAGCGCTTCGCCCTCAGCAACCAATTGTTGGCATTTACCGACGATGACAGCGAAACGGCACCGGGATACCTTAACGCGATGCTGTTAAGCAACCGCGCATTTACCGCAACGGAAATTGCTTCCCTGGCCGGCCCTTCCGCAATTATGACTTGGCCGACAAGCAATGCGGCAACCCAAGCGGCATCACCGCTCAATGGCGTTAGTTTAAGTCAGCCACCTACAGTTTATCGCGGCCCTATGCCTCAAAACGGCATGGAGCATGATAATAAGGCGGCGAAATTGCGGCTGCAATAAAAACGGTTAAGTCTTAACTAAACCGTTCATTGCCCTTCGACTAAAAGCAAGCTCGTCAAAGATAAATATCTTTTGTACGAGCTTGTTTTTGTGTGTTATTGAAATCAAGTATTGCGAATGTTGTGAGTTGCAATACTTTTATTTTTCGACCCATTCATAAAGTTCAGTCAGTGCAGGATCGCATTTACAACAGCCTGTGCTGCACGATGTGCCGGAAGGCATTTTCCTGACAGCACCTTTGGCGATCCATTTCGACAACATGCCACGCAAAGCATCGGCATCGATATTAAAATGGTTTTCCATATCCTTTAATGCGACACGTTTTTGCTGTTGTAAATAACTCCGTAACTCCGACAAGATCATAATATCGCTCTTTGTCTATGGGTTGGATGCGTATTCCTACCCAACAACCAAAGACTAAACAACACCACAACAAATCCAGACAGCAATCCTACTATCCAAATGAGCGAGTATTGAGGATGCTGGTTATAGGTCATTAATTGATAAAAAACAGTTGCCGCCATATAGGCTATGCCGGTCGTCCAAAACACCACAAACACAGTCCAATTGAGGTTGGTTTCCCTGAGAATAGCGGCGGTTGCGGTAACGCAAGGCGCATAAAGCAAGATAAACAATAAGTAAGCAAACGCCCCGGTTTTGCCATCAAAACTTTTCTGCATTGCGGCAAAGGTAAGGGTTTTTACCTCTTGTTCACTGGCGGCAGCTTCTAAATCCTTTACATTGCCGATATTAAGCCCTAAAGGATCCAAAACATTATCGGCAAGTTTCTGCAAGTTTTCAGGAACGGTCTTGCAGGCATTAATCAGGGCCTCCTTAAGATTGAAGGGTGCTTTGTCGGCTATTGTATTCACCGCTCCTAACTGGCTATACAACGCATCCAAGGTACCAACAACGGCCTCTTTCGCCATTACGCCCGTAAATATACCTACCGTAGCAGGCCAATTTTCATCGTTGATTCCCATGGGCTTAAATAACGGTGTCAGGCTTTTGCCTATTTTGCTGAGTACCGAATTATTGCTGTTTTCGTTACCTAATGTACCATCTGCACCCAAGGCATTTAGGAAATTTAACACCAATACCATCGGTACGATTACCTTCCCTGCATTGACCAGAAATGACCGGAGCCTGTCCCAAGTTCTCGTCAACATGCCGCGTAATGTTGGTAAATGATAAGTCGGCAATTCCATAATAAACGGCATGGATTCACCCTTGAATAAGGTATGCCGCATAATCAGCCCGGTCAAAACAGCGACAGCAATACCTAACAGGTATAAGCCGAACACCATGTTTTGCCCGCCCGTGGGGAAAAAAGCCGCTGCAAATAAAGCATAGACCGGCAATCTGGCACCACAGGACATAAACGGGTTCATCAGGTTGGTCAGAATCCTGTCCCGCTGACTTTCCAATGTTCGAGTCGCCATAATTGCCGGTACATTACAGCCAAAACCAACAATCATGGGCACAAACGATTTACCGGGCAAACCAATCATCCGCATGAACCTGTCCATGACAAATGCAGCTCGCGCCATATAGCCCGAGTCTTCCAGCGCCGACAAAAACAGGAATAAAAAGCCAATAATCGGGATAAACGTAGCAACCACTTGTACGCCACCACCGGCACCATTGGCAATCAATACAACCAACCATTCTGGCCAGTTCAATTTTCCTAGCTGTTCACTTAACCCATCAACTAATACTGCACCTACCACTTGGTCAAAAAAATCGACGAATGCTGTACCCAGGTTGATCGTAAACATGAACATCGCATACATAACTAGCAAAAATACCGGTATGCCTAAAAACCGGTTTAGCACAATACCGTCTATCCTATCGGTCGTACGCCGACCTATATCGCCCTGCCTACATACGGCAATCTGGGTCAATTGATTAACAAAACCATAACGCGCATCAGCTGCCAGTATATCAATTTCATCATTAGTTTCTGTCTCGACCCGGCTTTGTAGCTCTGCCACTAATGGGAATATGCCAGGATTGGCAATTTGTCTAGCTAAGGTATCACCTTCTAACAAACGTACCGCTAACCAGCGTAAATTAAAGCGATTGGCAGTTATTTTGAGCACCAATGAAAGCTCAGCTATAGCTTGTTCAAGCGCCGGAGGGTACTGAATGAGTGCGCTTGGGACAGTTTTATTTTGTGCAGAAAGATTAATGGCTTGTTTTAGGCTTGTTATCCCCTTTTTTGTTGTTGCAGAAATTGCAACAACAGGGCAACCTAATTCTTGGGCAATTAGCTCCGCATCTATATTGACACCCCGTTGTTTAACAACGTCCATCATATTAAGCACCAAAATCATTGGTACTTGCATTTCTACCAATTGGGATGTTAGGTAAAGATTTCGTTCTATGCTGGAAGCATCGACAATATTGACGATAAGATCGGCGTTACCCGAAGCCACATAGTCTCTGGCGACCTTTTCATCCAACGATACTTGATCATCTGAAGATTCGAGCGAATAGGTTCCGGGTAGATCTACAACATGAACGATCTGACCATCAAAAATGTATTCACCGGTTTTTTTTTCTACAGTAACACCCGGCCAATTGCCTACCTGTTGGCTAGCACCAGTGAGAGCATTGAAAAGCGTAGATTTCCCACAATTGGGATTACCGACGACACCAACGGTAAAGCGTTTTGCCATTAAAGTTTCTCGATTTGTAAAACAGATGCCTCATCTTTTCGCAAAGTAAGCGCAAATCCCCGTAAACTGATCTGAACCGGATCGCCCATCGGCGCGAAACGAGTCACGCTGAATTCGATTCCTGGGGTTAAGCCCATAGCCAATAATTTTTTACGATACGCCTTACCCGATGGCTCAAAACCAACGATTCTAGCGAGATCACCAACTGCAAGACTTTTAAAATCCATCACCCTATTATTCCCCAAACCGGCTATCAGGAATGATCTGCCCGCCAATGGCAATCAATAATCATTCTCATTAGTATCGAATATACCATATATCACCTACTAATCAAATTAAAGATATACCGCACAGTTTAAAGAGCAAGGGGAGAACAGGATGATCGGGATGGCATTCCCAAGGTTGTGCAGGTTTTAGTGATTGCAGAGGCGAACTTGTATGCCTGGCGAGCCTTACGTCGGCAAACAGGGGGCAATCCTTTGAAGACAAAAAGCCTCAACAAAGTGAAATGGCAAGGCTTAAGTCATGTAGGTCACGTTGCCGCGTGAGTGGTTATGTGACATTTGGAATATATAAATGTCAGGTAGCGCGAACGCAACAACCTACCAAGCCGACAATGGTACGCCCGATGGCATCGCGGGGTAAAACTCCCTGTCTTTTGATCGCAACTCAGCGGTTCCCGATTCGCTAAATTGGTAGCCCTGTAGCCGTTCTTGTAACCGGAACCAACCGCACCAAACAGTATATCCCAACCAACCCGCCCAGTCCGCTTTGTAATGGCCAACTAAAGCCGGGCACTTATTTAGACGGCCTTCCTATAAAAATCCCGCTCAAATTGCAGCGGGGATTGATAGCCTAATTTTGAATGAGGCCGTTTTCCGTTATAAAAAGCCAAATAACCAATAATACTTGGCTCAGCCGATGCTTCAGCCCTAAACTTATTCATAATTCAGCCGCTCATGTTTAAGGCTACGGAAAAACCGTTCTGCCGGGCTGTCATACCCAAGGGCAGGCCTCCCGACAATTACCTTTACCGGCCCATACCCAAAGGGCACAAGCGCTTTGTGCCCTTTTCATGGCAGCCAAATGCTTACGGTAGCCATGGCTGGCATATTGGCCGCCCCGATCCGAATGATGGGGCAAGCCGGGCTTTGGTTTTCTGCGCCCTTGTGCCTTTATGCCCTGTGGGTATCCGACTTCCTTGGCTTCGATGCCTGCGGCCTTTTCGAGCGCCCCTTGTGGGTATTATGCTTTCACGCCCCATGCGTAAACGTTCGATCTCTTTGTGTAGCCGTAGCAATTCAGCTTGTCCCGCCAGGCCCAAGGTTGCCGTCTCGATGCCAGATGGGTTTGCAGAACCACGCCTGCCCTCGGCCAACGGCCTATCGCACCCAACGAAATACCCAGGCTATCTGCCGCTTGTTGATGGGTGTGGCCTTGTTCCGTGACCAACTTGACGGCATCTTGTTTAAACTCTAATGTGAATTTAGGATTCGGTCGCTTTATTTGATTGTTCATGTTCACCTCCAATGGCATTGCTTGTGCCCCTTGGCATAAGCCTGCCTCTAGACGTGTCCTGTTAAATTAAACCATTACAACCTGCTCACGGCTCTTGTGCCCCAGAGGGTATATGTCGCTTGGATAACCCATCTGCATGATTATCAGAAAGTCGCAGCAACAAAGTCAAAAACAGACATTAGGCCAAGTACCTTCGAAAATTATCCGCAACTTTAGTAGCTTCCAAAAGGTCTTCAATATCTGCATCTAAGATTTCCAAGCCTATTTTTTTACAATAGCGTACTTCTTTGGGGGTAGGGTTTTTGTTTAACACCCAGCCTTTATGTTCTGCTGCTCCGTGAACAATATCGCTCATGACCATACGTTCTGAATCCCTATTTAGCGGTAAGCCGATTAATAAATATTGCTTGCCCTTGCGATATTCTTTAAGGAAGTCTGGAATAGCAAAGCCGCCCATTAACTCGGTAATGTAATCCACATAATCGGCATCTGAAGCGATGAAGTTGGCTTCAGGCTTAGGGCTACCCATAGGTTTAAATAAAACGGGGAGTGAGGTATCTACCTGTTCCTGATTTATCTCGGTGTAATGGTTGCCATCATAGTGATAGATTTTAAAGCGGAAATGGTTGGCAGTGATTCTTGCTAAACCCAGAATCAGCGTATGTTTTTCATCGGCATAGCTATCTTGTAGTTGCGTATCCCTATTCACATCAATGACATAAGCAGGTTTCCATTCTGCCAGCCAATTGTGAACCGAAGCACGTGTATATTCGGTGTCACCATATAACTTGGTAAGAAATTGGCCGAGAAAATTTCTGCCTCTTTTAAGTTCCTGGTTCATAGCGGCACGAGGAAATTCATACATTAATTTCGGTGCCATGGGTCTGCCGTTATTCATTGCCAGAATCAAACTGTTGCTATCGGCGGGCATTGCTTCCCCCGTTAGTTTATTGGTTGCATCAAAAAGCGCCCCCGGACCCATATAAGGAATAACTTTGTTTTCGTGCAGACCATTTAATATTTGAGAAAAATCAACTGATGACATTGCAAGCTCCATAAAAAAGGATGTGTATCTTTAGAAAGATATAGCAATAATCACTCCAGTTTCTTAAAAAATGCCAGTAATCATAATAACCTAATGATAAATATAAGGTTAAGTAAGTCTACAAACTAATAAATTGCATAGGTATTTCTGGATATTGTTCGGTTCATTACAAATTTGAGTGTTGTAAAGGTTACCTATGTGCGGCGTAAACTAACAATTACAATTTCCCTACAATTGCTGTGGGTAAGCCTACAGAAGCGTAACAAAATGTTAGAAACACAACGCTAATTAGTTATTGTCACATAATAAAAATTCTATGTATTCAGTAGCTTAAATAATTATTCATTGCTGGCACAGCGTTTGCTTACTCCATAATGTCATTAACAACAACGTCCTATAAGAGGAGAAGATCATGGCAAGATTACGTCAATGTGCAATATACGGTAAAGGTGGAATTGGTAAGTCTACTACAACTCAAAACTTGGTTTCTGCATTAGCAGAATTAGGTAACAAAGTAATGATAGTTGGCTGCGATCCAAAAGCTGACTCTACCCGTTTAATTCTTCATGCAAAAGCACAAACCACCATTATGAGTTTGGCGGCTGAAGCGGGCAGTGTTGAGGATCTCGAGCTTGAAGATGTATTGAAAGTCGGCTACGGCGGCATCAAATGCGTTGAATCAGGTGGCCCTGAGCCCGGAGTGGGTTGTGCGGGTCGCGGCGTTATCACAGCGATTAACTTTCTTGAAGAAGAAGGCGCTTATGATGATGAACTTGACTTCGTTTTTTATGATGTATTGGGTGATGTTGTGTGTGGTGGTTTCGCCATGCCAATCCGCGAAAACAAAGCGCAAGAAATTTACATCGTTTGCTCAGGCGAAATGATGGCTATGTACGCGGCTAATAACATTGCTAAAGGTATCGTCAAATACGCTAACTCAGGCAGTGTGCGTTTGGCTGGTTTAATTTGTAACTCACGTGAAACTGCGCGTGAAGATGAATTAATCTCAGCGTTGGCAGCAAAAATCGGTACGACAATGATTCACTTTGTTCCGCGTGATAACGTCGTACAACGCGCTGAAATTCGTCGGATGACGGTTATCGAATACGAGCCAGGCCATAAACAGGCGCAAGAGTATCGTGATTTAGCAATGAAGATTCGTGATAATAAAAATTTCATCATTCCAACACCCATCACGATGGATGAACTGGAAGAATTGATGATGGAATTCGGTATTATCGACCAAGAAGACGAGTCAATTATTGGTAAAACTGCAGCTGCTGAAGCAGTCGCTTAAAAAATGAAAACCTGTAGAGACGAAATTTTGCGTCTCTACAGATCTCTGTCCTAAAACCTGTCTGTTGGGGGATTGCCCACGACATAAGTAGGAGACAATCATGGCCGCTCTAACAAGAGAAGAGACCGAAGCGCTTATACAAGAAGTACTTGAAGTCTATCCCGAACAAGCAAGGAAAGATCGCGCTAAGCATTTAGCCGTCAACGATCAATCTTTGGAAAAATCAAACAAATGTATTACTTCAAACCGTAAATCCCAACCTGGCGTAATGACCATTCGTGGTTGTGCTTATGCAGGATCCAAGGGTGTGGTTTGGGGGCCGATTAAAGATATGATCCATATCTCTCACGGTCCAGTAGGTTGTGGTCAGTATTCCCGTGCCGGTCGTCGTAACTATTATGTTGGTACGACAGGTATTAATACTTTCGGCACCATGAATTTTACGTCCGATTTCCAGGAAAAAGACATTGTTTTTGGCGGTGATAAAAAACTAGCCAAAATAATGAATGAAATCGAAGAATTATTCCCGCTTAACAAAGGGATCAGCATCCAATCAGAATGCCCAATTGGTTTGATTGGTGATGATATTGAAGCGGTGGCTAAAAAAGCCAATAAGGAAATTGGCAAACCAGTCGTTCCCGTGCGTTGCGAAGGCTTTCGCGGCGTATCACAATCGTTAGGTCATCACATTGCGAATGATGCAATCCGCGACTGGGTTTTGGAAAACCGTGATGGTGATGAAAGCTTCCCCACCACACCTTACGATGTCGCTGTAATTGGTGACTACAACATCGGTGGTGATGCCTGGGCTTCACGTACTTTACTGGAAGAAATGGGTTTGCGTGTAGTTGCCCAGTGGTCTGGTGACGGTACCATTGCTGAGATGGAAAAGACGCCTAAGGTCAAACTGAATTTGATCCATTGCTACCGTTCAATGAATTACATTGCCCGGCACATGGAAGAAAAGTACAAAATTCCCTGGATTGAATACAACTTCTTTGGCCCAACCAAAATCGCCGAATCATTACGCAAAATCGCTTCACACTTTGATGAAACGATTATGGCAGGTGCTGAGAAAGTTATCGCCAAATACCAATCTGAATACGATGCGGTTATTGCTAAATACAAACCACGCCTGCAAGGCAAACGTGTGATGTTGTACGTCGGCGGCTTACGCCCACGTCACGTGATTGGTGCCTATGAAGACTTAGGAATGGAAGTGGTGGGTACGGGTTATGAATTCGGGCATAACGACGATTATGACCGCACCATCAAAGAAATGGGCAATGCGACATTGATTTATGATGATGTCACTGGCTATGAGTTTGAAGAATTCGTCAAGAAAGTCCAACCTGACTTGATTGGTTCCGGTATCAAGGAAAAGTACATTTTCCAAAAAATGGGTATCCCATTCCGGCAAATGCACTCCTGGGATTATTCCGGCCCTTATCATGGCTATGACGGTTTTGCCATATTCGCCCGCGATATGGATATGACCTTGAATAACCCGTGCTGGAAGCAAGTGAAAGTGCCCTGGAAAACAGATGACACTTCAAAGGTAGCTGTCGCAGCCAGTGCATAAGCCTGGACTGTAACCGCGAAGTAAAAACGAAGTTGTAGGTTGGGCTAAGGGATGAAGGCCGACAAAATTTGTTGATGCATTTTTTTGCCTCACCCCAACCTGCACTTTTTTCCTTCAAAACGTCGTCCACAGATTGGTGGCGCGTAGGAGATTATCATGAGTCAAGAAGTCGATAACATTCAACCCAGTTACCCTTTATTCCGTAATGATGAATATAAGGAAAGTCTGGCAAACAAACGTGAAGCTTATGAAGAGCGTCATCCCCAGGAAACCATTGATGAAGTCTTCCAATGGACGACGACCAAAGAATACCAGGAACTCAACTTTAACCGTGAAGCATTAACGGTTAATCCGGCAAAAGCCTGTCAACCACTGGGCGCTGTGCTTTGTGCATTAGGCTTTGAAAAAACGATGCCTTATGTACACGGTTCACAAGGTTGCGTTGCGTATTTCCGTACCTACTTTAACCGTCATTTTAAAGAGCCGGTCGCTTGCGTATCCGATTCGATGACTGAAGATGCGGCGGTATTCGGAGGCCAAAAAAACATGTTTGCTGGCCTTGAAAATGCCAAAGCTTTATATAAACCAGAAATCATCGCCGTATCGACGACTTGTATGGCTGAAGTTATTGGTGACGATTTAAATGCGTTCATCAACAACGCCAAAAAAGCAGGCCATATCGAGCAGGAATTCCCTACACCTTATGCCCATACGCCTAGTTTTGTCGGCAGCCATACAACGGGTTGGGATAACATGTTTGAAGGCATGCTGCGCTTTTTCACCCTTAACTTCATGGATGACAAAAAAGTCGGTTCCAACGGCAAGATTAACCTGGTGCCGGGCTTTGAAACCTATCTGGGTAACTACCGGGTCATGCATCGCATGATGAAGGAAATGGGTGTCGATTACACCTTAATGAGTGATCCGTCCGAAGTATTGGATACGCCCGCAGATGGCACATTCCGCATGTATGCTGGTGGTACCACCCAAGCTGAAGTGAAAGATTCGCCAAACGCAATTGATACCCTGCTGCTGCAACCTTGGCAGTTGGAAAAAACCAAAAAGTTTGTGCAAAACATCTGGCATCAACCAGCTACAGCAATCAACATTCCGATGGGATTGGAGTGGACTGATGAGTTCCTGATGAAAATTTCAGAACTCACCGGAAAACCGATTCCAGCTTCATTAGAACTGGAGCGTGGCCGATTGGTAGATATGATGACCGACTCACACACCTGGATGCACGGCAAAAAGTTTTCCTTGTATGGCGATGCGGATTTTGTCATGGGCATGACCAAATTCCTGCTGGAAATGGGCGCTGAACCTACCGATGTATTGTGCAACCATGCCAACAAACGTTGGAAAAAAGCCATGGACAAAATGTGCCAGGACTCTCCTTATGGACAAAAAACAGAAGTCCATATTGGACGGGACTTATGGCACTTCCGGTCATTGGTATTCACCAATAAACCAGACTTCATGATCGGTAACTCCTATGGCAAGTTTATCCAAAGGGATACCTTCTATAAAGGTGAAGAGTTTGAAGTACCGTTAATCCGCATTGGCTTCCCAATCTTTGATAGGCATCACCTGCACAGAATGACAACCTTGGGTTATGAAGGCGCTATTTATATGCTGACCACCTTGGTTAATGCCGTGCTTGAGCAATTGGATAAAGAAACCAAAGGCATGGGTACTACGGACTATAACTACGATTTGATTCGTTAAGTCAACCATAGTATGCAGGGGTGCTCATACACCCCTGCATTTAATCGCGTGTAAACGGAGAATTCAATGCCTAGTGTCATGTTGAAAAAGAATGCCGAAGGCAAATTAATCTTCTACGTACCCAAAAAGGATTTGGAAGAAGTGGCGGAATCTGTTGAATTCGATAGCCCTGACAAATGGGGTGGCGAAGTGTTGCTCAGTGATGGTTCAACTTATTATTTTGAACCGCAAGCACAACCGGATTTCCCCGTTACCTTACGCGCAAAACGTCTAGATTCAGGAGAATAATCATGGCTTTATATATTGTTGAAGCGGATTGTATTTCATGTGGCGACTGCGAACCCGTCTGCCCAACCAATTCCATCACAGAAGGTTCCATTGTTTTTAAAATAGATAAAAAAACGTGTACGGAATGCGAGGGTGATTTTGATGTGCCCCAGTGTGTCAAGGTTTGTCCTATCGATAATTGCATTCTGCCGTTAGAGGCATAATGCCATGAGTAGCCAGAACACGCTCTCAAGAGAACTGGCCTTACGGATCGGGCTTGCCGCTCGTGCTTTGCCCGATACTGATGCCAAGCGCCTGTTTACCGTGCTGACTGATTGCGTTGGCTTGCCCATAACCGAAGATAAACTTATTGGCCTCAACCTGAAAACGTTTAAGTCAGCACAAGGTGGGGAATTTACCGGGTTAGACGACGTTACCCTTAAATCTGCATTGCACATACTTAAGCATCAAGTTGAAGCAGCTGAAACACTAAAACCCAAAATTCTTGATTTTAGTGAAGGGGACATGCCAGGGTCGGTTCGCATTGCCGTCGCCAGTGACGATAATATTAATGTCAATGGTCATTTTGGTTCGTGTACTCAATTCATGATTTATCAAGTCTCCGCCGATGAGATTCGTTTAATCGACATTCGTGGAACAGCCATCCCGGCAGATTTAGAAGTGGATGATAAAAATGTATTTCGGGCAGAGCTTATCCAAGATTGCCAAGTGCTTTATTTGACATCAGTCGGTGGGCCCGCAGCAGCCAAGATTGTCAGGTTGGGTATCCACCCAATCAAATTGCCCTCTGTTGAATCGATAATACAAGTTGTAGGCCAATTACAGGGGGTCATAGCTGGCACACCTCCACCATGGCTTGCTAAGGCTATGGGTATTGAATCTGCCGACCGATTCAGGTTTGAAAGGGAAGCAATAGGATGATCAGCGCAGAGCAACTCAACGAAATTGCCGTAAATATTGAAACATTAGGTGTGGATGAATCCACCGTTTCAACGCTAAGGCAGCAATATCAACCCATACATTTTACTTACTGTATGGATGATGATTTACCTAATAATGAGCCAATCATCGAAAAACCGGCTTTTAACCTGTATCTGGTTGACGGACGCGAACACTGCATGTGTTTAACCAATGATTATGAGGCTGCAACGGGAATTGTCGTGGCAGAAGTTATCCCAGACTAAACGGAATAGAGTGTATGTCTAGTGGGGAAAAACCTGTTAGCGTTCCCGTTGCGAATTGCAGCTTATGCCCTTTTCGTGGCAAAACGCTCTTGATGGGGCGTTGTATGCCTGGCGATACTTGCGTGTTTATTGAAAGTGGGCGGCAAATCGACCGTTTTTTCCGCCTTAACCCAGCCTATGCCGAACAGTACCTACATGATAACTTTTGGGAAAGACGCGCAATTGCCGTCCGTTATGCACCACAAAAAGCGTTGACTGATCTTATTCATGATGTGGATGAGGTGGTAAGGCGTGCGGTTGCCTATCGTATTCCCCAAGCGCAACTTATTCACCTGATTGACGACCCAGATCGGGAAGTGCGGATGACTGTCGCAGATCGTATCGCGCCGGAAGAGTTGGAAAAACTGGCTAACGACCCAGATTATATTGTCAGATTAACCGTCGCAAGAAGATTGCCAACAGGCCGATTGTTCCGACTGATTCGGGATAAGGATATGCAAGTCAGGAAAGTAGTGGCGGAACGCTTGCCCGAAGTCAGTTTAGGTTTGATGGCGGATGACGATGCCCCAGAAGTGAGACGCATCGTTGCTGAACGTATGAGCCCAACTGATGCCGTGATCTTATTGAATGACCCCGATTGGGTGGTGCGTTATACGGCAGTCCAACGGGTTGCCCCAGAGGCATTAGCCTGCATGATAAACGATCCAGAACCCGATGTCAGGGCGGCGGTACAGGAACGGTTGAACCGTACTGCACAAGGATGTCATCGAACCGAACAACCGGAAGCAAAATAATGGATGATCTTGATTCTAAACTTAACGGCCAGCAGATCGCAAAACTCTGCAAGCAGATTCTACCTAGCGCGGATGACGAATTGTTGCTTGCTAAACTTCAAGAGCTTATTCCAAGCCATAAAGTAAGGTTAGCCAGAATTGGGGATGAATGGTATCGGCTTGGGGGTATTGTTGATATGCAAGGTAACCGTATTGCTCAGGATTTGGTGGAGTGGACGGAAAGGACTTTTATCAATTGTGGCAAAAACTTACAAACCTTAATCGAACACGCCCAAGAAGAAAAGTTGATTGCCACACGACAAACCGGAAATACCCTGCATTTTGTTGTTCAAACCGGAACTAAAGCCGAAGATTTTATCCAGATCGACATCGATAAAACCCATGAAATTTCGGATCGGTTATTGGTTAGTGAGCATAATCCACCGGAAGATTTAGAAGAATTTATTGATC
The DNA here is from genome assembly GCA_013141505.1 of Methyloglobulus sp. GTDB lineage: Bacteria > Pseudomonadota > Gammaproteobacteria > Methylococcales > Methylomonadaceae > Methyloglobulus. Next base: position 29,863 of record JABFQX010000009.1, read on the forward strand.
CACTTAACCCTGATTGCTTAGAAGCTTTCAGCATTGGTGCCGCGCGTTATTCCTACAAGCGTAAAACCGATGTCGCGGTTTTTATGGATGAAATCAATAAATACCATATTGAAGAACATCCGGTACAGCGTTTTATGGATGATTGGAACAGAAGCAGTGCACAACAAAAAGCTGTCCTTTCTGATGACTGGATTGTCAGGCCGTTCCGCAATACTGGGCGATTTGGTGAACAGATAATCAACGTTGAAATCGTCAATACCCAGCAAAAAAATGTCCTGCAAATGAAGGATGTTAGTGGAAAAAAAGGGACATCGTTGGCTAACCTGCTGACCCGTTTTGACCGTCAGGTAGGCTATCCATTTGCCTGGTTTTTTTACATGGTAAAAGGCAAGTTGGTTTTACCGCAAACCGGTGTCGCTGTGTACACGGATGTTAATGGAGATTTTTCTTACCTGCCGGAACGCGATGTTGCGGTACTAAAAGATTGGGTTAATGCACCTTACAGCGTATAGCTTGAACAAAGATTTTATCAACCGCTTTGAAATTCAAAGCACACAAAATAGGAGTAAGTACTATGTCAATTGCACAAATAAAAGCATTTTCTGAGCAAGCTAAAGCAGACCCTGAATTAAAGGAGAAACTGTTAGGCGTTCAAAAAATCAGGGAATTGATCGCACTGGGCAAAGAATATAACTTTGAATTGGATGAGGTAGAACTTTATCCACCCAACGAACCGCAATTTGTCGAAGCACAACTGTCAGAAAAAATGACTAAGGCGTTACTCAGGATTTAAATGGTAAAGGTTGTACCGACTAAAGTGCAACCAAGCATTAAATCATTGCAACTTTCAAAGTTCTTTGTCATTTCGAACGGTAGTGAGAAATCTTAAACCTTTATACATGCACCAACCCTTAAGATTTCTCGCTCTGCTCGAAATGACAGCACTAATTAAGCGCTTTGTAAGATAAGGCTGAATACTTATTAGTCTTGCTGATGGGGGATTTTATAACATTACTTCCGCCATCATAAACACCCACAAATACATTAAAAGCTAATGAGTCCAGAAAGCGCTTTCGCCAAACACCGTCTGCTGCTCTACTACAAAGGCGACATCAGCGCGTTGACCTTGTTTGCCCAACACAGTAATGGGAGCATTTGTTTTCCTGAGCCATTACCGGCGTTATCCAGTGCGTTGGAAGAGGAAGAATTTGAAGAGACTAAAGTGAGTTTGCATCCAGCCATGCTGGTTAATCATATCAATCAGCTATTAAACTTGGATAATGATTTATTGAAAGCCGAAGCAGGCTTTAGCGAACAAATCGACACACCGGCTGGCATCATTACAGTTTATATGGCACGTTTCATGTTGCTGGATCCGCCACATAAATTGATGGAAAGCAGGGATTGCCGGATGAGGACGTTGCCGGAATTGCGGACTCGGCCACCTGCCGAAATGCAATTACTACGGCGTGCCTATGTCAAGGTGATGGAGTCCTGACGTGTTTGAGTATATGGACATGGATGTCACTGAACCCGAAGGGCGAACTGACTCCGGGCCATATATCCCTGATGCCGGGGAGTGTATTCGCTGCGGCATGTGCGTCAGTAGTTGCCCGACTTTTCGCTTGTTCCAAACTGATGAAGAAACCCCGCGTAGGCGTATCCGTACCATCAGCAAAATCCTGGTTGAAAAATTACCGATTACTGCCGAAGAAAAATTCCATTTGGATAATTGTGTGCAATGCCGTGCCTGTGAGATGGTTTGCCCAAGCAAGATGGCTTACGGGCAATTGTTCGATGATGCTCAAGCCCAGATAAGCAATAAGCCGATTTGGTTGGCAAAACTGGCATTTTGGCTAATAGAAAATAAGCAGTGGCGAAGTAGGCTAATGCCATTGCTTGCTGCTTATTTGAAATCGGGTTTACAACAACCACTTCGGCGTAGTGGGTTACTGAACAAATTGCGCTTGGCTGACGCTGAATCGCTTATCAGAACACCGGCTTTAACCCCATTGGCCGGTTTCTACCCAAGCTCTATCACCAAACGTGGACGGGTTGCATTGTTCACTGGCTGTATTGCTGAACATTTCGACCGCGAAACTTTGTTGGCAGCGATTAGGCTATTAAACGCCATAGGTTTCGAGGTGCTTTTACCACCACAACAAGGCTGTTGCGGCGCGATTCACCAACACAATGGTCAATCTGCCAAAGATCTTATCAATAACAACATTAAAACTTTCAATGCATTGGATGTTGAAGCGGTGCTTTATACCGCCAGCGGTTGCGGGGCAATGTTGAGTGAATATGACCGAAGCGATGATGACGCAGGAAAGCGATTCAGTGGGCGATTATCTGACGTAAATGATTTTTTGCTAAAACATTGGCCGGATGATTTGCAGTTAAAGTCATCCAACTTGAAAGTAGCAGTACACGAGCCATGTAGCCAACGCAATGTCCTCAAAAACCAGCAAGTTGTTTATGCGTTGCTACAAAAAATTTCAGGAATAAGTATTGAAGCCTTGGCGGATAATCATATCTGTTGCGGCTCAGGTGGCAGTTATATGTTGACCCACCCTGAAAATACCGCACACCTAAAGGCATTGAAACAGCAAGCCATTATTGCAGCGCACGCTGATGTGGTTGTTAGCAGCAATTTCGGCTGTGCACTCTTTCTAGCTGACGAAAGCATTAAGGTTGAGCATCCTTTATTGCTGCTTTCAAGACAGCTTTACAAAGCCGCGCTCAATTAAAGACGATTTGGTAACAATCCTCACCTTGTGAGGTTGAACCGCGATTTATTTGCATAAGCAGATGGGAATGGTCAAGCTAAAATGGCATAAACATAAATCTTATGCGCTTCGTCCATACGGTGACGTAAGCCATAGCACAATAAACATTCCCATTTATGCCCTCGATTACACGGGAGCGGTTGTGACCAGTCTTTTAATAACTGACTCTAAATCCAACTTCCGCGCCACGTCCGGCTTCCGGGGCAAAGTTACGTAAATACGAAGTCGAATTGCGGATATTTTCATTCAATAGATTGTTGCCTTTGGCGAATAACATTAATTGGGCATCTTTATAGGCTTTAAGTTTATATTGCGTACCCATATTCAAAAGAAAATAACCCGCAGTCGCGGGTTCAAAGTTGCCCGCGTTAGTTTGTGGCTCCGCACGGGTGAAGCGTAGATAACTGGTAAGATCGTCCTTGCCATAATCCAATTGTAAGCCGTAGCGTAACGGCGGCATACGCGGTACGTCACTGCCGTCATCAAATTGACCTCGGGTATAATCGCTGAATAAGGTCAAATCCAGAAAGCCAACATTATTTTCCATCAGGTTAAAAATTAATTTGGCTTCGTAACCTTTAAATATCGCATCGGCTTGGGTCGTGACCGCTAAGGGAACGCAATCAAGAAGGCAGGCTTCGCCATTTTGCCCGACAAATTGCCCACTGCGTTGTTGGGCTATGTAATTGCCCGCCCAATTGTGGAATAAGTCGATTTCAGCACGCAGCCAATCTGCTTTAAAGCGGTAACCCAGATCAAGATTATAAGACGTTTCCTCTTGCAGCGCGGGATCACCGCGTTCAAAACTGCGGGTGGCATCGTGATAGCCATTGGCTAGTAATTCCTGCACATTCGGCGCACGGGCCGAACGGGTGACCGCCAAGTTCAAGCTGTTGCGGTCGTCCAGTTTCCACAAGGCCGAAACCGACGCACTGACTGGGGTATAACTCAAGTTAGAAAAATCATCCGGCTCGATGTCGGTTTGTTCGACACGTAAACCCAATTGATATTTCACCTTGCCAATATCGAACGATTCCACCGCAAACACGCTGTAGCTGTTAATGTCGGAACGCGGGACAATTGAATCACCCGTGAGTTTTTCGGTGGCGTTGAAATCACTGGCTTGTGCCTGAAAGCCGACCATGCCGTGCAGTATTCCTAAATCCTGATGCGTTAGCTCAATCCGTCCTTCATAAGCCTTGTTGGTAAAGAACGCCCCTGGTTCGCCGTTAGTCACTTCGGTATGTTGATAATCAGTGTAACCCAGGCGGGTACGCAGGCTTGTTGCGAAGTGGAACGGGTTTTTCAGCTCGCTTTTAAAATCGTACTTATTTTGCCTGAGTTCAATGCGCGTGGTTTCCTGCCCCTGTCCATCAGGCGCAATACCATAGTTATTGCTCAGATGATTAATCGAGGCACCCGCAAATCCGGGGACGCCAATCCAGGACAACCCCACCGAACCGCTGATCGCTTCCGCATCGGTATTGTTTAAATAGCCTTTCGGGTTATCAACCACCGTCAATAACGGATCGATAACAGCAACCGCCGCCGTATCAATACCACGACCACCAATAGCGAGGTTATTGCGGTTACGATAAAAACCGTCGAGGTGATAAGCTATATTGCCTTGGCCGCCTTCCAGCTTCATGGTCGTGCTGGTTTCATCGGATGTGGAATCGAAGCGTTGTTCAAGCGCACCCGCCAATACTTTATCCTGCATCATGTTAGGGATGCGATTGTCGATAACATTCACTATCCCGCCAATTGTACCGCTGCCGTATTGTAAAGTCGCAGGACCACGCAGCACTTCGATGCGTTCAGCAAGCAGCGGTTCTACGCTGGTGGCGTGATCCGGGCTGATTGCCGAAACATCATTACTGCCAATGCCGTTATTCAGCACCCTTACCCTGGAACCGGCCTGACCACGTATCACCGGCGTGCCGACACCGGGACCAAACGACTGGCTGCTAATACCCAACTCGTTTTTCAAGGTGTCGCCGATGCTATTGCCAATTTTCATGCGTAGTTCATCGTCAGCTAAAGTAGTAATCGGGGCAATTTGATTTCCGCTATCCTCTTGGGGCGATGCAGTAACGGTTATCGGCTCCAGTTCTAAAGCGGGTTGCTCTTCAGCGAACACCGGCAACACAATCATGGTTACCGGAACAGTGAAATAAATAAGTTTTTTTCGCATTCCTTATACCCAATATTTCATATGCTTATATTTTTAATGTTATATCGTTACAATTATTAGCAAAATAATTGATGTTATTCTTTCATACTTTGCCAGCTAACTGTTCGCCTGAGATTGTTTACAATGCTTACAGATGCCTTGTATTTCGATGGCTTTTCGATGAACCGTAAAGCCCGCCTGTTCGAGTTCTCTTGACACAGCTTCCATTACCATCATGCCTGGCCTTTCCTCGACTTCCTGACACTGTACACAAATCAGGAGCAATTGTTCATGTTGTTGATCGGAACAACTGCAACCGATAAACGCGTTAAGGCTTTCTACTCGATGTATAAGCCCTTGTTCCAATAGAAAATCAAGAGCTCGGTAGACAGTTGCAGGTTTGGCTGACTGTTGCAGTGGTTTCATCTGATCAAGCAGGTCATAAGCCTTGACCGCTTTATGATTCCCCCAGATCAGTTCCAATGCCTTACGACGAATCGGCGTTAACTGCACACCGCGTTCCGCACAAAGTTTATCCGCAGTTTGGACTGCCTTATTACGGCAATCGTCATGGTTATGGGTAGGTAGAGGTAATTCAATAAAATCCGAAACGGGTACAAAGTTCATATAAACCCCACAATTATTTATATAATTGTTACTATATAACATATCAATCAATAGATCAATATTTAAGCTAGGGGATTTATAGATATTCCGAGAGCGTTCCGGCAGATAGCATTTGCAGATTATAAATGAACCCCTAAAAATTGCGCTTCACAGTCTCAGCCCCCCCAATACCCAACGCAAAACCCCAAAACGGCACGCAAGACAAAGAAAAAACTGACCAAACGCAAGTTTACGGGTGCGTCAAATTGTCGCACCCCCAGAAGGCACATTTAAGCGTCAAAACCCAACTCGAAAAGAGCCGGTAAAATCGGCTGAGGCCATAAATACCAAGGCTTCGCAAAAAATATCGGCGACAAAAGATTTCTACCTCATCCCCCGAGAAATGAAGGGCAGGTGTGCAAAAAAACGCCACTTAATGGCAAAAGTTTATTTGACAAGGCAAAAGCCCACACCTAAACTCCGTTGCAAGAAAAACGCTCCACCAAAAAAATAATAAAGCAGTATCCAAATTTTGAGAGAGAGGAAACCGGGGGGGTTGTTTACACCCATCGTTGTCAACAACGACGGGACAGTTATCCGCAAAGGATAAGCGCGTAAACGAAAGCCTTAACCGTTGGCATTGATCGGCGATAACCCGTTCAGTGCTGGTTTGTACAATTTAATTTGTAGAAGGTTAACTATGGGATCCTCTCGATCCTCACATTTTGCTTGGCAATTTCTGTTTGCCTGTTGGGCGTTAATCGCCGCAGGTAAACCTGTGCTTGCCCAACAGCCAGCCGACCAGAGCTCGCAACTTGGCCAGATGCCGAGCATACAATTCACCGTTATCCAACGACCAGCACCCTTGCTGCATCTCGAAGCCAGAAGTGCGCCGTTAGCGCAAATCCTGAAAACGATCGCCGACAAAACTGGCGCATTAATTCATTATTCCGTCTTGCCGGAAGCCCCAGTCACTGCCACATGTGTTGGCAGTTCAACCCAAGAAATCATGGATTGCCTGGTCGCCAAACAAGTTGGGCTGGTTGCCCACAAACCACAAAAAGACAAGCCTGCCGAATTTTGGTTGCTAGGATCCAGCGTGGGGAGTTGTCAGGCGGTGACGGTTGCGCCAGCGGTATCGCCAATCGCAGCAGTCGAACAGCAGCCCACACCTGAAGAGCAAGCGAAAATAGATCAGATGCTGCAAGAACAAATCGATCAACTGCTAAAACAAGCCGAATCCAAAGATCCTAACGTTCGTTCTATGGCAATCAATTCCCTCGGTTCGTTGGGCGCTAAAAATGATCCTAATGTCGCTGAAGTCTTACGAAATGCACTGACCGATAAAGATGTCAATGTGCGTTCCCAAGCGATAACTGCCATCGCCGAACGTGGTGGGTCTGACGTTGCAGAACAACTCAGCGTAGCACTTAAGGATAATGACGCTAGCGTGAGATTATCGGCTGTGGGGCTGGCGAAAGAGGACGACATTGGTATTTTTCAGCAAGCCCTGAACGACAGCGACCTAACCGTTAAGGAGTTGGCGCAAAGCAGGCTTCAAGGACTGTCATCCCCACAAAACCAAGGCAGCGAGGTAGAAGCGGTGGTGCCAGAAAACTAAATGAAAAAATGTACAAAAACAGCCTAGCTACTTGGTTAACCAAGCAGCTAGGCTCACGGAACAAGCGATAGGGAAATCGCTCACCGGTTGCTGTAGAAGAGCAACCGGTAATAACGGCGGGTGGAGTTTTCCACTGCCAAACATCAGATCGCTGGGTAACTCGGCGATTTTATAATTCTTATGTCCACTTGGAGATATTAAATGAAAAAAACTACGTTGAGAACTCTTTTAGCTGTTTCAGCCTTATCGATTGCATCTGGTTATACCGTATTGGCACAGGCGCATTGTATTGGTGCACAAGTTGCCGCACCTATAACTGTTGCACAATTTAATCCATCAGAAATTGTCAACGACAGCACAAACGCATTGCAATACGACAGCTATACAACCATCTGCCCGGCAGGCAGCACTAAAATGGTTGGAAGGGTTGCCAGGATTGCCGGCCCTGCTGCTGGAAACATAACACTTAGGATTGTCAGAAATACCGGTGCCGGCCTTTCTACGGCTGTAAGTGATGCAGCCCCCGGTGTAAACCAATGCGATACGAATGCTGATGCTATAAGTGGCGCCGGTGTACCCAGTGCTTTTACAACCAGTGCTGGCGGCGCAGGGGAATATATTCTCATGGTGTCTAAGGATGATGCCGGGGCTTCTGGGACATATAACGTAGAAGCGCATTGCCAGGATGCTGCTGGCAATGAGTTCGACCCTAATAGACCTTCCGCGTCTGCACTCATCGGATGGGACAGGGTTTTCAACCACTAATGATCATCTAACTGGGGCGGTAGGCTAAATCCATCCAGCCTGCCGCCTTTTCAGCTTAACTATTGTTAATTTAATTGAGGATAACGTTTGCAACGATATTCTCAATTCTACATATTCCAGAAAGATTTAACTGGCAAATTCGTATACCAAAGAAACTAAAAATAAAAATTAGGACAGCCACACCTACTAAAAATAACAGGGGAATTTATGATCAGCAGTATCAATACAGCAAAAATATTATTCGTTGCCGCTTTAATTTCAGCCTGCGCCCCGGTGCAGCCCTGGGAGCGCGGCAACCTTGCCAAGCCGCAGATGGCGTTAGATCCATATCCGTTACAAAGTGCGTTAAGGGCGCATAATTATGGTAGCCGCGAAGCGGCGGCGGGTGGCAATGCCGCGCAAGGGGGTGGTTGTGGGTGTTATTAGCAGGAAAGCAAAAAAGCCTTATCTCAGGCATTTGATTAAGTCCTTCGACAGGCTCAGGACGAACGGTAATCTATTAAGTTCGGTGGCGTTGAGTCCGTTCGTGGTGAGCCTGTCGAACCATGAGCGGACTCAACTGGCTAATAGATTGCTTAAAAAGCCGGAATGTGCCTCTTTACAAGCATTAACCGCCGCTGCCCTTATCTTACCGGGCTTATTCCAGCCAACAGCAAAAGCCGCCGAGGATGACAGCGTCGATTTTCAATATAACCATTACCAGGAAGGCAAGCGTGATGGTATTAATCTATTTCTTACAAATAAGGATACGAGTATAGCCAGCAAGTACGCTTACGCTATCCCCAAAAAACGCAACCCTATCGAGGTAGATAGCCTGCATGGCAGTGCCAGGGTTAGCCTGACTGACAGGGTCAAATTTGCTTTTAACTACATCGAAGACACTTGGTCGGGAGCCACCCCTTTTGGTAGCGCACCGGAACAGTCCGGCGCCAATGGCGGTGGCAGGGGAGGTACTACTTTTTTAGATGGTAAGCCCATTATTAGCGGCGCAACACCGATAGCAAGATCCAACACCTATCTGGATGGACAAGGCAATAGCTTTTACAAAGTGACCGATCCCATTACAGGGCAATCATCCTTTTTGAAAGACCGGGCGGTGCATGTGCTGGGTTATGCTTCGCCGGAAACCCGCAAGCAAGGCGACTTTAAGCTCAGTTACGAATGGGATGAGGCGGCTTTGAATATGGGCGGGGGCATTTCTATCGAACGGGATTATGAATCCCGTTTTGTTAACTTGGGAGGCCGCATGGATTTTAACCAGAAGCAAACCACGGTCAATTTAGGCTTAAGTTATACCAACAGCGCGATTAGTGCAGTGATTGATCCATCTGCCTTTCACTGGACATCAAAAATCGAGGAGAATAAATTGATCACTCATAACCCAATAACTTCTCTGAATACCTTAAACAGCAACCGAGAGGATTGGGCGGCCCATCTGGACTTAACCCAAGTGATTAACCCCAACACTGTAATGGGGTTGGGTATGGGTTATACCCGCAGCACCGGTTATCTGGCAAATCCTTATAAGTTTGCCTGGATTTATGGGGTAGACCCCAATTTACCCGACCCTATTTTTGAAGGGCTACCGACTGGTATCTTTAAAGCCCATTCGGGCATGTTCCTTGAACAACGCCCGGATGTGCGTAACCAATGGAACTGGTCTGCCCGCTGGACGCAATATTTGGAGCCTTTGAATGCAGCGGTGCATGTTGGCTATAGCTTTGCCCATGACGACTGGGGCATTAACGCCCATACGTTTGAGGGCGATTGGGTGCAGCCTTTGGGGGCGGGTTGGACGGTAACGCCACGTATCCGTTACTACTCGCAAGAGGCGGCGGATTTTTATCAGCCTATCTTCAAGGTTAACGCAACAATTGACCATTTAACAGGTACTTTAGACGTTCGCCAATTGAATATCCCCGATAATTTTTCCAGCGACCAGCGTTTGTCTGGGTATGGCGCGTTAAGCGGCGGGGTGACCGTTGCCAAGGAGTTTGCCAAAGGCATCGGGCTGGAAGCAGGATTTGAATATTACACCCACCAGGGCAGCCTGAAGCTAGGCGGCGGCGGTGAACAAGCCTTTGCCGATTTTGACTACTGGGTTGCCAATGCTGCGCTTAAGGTTAATTTATCTGCTTTGGGGCAAGGCGGAGCAAGCGGTGGTGGCGGACACGGCAACCATAACGACCATCCCAATATACCGGCTGGCATCCTATTTGCCCATACTTTGGATAAGGCTGGGGACATGATGGTCGGCTACCGCCACAACCGTGCCATGCAGGGCGGTGATTACCTCCACGGCACCCAACACGTCGGTGAGCCGCAGGTAGTCGCCCAGGGTTGCCCAGGATCACCTCGGCAGGGGTCAGTTGGTCAACCTGACGGCTGTTCCCTCCTGCCTGGGGAAATGGCCATGACCATGCACATGCTGGAATTGATGGTTGCCCCCACTGATTGGCTGACCTTGATGCTGATGCCACAGTTTATGGATATGGCGATGGAAATGGATATGACTATGGACAACACCTCGCAGCCGTCAGCCCACGCTGCTTTAGGCCATAGAAGGGAACATGAGACTGGCGGCATTGGCGATACGGGCATGTACGCCTTGGTTAAACTGTTTGATACGCCTCAGCACCATATCCATGCCAGTTTGGGCTTCAGTGCCCCTACAGGTGATGTCGGCATTAGGCGAGCAGAAGGCGGCAATTATAGTGGCCCGTTTATTGACTATGGCATGCAGTTGGGTAGTGGTACCTGGGATTTCAAGCCCAGCCTGACTTATACCGGCAAAGCCAATGACTGGTCTTGGGGCGCACAAGTCGGCGGCATCAAACGTCTTGAAGGCAGCAATCAATCCGGCTATGCCTTGGGTGACTTGTTTGAAACCAGCGTGTGGGGTGGTTACGATCTGACCCGCTGGCTGTCCGCCACAATACGGGCATCCTATACTTGGCAGGGGGTAATCAAAGGTAGGTATCCCCGCCGTAAAGCGATTGATGCATCGATTGAATTGCAGTGCAAAATACAGTCTACTGATCCTGATTCATACGATGAATTTGGTGTCCTTAGGCCGTCGGTATTCCATCCCGATGCTTATAAACAATGTCTTATTGATTCTGAAAGTGCGAAACAACTTGCCGATGCCGCAGACCGCCCTTCTCCATCGGATTTCCCTGCCAATTATGGCGGCCATTATGGCGACATCGGCTTTGGCCTGAGTGCTACTGTACCCACTGGTGCATTGGCTGGCAATAAACTCAGCTTTGAATGGCTGCAACCCGTGTACACCGATGTCAACGGCTACCAGCTAGACCGCGACGGCGCGTTATCGTTTACTTGGAGCTATGGGTTTTAACGTATTCAACCCAATCATCACTTTCAACTTTTTGGATTAAGTAATTGAGCATGGCCTTATCAAAACCATTTATTAGCTTAAGCTTTTGTTTAACCCTTTTGTGTCTTGTTGCCTGTGCCACGGTACAACCTTGGGAACGCGGTAATCTTGCCAAACCGCAGATGGCTTTAGACCCTTATCCGCTGCAAAGCGCGCTACGGGCACACAACTATGGTAGCCGGGAAGTGGCGGCGGGTAGCAATGCGGCGCAAGGAGGTGGTTGTGGGTGTTATTAACAGGACAGCAAAAAAACGTTATTTTAAGGCATCATTGATTAAGTCCTTCGACAAGCTCAGGACGAACGGTAATCTATTGGGTTCAGCGGCGTTGAGTCCGTTCGTGGTGAGACTGTCGAACCACTTGTGCCGCAATAGGTATGAACGGAAGCAACAGGCTAATAGATTCCTTAAAAAACCGGAATGCAACTCCTTACATGCCCTCACCGCCGCCGCCTTGGTGTTACCGGGGCTGATGCAGCCTATATTGGTTAACGCCACCGAAGATGACAGCGTGGATTTCCAGTACAGCCATTACCAGGAAGGCAAGCGCGATATTTATCAAGGCGTATATTTTTCAGACCTAACTGCTGGTATATCAGGCATTAATGGCAGCCATAAACAAAGCTACAACAATCCGATTGAGGTGGACAGTGTGCATGGTAGCGGGCGCTTTAGCCTGACTGACCGCATCAAGTTCAGCTTTAATTATCTGCAAGATACCTGGAGCGGTGCCACGCCGGTCGGCACTGCACCAGCGCTTTTAAGTGCGAATGGCAGTTATTCCCCAGAGATTGTCAATTCGGGCGCATCGCCTTATGGCTCACCTAGTATTCCCACTGTTTATATAGACAATAAAGGGAACATGTACGGCGTGAAAAACAGTTTTATTGACGGCTCGAATACAATAGGCGCTCAAAGTAACCAGATTACCCATGTGATGTCCTATGCTTCGCCGGAAACCCGCAAGCAGGGCGACTTTTCCTTGAGTTACGACTGGGACGAGGCAGCCGTGAATGTGGGCGGCGGCATCTCGGTGGAAAACGATTATGAATCGCGCTTTGTTAACCTGGGTGGGCGTATGGATTTCAACCAGAAACAAACCACGGTTAATGTGGGCGTTAGCTATACCAACAGCGACACCTTTGCTAAGTTGGACCCGGACTCTTTGAATTTTATTAGCACTGAAGGCTATGATGAGCAATATTTTGATGACACCGATGGTTCTTATAAAGGTTACCGGCCTATAGCAGGTGCCCCTGGACAAATCGAAAGTGATTATACCAGCCTTAGTGATGGCGGGAATTTTCGATCAAGCGCGATACTGCACGGTAAACGCCAGGATTGGGGCACCCAACTCGGCCTGACCCAAGTGCTTACTTCGGAAAGCACAATGGAGCTTGGCTTTGGTTATACCCGCAGCACCGGGTATTTGGCCAACCCTTATAAGTTGGTCTATTTTTTAAGTGGTACGCTTAATGTGGGCGACGATCCCAATGCCCCTATCTTATACAACACAGGAGGCGGCGCACGCTTGGAAAAACGCCCCGAAGAACGCAATCAGTTCAACTGGAACCTAGGTTATAACCATTACCTGCCGTTTTTCGATGCCGCCTTGCATTTTGACTATCGCTTTAGCCACGACGACTGGGGCATCAATGCCCACACCTTTGAAGCGGACTGGGTGCAGCCTTTGGGAACGGGTTGGACGGCTACGCCGCGCATCCGTTATTACAGCCAGTCCGGTGCCGATTTTTATACCCCGTTTGTTAAGACCCTTGCCGTTAACGATCCAGCCACTGGGGAAAAGGTAAACAGCCCTTATACCCGTGAAGCGCCTGAATTTTATTCCAGCGACCAGCGCTTGTCCGGATTCGGCGCATTAAGCGGCGGGGTGACGATAGCCAAACAATTCGGCAAAGGCGTTAGCCTGGAAACCGGTTTTGAGTATTACACGCACCAAGGCAACCTAAAAATAGGCGGTGGTGGCGAACAAGCCTTCGCCGATTATGATTATTGGGTAGCCAATGCGGCGTTAAAACTAAATCTGGAAGCCGCTGGCGCACCCGGCAGCTCAACGGGACATATAAGCCATCACCAACACAGCAACTCACCAGCGGGGGTCATGTTTGACCACGCCTTGGAAAAGTCCGGCGACTTTATGGTGGGTTACCGTTATATGCGTAGCGAACAGGCAGGCAATATGCTGTTGGGCAGCCATTCAATAAGCCCAGATAATACGAGAAACAATGGTTGTGGTGACCAAGCATGTGCGGTTGCCCCAAAATCTATGGTTATGAATATGCACATGCTGGATTTGATGGTGGCACCAACCGATTGGTTTAGCTTGATGCTGATGCCGCAGTGGATGGATATGAATATGGACATGACACCATTGTCTGGTTTTGTTTCACAAACCGGGCATAACCACGGTGGTTCAACACATAACCATCAAACTGGTGGTATTGGCGATACCGGACTTTATGCCTTATTTAAGCTGTTCGACCAACCTAATCAGCATTTGACGTTAAGTTTGGGAGGTACAGCCCCGACCGGGGATGTCGATATAAAATTGAGAACAACATCAAGCATTACTAATAAAGTAAAAAATGTTCCGCTCCATTACGGTATGCAACTGGGCAGTGGCACCTGGGATTTCAAGCCCAGCCTGACTTATACCGGCGAAGCTGACAGTTTTATTTGGGGCGCACAAGCAACCGGCACCAAGCGCCTGGAAAGCCGCAATTCAGCAGGCTTTGCTTTCGGCGACAGCTTCCAGGGCAGCGTCTGGGGCGGCTACCAGTGGACAAACTGGCTGACCACGACTGTGCGCGGCATTTATGCCACCCAAGGCTCGATACGCGGCGAATACCCGGCTGTTTATTATGCTAACAGGAAACCACCGCAAGAATTCAAGCTTATCCACGTTGGCCCTTTCGATAAAACCAACAACTACGGCGGTAAGTTTTGGGATTTGGGCTTGGGTGTCAATATCAATATTCCCCACGGCACATTTGCGGGTAATAGCCTGAAGTTCGAATGGCTGCAACCCGTCCATACCGACTACAACGGCTATCAACTGGATCGGGACTATACGTTTAACTTTACTTGGAGTTACGGGTTTTAACTTGCATAGACAGAATCTTTTCAAAATCAATACCATCAAGCTATTTATGTGCAAAATGAACAGACGAATACACCTTTTAACCCTTGCCCTACCCGCGCTTTTACTGGGCTGCGCGGCAACCCCACCCACAGGCAACAAAGCGCCGGTATTGTCCACCGATATGCAAAAGTCAAGCTACGCCCAGGGCGTACAGTACATGCAGATATTGCAACAAAGTGAAATCCCGCTCGATACCGGACTGTTCCTATTGGGCATCAACGATGTCTTGGCTAAACAGCCGTTGCGCCTGAATAGTGAGCAACTACAACGCGGCAAGGACTGGGTATATGTGCAGCAGATGTTATATCTGGATCGTACCAGCAAGAAGAATTTGGCAGATGGCGAAGCGTTCCTTAAGCAAAATAAAACCAAGGGCGGTATTGTCAGTTTAGCCAGCGGTGTCCAATACAAAGTGCTGGCTGACAGCGGCAAGACACTTAAACCGACATTAAAAGATACGGTCGCGTTACGTTACCGGATAAAAAAACTGAACGGCGAGGAGGTTTTTGCCACGGACAGCACATCCAAGCCGGAAGCCATTAAGGTAGCCAATGTGCTTAAAGGCTGGCAAGAAGCCCTGCTATTAATGCCGGAAGGTTCAAAATGGGAGATCTACGTGCCAGGGTCTTTGGCTTATGGGGAAAACGTCGCCCCGGAAAGCAAGGTCAAGCCGAATGAGTTGATGGTTATTGACGTTGAACTGGTTGCGATTAACCCGCCTACCAGCGCAGCCAATAATGCAAGTGCGAAGCCAATCATTAAAAAGACATCAAGCTGGTAGCCCGTTAGTACGCATAAGGGCGGGGCAATAATTTGAAATAGCCTACCCATAACCCTAGCTTACTTTAAGGCACAAGCCTTACCTATTGGGGAGATGAAAAATGGACAGTCGTTTAGGATGCCCTGTACGCACCAAATCCGATGCATGGAATACAGGCTACCTCGCCATACCTATAAAACGCCGCCCGAAAACAACAATAAAAACACTAACAAGGCATGAAATGAGGCTAATTGAACTAACCACAAAAGTGTTGCTGACCGTAACAGCGATTTGGCTTACCGCCTGCGCCCCCGTGCAACCTTGGGAGCGCGGCAATCTCGCCAAACCGCAAATGGCATTGGATCCTTATCCTTTGCAAAGTGCTTTACGAGCGCACAACTATGGTAGCCGCGAGGCGGCGGCGGGTGGCAATGCCACGCAAGGGGGCGGTTGTGGCTGCTATTAAAAAGTTAAACCGTCATTACGGCAGGAATGACGAAGATTGTTTTGACTTAACAGGATTTTCAAAAAGCGAAGTGCTGGCTAAAACCCTATCCTTATCCCTGCACGCACTAACTGCCGCTGCCCTCATTTTGCCGGGTCTACTTCATCAAACTGCCCAAGCCGCCGCCGATGACGACGAAATTGATTTCCAATATAGCCATTATCAGGAAGGTAAGCGCGATCAGGGTCAAGCTACACGTCCATTTAATGACGGCACAAAGGACGTAAATTTAAAGCTACCCAGTTATCGCAATCCCATTGAAGTTGAAGGTGTTCGCGGAAGTGCTAGGATTAGCTTGACAGACAGGGTCAAATTCGCTTTCAACTATATCCAAGACACTTGGTCTGGGGCGACCCCATTGGCTACCGCACCGGAGCACAGCTTAAAGGTTAATCAATTAGGTAACGATCAAAATGGCAATCCTATCATCGTTAGTAGAGCTACACCGGAACTGACCTATCTGGATAGTAAAAATAGGCCTTACTATTTCAATGACCAAGGTACTTTGCTTAAAGATAAATATTTGCATATTTTATCGTATGCTTCACCGGAAACCCGAAAACAGGGTGATTTCAAATTGACCTACAATTGGGATCAAGCCGCACTTGATATAGGGGGCGGTATTTCAGTAGAAAATGATTATGAATCCCGTTTTGCTAACATAGGTGGTCGTTTGGATTTTAACCAAAAACAAACAACCGCAAATGCCGGAGTTAGTTATACGAATAGCGAGATTAATGCTAATGTTAATTTTGGCGGTATTGAATTGTTGAATGCAACCAGGCAGGATTGGGCCAGCCAAATCGGCCTGACCCAAGTGATCAATCAAAACGCCATATTAAATCTGGGCATCGGTTACACTCGTAGCACCGGTTATCAAGCCAACCCCTACAAAGCCGCAGTGTTTTACTACAAACGAAATGACCCTTACGATCCATCTTATGCAGACTACATTATTGGTAATAAAGTCCGCTCTGAAGGTTTTACCGTGTTGGAACAACGACCTGATGTTCGCAACCAGTGGAACTGGAGTTTACGCTGGCTGCAATACATTAAGCCATTAGATGCCGCACTGCATTTTAACTACAGTTTTAATCTGGATGATTGGGGGATTAATGCCCATACCTTTGAAGCAGATTGGGTGCAACCATTGGGGAAGGGATGGACAATCACACCGAGAATCCGTTATTACTCTCAAGAATCTGCTAGTTTTTATCAGCCGACATTTGTTGCTGGTGGTAAATATGATCCATTAAATTACCCCTACATCCTCGATAAACTGCCAAATTATTTCTCCAGCGATCAGCGCCTGTCCGGTTACGGTACCTTAAGTGGCGGTATTTCCGTAAGCAAAGAATTTGCTAAAGGCATTCGCCTGGATACGGGCATTGAATATTACACGCACCAAGGCGCACTTAAACTGGGCGGCGGGGGTGAGGCAGATTTTGCCGATTTCGATTCTTGGGTTGCCAATGCGTCACTTAAAGTTAATTTATCGTCAGTAGGGCATGGACTTGTTCATGGTGACTCTGCCCATGGAAACCAACATCGCCACCCAAACATACCGGCAGGGGTATTATTCGGTCATACCCTAGAAAAAGCGGGCGATGTGATGGCGGGCTACCGGTATATGCACGGCTGGCAAGCCGGGCATTTCATGCAAGGAGACAGTAATGTTAACGAACAACAGATTTTGAATAATAGTTGCCCTGGCTCAGTCCGATTTGATGAGGTACAGCAGCAATTATATTTTGATGGGCCATGTACATCATTACCCCAGTCAATGTCGATGAATATGCACATGCTGGATTTGATGTATGCTCCAACAGATTGGCTCACCTTAATGCTGATGCCGCAATTTGTTGATATGCAAATGGATATGTATACGCCGGACTCGGCAACAACATTAGGTCATTCCTCGCATGGCGGAGGAGGCAGTCATAGCGGGCACACAACACAAAGCGGAGGAATCGGTGATACGGGGATGTATGCATTGGTAAAATTATTTGATAATTCCCAGCATCACGTCCACATCACTTTTGGTCTCAGTGCACCCACCGGGGATGTTGGTATTAAACTTAAAGGCGGCATCGAAGATTTACATGGGCCAGCTAATGTTGACGGTGCCTACACCCATTATGGCATGCAATTAGGCAGCGGCACCTGGGATTTAAAACCTAGTTTGACGTATACAGGAGCATTTAATGATTGGAACTGGGGAGCGCAAGTAGCGGGGACTAAACGCCTGGAAAACAGCAATTCCTCAGGTTATGCCTTGGGTGATATCTTTGAAACCAGCCTTTGGGGTGGATATGATTTAACTCATTGGTTATCCACCACCCTAAGGGTCGCTTACAGTTGGCAAGGTGCTATCAAAAACCATTATCCTTATGGTCGTAAAGATTATGTGGCTCCTGACTGTAAACAGAGTGATTATATACGCGCTGACGATAATAACGGCGATGGTATACCAGACAGCGCTGCTTATTTTCATCAAAGTGAGTTTAGTAGTTGCCAGATTTTCATTTCAACTTATAGAAGGAGAATAGATAGTCTGGATCGTCCTTCCCCGATGGACTTCCCGCAAAACTACGGTGGTCATTATGTCGATGTTGGCTTCGGCATTGCCGCGACAATACCGGACGGTGCTTTTGCTGGCCATCGCTTTGCATTTGAATGGTTACAACCTGTTTATACCGATGTAAATGGTTACCAACTTGATCGAGATGGTGCATTGTCTGCAACCTGGAGTTACGGGTTTTAGGCGAACGATTTAACTTGTTATTTTTACTTGGCTCGGACTGATTTTATAGCCAATAGCTGAGCTTTGCAGTCTGAACGGTTTTTAAAATTTTATGATTATGTGTGAGCCTTAATGAATAAACCACTATTTCCCTTAGCAATTTGCTCTCTAACTCTAATTATTGGTTGTGCCACAACGCAATCACCAACACCTGTTGCAAGTAAAGAACCGGTATTAAGCACGGACATGCAAAAATCCAGTTATGCCCAAGGCGTGCAATACGCTGAACTGTTACAACGTAATGAGATACCGGTTGACGGTGATCTATTTTTGTTGGGAATAAATGACGTACTTAATAAAAAACCGATGCGGCTTAATCCCGAACAATTACAACGCGGCAAGGATTGGCTTTATGTGCAACAGATGTTATATATGGATAGGACTAGCAAGAAAAACATCGCGGATGGCGACGCTTTTCTAAAGCAGAATAAAAATAAGGCGGGGGTGGTCAGCCTGCCAAGTGGGGTGCAATATAAAATAATTTCTGGCAGTAAAAACAAGCAAAAGCCGACCCTAAAAGACACGGTAGCTATGAACTATAAAGTCCGCAAACTGGATGGTGAGGTGTTTTTCTCAACCGAAAAAGAGCCTAAAGCACCGATAGTGAAAGTCAGTACCGTAATTCCGGGCTGGCAGAAAGCCTTGTTAAAAATGCCGGTTGGATCGAAATGGGAGCTTTATGTGCCTGGGCCACTAGCATACGGTGAGAATGTGGCTCCGGAAGGAAAGCTAAAGCCGAACGAATTAATGGTTATTGAAACAGAACTGGTGGAAATTAACCCAGTCCAAACTATCTCAAGCAAGGACTCTGCTAGTAAGCCAATCATTACAAAAACTTCAAGCTGGTAGCTTCAAAATACCATATAAATTAACGAATATAACAATGTGTAAAGATATATAAATAGTTAAATATGCAACCAATTTTTGCACCGAAAAGCTCGGCAGACGCAATGCTGTGCCGGATCGCGGTTGCCGGTGTTATTAATCTATCGCCCTGAATTTTTATGGTATCGATATCCATGAACCTTTTTGTATTGTTTTCTAATGCCTACCCTGAAATCCGAAAGTAATGCCAATCCCAATAGGTTTTTATATTGTCCCTTCTCCAATGGGAGAAGGTTAGGATGAGGCTTTCAAATAAGAACTTATTGGGATCGGTATAACTCAATCGCTGTGCCAGAAGAGGATTCCATCGAGCAATTGAACACGCTGTCCGAACAGGATTTGGTCTTGCTAAAAGCGAAGATTGAATCCGAACGCCGGTTGATTGATGCGCTTTTGACCGATGCGGAAAAGCGCGGCAACTACAATGACGACTGGCATGTGCGGGCAACCCGTGCTTACCGGGCTAAAGGCCAGTTCATTTTCCGTATTGCCCAAGAATTGGCTAAACACAAAAAAGATAGTAAAACACAAGATGAGCACACGACCTCGCTACCCATTTGATAAAATTTGTTATAGATTCGGCCTTAAGAAGTCTTCAGCACCCTTCGGCTTCGCTCAGGGTGCCTTGTTCTTTGGCGCAAGGTTCCCGAAGGGGATTTTATTCTCTGATGCAAGATTCCCTGAGCGAACTTGTGCTGAGCGAAGCCGAAGCAGCCGAAGGAAACAAATACGCAAGATAGTTAAACCTGCATGAGATCGAAGCAATAAAACGACAAAGACATACTTTGGGATGCTCCGATCAAGTCTTTTGACAGATTAGCGGCCTTTGAGGCGAACGGTTTCAATACACTGCTCTAAATTTTTCAATTCTGGCAGGGTATTAATATTGGTGAAAATATACGGCTCGGTGCTGAAATCCACTTTAATCATTTTATGCTGTTCCAACCAAGTGTGCAGTTTGCGTTGTCCGCTGTTTAAATAATCTTGTAGATGTTCCTGCAACGAAACTTTTATCGCCAAAAACACCGGATGTACGCGCACCCCGTCGAAAGCAACGGCAATATCGGCATCATTTTCTGCACGTACCGACAAAATTTTTTGCAGGTGATGAGCTTTGATTAGCGGCGAATCACACGGCATAACCAACAGTAAGCCATGCTTGGCAAAAATCATTGCCGCCAATATGCCTGCCAGGGGGCCGTCAAAACTATCGGTTTGATCGCTGATTACCGTTAAACCCAAAGCACGGTAGCCTGAAATGTTGCGGTTAGCGTTGATGATCGTCTCATCCGCCACGGTTTTCATAGCTTCTATAGCATAGCTCACCATTGGTTGACCTTTAAAAAGTACCAGGCCTTTATCCCGGTTATTCATCCGGCGGGCACGTCCACCCGCCAAAATCACCCCAGTGACTTTTGTTTGTGAGTCCATGATGCTAAGCTCTGCGTTATTTTTTTGATGAATCGACGGTCAAATGTCTGCACGGTTTTTTATTTTCGCAAGCCTGTTATCAATTGCCAGTTGCGCTACCGCGCCAATGAGCGAAATCGTGCCGTATTATGAAGTGGCAACCGGCAAACCCTACGATGATGTGCTGGCTGAACTTGAAGTCGCCATCGCCGAAAATAATTTCAGGATTACCGGTCATAGTCGTGTCGGCAAAGTAATCCGCGACCGTGGCACACTTAACTTTCCCGAGTACGACACCGTTCAGTTTTGCAACTTGACCGAGGCAAAAACCATCTTATTAATGTCACCGCAAGCCATCAGGCACATGCCTTGCAATGTAGTCACTTACCAATATCAAGGCAAGACCATTATTAGATCTCATCTGCTTCCGATTGATACCGACAACAAAACCTTAAATGAGTTTTCAGTTAAAATGAATCAGATTTTAAAAAAGATAGTTGATTTTGCGGCAGACGAATAAGGCTAGTCAATTCAAGCAATGGCACATATCATAATTGCTGATACATTACGTCGACAATGTAATGTTTAACATAACAGGAAAAGTATTAATCATGAAAAAACCAATAACCTCTTTTTTGCTTGGCTTGATTACCGTCATTGCGGCAACGGGCTGCACTTCAACTCCCGAAAAAACACCGGAACAAGCCGAGCCACAAGCCTTGAAGGCCAACGACTTTCCAACTCGTGACCGTGTCGAATATGTTTTAAACTGCGTCGCGCAGCATGGTGGACTTACTTACATCACCCAATATGCCTGCGGTTGCAAAGTAGATAAAATTGCTGAAAAACTCAGTTTTACCGATTATGAAGCCGCCAGGACTTTTTCAATGCTAAAAAGTACACCCGGCGAAGCGGGCGGCGTGTTCCGTGATCCACAGCAATCCAAAGATTTACGGAAACAACTTAAAGACGCTGAGGCTTACGCAGAAAAGCAATGTTTTGTTAAGTAAACCCACTTGAACAGATTGTTATTTCAATTTATAGATCCGGCCTTTTAATATTTGAAGTAGTTGTGATACCATTCGGCTTCGCAACTACTTCATAAGGCCGGATCAATAGAAGGCCATATAAATAAGCGACCTTTATTCTGCACTCACTCAAAGCCTAATGCCGTATCAATCTCGGCAGGATCATAACCCCTGATAACCGTATCGTTGTTGATGACAACTATAGGTACGCCATTCGCTCCCATTTTCTGGTAAGCTGACTTGCCTTCGTCTGTGGTTTCGACATCAATATCCTGATAGCTGATGTTGTTATCGGCAAAATACTCACGCGTTTTGGCACAATAGCCGCACCACGTAGTTGAATACAGGACAACCTTGTCGTTACCTGGAATTCTTGGCGGCGGCGGATTAAGCCAGTGTTGAATCTTGGTGTGGTTCTGCCATGCGCCGCCCAGCAACGCTATAAGCAACAGGAACTTAGTATTTGACATGGTTGTATACACGGTTTGCCGGTGAAGAGCCATTCTGCCATTTTATTTTACCGGTAGCAAAACAATGGTGTTGCAACCAGTTCTTTTTAAAAAACAAAAATATAGTTGGCTATGATGTCTTTTAACATTTGTCCGCAACTGTTCTGCACAAAAACTCCATAAAAAATCCTTAGCAGCTCCATTTGTGCTGCACATCGTCCTGTCATCATAGCGACATGGACATTCAATTTAAAAAACATAGCTACCTCCCCTTTCGCGGCTATCCATCAAGCTATCAGCTTTTGATGGGCTTAGGAATGCTATTGCTGGCAATCGAACCGATTGGCTGGCTCACGAACTCATGGTTAGAACCGGCGCACGATTCCAAAGGCGGTTGGGTGTTTTTGCTGTGCGCGGGGTTATTTCTTTGGAGTATCCGCAGCCCCATTTCAGCCGCTGCTAATCAGCCCCATAAAAAGGCCATTTTGCTGTTAATCGTCACCGCCTTCACTCGTGGATTTGGTCAGGTTTTTGCAGTCAATGTGTTGGGCGCAGTGGCATTGGCGATTGATGTTTATGCAATCGGCTTGCTAACCAGATTAAGTGATAGAAAAAATTCGCTCTCTCCGGGGTGGTTGGCGATTTTATTCGCCTTTTCATTGCCACTAGAGCGCATTTTGCAACGGCTCATCGGCTTTGGTTTGCAACATTTGTCTGCGGATGGTGCGTGTACAGTGCTACAAAGCTTATTTGCCAACGTGAAATGTGCAGGCATCAGGATACTATTGGCCGGTCGTGATGTATTGGTTGATCTGCCTTGTTCTGGGGTAAAAAGCCTGATGTTGTTGTGCATCCTGTACGCCGCGTTGATGTGCGTGTTCAGGCTGACCTTACCAAGAAGTTTAATGGTCGGCATCGTGACACTGGCAAGCGCGTTGCTGGCGAATATAATCCGCATTGTGTGCCTGTCTATTTTCATCGCTTTCCCCGAAAAGATAGGCGGTATCAATGTGATGGCGCAGCCGTGGCATGACTTGATCGGTTTGTTTTGTTTGACGTTAGCAGCCCTGCCCTTAGCATTGCTCAGTGGTCGGCGGCAATTGCATCAAGCCATTATTGTAGGCCAACCTGATAATCAAGCGCCGGTCATTTCAAACAGCAAAACAAAAACATTGCTTGCCCTTGGTTTTGTAAGTTTTGCGGCGGTGATCGTATCGCTGCCTCGCCAGCCTTTGGATATTTCCGATAACCGCACCGCACTTAACCTGCCGGTTTTTTTGGCTGGACAGTTTGGGCAAACCGTCGCATTAAACGAGCAAGAGCAAGACTATTTCACCCAATTTGGCGGCACTGCATTAAAAGTACGTTATGGCGATAACAGCGCCATGCTAATCCGCAGTAATTCACCGTTACGTCATTTACATGCACCCGATGAATGCTTACGTGGCCTGGGCTTTGATGTCAAATATCAAGGTATTCAGTATCAACCGTTGCCGACGGCCATTTATATTACCACCGCTCCCGATGGCTTACAGTGGCGGGTCGCGGTCACGTTTTATTCCCAGCAAGGGCAATTCACCACCAATATTTCGGAAGTCGTATGGCGTTGGTTGCAAGACCCGCACAGCACTTGGTATGCCTTGCAACGTATTACCCCTGTTTCCACCCCCGACGCTAGCGTTCAAGAATGGGATTCCGCCCTTTTTGCTGCGTTAGATTTAACCTCAACCAACCACTACCCCAACCCAAAGGAGAATTCCAATGTTAAAAGTCATTAACCACACTGCTTGTTTGGTTTTGCTGTTGTTAGCCTGTTCTGTTGCTGAAGCAGCCGACATGGGCGGTACTATCGAAGCCCTTGCCGATGGCAAAAGAATTAACTTCCCGTTATTAAAAACCGAAATGCTTGCCAAAGTAAAAGGCGATTTAGTGACGGTAACGGTCAAACAAACCTTTACTAATCCTACAGATAAGCCGTTGCATGCGACTTATTTATTTCCATTGAACCAAGATGCTGCCGTTCATAAGATGGTGATGGAAGTCGGTGATGAACGTGTGGAAGCGAAAATCCAACGTATCGAAGAAGCCAAAGCGACGTTTGAACATGCCAAACAGCAAGGCAAAGCTGCTGCTTTACTAACTGAGCATCGTCCTAATATGTTTACCCAGGATATTGCCAACCTCATGCCTAAACTGCCTGTGCAGGTTACGCTCACCTATAGCCAAACCTTGCCTAAAGTCGATGGGCATTATGAACTGGTTCTGCCTTTGGTTGTTGGCCCGCGTTATCAAACCGCAGGTGCAGGTATTCCACCAACGCCTACTGCCAAGGTTGACAGCAAGACGACGTATGGGCAATGGGAAGTGGAAGATTTACCCGCTTATCCTGTAGTGGCAGGGGCAGGGTTAAATAGCCCGGAGATTATTGATAAAGACCGCGTTGCCATTCGTGTTGAACTGGATGGAGGGTTGCCAATTTCTGAACTGAGCAGTAAAACCCATGTCATTGCCGAAGAAAATATTTCAGAAAATCAACGGGTCGTACAACTCGCCAAAGGCAAAACCATTGATAACAAAGATTTTGTGTTGCGCTACCGTTTAAGTGGTAATAACACACAGGCAGGTTTGCTGGCACACCAGGACGAACGCGGCGGATTTTTTAGTGTTCAGCTTGAGCCTCCCGCCGTGCCAGCCGTCAAAGACATCGCTGCACGGGAAATGGTTTTTGTATTGGATACCTCCGGCTCTATGGATGGCGAACCGATAGCCGCCAGCAAGCAATTTATGACCCATGCACTCCATAACCTGCATCCAAATGATTATTTCCGGATTATTCATTTCAGCAACAATGCCGAAGAATTTACTGCCCAACCTGTTGCCGCCACACCCGAAAACATCAAGCAAGGTCTGTTTTATGTGGATGCGCTAACTGCCGATGGCGGTACGGAAATACCAACGGCAATAGAGCAAGCCTTTGGCAAACCTGCCCAACAAGGTACTTTGCGTATGGTGGTGTTCCTGACTGATGGTTATATCGGTAACGAAGCGGAAGTACTCACACAAATTGCTGAAAAGATTAGCGACGCCAGAATTTATGCACTGGGTGTCGGCACGTCGGTCAATCGGTTTTTGCTGGAAGAAATAGCGATAAAAGGACGAGGTTTTGCCCGGTTTATTGACCCTACCGAAAAAGCCGATGATGTCGCCATAAAACTTGCCAGCAAACTGGAAAGCCCGGTACTGACTGACATTACAGTCGATTGGGGTGATTTACAGGTCAGCGACATTAGTCCCAGTAAGATCCCCGATTTGTTTGCCGGTGGTGCGGTACGTATTCAAGGCAAATACCAACAATCAGGGCAACACACCATTAAAGTTAGTGGCTTGGTAAACGGACGCAAAGCCGAGTTGCCGATCACCGTCAACTTACCTGCCAATGCTGACATCAATTCAAGCAAACATGACGACCCGATCCCCGTGATTTGGGCGCGGTCACAAATTGCCGATGCCATGCGCCAGATCAATACGCCAAGTTATATGCGTCCTGAAGGTATTGCGGAGAATGACCTGAAAGATAAGGTGACAAAATTAGGCTTGGACTTTTCCTTAACAACACAATGGACTGCTTTCGTTGCCGTGTCGCAAAAAATAGTCAACCAACATCCTGAGCAAGCCGAACACAGCAATGTGCCCTTGCCTATGGTAAAAGGCGTAACCGAGGAAGCCTATGGCGAATCGCAGCAGCTTGCCGCCACGCAGCCCATGATGACGGCACAACATTTTTCGGGTGGCGCAACACCGGAGCCTTCAACGATCGCAGGATTGATGGTTATGGCGGCAATAGGTGCTTGGACGGTCTATCGTCGCAAGAAACACGGCATGGGTTATGTAGGCCGTTAAAGCTCAAATCCTGTTGACACAACAAATAACCTGTCGTTTTCTGGCTTTGCTTGCTGATGGACTGTTTTACCAACAGTCCATCAGTTGAACAACAAGGCTTTATTCGAGTTTTTTATTGCCAGAACTGATGATATTTTATAAAGCAAATTTCTTCGCAAACCCACAAATGACGACAAATCCAACCCGAAAAACGCTGTTCATAGCGCTATTTGCACTATGCTTAAGCGGCTTTATCCTACCCGAAGGCCGCCAGATACCAGTAGCTGGGGCAACCTATAAAGACTGGAATCCGTCATCGTTCTGGTACACTCCTTGGGGACGTTCGGGCGTACACAAAGGCATCGACATATTTGCCAAGGAAGGCACACCTGTCGTTGCAACCACCAGCGGTTTAGTTGTGTATTCCGGCAATATTGATATGGGCGGAAATGTGGTGCTGATATTGGGTAGCAAATGGCGGCTATACTACTATGCACATTTAAAGGAAATTAGCGCACGCGCAGGGCAATGGCTAAATACCGGGGCAGTTCTTGGCACGGTTGGCAGCACAGGCAATGCAGTAGGCAAGCCGCCGCATTTGCATTTTGCGATCAACAGTTTATTTCCACTGTTTAGCCAGTATGACCCAAAATTGCCGCAAGCCTGGAAGCTTATGTTCTATATTGACCCCAATGCGGTTTTATTGAATACAGATTGACCATGACCAAACATATACTCGTTGTTGATGACGATGCCCATATCCGGGAAGTGATTAGCTTCGCACTTGAAAAAGCGGGGATGACAGTCACTTTGGCTGGTGATGGCCGTGAGGCTTTATCCCGATTTAATGCTGCTATTGACCTGATCGTGCTGGACATCAATATGCCGGAACTGGATGGCTTGGAAGTATGCCGAGAACTCCGTAAAACCTCGGATATTCCTATTTTGTTCCTGTCTTCCCGCGATGATGAAATTGACCGTATTTTAGGCCTGGAGATTGGAGGTGATGATTATGTCACCAAACCCTTCAGTCCACGGGAGTTGGTGGCGCGGATTAATGTGATCCTTAAACGCAGGGTTGGTGCACCCAAACCGCCCTCTTCCACCAAAAACCTAGCACATGGCAAATTACAAATTGTTCCAGAACAACATATTGCGCGTTGGGATGGTCAGGCGGTCAATCTCACGGCAACGGAATTTGCCATGCTGCTGCTGCTGGCAAGTCAACCGAGCCATGTTTTCAGCCGGGACATTATCATGAGCAAGGCTTACGACAACCATGTCTATGTCAGTGACCGCACCATCGACAGCCATATTCGCCACATACGGCAAAAATTTTCTGAGGTGGGCTGCCCCGCCATCATCGAAACTGTCCACGGCGTTGGTTACAAACTCAACACATGCCTATAAATGTCCAATTCCCTTTCTTAAAGCATCGGCTATTCAGGCTACGTAATATCCTGCTTATCGTGATGCTAATGGTCTTGGCATTGCCTTTGGGCAGTTTGTATTTTTTTCGCATCTACGAAAACGAACTGGTACAGCAAACCGAACGTGAGCTGATTTCCCAAGCTGCGGCTTTGTCGGCAGGATTTCGAATGTTAGCGCGTAATCTGCAACCCGAAGGCACAGTGTATGGCAAATTTTTACCAGATCTGCTGCAATCAGATTCAGATTATCAACCGATTACGCCCATCTTGAGTTTAATCAAGCCGATTGAGCCGCGCCGTCCAGAACCCGTGGCGACTGAAACCCGGGCTGATGCCATCGCCCAAGAAATAGGCGCTCAATTAAAACCGGTCATGATGGATACCTTGCACATTACGCTCTCAGGTATACGATTGCTCGATTTTAATGGCATTGTGATTGCCGGAAGTGAGGAGATGGGGTTATCGCTCGCCCACATCCCGGAGGTACAGCAAGCACTACAAGGCAATTATGCCAGTGTGATACGGCAACGCTTGTCCGACCAACCGCCACCGCCATTATATTCCATCAGCCGTGGCACATTAATCCGTGTGTTCGTGGCGTTTCCGATTATTGAAAACCGACACTTGCAAGGTGTGCTGTACCTGTCGCGCACGCCTGAAAATATCCTTAAACACCTGTACGCTGTTAAAGAAAAAGTGATCGCGGTTTCGTTGATTTTATTAGCGTTATTGGCATTACTGGTCGCATTCGTATCGTCTTCAATCTCCAGGCCGATACGTGAGCTGATTGAACAAACCCATCGCATCCGGCAAGGTGAACAAAAACAAATCGAGCCGTTACACTATCCGGTAACGTATGAAGTGGCGCAACTGTCGGAAAGTTTTGTCAGCATGTCGCACGCATTGACGGAACGCACCGATTACCTGCGGCGCTTTGCCACCCACATGTCGCATGAATTCAAAACGCCGCTCACATCAATCCAAGGCGCGTTGGAGTTGTTGCACGACCACATGGACACTATGCCCAAAGAACGCCGACTGCGCTTTATAGACAATCTGTTGGTGGATACCTTACGCCTCAGACAATTGGTAAATCGCCTTCTGGAACTGGCCCGTGCCGATGCGATTGAAACCAGCCATAAAATTTGCCGCTTGCAGGAGGTTTTGGATGAATTGCAAAGCCAATTCTCAGATCGCGGCTTGATTTTGCATTACTCAAACATGTCCGATATTGTTCTAGCGATTGCACCGGAAGTTTTGGTAATGGCATTCTATAACCTACTGGAAAACAGTCTCCAGCACGGCGCCAATCAAATCGAAATCAAAGCAGAACAACACGGCAATAAGCTGGAAATTTTTCTCCACGACAATGGCAACGGCATATCCCAAGCTAATCAAGACAAAGTTTTCACGCCTTTTTTCACCACCCGAAGAAGTTCTGGAGGTACCGGACTAGGTCTGGCAATTACCCTGTCGCTGCTTAAGGCGTACCAAGGATCACTAGATCTATTGCCTTGTGAACAAGGTGCTTTATTTTTGATCACATTAAATTTAACGGATAGCGGCTAAAATCCAAAACCCACGCCAACTTTACTGATGCCACAAACAAGCGATAGTTGCTTACGGATGAGTATTATAAACCACACCATCCCAAGCCATTAATATTGGAACGGCAAGAGATGGAATTTAGCTATTATCGGTACAAAGAAGGTACAGTCAGCTAGGAACCAAGCTAAAGTAACTCGCAATTTATTGATTCTATTGGTGGCGATAGGTGGACTTGAACCACCGACCCCGGGGTTATGAATCCCGTGCTCTAACCAGCTGAGCTATATCGCCTTATGCGGGGGTGTAACAAACAGCCGCGAATTATAGGTTTCGAGCCTCGCTTTGTCAAACATTGAAGCGGAAATGTACAACATCACCATCTTTAACGACATATTCTTTGCCTTCAAGTCGCCATTTACCGGCATCTTTTGCGCCTTGTTCGCCTTTGTAAGCAATAAAGTCCTGATAGGAAATGACTTCGGCGCGAATGAAGCCTTTTTCGAAATCGGTGTGGATTACACCTGCGGATTGGGGAGCGGTCGCGCCAACAGGGATAGTCCATGCCCTGACTTCCTTTACTCCAGCAGTGAAATAAGTCGCCAGATTTAGCAGGCTATACCCTGCCCTGACAACGCGATTTAGCCCCGGCTCTTCTAAGCCTAGATCATCAAGGAATTCTTTCTTTTCACTGTCTTCAAGTTGGGCGATTTCCGCTTCAATCGCCGCACAAATGGCTACGACCTTCGCGCCTTCATTATCGGCAAAGGCTTGAACCTTCTCGAGCAAAGGATTATTGGTAAAGCCGTCATCCTGAACATTGGCGATGTACATGGTGGGCTTGAGGGTTAGCAAGCACAAATCTTTGATGAGGGCTTTTTCTTCATCATCGAGATCCAGCCCTCGCGCGGGTTGTCCGGCATCAAGCTGCTGATAAACGCGTTCCAAGACCTGCTTTTTTGCCAATTCGTCTTTGTTACCAGACTTTGACGCTTTGCTGACGCGCAGCAATGCCCGCTCTATGGAAGCCATATCGGCCAAAGCCAGTTCGGTATTGATGACTTCAATATCCGATAGCGGATCAATTTTTCCGGCTACATGGACAATATTGTCATCCTGAAAGCAACGAACGACATGGGCAATCGCATCGGTTTCGCGGATATTCGCCAGGAACTGATTACCCAAACCTTCGCCTTTTGATGCGCCTGCGACAAGACCGGCAATATCGACAAACTCAATGGTGGTAGGAAGAATGCGCTCAGGTTTAACGATTTCTGCCAGTTTATCCATCCGAGGATCAGGCACAAGCACTACACCGACGTTGGGATCAATGGTACAAAACGGATAATTTTCCGCCGGAATTTTTGCCTGGGTTAATGCGTTAAACAAGGTTGATTTGCCCACATTAGGTAAACCAACAATTCCACAATAAAGTGCCATAGTGTTGTATTTAGAGTTCTCTTGAGATTACGGAAGACTTAAGTGATAAGGAGGGAATATGACTTAAATAACCCGTGCATTATACAAGTTCCCAACATAATCTGAATAATTAATGCTGCTGGCTTTGTTCATGTGCGGTCATTTTCAGCTTAACGATAAGTTGCCGGTATTCATGTTCAGCCAATGAATCATTAGCAATAAGTAATGGTGGTTTATTCTGCATGTGCAGAAATATAAAAAGAGTTGTGACGACCGTTGATTTTAAAATCTCCACAGCCGTAAACTCTTGCCCTTCGGACATTGCCCAACCACGTGCTTCCGTATATTTGATGCTGTGGTTTTCAATCTTAAGGCGTTTATATTGAATGGTAAAGTTTAGTGTGATTAGCATGGAAAGCAACAGTTTTAAATACAGCGGAAAAGCATTGGCGAAACTCGCGGCTAACGCGAGTGCATGAATTAGGATACATAATTGCCTTAGCTTTTTTGAGGGCTTCAGCTCAGCAACAAACGGTAAACTGTATTTTTT
The DNA here is from genome assembly GCA_013141505.1 of Methyloglobulus sp. Lineage (GTDB taxonomy): Bacteria > Pseudomonadota > Gammaproteobacteria > Methylococcales > Methylomonadaceae > Methyloglobulus. Next base: position 61,039 of record JABFQX010000009.1, read on the forward strand.
GGTATACAAATCATTTTCCAGGGTTTGGTTTTGTTATTTTACGCTAAAGTTCATTGTCATTTTCAAGCTAGGGCGTTCAGGTTTTAACTACATAAACCCGCCAGATTCCCCACCTTATAATTCATGGCACAAGGTATAATCGCTTAATATTTATTGGCAATGAAGACATTTTATGAATTTGAATTGGGAAGCCTTTTTGCTTAATCAGCAAGCGAATATCGAAAGCGGAAACCATGTTGTTTTTCCGCGCATAGAAAACAGCTGCAACGAAAGCATTTCCCCGGTTACGCACCTTAACGTGTTGACGGTATCTGGTAATGATGCGGCAAAACTATTGCAAGGGCAAATCACCTGCAATGTGAATGACATTAGCGAAATAAAGAGTAGTTTAGCCGCTATCTGCAATCCAAAAGGCCGGGCGATTGCAACTTTTTTGCTGGTGAAAAAAGCAGACACCTTTCTTTTAATTCTTCCGATTGAGCTATTGGAGACCGTCAGGAAAAGGCTGCAAATGTTTGTCTTGCGCTCTGATGTCAAGATTACTGATAGCTCCGATGAGTTGTGCCTATTGGGACTATGTGAATCGGGACAGCCTGCAAAACCTTTTGTTAATGACACGTTTCAAGGTATTACCGGCATTAGCTTACCGGGTCTTATTAAACGTAGCCTGTTGATAACTGATGTCGACACTGCCATTGGTTTTTACTCTGAGTACATCAATGACAAAGGCTTCCGGTTGGCGAGTTCTGATGACTGGCGTTACCTTGATATTGTCTCCGGCATTCCTTGGCTGACACTGGCAACTTCCGAAGAATTTATTCCGCAAATGCTAAACCTCGATAAATTAGGCGGAATCAGTTTTAACAAAGGTTGTTATACCGGCCAGGAAATTGTTGCTCGTACGCACTATCTGGGCAAATCCAAACGAGAGATGTTACTCGCCGAATGCACGACAACAACGCCGCCTGAACCTAATGCGACGATTATCAACCGCGATAGCAATGACCAGAAAGGCGTCGGTAAGGTATTGCTGGCGCATCAAAACCAAGGGACATGTACGATGCTTGTTGTTCTCCAAGAGACTGATCTTGCCTACAGCCAGCTTGCACTGAAAGATGACACGCTAACCTCTCTCAAACTATTATCCTTTCAAGCATGATAGACCCAAAAACAGCTCATTCTTTTCGCCGGTTAGCGATGCTGACCGTTATCGCAGTTTACTTTTTGATACTGGTTGGCGGCATTGTCCGCGCTTCTGGTGCAGGGATGGGCTGTCCTGATTGGCCGACCTGTTTCGGACGATGGATTCCACCCACTGAGGAATGGCAATTACCGATGGATTATCATCAACGCTATATCGGCTACGGGAACACCCAATTTAACGTGGTTAAAACCTGGACAGAATATCTCAATCGCTTGACTGGTGTGACGATAGGCTTCTTGATTTTTCTGACGGCATGGAAATCACGGATATACCGCAAACATGACAAGCCGATATTTTACCTATCATGGGCGGTATTTTTTCTGGTCGGCTTTCAAGGCTGGCTGGGTTCTACGGTGGTCGCCAGTAACCTCAAACCGGGAATTATTACCTTGCACATGTTGTTGGCTTTATTGATTGTGGCGTTGCTTATTTATGTTCTTGTCCGTTCCCAAAAGGACGTATTGCCCCATGTGGACTTAAGCGCATTACCCAACAAGTTCCGGCAGGTATTGCTTGCGGCTATGGCAATGACCTTAGTGCAGGTCATCATGGGCACACAGGTCAGGGAGGCAGTAGACATGATTGCCAACAACCATAATTATATCGACCGAAAATATTGGCGCGATGATTTCCCGATTATTTTCTATGTCCACCGCTCGTTTTCGTCGATTATCTTGTTCACAAATGCCTGGTTGTTTTGGAAGATTGTTAAGGGAATTGACCGAAGCTCTCTGCTTTTTAAACTGGGGTGCCTGCTAATTGGCTTGGTTGTAACAGGCATAATCGCTGGCATCATAATGGACAGGTTAGGTATGCCTGCGGTGGCTCAACCGATTCATTTATTGGTGGCCAACCTTATTTTTGGTACGCAATTTTATTTGTTTATTTATCTGGCGTATTTAAGGCGACTTGATGAAATTCGGAGTTATTGATTCCGCCTTTTAATATTTGAAACCGTTCGTACCCAAAAGCCCACTAGGGCAAACGGCAGTTAAGTTAAGACTTCACAAGGCTGGATCAGATGGTTTAACAGGGATTGTCGTCGTTAATTTCGGGTTTTCGACTGGAGGTTTAATGGCCAATCCACTTGGGGTAAGTTGATTTAGGGCTGACTGAGATGCATTCGGCACTTTTGCTTTCGGCAATTCACGCGCCAGACGTATCAGCTCTTGCCCTTGGATGACCTCCTCGCCGCTGTTTTTGTGGGTTGTGAAAGCACCGCTTTTGTATTCCCACATCAGCAGAAATAAATTGGCTAAAATAACTAACAAGCAAAGTATTTTCATTCGGGTTGATGCACCGTCAAAGCAAGGCCACGCAGCACTAAATCAGGATCGATAAATGCTTCCCTATATAAATGGCTGGCAACAACTTGGGCATCGCCGCCTGTCACAATTAATTGCAACGTGTCAGGTTGATTTTTTAAAATATACTCAATCATTCCGCAAGCCGCCGACAACGTACCATTATGGATTGCCGCATCGGTTTTGACTGCCAAACCAAACGGATACGTTGCATCCGGCAACTTGAGATATGCCGTACGTTTCGCCAACGATTCTTTCATCAAATTAAGCCCTGGGCTTATCAAACCGCCCAAGTGCTTACCGGATACATCGACAAGATCGACCGTAATGGCAGTTCCGCAATCGACGATGCAGAGCGCTTTCTGGAAGTTTTGATAGGCTGAAACCATGCACAGCCAGCGGTCAACGCCTAATTTCCCCGGCTCCTGGTACGCATTAGTGACACCCAATGCTGATGCAACTGATTTCGCCCTGAATACCGATATTTGCGGCCATAATGTATTCGCCGCCAATAAAACCTGATCAAACAAGGTGCCCGTGCTAACGCAGGAAACGGCTATTTTTTCAGGCGAAGGAATTTCGCGCCATAATTGGGCCAATGTATTCAAGTTAATCTGGGTATTGGCGATAGGAATTCCTTGCACGATGTCGAGGCCATTGCTAATCCCCCACTTGAGCCGGGAATTGCCCATATCCACCAGCAAATTCATATGCGATCATCCCGAAAACTGACTTCCCCCGATGCGTATGCCTGAGTGCTGCCATCAGGTCTTGTTAGCAGCAATAAGCCATTGTCATCAATGCCTTTTACAATGCCTTCATAGCGACGTTCGCCGAGAAACAAGGTTGCCGGTTTGCCCTGTAGGCAGTCGTATTGTCGCCATTCATCCAGATATGCGGTGATACCAATTTCTTCAAATCCGGCAATAACAGTGAGCAATTCATTCAATAAAGTACCTGCCAAGCTATTTCTGCCAAGCTGTTGACGACTCGTTATTTTGCTTAAGTCTGTCCATTGCTGGGTAATTGAAACCGCTTCGGTTTCCGGCAGGAAGATGTTCAGACCCAGGCCGATCACCGCCGCGCAGGGGCCTTCGGATTCGCCGGAGACTTCGACCAGGATTCCGCCCAGCTTTTTATCTTGATAATAAATGTCATTCGGCCATTTTAGCTGAAACTCCAGTGCATAGCGGGCTTTGAGTGCGCGGATAACAGCGACACCTATCACCAGGCTCAACCCGGATATGGCTAAAGGGCTGGCCTGAAAACGCCATAATATCGACACATAAATATTGCTGCCATAGGGCGAAACCCACTGTCGTCCACGTCGTCCTTTACCGGCGGTTTGTTGTTCTGCAAAACACACCGCGCCTGAAGGCGCATTGTCCGCAGCACGTCCGGTTAAATAGGTGTTGGTGGAAAGAATCTGGTCAAATATTTCAATCTCGCTGATTAATCTGCGATTTTTTTCGTCAATAACGGTCAGAATTTTTTCGTAGCCCAGTAGTTCCAAAGGCTTTTCAAGACGGTAGCCTTTCCCGCTAACCGCAGCGTAGGGCAAACCCAGATCACTCAAGCCATTTAACTGCTTCCAAATGGCTGAACGGCTGATATTAAGGGCTTGCGCTAACGCCGTACCCGAATGGAATTGACCATCAGAAAGAAGGGTGAGAATTGCTTTTTGGGTATCTGAAATTGGCAAATTAATTGCCTTGATGCCTGGACTTTAAGTGCATGGAAAATGAAAGCCTTATACAACGGTTGCGGTCAGCGCATTAAGCTCAGTCAGCACCCGTAAATACTCCTGTTTCATGGAATCCATAATTTGTTGGACATCATTGAGTTGATTGCTTTTGCCGGCTTGTTCAATCATACCGCACAATTCGGTCATTCTAACGCTACCTACATTGGTACTCAATGATTTCAGTCCGTGCGCTAATTTACGAACCTGATCGGCATCTTCATTGTCTATACTGTGCTGTAGGCTACTTAACGTTTCGGCAGCATTCTTTTGAAATGCTTGAGTTAAAGACGTGATAAAAGCCAAGTCATCTATATTATCAAGCTTGAATTGCCGAGTGAAAAACGCCATATTGATCGCAGTGGTTTCTTGCGCGACATTACTCGCCTCTACCAAAGTATTGATGTCGGTTTTGAGGACAGGCTGATCGGCAATACTTAATTCCTTGGGCAACCACTTTTTCAATGTTTTACTTAAATCCTGACGCGTAAACGGTTTGGTAACCCATTCATCCATCCCCGCCTGGCTACATTTGGCCTCATCCTCATTTAAAGCGTGGGCAGTCAAGGCAATAACCGGAATATGTTTGCCGGATTGAACCGCACGTTCCTGCCGACGAATTTCTTGGGTAGCTTCATAACCGTCCATGAAAGGCATTTCACAATCCATGAAGACCAAATCAAAATGTTGCTGCTTTAGTGCTTTCAAGGCATCAAAACCATTGCTAACCAAATGTACTTTACAACCCAGATCTTGCAAAAATCGTTCGACTATCAATTGGTTGGCTGGATAATCCTCAGCCACCAGCAAATTCGCCTTAAATCGGTAATTAATAGCTGTTTTAGGCGGCCTTACGGGTATTTTAGATGTTTCCATATCGACCCAAAACCAGAAGGTTGAGCCAATACCGGGTTGGCTGTTTACGCCTATTTTCCCCTTCATTAACTGGACTAATTCCTTGGACACGGCAAGCCCAAGCCCAGTGCCTCGGTAAATACGTGACATCGTGCTGTCAGACTGGGAAAATGCATCAAAAATCAGCTCGAGCTGATCAGTATGAATACCAATTCCGGTATCCGTTATCTCAAAATGTAGCCGACTTGTTTGTTCGGAAATGGTCTGATTGAAAACAGTCAGGGTCACATCACCTTGAGCGGTGAATTTAACCGCGTTGTTGAGTAAATTGACCAGTACCTGCCTTATCCTGACAGAATCGCCAACCACCAGCAAGGGAAGCTCCGAATTGATTTGCAATCTATACCGCAAACCCTTTGATTTTGCATCCAATTGCAGAGATTCAAAGCCTTCATGGACTAAATCCAGACAATTAAAGATTTTTGGATAAAGTGTCAGATTTCCAGATTCCATCTCAAAAAAATCCTGGATGTGATCAAGGATGTTTAAAAGCGAAACTGACGATTGTTTAAGGACATCAGCCGTATAGCGTTGTTCATCATTTAAGTCGCTATTCCATAAAAAATCGACCATTCCAAGAATGGCGCTTATAGGCATCCGAATTTCGTGACTCATGGTCGCCAAAAATTGCGATTTTGCACGGTTGGCCGCTTCAGCATGTTTTTGAGCGTTTAAAGCGTTGTTGGCAACCTGCTGTAAATCCACAATTATGCTTGATAATTCCGTGGTATGTTTTTGCACTTGATGGGTAAATTTATCGCGTTGCCATGCTAACAACTCATCCCTGCCATGAATTTCCTCAAGCATTTGTCCGTAAACATCGACTAATTGTCCGGACTCATCTTTTTGTATTTTAGTAACAACACCAATGTCTTTTTTGTTCAAAGCCGCCGAGTGCACGCCCTGTTTGGTCAGTATAGGGTTCGAAAAAATACGATGTAGTCGTGCTGAAATAAACACAATAGCCAATAAGGAAAACAAAGAACTGCCCCCTATAATGCGGTAAAACTTTGATAACAAAACGTCAAGCTGGCCTGGATCATCAACTAAATGGACAACGCCAATGAAGTCACTACCGATAAAGACAGGTCTAAATAGATGCAAATTATCGTGTTGGTCATAAAAAGTGACTTCTGAATAGCCCGCTTGCAATGGCCGTATCAAGGGCGTGCTGGTGGCTTTATTTAACCAGTACTTCAAGGAAAAAAGTGACGGTTGAGTTGCTGAATCAGACAACACAGTCGGTAATTGCCCGTACACAATCTTGACGGCTTGCTCACCGTTGATGCGTTCACCACTCTTCTGTGAACCGCTATAAGTAGCGACTACCCTACCCGCATTGTCATATAAGGATGCGGAGATAATCTGTGCTTGACTTTTTAATACCGCCAGGGATTCGTTGGCTGAATCAATGTCATTAAACGCCAGTGTCGCCTTGCTATTCCAGCCAATTATATTCGCAAGGCTGGATAAAGCCTGCCCACTTTGCTGTTTTTGCTGGCTATATTCACTCAATAAAAGGAAACCCAAAACAGCCACCAAAGCAAGTATTACAGGCAAGCCAACGGCCAATATCAGTTTTACCTTTATTGCGGCTTGGTGCAAGTATGACTTGATTCGATTGAGTAGAAACATACGTCAGGTTTGTAGGATAGCCTTATTTGTTAACGTCCAAAAATGCTGAAATTCTTCAACGGGTACGGGTTTTGAATAATAGTAACCTTGTATGGCATCACACGTGGTATTTTGCAGAAATTGTTTTTGTTGGTCGGTTTCAACGCCTTCGGCTATGGTTTTTAAATTAAGCGCTTTTGCCAACGCCAAAATAGCATTGACTATAGCGGCAGCATCCTGGCTTTTAGATAATTCTTTCACAAAAGAGCGGTCTATTTTTAAGTAATCCAAAGGAAAGCGATTAAGGTAACTCAAAGATGAGTAACCCGTACCAAAATCATCGACTGATAACTTTATGCCTAGTTTTTTCAATTCATTGAGTTTAACTAACATCTTGTCAGTGTCTGCCATAATCATGCTTTCCGTCAGCTCAAATGTTAGAAAAGCGGGATCCACCTGGTATTCCTGAAGGGTGCTTTCTATCATCGGTATAAAAGAAGGCTGATTAAATTGCAGGCTACTCAAATTTACCGAAATGGTCAAGTCATCAAATTCCTGTTGTTGCCAAATACTGTATTGTCGGCACACTTCGCGGATAACCCATGCACCAAACTGATTGATCATGCCATTTTCTTCAGCAAGGGAGATAAAATCATTCGGAGGCAGAAAACCCAACTGAGGGCATTGCCAACGCAACAACGCCTCAGCACCTATCATACGTCCGGATCTTGCATCTACAACAGGTTGATAATGTAAGCGCAATTCATTTTTAGCGACGGCCAGATTCATGTAGGTTTCCATTTCCAGCCTTTTTTCAGCGCGTAACGCCATGCCTTTATGAAAAAACTGGTAATGACCTTTGCCTAATTTTTTGGCGTGGTACATAGCCATGTCTGCGTTTTTCAACAGGGTGCCTGAATCATCACCGTCATGTGGATAAACAGTAATCCCCATACTAACGCCAATATGCATCTGGCGATCACCCAGCGATATGGGTTTGGTTATCCAGCGTTTAATGCGTTCCGCTACTGTGGCCGCATCTTCAGGTTGGGCTAACTCATTCAGTAAAATAATGAATTCATCCCCCCCCAAGCGGGCGACATCCACTTTGTGGTCAAAATAATCGAAGAATCGTGACGCTAAATCAGAGCACCTTAAACCGTCGGTCAAGCGAGTGGACACCTCTTTCAGCAACATATCGCCGACCTGATGCCCATAGGTGTCGTTAATGCCTTTAAAACCGTCCAAATCTAAAAATAAAATAGCAAAATGACGTTTGTTGCGTTTCGCGAGCTCGATGGTTTTTGTTAAAAACTGAAGGAAAAAAACGCGATTGGGCAATTGGGTAATATAATCGTAATAAGCCAGATGGCGAATTTTATTTTCTTGTTCTTTGCGCTCGGTTATGTCCTGAATGATACCAACCAAGCCAATAAAACTACCCTTATGGTTTAGAAGCGGCTCAATCTGCTGGACAACAAATCGTTCCTGATGCGTTGAAGTGATTATTCGAAACTCAACAGTGGCGGCTTTTTTGGTTTTAATAATAGTGCGTAAATGCCTTAGGACATAAGGCACATCAGCAATGTGGATAAAGTCCCTGAAATTACGGGTATTAGGCGTAAAGTCGTCTATATCAAGACCCAGCAATGCGTAGATTTCGTTCGACCAATGCAAGCTGTTTCTAATGGCGTGCCATTCCCAATCACCCAATTGAGCCATTTTTTGGGCTTTGGACAACCTTAATTCATTTTGTGCCAACCGGCGTAAGTTGTGGCTTGCCTTAACCATATAGTGCAGCCGGTGGATTAAAATCTCCCAGTTAACCGGTTTCACTACAAAATCCGTAGCACCACACGCATAGGCATGGGCTATCCCCTCAGGATCTTCCGTTACTGTCATCATAATGACAGGGGTGTTTTTGCCGTTAGGTAAGTTTCGTAATGCCCTGCATGTTTCAAAACCATCCAAAATGGGCATTTGAATGTCAATCAAAACAATATCGGGGGACATTTCTTTGAATATCTCGATGCCTTGCTCGCCGTCAAAGCAAGAAATTACCCTAAAACCGGCATTAGAAAGATACCTATTTACCCACAAATGCAGGGTATGATCATCATCTATAAACAAAGCTATAGGCAGGTAAAGGTCAGGACAATTCATTTAAAAGACAAATTTTTTTGGTGGCTTTTTAAAATATTGAAAGTTAAGCCTAGCACAAATATGTAAGTGTGCGGCGATGACAGCACTTTGTCTTGATAAAACGATCTGCAAATTAATAAATACCATCAAAAATATCGTTTAAAACACTGATTATAAGTATATTTAAGCTGCGTCCAAAAAACCATATAGCCAGCATGGATTGCTGGCTATATGGTGGAATCGGCATTTAGCTGAATTCGGCTCTAATGGGGAAGGCTTTAGCTGCGTTTATCGAGACTACAACCCTCCCCTCACTACAAGATTCCCAATAAATTTACAGATAACCTACTGTTTAATTAGTGCTTTTTATATCCAAGGATTTAAACTGAAATATCGTTGATATGATTGTTAAACCTTAATTTGGTATGGAGGGTTTTAGTGTTCAGTCTTTTTCCCAGCTATCCCGCAATGTCACCGTCCTGTTAAATACCAACTTGCCGTTAACGCTGTCTATCGCATCAAAGCAAAAATAGCCTGTCCTTTCAAACTGATAGCGGCTATCGGTTGTTGCTTTGCTTAGGCTGGCTTCAACATAGCAATTGCTCAGGACTTCTAACGAAGCAGGGTTGATTGTATCCAGAAAATTTTCTTCATTATCTGGGTTGGGTACGGTAAAAAGGCGGTCATACAAACGGATTTCGGCAGGTAGGGCATGTGGCTCGGATACCCAATGGATAACGCCTTTTACTTTGCGGCCTTCTGGATTTTTACCCAGCGTTTCGGGATCGTACGTACAACTTAGTTCAACGACATTGCCGTTCTCGTCTTTGACAACTTCATTACATTGGATAACATACGCGCCGCGCAACCGAACCTCGCCGCCTTCCACCAAACGCTTAAATTTGGGTGGCGCAATCTCGGCGAAATCATCCTGTTCGATCAGGATCACTTTGCTAAATGGCACGTCGCGGTTGCCCAGTTCTGGTTTTTGGGGATGGTTGCCGATGACAAGTTGCTCGGTTTTGCCGTCTGGATAATTGTCGATCACCAGCCGTAACGGATTTAACACCGCCATAGCCCGTGCTGAGTTTTCGTTCAGGTCTTCACGGATGCAATATTCCAGCACCGACATTTCTATCCATGAATTTTGTTTGGTCAGGCCGATACGTTCGCAAAAATCACGGATTGCTTTTGGTGTAACACCTGCCCTGCGTAGTCCGGCAATAGTTGGCATTCGGGGATCATCCCAGCCGTTCACGTGCTTTTCCATAACCAGTTGATTCAATTTGCGTTTACTGACGATGGTATATTCCAGTTGCAAACGGGCAAATTCGATTTGCTGCGGGTGGCATGGCGTTTTTAGTTGTTCCAATACCCAATCATACAGCGGGCGGTGGTCTTCAAACTCCAAAGTGCATAAGGAATGGGTGATACCTTCCAGCGCATCAGAAATACAATGGGTGTAATCGTACATGGGATAGATGCACCAAGCATCGCCAGTACGATGGTGATGCACGCGACGGATGCGGTAAATGGCAGGATCGCGCATATTGATATTGGGTGAGGCCATGTCGATTTTGGCACGCAGCACATACTGGCCGTCGGCAAACTCACCTGCCCTCATACGCCGGAATAAGTCGAGATTTTCTTCTATTGAACGGTTACGGTCTGGGCTAGGCTTGCCGGGTTCTGTCAGCGTACCCCGATAAGCCCTGATTTCTTCAGCCGACAAGCTGTCAACATAAGCCTGACCTTGCTGAATGAGTTGCTCGGCATATTGGTAAAGTTGCTCGAAATAATCGGAAGCATGATGCAAACCGTTCCATTCAAATCCCAGCCACTGCACATCCCGTTCGATGGACTGCATGTATTCGATACTTTCTTTTTCTGGATTGGTATCGTCAAACCTGAGATTGCACGTGCCGTTATTTTCAGCGGCAATTCCGAAATTCAGACAGATGGATTTGGCATGGCCGATATGCAGATAGCCGTTTGGTTCTGGCGGAAAGCGGGTGGCAACTTTGCCGTTATGTTTATTGGTTTTAAGGTCATCGGCAATTATGTGACGAATAAAGTTGGCCGGGGTCTGATTATCGGTATGTGCCATTGTGTTTTTTTCGGTGATGAGTTTTAACTGGAAAGGATACATTATAAAAGCAGAGTGGCAAGGATTCTAACCACATTCCGCCTAATTTCATTACAGTGCAAATAATATGGCCGTCTACCCAACACCATGAACATATTGGCAAAGTTGTAGAGCCGATAATGACTCTATGCACAGTCAACTAGAATGAAAGGCGGTGCTTACTGAGACCTACCCATGAGGAACTCCGAGGGTAATTGTTGTCGATTATAGTCATGTATTTTGCATACAGCGCATCATTGAGTTGTAATATCGCAACGCTTCGAGGATAATAGCCGACCTTTAGCCCAGACGGTAATCATGGCTGAAATTTTTTATGGTGACCGTGTTGGTCCTCTCGCAACGATACGCTGTAAACCCCGCCAGGTCCGGAAGGAAGCAACGGTAGCAGCAGATTCGTGTGCCGGGATGTGGCTGACACGGTTGCCGCCCATATCAAGCCGCAATGATACGGACCTGCAATGAATTATCAGGTTCTCGCCAGAAAGTGGCGTCCCGCAAATTTCACCGAAGTCGTTGGTCAGGATCATGTCGTCAAGTCATTGATGAATGCCTTGCAGCATGACCGCTTGCACCATGCTTATTTGTTTACCGGAACCCGTGGTGTCGGCAAAACAACCATAGCCAGGATTCTGGCAAAAGCCATGAATTGCGAAAAGCTACAGGATTTTAATCCTTGCGGACAATGCCCTGTCTGTGTCGCCTTGGACGAAGGCCGCTTCATGGATTTAATCGAAGTCGATGCTGCGTCCCGCACCAAAGTTGAAGATACCCGTGATTTGCTGGATAACGCCCAATACGCGCCGAATCAAGGCCGTTACAAAGTCTACCTGATTGACGAAGTGCACATGCTGTCAGGGCATAGTTTTAATGCCTTGTTAAAAACGTTGGAAGAACCGCCACCCCATGTAAAGTTTCTGTTAGCCACAACAGACCCGCAGAAAATTCCCGTTACCGTACTGTCACGGTGTTTGCAGTTTAATCTTAAGCGATTGCTGCCTGCCCAGATTTTTGTGCAGATGCAAGATATTCTCAAGCAAGAGCAGATTGCCTCAGAACCACTTGCCTTACAGTTAATAGCCAGAGCCGCTGACGGCAGTATGCGCGATGGCTTGAGCCTACTGGATCAAGCAATAGTATTCGGCAGTGGTCAAGTCACATCAAGTGATGTAACGGCTATGTTAGGCACGGTAGCGCAACGCCCCGTTGAAGATATATTGACGGCATTGGCGGACGCAGATGCAACGGCGATCCTTAACACCATTGATGAAGTTGCCAACATCCAGGCAGATTTCAGTTCGGTATTACAGCAAATTTTGCACATTTTGCATCGCATCGCTTTGGCACAGCAAATCCCTGCGGCAATCGAACATGAATTTGACAAGGACATGATTACGACCTTGGCACAGCGGTTTACACCCGAAGATGTGCAGCTCTTTTATCAAATTGCCTTACACGGACAAAAGGACTTGGACATTGCACCCGATTCCCGGATGGGTTTTGAGATGGTCATGTTACGTATGTTGGCATTTAAGCCGGTCACAACAAAAGTAACGCCAATTAGGTCTAAACAACCGCCGCTACAAAATCCAACGGCAACACCGCAACCGCCTATACAAATCGAACAGACAAATTCACCAATGCGCGTTGCCGAAAATATTACTGCCAACTATTCCAATGAAGCACTTGGCAATCACAGTTGGACAGACATGATCGAGATCATGAAACTGGAAAGTCTTACCAAACAATTAGCCAACAACTGTGTGCTAAAACTCATCGATAATGAGGTATGTCAATTATTGCTGGATGCCAGCCATCAACAGTTACACACACCTACGCGAGAAAAAAAATTACAACAAGCCTTGCAAAATTACCGGGGCACACCCTTAAAACTGACCATCAAAATAGAGCAGGCACAGCTTGAAACGCCCGCTGTACAATTTGCTAAAGACCAAGAAAACCGACAACAGGCGGCGGTCGATGCCATTAATTCGGATACCAACATCCAGGCACTAAAAGAACATTTTGATGCCAGAGTAATGCCCGGTACTATAGAACCGGTGTAACCCCTGAACAAACTAGCAAGGAGATAATAAAATGAAAAATGCACTGGGCAATATCATGCAGCAAGCCCAAAAAATGCAAGAAGATTTCAAAAAAGCCCAAAGTGAATTGGAAATGATGCAAGTCATGGGGGAATCGGGCGGTGGATTGGTTAAGATTGTCATGACCGGCAAGCGTGAAGCCAGAAAAGTGACTATTGATCCATCCTTAGTCGGAGAAGATAAGGACATGTTGGAAGATATGGTGGCTGCTGCCATTAATGATGCCGTCAATAAAGTCGGTAAAATGAAAAAAGAGAAAATGTCAGCAATCACCGCTGGTATGCCGATACCACCCGGATTCCAAATGCCCTTTTGACATGCTAAAAAAAGGCCTGCTTGGGCAATTATCGCAAACCTTATGCTGCTTGCCTGGCGTTGGCCCAAAATCAGCCCAACGCATGACCTTCCATTTGCTCCAGCGCGACCGTAACGGTGCAAAAATCCTGGCCGAAACATTGCTTGATGCGCTGGCAAAAATCGGCCATTGTCAGGTATGCCGCACCCTCACCGAGCAAACTATCTGCAAGATTTGCGCGGATAAATCCAGAGATAGCAGCTTAATTTGTATCGTTGAAAGCCCGGCCGATGTTTGGATCATCGACCAAGCCACTGTTTTTAGTGGGCAATATTTCGTCCTGCATGGCCGGTTGTCGCCCCTGGATGGCATAGGTGCCGACGAACTCGGCCTTGATATTCTGGAACAACGCCTAAAAGAGGGAACGATTAAGGAGCTGATCCTCGCGACCAATTCGACCGTAGAAGGCGAAGCGACAGCCTATTTTATCGGGGAACTGGCGAGAAAGCACAATATCCAGGCTAGCCGAATCGCCCACGGCGTACCGATGGGCGGCGAACTCGAGTTCATCGACAGCGGCACATTGTCCCATGCGTTCAATGGACGTAAGGCCATATAATATCAACCTAAGATGCCAGCGGTTCGCCTTGTCGTCTTCAGCAAACCAAACAAAACTCAGGAGAGCACATGACCGATTGCCTGTTTTGCAGAATGGTTGGCGGCGCCATTAAGCCGGATATCGTATTCGAAAATGACCACATACTGGCGTTCAACGACATAAGCCCACAGGCACCCGTGCATGTGTTGGTGATTCCCAAGATCCATATTGCCACCCTGAACGACTTGAATGATACCCGGCTCGGTGGTGAAATGCTCGAAGTAACCGCCAGCTTAGCCACACAATTAGGTATTGCCACCGATGGCTACCGAACCGTGTTTAACTGCAACACGCACGGTGGGCAAACGGTTCAGCATTTGCATTTGCATCTTTTGGGTGGCAGGCAAATGTCCTGGCCACCGGGTTAAAACCAAGACTATTTATTTCATGTCCAGTCGTTTTGAACATCGCGAACAAAGACCCATCCCGTACAACGCGTTTTTAATCAGGCAAGGGAAATATGTTTTATCTGCGTGCTTATTGATTACGATTGGCTTAGGTATTGGAGTCATCGGCTATCATGAATTGGAAGCCATGACCTGGCTGGATTCATTTCTCAACGCAGCAATGATCCTGGGCGGCATGGGGCCGGTTGATGTACTCAAAACAGATGCCGGTAAATTATTTGCTGGCTGTTACGCCTTATTTTCGGGATTAGTGTTTTTGGTCGTTGCTGGTCTTTTTTTTGGGCCGTTGGTGCATAGGCTACTGCACAAATTCCATTTTGATTCAGTTGAATGGAAAGACCACAAGCAAAATAAACCTTAGTATTTAGCGCTGGTTATTAACCTTGATAACCAGCAGCATCGACTGACGGCTCTACCCTGCCCTCGTTAAGATTCCCTGCTGGAAATATCAATGAAGCCATGTATGCCGCGTTTGGATTTGACGGCCAGCCACGCTTTCAAATAGCGTAATTCGTCAGTTTCTTCGAGGCCATCCAGCGGTTGTTTAGCCTTAAGCAAACGAAATGCCGAAGCAAGTACAGTGTAGCGAACACCGGTAATACCGGCTCGACGTAACCCCACCGTGTTCAGCTTATAGTGCTTGGCATAATGGCCGCCAATCAAAGTGAAAGGGATAACGTCCATACTTAAGCCCGTTGTGCCTTGGACAATCGCGTACGAACCTATCCGACAAAACTGATGCGCGACCACACCACCGCCCATGAAGACCTTATCGCCGACTTCAACATGCCCACCCATCGCGACATTATTGGCAAATATGGTGCTATTGCCGATAGTGCAATCGTGGGCTACATGGCTGTTATTCATAAAAAAACAGCCAGAACCGATGCGCGTTTCGCCGTTTTCTTTGCCTGCTCGATGGGCAGTGAAACCTTCCCGGAACACGTTATCGTCGCCAATGATCAACCAGGATACCGTTTCCGCCTTGAAGCTGGTATCTTGCGGTAAATCGCCCAATACAACATGCGGATGAACAGTATTCCCTTCACCCATTTTTACGAATGGCTGGATGACCGCATGTGCGCCGATATTGCATCCATTCCCGATTTCAACAGTGTTTTCAATGACCGCAAATGGCCCGATGGTGACGTTATCACCCAGCTTTACGTCAGGGGCAATATAAGCGGTTGGATGAATGTGTTGCGGCATGTTGCTGTT
The DNA here is from genome assembly GCA_013141505.1 of Methyloglobulus sp. GTDB lineage: Bacteria > Pseudomonadota > Gammaproteobacteria > Methylococcales > Methylomonadaceae > Methyloglobulus. Next base: position 76,785 of record JABFQX010000009.1, read on the forward strand.
ATCCTCGTGGATGAAATTTTGAGTGTAAGTCTTTTAGGCGTTCGCGGGCAATATGGGTGTAGATTTGCGTTGTCGATAAATCGGAATGCCCCAACAATAATTGTACCACCCGCAAATCCGCGCCATGATTTAGTAAATGCGTTGCAAAGGCATGGCGTAACGTGTGCGGCGATAAGGATTTGCTGATACCCGCCTTAAGCGCATAGCGTTTAATGATATGCCAAAAAGCCTGCCGGGTCATGTTATCGCCGCGGTTAGTCACAAAAATATAGGAACATTGCCGCCCTGCCAAAAGAGTTAAGCGAGATTCGTTCAGATATTTTTCCATCCAATCCATCGCTTCTTCGCCGACCGGCACCAGCCTTTCTTTATTGCCTTTGCCGACAATCCTGACCACGCCTTGCCTTAAGCTGATTTGGTCGAGGGTTAAATTGATCAACTCAGATACCCGAAGCCCGGTCGCATACAGCATTTCCAACATGGTTTTATCGCGAAAGCCTAATGTCGTTGCCGTTTCCGGTGCATTTAGCAGCAGTTCGATATCTTCTTCCGTCAGCGAATGGGGTAGCGGTCGCCCTATGTGAGGTGATTCAATCAGCGCAGTCGGGTCGATGGTAATATTATTTTCACGAATGTAATAACCGTAAAACCGCCGCAAACTCGATAAGATACGGGCGGATGAACGGCTGCCGATGCCTTCTTGATAGCGATTGGCAAGGAATTTTGACAAGTCTCCCATGCTTACATCGAGCATTGATCGGGAATTTAGCCAGTGGGCAAAAATCCTCAGATCGCTACCATAAGCGGAAAGGGTATTTTCGCTCAGTCCCTGTTCCACCCAGACAGCATCTAAAAACTGGTCGATTAATGCTTGGTTTTGCACGGCTTGTTAGCGTCCTCTTCATAATGTGTTGGCAGCGCCTAACCTTCTCCCTCGAGGGAGAAGGTTAGGATGAGGGAGATTTAAAAGAAAAAGTCCTTATTTTGCATCTCCACCCCCCAACCCTCTCCAGCAGGAGAGGGAGACTGTTACCGTAAACTAGCGATATTAGCTTCAAATTCCAGTAGTTTTTCTTTGATAAGCATATATTCACCATGCCGATGTCCGCTGTACCCACCCATGCCGTTAACAGAAACCACCCGATGACAGGGGATAAGTAGTGTATAGGGATTGGTGCGGCAAGCATTGCCGACGGCACGGGCGGCGGAACCGATTTTTTTTGCCAAGGCGGAATAGGTCAAGGTAGAACCCAAGGGGATTTTTAACAGTTCCGCCCAGACTTTGTTTTGATGAACCGTGCCTTGTTTTAACAATTTGAGATTGATGGTTTGTTTCGGCTCAGGCCAGAAATCGAGCTTTTGTTTATCATTACTCTCGGTTGCTTTAACGTCTTGTGAAAAATCCCATTCGATGTTGGTAATCACGTCTTGCCGGCGACGGACTTTAAGGGAGCAGACGGAGGTATGAAGTCTTTCGACTTCTTCATCGCCTTCGCAGTTATCGACCCAGATGATGTTAATTGGCATATGTTACCTCTAATCATAAAGCACAAAGTTTTGTGTGCATAACCCGTAAGACACACTGTAGGATGCTGCTGAACAAAGTGAAGCGCATCGTTCGCGTGTATATTACTTTCTCGACCGATGCGCCTCGTGCCTTGGCACATCCTACGATTGGCGCATCTTACGAGTTAAATTTACGTAGGTTACGAGTTTGACTTTAAAAGAAGCAATTTGTCTACTAGACTTAAAGTCTAGACAATCTTAAGGAGTCACTCATGAAATCAATCCTTATTCTAATGCTAATAACTGTCTCACCTCAATCAATAGCTGTTGAAAAATGCTTGGTTGATGGCAAAGTGGTTTACACGCAAGGTGTATGTACAAATGGTATTCCCAAAGACATTAGGCTTTTGAAAAATCAAATAGGATTCAATTCTGTCATAAAAAAACGGCAAGAAGAGGAACAACTGAATAGTCAACCTACTAGCCCAGAAACCATACAACAGCCTCAAAAAATATTTACTGATGCCGAAATAGCTGAATTAAAGCGTCAAGCTATGAATGTACCCGACCCTAATGTTATGTCCATTGGGGAGTTACTTGCAGCAAAAAATAAGTCTAAACAAGCGCTTAAATTATTGGAACTTGCAACTGGCAAAATAAATAGTTCAGAATCCGAAAACTCACATAATCTCAAACGAAGACAAAAACACATAACCCTTCAAAGGTTTGGTGACCAAACCTATAGTTCCGATGGTACCGCCTATAGTAAGTTTGGTGATATTACTTATGGTTCGGACGGGAGTGTTATTAGAAAGCTTGGAGATACTGTTTACATAGACCAATAAACTGTATCACTACGGCATCTAATTCCAGAACACTTGCATTTGTAAAACAAAGCCCTTAAGCAAAGGATCGCCGGAAATTTCAGTAAGTAGGATGGATAAGCGCAGCGCATCCATCAAAATCAATTATCATATTCAACTCCTGCAAATGATGGATGCGCTGCGCTTATCCATCCTACACGTTACATCCAATATCCTGCAATCCTATTCTATATCCATGTCCTTGATAGTTGCTGGTTGTCCGTTACATCCCCAATTACTGTCGTACCAACCCGCCGCTACGGCCTTGCGGAATGATGAATACGGCCATTGCGCCGGGGACGTTACCAATGAGTGCTTGACCGGGTTATAATGGATGTAATCGACATGCCGCCGCCAATCGTCTTCGTCCCTGATGGCATGTTCCCAAAACCGGCGTTGCCAAACATCTTTTTCCCTTGGGCGTTTGCCCTCTGCGCCAATGCGCTTGGAAACGTATTTTTTGATTTCCCGCCAACGCCCGGAAAAATCGTCGTCGTTGTCCGGCAATTGCCAAATGCAATGCAGGTGGTCGGGCAAAATAACTATCGCATCAATCGTAAAGGGCCGGGATTCCATAATGTGTTTGAATGCTTCCCTGAGTAAATTAACATGTTGGGGTTCGTTGAAGATTGACCGTCGCTGATAGGTGACAACAGTAAAGAAATAGCGGCCACCTGGGATGAATAGCCGACGGTATTCGGTCATTGATTATTGCTAAGTTAGAGCGAGTAGGATGGATAAGCGTAGCGCATCCATCAAAATAATCATCATCTTCAACTCTGGCAAGTGATGGATGTGCTACGCTTAACCATCCTACAACTTACATATTCTTTATCATCGCATCCGCAAATTCGCTACATTTGACTTCCGTCGCCCCCTCCATCAAACGGGCGAAATCGTAGGTGACGTGTTTGCTGGCTATGGTTGCGTCCATCGCGTTAATAATGGCATCGGCGGCTTCGGTCCAGCCCAGGTAACGCAGCATCATTTCGCCTGATAAGATCAACGAGCCGGGGTTGACCTTATCGAGATTGGCGTATTTCGGCGCAGTGCCGTGCGTGGCTTCAAATACAGCAGTGCCGGTTAGGTAGTTGATGTTGCCGCCAGGGGCAATGCCGATGCCGCCGACTTGCGCCGCCAGCGCGTCGGACAGGTAGTCGCCGTTCAGGTTCAGCGTGGCGATCACGTCGAAATCGGTCGGGCGGGTCAACACCTGCTGTAAGGTTATATCGGCTATGGCATCTTTAATGAGGATTTTTCCTGCATCTAAAGCCGTTTTTTGTTCGGTATTGGCGGCGTCTTCACCTTGTGCGGCCTTGGTGCGTTCCCATTGTTCCCAGGTGTAGGTTTGTGCGGGATATTCCCGTTCGGCTAAACCATACGCCCAATTGCGGAATGCGCCTTCGGTGAATTTCATGATATTGCCTTTGTGGACAATCGTTACGCTCTTGCGCCTATTGATGATGGCATAATCAATCGCGGCGCGAACCAAGCGCTCCGTGCCTTCTTGCGAGACGGGCTTGATACCGATACCGGAAGTTTCAGGGAAACGGACTTTTTCGTAAGATTTAGGAAAATTTTCCTTTAGTAATTGCAAAAATAGCTTGGCCTCAGCGCTGCCTTTCTCAAATTCAATACCTGCGTAAATGTCTTCGGTGTTCTCCCGAAAAATCACCATATCAACCTGGTCTGGGCGTTTAACGGGGGAAGGCACGCCCTTAAACCAACGCACTGGCCTTAAACACACATATAAATCCAGCAATTGCCGTAACGCGACATTCAATGAACGGATACCGCCACCAATGGGAGTAGTTAATGGCCCTTTAATCGACACCAGAAACTCCCGGCACAGGTCAATGGTTTCATCCGGCAACCAGGTGTTGAATAGCTCAAAGGACTTGCCACCCGCATACACCTCTAGCCAATGAATCTTTCGTTGTCCGTTATAAGCCTTATCAACCGCCGCATCTAAAACCCGCACTGTAGCGCGCCATATATCAGGGCCTGTGCCGTCGCCCTCAATGTAAGGGATAATCGGGTTGTTCGGCACGACCAGCTTGCCGTTAGAGGAAGTAATTTTTCCGCCATTGGCGGGTGGGATGGGGCGCTTCATATTAACTCCTGTGCATTGGGGTAAAACAGTGTTAAAGCCAAGCCCAATCATAACAAATCGGCCTGATTTGTCCTAGTCAGCACTATATTGTCGGGAGACTCCAGGGAATGTTGACAATATAAGGTTGTACTGATAACTTCGCGGTTAGCACTCAATTAGTGGGATTGCTAATTGAATTGGGGGATAAATGGCTAACAATCAGGTTTTAAACGAGCGCTCGCTACAGCTATTAAAAACGCTTGTGGAGCGCTACATCAGTGATGGGCAACCGGTCGGATCTAGGGCATTGTCTAAAGGGTCAGAGCTAAATCTCAGCCCTGCGACCATCCGTAATGTCATGGCCGATCTTGAAGAGATTGGTCTCGTGCATTCACCCCACACCTCGGCAGGTAGAGTGCCTACCGTCAGCGGTTATCGCATGTTCATAAACACTTTATTGACATGCAAACCTATGGAATCAAAAGACTTTAACCGTTTGCAAGAAGGTTTGACGGCAAATGACGATGCCGGTGACATGATCGGTACAGCATCCAGGCTTCTGGCGGATTTAACGCAAATGGCGGGTATCGTTACCTTGCCCAAACGAGAGACAGTTTACTTCCGGCACATTGAATTTTTACCCTTGTCGAATACCCGCGTATTGGTCATATTTGTCACCAATGAACAGGAAGTACACAACAAAATCATTCAAACTGACAAACAATTTTCTGCTGCTGAATTACAACAGGCGGCTAATTTTATCAATTCGGTTTACTCTGGCCGCAGTTTGCAGTCAGTTCGGGAAGTCGTATTTAAAGAATTGCAAGAAGATCAGCAACGTATGAACCAAGGTATGCTGGATGCCATCAAAATAGCCCAGCTTGCTTTACAGCCAAATGGCAAAAAAGAAGATTATGTCCTAACCGGTGAAACAAATCTGATGGGTTTTTCCGAATTAGGCAACCGGGACTACCTGAAAAAACTATTCGAAGCCTTCAGCCAGAAGCAATCCGTGCTGCATTTACTGGATAAGTGCATGAAAGCCGAAGGCGTGCAGATTTTTATCGGTGAAGAATCCGGTTATCAGGCGTTTGAGCAATGCAGCCTGGTGACTTCAGCTTATTCCGTGAGCGATGAAGTCGTTGGCGTACTGGGCGTAATCGGCCCAACCCGTATGGCATATGAAAAAATTATCCCTTTTGTTGATATAACCGCAAAATTATTAGGTGCAGCCTTGAATCCTAAAACTGCGACCCCATCATCTTGATGACGATTGTAGTTTTCAACATTTTTACCCATTTATTATTTTACACAAAGGGCACCCGATAATGAGTACCAAACAGGAATCGACAGAAGCACCTATAGAAACTGAAGATAATCAAGATATTAAAGAAGCAGAGTTATCGCTAACTGAGCCACTTAATCATGAAGCGCTCATAGAAGAATTGACCAATGAACTGGCCGCAGCCGAGCAAAAAGCTCAAGATAACTGGGACAGGGCACTTAGAGTCCAGGCAGAAATGGAGAATCTAAAAAGACGTACCCAAAAAGATCTGGAAGACACCCACAAGTACGCCTTGACCGGCTTCGCCAAAGATTTATTGCCCGTTCTGGACAGCCTTGAACTAGGTCTGCAAGCGGCCACTGGCGAAAGCGAGGAAGTAAACAAGTTTCGTGAAGGCAGTGAGCTGACTATCAAGCAATTTGAAACTGTGTTTACTAAATACAATGTTGTAACCATTAACCCGATGGGTGAAGCCTTTAATGCTGAACAACATCAGGCGGTAGTCATGCAAGAGGTTGAAAATGCAGCGCCAAATACGGTCGTCAGTGTTTTTCAGAAAGGTTATATGTTGAACGGCAGGTTATTGCGCCCTGCTATGGTGGTTGTGGCGAAAGCCCCTGAACAACCATCAAATCCGGAAACTGCAAAAAAACCACCAGAAGATAAATAACAGGCTTGAACAACACAAAAAAGCCCCCATATTTAACACAATCTTAATTTTTACACATTCAAGTCTGGAGCATTCAATGGCTAAAATAATTGGCATAGATTTAGGTACCACGAATTCCTGCGTCGCCGTACTGGAAAATGGCGTGGCGAAGGTTATCGAAAACAGCGAAGGCGCACGTACCACACCGTCAATCATTGCATTTACTAATGATGATGAAGTGTTGGTAGGGCAATCAGCTAAACGACAATCCGTTACCAATCCCAAAAACACCTTATTTGCAATTAAGCGGTTGATTGGTCGCCGTTTTAAAGATGATGTCGTTCAAAAAGACATCAAAATGGTGCCTTACAACATCGTTGAAGCTGGCAATGGCGATGCCTGGGTCGAAGTCAATGGCAAAAAAATGGCGGCACCGGAGATTTCAGCCCGGATCCTGATGAAATTAAAGAAAGATGCCGAAGCCTATTTGGGTGAAGAAGTGACCGAAGCGGTTATCACTGTCCCCGCTTACTTCAACGACTCCCAACGACAAGCCACCAAAGACGCAGGTCGTATTGCTGGTTTGGAAGTCAAACGGATTATCAACGAACCCACTGCTTCAGCGTTGGCGTTTGGCATGGACAAACCCAAAGGAGATACCAAAATTGCAGTTTATGACTTAGGTGGCGGTACGTTCGACGTTTCCATCATCGAAATTGCCGAGATTGATGGTGAACATCAGTTTGAAGTGTTGTCAACCAATGGTGATACCTTCTTGGGCGGAGAAGATTTTGACTCACGGGTTATCGAATATCTTGCCAACGAATTCAAAAAAGATACTGGCGTTGACTTGCACAACGACCCATTGGCCTTACAACGTCTTAAAGAAGCGGCTGAAAAAGCCAAGATTGAGTTGTCATCCAGCCAGCAAACGGACGTTAATTTACCTTACATTACCGCTGATGCCTCAGGCCCTAAGCATCTTAATGTTAAATTGACCCGTGCAAAACTGGAATCGTTGGTCGAGGAGCTAATCCTCCGCACTAAAGGCCCTTGTGAGATGGCGATTAAGGACTCCGGTTTGTCGATTTCGGATATTCATGACGTGATTTTGGTCGGCGGTCAAACCCGTATGCCGAAAGTACAGGAAATGGTCAAAAACATTTTCGGCAAAGAGCCACGTAAGGATGTCAATCCAGACGAAGCGGTTGCCTTGGGTGCAGCCATTCAGGCAGGTGTATTGGCGGGTGATGTAAAAGATGTGTTGTTACTGGACGTTATTCCCTTATCGCTCGGTATTGAGACGATGGGCGGCGTTATGACCAAACTCATCGAGAAAAACACTACGATTCCAACCAATGCGTCACAAGTGTTTTCGACCGCAGAAAACAACCAAACGGCGGTGACAATCCATGTATTGCAAGGAGAGCGCGAAATCGCCTCTGCCAATAAATCGTTGGGACGTTTTGATTTGGCTGACATCCCACCAGCGCCACGTGGCGTACCGCAAATTGAAGTGTCTTTTGACATCGACGCGAATGGTATATTGAACGTATCGGCAAAAGACAAGGCGACGGGCAAGAAGCAATCTATCGTGATTAAGGCTTCCAGCGGTTTATCGGATGATGAAGTGCAACGAATGATTAAGGATGCAGAACTCCATGCCGATGAAGACCGCAAGTTGAAAGACCTGATTTCTGCGCGTAATCAAGCCGATGGTATGATCCACGCCACCGAAAAATCTTTGAAAGATCTGGGCGACCAAGTTGCGGCAGATGAAAAATCAGCAATTGAATCGGCAATTGAAGCGTTGAAAGAAGCGGTCAAAGGTGACGATAAAGATGCTATTGAAACGAAAACCAATAGCTTGGCTGAGGTTTCAGGCAAATTGGCGGAACGTGTCTACGCACAAACAGCAGGTGGAGACGATGCCGAGGCTTCAGCACAACCGGGTTCATCTTCGCATAAAGCCGATGATGGCGTGGTTGATGCCGAGTTTGAAGAAGTTAACGACGATAAAAAATAAAAGTTCGCCTAATTTGGCGCATACTTTAACCTAAGCTGTAAGGGTGGTGCTTATACATTACCCTTACGTTTTCAGGAAACTTTAGAACCGCCGTTGGCGGTTATTTACGTTATGGCAAAAGAAGATTATTACAAGCTACTGGGAGTTGAGCGTAACGCCAGCGACGCAGACATCAAAAAACATTATCGCAGCCTAGCGATGAAGTTCCATCCCGATAGGAACAAGGACAATCCCCAAGCGGCGGAAGTCAAATTCAAGCAAATAAAAGAAGCCTACGAAGCGCTCTCGGATGCCAAAAAACGTTCTGCGTACGATCAATTCGGTCATGCCGGAGTTGATGGTTCGATGGGTGGGCAAGGCGGCGGCTTTACGGCGGACAGCTTCAGCGATGTTTTCGGCGATGTTTTCGGCGATATTTTTGGCGGTGGCGGTAGGCAACGCAGTGGCCCTCAACGGGGTTCGGATATCCGCTATAACCTGGAGTTGTCGCTTGAAGAAGCCGTTGTCGGCACTGAATCAAAACTTCGTGTTCCCGTACTGGTTGCTTGCAAAGAATGCGACAGCACCGGTGCCAAAAAAGGCACCAGCCCAATTATTTGCTCCACCTGTCATGGACACGGCCAAGTGCGTATGCAGCAAGGCTTTTTTTCGGTGCAACAGGCTTGTCCGACCTGTCGTGGCTCTGGCAAGCAAATTAAAGATCCTTGTACCTTCTGTCGTGGCGATGGTCGTGTTCAAGAAACCAAAACGCTATCGGCAAAAATTCCAGCGGGGGTTGATACGGGTGATCGTATCCGTCTTGCCGGCGAAGGCGAAGCGGGCGAACGTGGCGCTCCAGCTGGCGACCTATACGTGCAAATTCATGTGAAAGACCATCCGATTTTTACCCGTGATGGAGCCAATCTTTATTGCGAACTACCCATTAGCTTTGCCACCGCTTGTTTAGGCGATGAAATTTCTGTGCCGACATTAAACGGCAGGGTGTTATTAAAAGTGCCCCCGGAAACGCAAACCGGCAAGTTATTCAGGTTACGCGGCAAAGGCGTTAAGCAAGTGCGGGGCGGCGCAGTTGGCGATATGATTTGTAAAGTCAATATTGAAACTCCGGTACATTTAACCAAGGAACAAAAAGCCTTGATTGAACAATTGAATATTTCATTGACTGGTGGCGGTAAACAACACAGTCCGCAGGAATCTTCCTGGACAGACGGCGTTAAAAGCTTCTTCGATAAACTCACAGGATAATCATGATACGAGTAGCCATAGTCGGTGCGTCAGGACGCATGGGCAGGACTTTAATTACTGCAATCACCCAATCACCAGCACTTTCATTAACGATTGCGATTGATCGTGCCAATAGCCCGGTAATAGGCAATGATGTCGGCGAATTGGTTGGTATCGCACCTATCGGTGTTAAAGTCACCGATAGTCTGGCTGCGGTAATCGAACAATTTGATGTATTAATCGACTTTACGCGACCCGAGGTATCAATTGAATACTTGGAGCTATGCCAGCAAGCCGGTAAAAAACTGGTGCTTGGCACGACCGGTTTCACTGAAGCCCAAAAAGCCAAAATAAATCTGGCAGCACAAGATATAGCGATCATGATGGCACCGAATATGAGCGTCGGTATCAATCTATCCTTGAAATTGCTGGAAATGGCCGCGAAAGTGATGGGGGATTACACCGACATAGAAATCATCGAAGCGCATCATCGGCATAAAGTAGATGCGCCATCCGGCACTGCCCTGAGAATGGGCGAGGTCATTGCCAAAACTTTGAATCGGGATTTGCAAGAATATGCCGTCTATGGACGGGAAGGTATTACCGGTGAACGGGATCGTAAGACCATCGGCTTTTCGACCATCCGCGCAGGCGACATTGTTGGCGAACATACCGTCATGTTTGCCGATGAAGGCGAACGGGTGGAAATTACCCACAAAGCCTCTAGCCGTATGACGTTCGCAAATGGCGCAGTCAGGGCAGCTTTATGGTTAGGTAATAAAGACCCCGGCCTATACGATATGCAAGACGTGTTGGGATTGTCTTAATATTTTTTGCAGGGCAAGACAAACGTTAATATTTCTTTAATATTTCTGTGTCATAATTACCTACAATGTATAAGAAGACGCGATAACTTTACCGGTTATGTGCAAGCAAGTGTGGATTTTAGGAGTTACGTGGAGTCGCCTGCATAGGCTTCTCGACGGTTCCGATAATTCTTGTTAGCAAACACAACCGTTAAATTCAGGTCTTCCTGTATATTTGTGTTAAACGCATTTTTACCAGCTACGATCTTTTGCTTTTTCTCTGATCGAAGTCATTTTTACTTTTTATTTCGGATACACGATATCTTGCTGCATTTTTGCTTGTTTTCCTCATAGGAAGATTTCAATCTGCTGTCAGGTGTCCTGGAGGGATTCTTATGTCATTTTTTATTTTATTGATGCCTTTATTGGCTTTTTTATTGTCTACCAAGCGTTTGCTAGCCTGGGTGGTTTCAACTAATTATTTGGGATTTGGCTTGATAATTAAGTTGCTATGGCAGTGTTTGCTTTATGCCACAGATTGGGTCTGGCAGCAAAGTTACAGGATTTTGCACTACCCCAAACAAACCTATGGAAAAATTTGCTGGCTTTTGATGTCGGTGTAGAAATTGCTCATCTTGTCGCGTTATTTTTTTTAGCGATTGCAGAACCTGTTCAAGATCTAACCAACAGCAATATCAAGACAACCGAGAACACTTCGTGCGAACTTTAGTTGAGGCTTGTTTCACTGTTTGCCGCACCGACACTTTCTTGTCCGCCGCTTGTACCTTTTAGGTATCAACCCTTGCCGCTGTTGGGTGCACGATGCTAATGCGAATACTGTCAAAGATAGCCCGTCATAGACGAGATGTTGCCCCGAGCATCACTGCATTGCTTTTAAAAATAGCATAAGCGGTTGTGCCACGGTTCAACTCCAGCGATTCAGCACTGACCTGAGTTAGCGTAGCAATAAGGCTTTCACCACCTTGAAGTTGAATCGCTACTTCTGAATCAACGCCATCATGTTGGACGCGAATCACTTTACCATTTAGACAATTTCGCGCTGACAAGATATAGCTATCAGGATCGGTAACAACGATAATCTCCGTGGCATTAATCAACAATAACACATCGCTGCCGACGCTGAGATCAAGTTGCCTTAACTCCGACAAAGCGAGGGATGCAACAACCTTTTCCCCACCTTTCAATTCGACGAACACTTCTGCATTAATGGCGCTGGTATCAATAGTGGTGATTACACCAAATAACTGATTAGTTGCGCTGGTTTTGATTGCCAGCCGTTTAAGCAGTAAATGGACATTAGGATCGTCAGCCAAGTTTCGATTGAGTTGTTGTAAGAATTCCCTGTGCTGCTGTTCCAAACCGGTAAATAGCTTTAATAAAGCATGACCTGCGGTGGTTAGTTTCGTCCCGCCGCCTTTGCTGCCGCCCGTTGCTGTGGCAATCAACACTTTGGGGGCAAGATTATTGGCACGTTCTATCATCTGCCAAGCGCCTTTGTAACTTAAGCCAATTTCTTTGGCGGCTTGATTGATCGAACCGCTTTGCTCGATTGCCCGCAACAAGCTGATCATGCGACTGTCGAGTGAGCCAGCCAGACGTAACTCGCCTTCAACCCAAGAGGGGCTTATGCCGTCATTTGATTCTTTCGTCATGTCAATATCTAAAAATATGAGCTATCAAATTAGTCAGGACTTTTCCGGCGCACGTATTATTTCTCTAAAAGAAACGTGCTGTCTTTATATTTCGTTATTTACTTTTATACATAACGAAATATACTAGCCTTGAGCCTTCACGAAGACGAATGAATTTCATTTTTGAACTGCTCTGTAAGGTGTATTTTGAAATTATAGGTCATGCATTTTTTGCAAAACAGACTTTTTGTTGCATCCAGACTTAACGGCACGATCAATCTGAACTAACCGCTTTAACGAGTATTGAAAAATACAATCATTAGCCAGCCATTATTGAGGTATTGATATGAAAGCCAGTGCACGTAATCAGTTTAACGGAACAGTCAGTGAAGTGCGTATTGGTTCGGTGAGTACCGAAGTCCATCTTTTCTTGAAAGGTGGCGAAACTATCGTTGCTACAATTACTAAAGAATCTGCCGAAACGATGGGAATTAAGGCTGGCAAGGAAGTGATCGCTTTGGTTAAGGCACCGCAAATTATCATTGTCAGCGATTTCGGCGGCTACCGGATTTCGGCAAGAAATCAATTACTGGGAACAGTAACCCAGATTAAGGCCGGTGTAGTCAACTCCGAAGTCGATATCGAGTCGAAAGGTGGTGAGCAGATTGCTGCTACGGTTACCAATGACAGCGTTGAAACCCTGGGTTTGTGTAAAGGCCAGCCGGTCACTGCTATTTTCAAGGCTGGTGCAGTCATTCTGGCTGTTGCTGATTGATTGCTGGCTTAACGCCCTTGTTTAAATAAATGCTATACGCGTAACCTACTCAGCTAATCCTATAATGATGCAAAGAAACCAAGTCCCAACAAGCGCTGTCTGTTACGTACTCAATGCAGCCATTGCCTGTAGCTTGTACATAGGCAACAGCGATAATACACAAGCAGCGGAAAAGAAAACTTACAGCAAACCACCCTTTGCCGCTTTTTCCAGTCAAATGACAGACGGCTTAATTGGAGGTGGAAAATATGAAAAGCCGGTTTGGAATTTGCACGATGCTTTAAACCTTCCCGATTGGCTTTCGCTGTCCGTAGAGCAACGCACCCGTTATGAAACCATGGATGGCAGTTTTAGGGGCGGTAGTAAAGGTGGCGACCAGCAAATCCCTTTGCAGACGGATGTTTGGGTGCAAGCTCACTTTGGGGATTTTCGGCTAGGGGGCGAGTTTTTAGATGCTCGGGCATTGGGCGTTGATAAAGGTTCCAACGTCAACAATACCCACGTTGATGAGGCCGATTTCCTGCAAGGCTATGTTGCTTGGGCCGACCAGAACGTCGGGTTTAGCGGCATCGGCGCGGAAGTGGTGGCCGGACGGCAAACCCTGAACCTAGGCAGCAGACGGTTGGTCGCCCGTAACGCATTCCGCAACACCATTAATAGTTTTACCGGCGTTAAGGTCAGGCTAACCAATTATAGTAAATGGCAGTTTACTGGATTTGTGACAGTACCTGTGATCCGTTACCCGACTGATGCCGATCAGATTTTGGCCGATGTCCATCAATGGGACGAAGAAGATACCCATACCTGGTTTTCTGGCGGATTTCTTGAAGTGTTTGACCTGGCTTTTGGCATTAACAGTGAGCTATACCTGTACCATTTGGACGAAGCCGATAGCCCGAAAAATCCAACCCGCAATCGTCGTTATTTCACACCAGGTTTTCGTTTTTACATTAAACCGGGCAAAGGCGACGTGGATTTCCAATTTGAAACGATGGGTCAATTTGGCACAGTACGCGGAAGCACGGATAAAACTGACGGTAAAAACTTAGATCATGAAGCTTGGTCACAACATGTTGACCTCGGTTATACCTTTGATGTGCCTTGGTCGCCACGGCTTGCTTTTGAGTACGACTATGCCAGTGGTGACAGTAATTCCAAGGATAATAAAGATCAACGCTTTGATCCGCTGTATGGTGCCCGCCGTTTCGACTTCGGCCCAACCGGTATTTATGGTGCTTTCGCCCGCAGCAACATCAACACGCCGGGTTACCGGATCACCATGAATCCGCGTTCCGATGTCCAATTGGGAGTCAGTCACCGGGCATTCTGGCTGGCTTCCGATACCGATTCATGGACAACTACAGGGACAAAAAATCCATTACTCGACAAAAGCGGCGGCACCAGTAATTATTTGGGACAACAGTTGGAATTGACCGCCCGCTACGATTTCAACAGCAGCCTGAATTTTGAAACCGGCTGGACGCACTTATTTAAAGGCGACTTTGCCAAAAACGCACCTAATGCCCCGGCTGGCAAAGATATTGATTACTTCTATGTGCAAAGCATGTTACGTTTTTAAATAAGCAGTGGAGAATATAATGCAGTCAAAACGATTACTTATCCTGTGTCTATTGTTGGCTTTCTGTTTGACTTCGCAAGCGGCGACGGTGTTAGTGGCTGTGGCCTCCAACTTCACCAAACCGATGACCGAAATCGCCGAAGCGTTTGAAAAAGCCACCGGCCACAGTGCAAATCTGGCGTTTGGCTCTTCGGGTAAATTTGTTGCGCAACTCGAAAACGGTGGGCCGTTTGAGGTGTTTTTATCAGCGGATACCAGTAATCCAGTTAAGTTGGAAAAATCCGGTTTGGCTGTTGACGGCAGCCGTTTCACTTATGCAATCGGCAAACTTGTGTTATGGTCCAGTCAGGTCAATTATGTCGATGCCCAAGGACAGGTGCTTTCGACCGGAAGTTTTAAGCATCTAGCACTAGCTGATCCCAAATTAGCGCCGTACGGTGCGGCAGCGATGGAGGTCATGAAAAACCTCAACGTGCAAGACAAATTGCAACTGTTGTTCGTCCTAGGCGAAAATATTGCCCAGACCTATCAGTTCATCAGTACCGGTAATGCCGAACTGGGTTTTATCGCGTTATCGCAGGTCATCGGTAAAGACGGTAAAATTACGGAAGGTTCAGGTTGGATTGTGCCCAGTAATCTGCATAACCCTATCCTTCAAGATGCGATATTGTTGAAAAAAGGCGCCGAAAACCCAGCTGCGCCTGCCTTGCTGAAATTTTTAAAATCCCCGGAAGCGCAAGCGATTATCAGCAAATACGGTTACGACATAGCCGGACAACCTTGAAACCATGTTAAGCGCCGCCGACATAGCGACTTTGTGGTTGACTTTCAAGGTTGCCAGTATCGCGACCATCCTGATGTTGTTGTTTGGCACGCCGCTAGCCTGGTGGCTGGCGCGTACTCAATCTCGCTGGAAAGGTGTCTGTAACGCTGTGGTCGCTTTACCGTTGGTGTTACCACCAACGGTGTTGGGTTTTTATTTGTTGGTATTGATGGGACCAAACGGGGTAATTGGTAAACTGACATCTGAATTAGGCCTGGGCACGTTACCGTTCACTTTTCCCGGTTTGATTGTGGCATCGGTGCTGTATTCCCTACCATTTGTTGTGCAGCCTTTGCAAGCCACTTTCACCAACATTGGCAAGCAGCCTTTGGAAGCAGCATCCACTTTGCGTGCAAACCCTTTGGACACTTTTTTTAGTGTGGTGATGCCATTAGCGAAGCCCGGTTTCCTGACCGCTATTATTTTAGGTTTTACCCATACCGTCGGCGAATTTGGCGTAGTGCTAATGGTTGGCGGCAATATTCCCGATAAAACCCGCGTCGTGTCGGTGCAAATCTACAATCATGTTGAAGCGTTAGAATACAATGAAGCCCACTGGCTAGCGGGGTGTTTGTTGTCGTTTTCCTTTACTGTCTTGCTAGTGTTATACAGCGTGTTGAAAACCCACCCAGTTGCTCACCAGTTAAAATGACACTATCACCTATAGTTGCGCGTTTTCAGCTCAATTACGGCGCATTTAGCCTGGATGTCGATTTAACTTTGCCGGGCTGTGGTGTTACCGTACTGTTCGGTCATTCAGGTTCTGGCAAAACGACCTTACTGCGCTGTATCGCAGGCTTACAATATACGCCAAATGGTTATTTTGAAATTAATGGCAAGGTATGGCAAGACAGCAAGGAAGGAATATTTGTACCAACATATAAACGCTCGCTCGGCTATGTTTTCCAGGAAGCCAACCTGTTTCCGCATCTAACGGTATTGGGTAATTTGCAGTTTGGTTTGAAGCGGATCGGCAAACAGTCGAATACGACCGATCTTAAGCAAATTTTAGAGCTACTGGGCATTAGTCACTTAGTTGACCGTATGCCAGACAAATTGTCTGGGGGCGAGCGGCAACGCGTGGCTATTGCCCGTGCACTGGTTTTGAAACCAGACATTTTGCTGATGGACGAGCCCTTGGCATCGCTCGATACCAAACGTAAGCAGGAAATTCTGCCTTATCTTAATAAGCTGCACCAACAAACCAAAATCCCCAACTTGTATGTGACCCATTCCCAACAAGAAGTCGCACAATTGGCAGATTACTTGGTAATTCTCTCTGAAGGTCGTGTACTCGCTTCTGGGACACTCCCAGAAACACTGAGCCGCATTGATGTTCCCTTGGCACAAGATAAAGAAGCGGCGACCGTTTGGGACGTGAGGGTTGCCGAACATGACGCTGATTATCATCTAACCACTGTCGATTTTTCGGGTGGCACATTGAGTGTGCCTGCAATTAATGCCGAGATTGGTACATCCTTACGGGTATTAATCCATGCCCGTGATGTCAGCATCGTTCTTGAGAAACCCACTGCAACCAGCATTCTTAATGTAGTCAATGCAACCATTAGCGACATTGTTGACGATCAGTGCGGTCGGAGCGTGGTGCAGTTGAAAATTGGCAAGCAATCTTTACTGGCGCATATCACCAGCAAATCAGCCCAGTTGTTGAGATTAAATATAGGTATGACAGTTTTTGTGCAAATCAAGGGGACATCGATATTACATTAATAGAGATTCATTTTTGATCTATTAATCTGGCCTTATGAAGTTTTGATTTCCCTTCGGCTTCGCTCAGGGAACGAAGCGGTAACGTACCCGACATATTGCTAGTAGGGATTAATAGGTGCTGTATTTCCATAGCCCAGATCTTCCAATAAATCTGGGTCACTTTCGCCCTCTGGAAGGTTGCCGACACCAAATAACGTATTTGAGTTTTTGATATACTCATATCGGTAAACTGGCTGTGCAGATAGCCCCCATTCAACATCCCCAAAGCCAGAAAAATAGAACATAGACCGCGCAGCCGCGAGCGTGTCTCCCTTGAATTGCAGGTTAAAATTTCAACCCTTTTATTTAATCAAGGAAGACGAACGAAATAGCTCCTAATAGTAAAGGCTTCAGTTTGGCCAAATTACTGCTTTCTCAGGCACGGTCGCATCTCCAAGACCGTATTGATTTAACGAATTTTCTCGCACCTGAATGATAATATAGAGCAACGGTTCGGTTGAATTATTGCGCCAGATTCTCTCGCCTTTGGGTGCAATGCGCACAATAGTGCCTTCCTGCACATCAATCACTTCTCCATCAACCTGCACCTGCCCTTTGCCCTGAATGAAGATATACACTTCTTCATTCTGTTGATGCTGATGATAAATAGGCATACCAGCGCCGGATACCATTGAGTTAATGGATACTTCGCAACCGGTAAGTCCAAGCACCTCTTTGAGGAAAAGTTTACCTGGAATTTCCCCTAAACCTGGAAGCTCAACCGTATGGGCGGGCCAGTCTTTTGTAGCACCACTTTCATAAGCAGTGAAGTTGGTTCCTTTTTTGAGGTTACAGTTTGACATTGTTCTTACTTACCTATTAGTTGGTAGTTTATTGGGCTAAAAAAAGAGGCTAGCCCTTCCTCGATAAGCCAGCAATCATTAACGATGCTGTTTGAGAGAAAATTTCACGATCACTTATTGCGCGCTATCACTAAAGGACACTGTCCGCTGGCAGTAGTACGTAAGGATGATCCGTAATTATTTGCCCAAGATGTAATCAAACTTGCCCGGTTGGCTGAGAAACAAGATACATTCGTTCGCTGAGAGGCATTTGGTGATATGACTTTCGCCACCTTTCTGAAAATAATAGGAGCCAACAGGAAGTTGCACCATTTTGCTGTCAGGTGCGCCATTTGCCACGATACCAGAGATAACATTAGCATGGTAATCCTCGCTATGAATGTGAGCTGGACTAACAAAACCGGCTGGCAGTTTAATGAATGTTCCGTGCTCGCCGTGGAATAGGTCGCCATAAGCAGGAGCAGCCTCCAGCGGGCCGTTACCTGTTTTAAAGTATTTAAGTTTCGTAACCGGAAGATTCACATCAGGATTATCTCCCCTATATTCATGTTCTCCATCAGCAAACGCTGACATTGAAACGGTGAATAGTGCTGTCATAACCAACAGCTTCAGTTTAATGATTTTCATAGTGTAACCTCATTACCTATTAGTAGGTAGTTTTTTTGGCTAAAAAAGAGGTTAGCCCTTCCTCGTTAAAACAGTAATTAATGACGATGCTGTTTGCTCAAACGCTTCACGATCACCGGTTGCACGGGCAATCAGCAATGCACCTTGTAACGCTGATAACAGCATTCGCGCGTGGTTTACAGCCGAGCCGTTTAATACAAAAATCTGTTGCGAGTTACCCTCTTCAAGTATTTCAGTCAACCACTCGATATTACAGTTAAAAAAGCGTTTGAGACTTGGTAGCATTGTCGCGTCTAACGTCAATGCCTCGGATGCCAGCATACCACCCAAACACATGCGTTCAGCTTCAAGCGAACTGCGATACAGCGCAACATACGCGCCAAGTTTCGCAACTGCAGTCAAGGACGAACCACTGATATTAAGAAGAACGCTATTTAAGCGCTCTGAGTACACTTCGATCAATGCCAAACCGAGATCCGTTTTAGTAGGGAAGTGATGGTGCAAACTGGCCTTGCGAATGCCGACCTCTGCTGCAATATCAGCGTAGCTAAAGCCATTAAATCCACGCTGTTGAACCAGCCGCTGCGCACTGGCAAGTATTTGATCTCTCATTTCCATGATCAAAGCATAGCCTACCAAGTAGTAGGATGTCAAATATAAAATTTACACTACCTGTGAGACGGCTAGCCAGAAAGGGTTTGGCATAACCAGTAAAACTCACCTCAGCTCAAGCTATAATATTAAAAACACACTTTCGATTTGCAAGGTTGTATATGAAAAAACTGGCTACAAATACATTCCGAGTTAAGCTCTTCAATAAATTGATGGGTTTTGCCAGTGCTATCCAAAATATACCCGCGAAGGTAACGCCACCATCTTTCAGGCTCATGCAAATTGGCTCGCTGTTCTGGCAGTCCCGCGCATTATATGTGGCAACCAAGCTCGGATTGGCTGATGTGATTGGCGATGCTGAGAAAAGTACGCTGGAAATTTCCACGGAACTACAGTTACATGAAGACCACCTTTATCGGTTGATGAGGATGTTAGGTTCAATGGGTATCTTCGATGAAACCGCTCCGCGCGTGTTTAGAAACTCCAAAACATCTGCGTTTCTGCGTCAAGATAACCCCAAAAACGTGCGCGCCATGATCTTGATGCACAACTCACCGGAAATGACTAAACCGTGGATGGAACCTTTGGAAGAAAGTATCCGCGATGGCGGCGTGCCATTCGTAAAAGTGCATGGGGTTGATGTGTTCACTTACATGGATCAAAACAAACACTTTGATTTGTTGTTTTCTCAAGCAATGGATACCGTGGAAAATCTCACCGGCAATGTATTTCTTGAAGATTTTAACTGGGGGGCTTTTGACCGTATTATTGATGTAGGAGGCTCTAAAGGTAGTAAGTCCATTTCAATTCTAAAATCTTTTCCAAACCTACGGTCAGTGGTATTCGACAGGCCACAAATTATCGAAACGGCAAAGACATACTGGACTGAAAAAGTACCCAGTGAGCTACTTGCACGCATTGATTTTCAATCCGGCAATATGTTTGAGAGCCTGCCAATTGCAGCATCAGATAAAGACCTCTATGTGTTCTCTGCCATATTTCATGGATTGAATAATGAAGAATCCAAAAAATTACTCGTCAACCTGAAGTCAGCTATTGGCTCGAATAACTCTTATGTATTGATTGCCGATTCAATCGCTGAAGAAACTCACATCAATCCAACGATCGCTGCTTTCGATATGCAAATGTTAATTGGCACAACGGGGCGAGAACTTACTTTGAGCGAATGGAAAATGTTACTTGAAGATTCTGGATTTGAAATCGTGGATGTAATAGATGTCAGAACTTTTGCAAAGTTCATCCTTGCCAAGCCTTGCAAGTCGAGCCATTATACAGTCTGACATTGCGCTCAAAGGGACGTGCCTTTTCGTGGCCTGATGCACTTCGTGAACACTTGTCATAATAGTGATAGGTAACATTAGTCGCTCACATTAAATCCAAGATAAATTTTGCAATGTCTTCACACACTAAAGAAAAAGCTTTCTCGCAGGATGCCAAACAGGCACTGAACGAAATTCTGAGACGCATTAGCTTCCGTGCCGAGGTATTTTATCGTGGACAGCTATGCGATTCCTGGGCGCTCGATACGTCGGGTACTGGCAATGTTAACTTTCATATTGTCTGTTATGGAGGCTGTTGGTTGCATCTGCCTGGTTATCAGACACCGACTTTTTTGCAGAGCGGCGATATTGTGGTTTTTCCGCATGATGCCGCACATTTGATTGGCGCTTCAAAGGAGAAACCCGACACATTTGGTGTACAAAATATTAGCAGGGAAGTGCCATTGGATCGCACGAATCCGGGCACTGCCTTAATATGCGGCTTTCTGGAAATTGATCATTCAGTTCGACGGCTACTTTTGGGATCATTGCCTGAATTTCTAGTGGTTGCCGCTCAGTCCGGTGCAGGAAATGTTGCAGTGCGAACACTGCTCGACCTTTTATTTGCAGAAGCCGGCATGGATGAAGTAGGCGCTACCGCGATTCTGGATCGGCTTGCAGATGCCTTGTTGTTTTACATTATTCGTGATCTCGTGGAAAAAAGTCTACCGGTTCCGGGTTTACTGGGTGCTTTTGCCGATGCACAGATTTGTAAAGCAGTTTTGGCTATTAACGCAAATCCTGGTTGGCATTGGACTTTAGACAATCTCGCCGAGATAGCACACCTTTCCCGCTCTGCTTTCATCGAGCGTTTTTTTCAGGCCTGCGGGATGCCGCCGATTGAATTTTTGACGATCTGGCGAATGTATTTTGCCCGGCGCTGGCTTGAGCAAGAAAAGGCGAGCGTTATGGATGTAGCCGAACGTTGCGGTTACGAATCTGCGGCGGCATTCAGCAAGGCATTCAAACGGGTAATGGGGGTCGGGCCGGGGCAATTCAGAAAAATCGGCGGGGTTCGTAAAATAAAAGCATTCAGCGGGACTTTATAAAAAAGCCCGCTAAATTTCGTTTTGTATTATCGAGCAATCAGTCCATTAGCACCATCAGGTAAGCCTGTTACTGTGGTTAGCGGCGTTAGTTCGCCATTTAAACCTACGGAAAAACTGGAGATCGATTCATTGCCTGAATTTAGCGTATAAAGATAATGGCTTTCAGGGCTAACAGCTAGGTCGATTGGGCCGCTAGTATTTCCTGTAATGCCTGCCTTACTATCGGCAACAGTGAGTTTTCCATTAAAGCCGATTTCAAATGAAGACAGCGTTCCACTAGCGGTGTTGGTAGTAAATGCGTAACGACCATCAGGTGTTAATGCTACCCAGCAAGCTGCCGTTTCGCCTGTGCCAACTTTTGGACTAATACTGCCTAATTTACCTGATGATAGTAGGCTATATGAAGACAATGATGAAACACCAGCCGCACCACCTTCAGCATTTGATACGAAAAATTGATTACGTTTGCCTACGGCAAAGCCAAAAGGGGTGTTGCCGGATGAAGCGTTCAGCCTGGGATTACTTGGGACATTATAATGATTAACGTGGTAAGTCAGGATTAGGTTAGTTGCTTTTTCAGTCACAATAAGTTGTTGGCCATTATCACTAAAATTAATTTGCGCGGCGCCAGTAGTAGTTTTTTTACTACTCAATGATCGAACGGCATAAGGTATCGATTTTAAATCACCGTCATTTTTAACAAAAAAGCCACGGATATTTCCAGCGTTTGCGCTATCTCCTGCATTCAGTACGAATAACCGCCCACGATCTTCCGTTACACTTACAGGCCGTATCCCATCCGATGGTTGGGTATCAATCAAATCCAAACCGTTTGCCCTAACACGAAACGATGAGATTGAGTTGCTGCCTGCATTGACGGCAAACATGAAAAAACCATCGCCACTAAGTATTAAAGCGCCCTGGTTGCCCAGTCCGCCACCACTACCCTTGCCATTAGTCGATATATGCCCAGTCTTGGATAAGCTTCCATCAGAAAGACGGTTATAAACCAATATCTCATTTCCGCTAACCGCATTGCTCATTGTGTATAACTTCCCAATTGAATCTTCTGCAAATGCGGAAACTAATGGTAATGCTGTCAGCATAAGCACGCTTGAAAAGCACCGAAATAACTTATTCATTAAAATTCTCCAAAATATTTTAAGGGATGAAGGGGAATACAATGCCACCCCTTCCTTTTCAATAATATTTCAGGCACCGTAACACCGATATGTCCATGCGTCCTTATAATGTGTCTGAAAGTACGCCATGACTCTATTCTCTTACGTTGCGTTAATTTTGGGTGACAAAACAGGGGCTAGATATCTGGATTTAATATTGCAGACTTAGCCATCAGCAAAGGACATGACTTACGGCAACCATCAAGTGATAGTTAGATGATAGGATTTCATTTGCAATTATCGCGAGCTGTTAGACATAGCTATCTGGTTTCTTTGCATATACATAAACCTGACAACTATTGTTTACCCTTGTCATTTTTCACTGACCCTACGGTTTTCACCTTGATTCAAGAGTTCGAAAAAACGAACGTTTAAGCGGACTTTAAAAAGAGGGAGTTGCGATATTTAAACTCCTAACGATAAGATATATAAAAATGGTAAGGTAAATCATAGTTCGGTTGGAATCATTGCAAGTGAGTAAACGGAACTTTAAATGAAAATAGGCTATGCCAGAGTGAGTACACGAGAGCAAGATGCAGCATTTAGAATCGGGAAACCATGAGATTTCTATGCCATATACGAGCCCAGAGCAACTCGATAAAACCGTTTACGCGTTATTATCCGCCATTAATCGTGAAGCCGATTTACGTAACTGTTTAGTGGATGCTGAAATCTGGGAGGTTGAGACAGTCCGTAGATGGAAGCAATTCAAGTAAATCATTAAGCTATGCTACTTCCTGCGAAAAAACCCGGAATATCAGCCAACCTTCCTAATCCTGCGCGGATTCAACGCATATACAACATTAATTTAGCTGCAATAGCGCGGCTGTTGTAACATATTACCGATATTTGTACGTGCCGATTTACGTTAACTTAACCCTCTGACCACACCTGGAGCTATACATGGCGGTAACACCGGAAGCATTTAAACAAGCACTGCAACTGTGGGCGAGCGGCATCGCTGTGGTGACTTCAAAAACAGAGGAATTTGGCCTTCGGGGCATGACTGTTACGGCATTTTCCAGCGTTTCCGCCAAGCCGCCGCAAATTTTGGTGTGCCTTAACCAAAACGCAGATACGGGTGAAAATATCGACCAAAACGGGCGTTTTGCCGTCAATATCCTTAATACTAGCCAACAGGACGTTTCCAATAATTTTTCCGGTGGCAGCAGCCAGGAAGACCGCTTCGCCAATTCGCGTTGGAGCATCGGCGAAACCGGCGTGCCGATTTTGGATGACAGTATCTTGTCGCTGGAATGCAAAGTAATAGAGAAAATCCGTGCCGGCAGCCATTGGATCCTCATCGGCGAGGTGGAAGCGACTGTTTGTCGGTCTGGCGAGCCTTTGCTGTATTTTCGCAGCGGTTATCGGCAATTGACCGATGTTTGACGCGGGGTTGACGCATTTTTTCTGACACTATAGCTGCGCTGATTTAACGTAAATGACCGCACCTCCATTTATCTATTCAGTAAGCCAGCTAAACCGTGAAACCGCACGCTTGCTAGGTGAGCATTTTGTGTCAATCAGGGTTGAAGGCGAGATGTCCAATCTTAGTATCCCTGCATCCGGCCATTGTTATTTCACGCTAAAGGATGCTAATGCCCAAGTGCGTTGCGCCATGTTCAGGTCACAACAACGCCGGTCATTCGTACCCGAAAATGGCAAACAGATCATCGTTAAAGCACAGGTCAGCCTATACGAACCGCGCGGAGACTATCAGCTTATTGTTGAATCTATCGAAGCGGCAGGTGAAGGCGCGTTACGACGGGCTTTTGATGAACTCACCCAAAAATTGGCGGCAGAAGGCTTATTTTCGCTTGAACATAAAAAAACGCTACCGACCTTGCCCAAAACGATAGGCGTTATCACCTCGCCATCGGGCGCGGCTATACGAGATATTTTGACAATCTTGCGACGGCGTTTTGCTGCGGTGCCAGTCATTATCTATCCAGTCGCCGTACAGGGGGAGAATGCCAAATACGAAGTTGCCAAGGCGATTGCTACCGCCAATACCCTCAAGCAATGCGATGTGCTGATAGTCGCCAGGGGCGGCGGCTCACTGGAAGACTTGTGGACATTCAATGAGGAAATGGTCGCCAGAGCCATTTTTGCTAGCCGAATACCAGTTATATCCGGTATCGGCCATGAAACTGACGTCACAATCGCCGATTTTGTTGCCGACCTGCGTGCCGCAACACCATCTGCCGCAGCAGAACACGCCACGCCAGACCAGCAACAATGGCTAAATAAATTCAATGACTTAGAATTGAGGTTACAACAACACTTATTACGACTACAAAGACAGCAACAGCAAAAGCTGGATTGGTTAACCGGGCGCTTACAACAACAGCATCCGAACCAGAAACTAAACCACAATCGACAACGTCTGGATAACCTTGAAATACGCCTGAACAAAGCGATTCAATTAAGACTTGGGCATCAACAAAGAATTGTCGAAACACATACCGCCCGAATCTGGCAAAGCTCACCACTTGCAGCGATTCGGCGTTACCAACAACAGCAAGCCTATCTTTACGAACGGCTTAATACCGCCAATAACAATCGTCTGAAACAATTGAACCTGCGCTTGCTGAACGCCAGCCAAACATTACACGCGGTCAGTCCTTTGGCTACATTAGGCAGGGGTTATGCGATAGTTACCGATCCTGTTTCCGGGAAAATAATAAGCTCGACCGGGCAATTGAAGATCGGCGACAAGATTACAACCCGACTGGCGAAAGGTCAGTTCAGCAGCCGGGTTGAAACGATTTTGGACGATGTCTAACACGATAATTATGCCAATAAGCGCCCACGATTCGCTTCACTGCTTCACTATTTGTAAAGCCCTATCAAGGTAATACCCTAAAAAACCCACGATCAATATTGCATAGAGCAACCGGGTCACCAGTGCCGCACTTTGGATAGGTGCTGCCTGAACTTTAAGGGCTGCGAATTTTGCAGACCGGGATGAACGAAGATCCGCTTCGTAGTTGGTATTCGTGTCTTGGTTGTTCATGATGGCATTCCTCTGTTGATCCAAAAATTACCTTGCCTATGTCCCTTCTCTAAAAAGAGTGTGCTTCCCTGCACGCCATAAAATCCGTTTTCAAATTAGGAGGCTGACACATACTTTTGTTAAGAGCTTGGTTACTTTATACATCATCCAATATGAAGTTTCTGTTAACTAATACCGCATTTTAATGAATATTTCTGATTGGTGAACTGCTTCACAAAACACGTGAACACGCTAATGGCAAAGAAAGGTTTTCTCCCGAAAACAGCACTAAAGCAGCATTTAACGAATGGCAATATTTTTCCCAAAAATGGCAGTGCATTAAGCGTGCATTCATGTGGGGAGGGTTACAATCATGCCAACATTGAAGACTTAACATGATGTTTAGGATCTTAGCTTCAGTGGCATTTTGCCTTGAGGAGCTTGACTGGAGGAACTTGAAATGAAAAAATTTTTTATGATTGTGACTTTTTTGGCTATTGCTAGCAGTCTACAAAGCTGTGCAATATACCCGTCTTACGGCGGCTCAATAGGTTATGGTTATCCTGCCTACAGCTATAACTATCAGCCCTATACGTATGGAAATTACGGTTGGGGTGGTTTCCGTGGCGGCTATGGCGGAGGACATGGATGGGGTGGAGGAAATGGCTGGCATGGTGGTGGGCGCGGCTGGGGTGGAAATCATGGGTGGGGCGGCGGTCATAGCTGGGGAAGTGGACACCATCATTAACAGCCTACAGCGTTTGGTTTGTCAGCAAATGGCCAAGATAAGCAAGAGCAGACAAACCTATTTCAGGCCTATCGCAAAAACTCAGCCAATCAGGTTAAGCTACCACACGTTAACCTGATTTTTTGGCTTCCGCCCATTTCTACTCTCGATCACAGCAATTCGCAATAGCCTTAAAACAGCCCGGTAATCTTGCCATTATTATCTATATCAATCCGCTCTGCCGCAGGTGATTTTGGTAGACCAGGCATGGTCATCATGTCACCTGCAATTGCAACAATAAACCCCGCTCCATTCGCCAATCTGACCTCGCTAATTTCAACGCTATGCCCCGATGGCGCACCTTTCAGGTTAGGGTTGGTGGAAAAAGACATCTGGGTTTTGGCGATACAGACAGGGAATTTACCATACAATTCATCCCAGTCTTTAAGTTGGGTTTTAATCTTGGCGCTGGCGGTAATTCCTGATGCGCCGTAAAGTTTGCTGGCAATGGCTTCGATTTTGTCCCACAAACTTAAACTTTCGTCATAGACGAAGGTACAGCCGGGTTCGTGGTTTTCGGTAATGTTAATGATTTCTCTAGCCAAGTTTTCCGCGCCTGCACCGCCTTCTGCCCAATGTTTGGAAACCACGCAATTTGCGCCCAAAGCAGCGCACTTAGCTTTAAGCAGGTTAATTTCTGCCTCGGTATCGAAAGTAAAATGATTAACGCACACTACGCACGGCAAACCGTAATGTTGGGTGATGTTTTGATAATGCCGCGCCAAGTTTTCAAAACCTTTTTCCAGAGCAGCCAGATTTTCCTGATTTAAATCTTCCTTGTTGATGCCGCCGTGGAACTTCAACGCACGTACCGTCGCCACCAATACCACCGCCGACGGCTTTAAATCTGCCATTCGGCATTTGATATCGATAAACTTTTCCGCACCCAAATCCGCGCCAAACCCCGCTTCGGTCACTGCATAATCAGCCAATTTTAACGCAGTTTTAGTCGCGGTCACGGTGTTGCAACCGTGGGCTATATTGGCAAAGGGGCCACCATGTATGATAGCGATATTGTTTTCCAGCGTTTGCACCAAATTCGGTTTAATTGCATCTTTCAATAGTGCCGCCATTGCACCTTGGGCATTCAAATCGCTGGCGTAAACGGCTGTTTTACCGTCGGCTTTATAGCCGATGACGATACGCCCCAAGCGTTCTTTCAAATCAGCACGGCCTGTTGCCAAACAAAGGATAGCCATGACTTCGGAAGCGACCACGATGTCGAAACCATCTTCCCGCGCATAACCGTTGCCGGTGCCGCCCAAACCCACAATGATTTTCCGCAAGGCGCGGTCATTCATGTCCACCACGCGTTTCCATTGAATTCGGCGCGGATCGATACCCAGAGCATTGCCTTGGGTGATGTGGTTGTCGATCAAGGCGGCAAGCAAATTATGGGCTACACCGATGGCATGAAAATCACCCGTGAAATGCAGGTTGATATCTTCCATAGGTACAACCTGAGAATAACCGCCACCCGCTGCACCACCCTTCATGCCAAAACAGGGGCCAAGGGATGGCTCACGCAAACACATGATGGCTTTTTTTCCGATCCGATTTAAAGCATCGCCCAAACCTACGGTGGTGGTAGTTTTACCTTCCCCAGCAGGAGTCGGGCTGATAGCCGTCACCAAAATCAGTTTGCCGTCTTTGTTGTCCTTCAGGCTGTTGACGTATTCAAGCGACAACTTTGCCTTGTAATGACCGTAAGGATCCAAATGCTCGGCATCAATACCGAACCTCTCTTTGACCAGACCGATGATCGGCTGCATTTTGGCTTTTTGGGCGATTTCTATGTCAGACATGATGTTTATTTAAGTGGTTTTTTAGGTAAATTCTATTGTTACGGTTTCTAAGGTAATCCATAGTAGTTACCACCGCAATTTCCCTGATTATGCATTGGGCATTATAGATGAATCTATGCCGGGATAATATGTAACGGTAATATCTCACACCGCAATCCATTTTGGAGCTTTGTTAATGATATTTCAACAAACGCAGCTAGGTTTTGAACGATGCGCCATTTAGAATAGTCAGACCGCCTAAACAATTCCGGATTATGACCAAAAAATCTTACCTTTTATTGACGCTGCTCATTTTAGTATTGATTGCGGTTGCTGCCCAATTTACACCCGGCTTAAGTCAAAAAGCAGAGATTAATCCGCCATCAACGGTTTATAACCGTGTCGTGGGAGACACCAGCCGGATCGAATCGCCTTGTTCCAATGAGCATCCCGAATGGCGGCAAGCGCAGGTGATTGAAGGGGTCGAAATTGCTGCTTCGCCGCTGTGTGAGCCGGACAATCCTTACGATGTTGCTGCTTCAGTTAAAGGTGTCAATAATATTTCAATGGCGACCTTGATGCAGTCTAATTTTGCCCAGGACGCGGTAATAATGGGCGATGACCTCGACCATGACGGCGATCCCGATGTGATCCATATCAAACTGGAAGTAGTCGAGTTTAACGGCTCCAGCCCGGATGGTGATTTTCTGATGAATACCTACAACATTGCACCGGGCATTCAACCGGGAATATGGGTGTTTGCACCTAAATCCAGCGGTATGGCAGTGAAGAATTTCAACTCACGCGAGGCAAGGCCGTTCCTGCGTGCACCCTCCCCTACGATACGCGTCGAGCAAGGCGACAAGGTGTATATCACACTGGAGAACACGCATTATTTGCCGCATACCATTCACCTTCATGGCGTAGACCATGCGTTTATGACACCGAAAGGCGAAGATAACGATGGCATGGAAATGCACCCGGTGTTTCCCGGCAAAAGCCATACTTACGAAATACAGCCACGCCATGTCGGTACGATGTTGTACCATTGCCATGTGCAAACCGCGCAACACATGATGATGGGCTTGGGCGGCATTTTCGTCATCGAAGAAAACCAGCCCAACAATTGGGTACAAACATTCAATATCGGTGCCGGACAAGTCAGGCATCCGTCAGTGGGGGTCAAAAAAGCCTACAGCCAGGAATATGATTTGCTGTATCAATCCATCGACAAAAAGCTGGCAAGCACCATCCAGTCAGCCATCGATCCCAGGCTTATCGCCAAAGATATGGGGCGCGTTTATAACATTACCGAATCGTTCGAGAATTATTTCCTGATTAACGGGCATTCGTTTCCCTATACCTTACGGGATTCGATGATTGTCGTCAGCGAGAATGAAAACATCAAGCTACGCATTGCCAACCTCCAGCGTTCGCAAGTGGCCATCCATTTTCATGGCCACAAGGCGACTACGACCGCAATGGATGGCGTTGACCTGCCCGCAGGCGCACAGGTTACCCGTGATGTGTTCGATATTGCCACGGCACAACGGATTGACGTGGCATTAAACACGACCAATGATGGCTTGCACAGTTACAGTTCCGGCCTGTGGATGTTCCATGACCATGTGTTGACCGGCACGACCACAGACGGTATCGAACCCGGCGGCAATATGAACCTTCTGGCTTATAAGGGCTTTCTGGATGAACACGGTATGCCCAAGATGCACGATGAGCTATTTGGCGAAGTGTTCGACAAAGATTACTACGCTAAAAAACAGCCACTGTGGCAACAAAGCAAATTTGCCGCTGCGTTTGGTGATGTTGGCCTTATTTCGCCTGACATCAAAAAACTGGTCATTTTTGGCTTGCTTATAGGATTTATTATTGCATTGCTGATAGCCATTAGGATGATTTATAAACGGAGACGGCAGCCATGACACTATTTCTGAGCAAGCCTTTGCGGTTTATTGCCTCATGCTGTATTGCTGTATTGCTGACACTGAGCATTTCTAGGCAAGCCATGGCAATGATGGATCATGGCGGCATGTTGATGGACGAAACCGGCATGATCATGAACGCAAACACGGATCGTTTGCCCAAGGACTGCCAAAAGATTGGCAAAGATGTCGATATTACCATTCGTGCGGGTCATAAATACGCGGAAAAATTCACCGGCAAGATGTTTGCCTTCGACAACCAGCAATGGAACGTGCCGCCCTGCGCCCGCATCAACATCACCTTTATCAACGATGACGATATACGCCATCAATTGATGATCCACGGCTTGCCGGGCTACATCTATCCACAGGGCATGTTCCATCTGGAATTGAACGGCAAAGGTGAATTAAAGGCATCGCTCATCGTGCCTGCCCAGAAAAAAACCTATCTCGTCCATTGCGAACTGCCGCAGCACATGGAAAAAGGCATGAAAGCCCAGCTGCAAGTGGATGGCGGAGATGTTGACTTACCGAGCATTCCGGGATTGACCAAGCCGGTCAGGGCGGATAGCTATCCGGTCGATTGGACTCCATCGACGCTTGCCGTGCTGTTTGTTTGTGTATTGGCGGGTTGTCTAATACCTTTGTTTCTGATCAGAAAGAAGCTGGATTAAACGGTAGTGGGTCAAATTTCAGTGAAGTCTCATAGCAATCGTGTTTATGATTTCCCTTCGGCTCCGCTCAGGGAACGCTCCCTGAGCGGAGCCGAAGGGAAAATTGCTTAAACTAAAGTTTTGCCTTCATCATCATGCTCTGGTTTTTCAGCAAGTCAGCTAATTGCTTGAGTGCTTGCCCCCTGTGGCTTAGCGCGTTTTTAACATCGGGCATTAATTCAGCCGAAGAACAATTGTGCTCATTTACCCAAAATACCGGGTCATAACCAAAACCGTTGCTGCCGGTCGGATGAAATAAAATCCGGCCTTCCCAAATACCTTGGGCAATTATCGGAACCGGATCGTTGGCATGCTCGATCAGTACCAGAGCGCAAATAAACCGTGCGGTACGTTCTGCCATTGGAATACCTTCCATCTCTAATAACAGCTTGTTGACATTATCCTGATCACTGGCAGTTAACCCGGCGTATCGAGCCGAATAAATACCCGGCGCACCGCTTAATGCATCCACTGACAGACCGGAATCATCAGCCAATACAGGCAGATGGCAATGTTGGGCAGCGTGTCTGGCTTTGAGCAAGGCATTTTCGACAAAGGTTAATCCGGTTTCTTCCGCTTCCGATTGCACAAATCCCGATTGAGGCAATACCTCATAATCAGGCAGCAACGCCTGAATTTCGCGGATCTTGCCGGCATTGCTGCTGGCAAGGACGATTTGCGGTTTAGTGTTTGTGTTCATAAGCGGGTATTTTACATATTGCGATACCGGGGTGCTTACTTATATCAGATACGGAAACTATCTGGGTTTAATCTTCAACGTGAAAATCCGTACCCATTTGCCTATTTAAGGGTAGATATGACAACTATCATATCCACCCCTTAAAGCCATGATTTATCGCCTTTCTGCTGAGAAAGTCGTCTGAAATGGAAAACCCTGTTATGGCTTATTGACCACTTGGTTGCTCATGATCATATTCTTTGTCTTCCCCTTGCTTTTCGACATATTTTTTGCATTGATCCTTATTTTTAAAACCAAACTTTTTCCAGCCGCCTTTTTCGCAGTCCTTCTCATTCTTGGGGTGTGTCACGGGGGTTGCGATGAAGCCATGTTTCGTACCGATGATACCGGTATTGTAATTACCAACTATTGTGCCATTTGTATTTATGTCGGAAAGCTCAGTGTCTTTGCTACCAGGCACATCCAAGGTCTTATAAGCGCCTTTGTTGTATACGAAGCCATGATAATTTCCTAAATTATCTTGGTATTGCCCAATGATTTGACCGACATTGTTTATTTTGGTGGCAACGGTTTCAACGGCACCTGGAAATTCGATCTTTAAAAAAGAACCCCCACTGTATAAAAAACCAAACTTTTTACCAGTAGAACTTGCAGTTCCAACTACCTGACCTTTAGCGTTGATACTATCGCTATAAAGTTCCGAACCTGGAAAGAATTCACCCCATTCTTTCCAGGGGGGTACAATTTTTGTTACATGGTTGTTGCTAATCCTATACAAGAAGAATTCAGGGGCGGAATAGTGTCCCCTAATGCCCATTACAATTACTTGTCCTTGTATGTTAATTGCTTCTGCAAAAGCGGCTGAGGGGTATGAATCAATTTTGATTGTTTTTAACTTACCCCCGCTATAAACGAATGGATATATGTAATCGTAACCACTAGCCGCCCATACCACTCGATATCCAACAGCTTGTCCATTGTTGTTGATAGCTTTAAAAGTGGTGTCTGGGTCAACCAACGTCGAATATTTACCATCGCTGTAGATTAAGCCATAGCCATCTTTAGACCCAACCACTACCCCGCTATCATTTATGTCATTCGCCTCTGTGTTTCCGGGCACATCAAGGAACTCTAGTTTGTTACCACTGTAAATGAAGGCGTGCCCCCCTAAATAATTGTAGGCCGTACCAACCACCTGATTTTTATTATTTATCGCACTGAGGTGTATAACGTCAGTGCCTGGAACATCAATGGTTTTAAGCCTATAAGTTACTGCCCATGTCGGACTTGCAAGAATGATATTTAGCAGAAAGAAGATAATGAGTTTTATGACGTTCATTTGCATAACTCCTAAAGTAATTTAGTGTATGGAGATCTACATTTTTATAGCGTTTTTTATTACGCGTAACGCAATGTCATTATGACTTACAAGTGTTTTCAAGTCGCATAAATTCTTCAGCAAGGCACAAATATTTTGAAACTTTGGCTCAATCAAGCCAACGGCTCGATGTCCCGGTTTTTAAAGCCCAGCAACGCTTTAAGACGGCGTATCGCTGCGCTGGCAAAAACACTTTTCACCCACACTTTTATCTCATGAAGCCGGGTTTTGACATTGATATAAATCGTGCTGGTTTTGATCTTCATTAACACCGTTTGTAAGCCGTCGTAACACCATTTGAACCAGGCAAAGGTCATCAGCTTGTCCTGGATGATACGGAAAACCCAAAAGGTGAAAGCGGCAATGGGAATTTTTGCCGCATAAATAACGGTTGCAAGCAACACTTGGCCTTGGGCGATAAAACCGATGGCGACGATGCTCAAGCCTTCAACAAACGCGAACAACAACAGAAAAAAACCGAGTATGGCGTAGCGGTTAAGCCCCTGAAGCAGGATTTCGACTTTCTGGAGAACTTTAAGCCCATGAATAAATTGGTAGATCGGTTCGGCAATCCGTTCCCAGACCAGTTCTTCCAGGACCAAATAAAGTAACACCAACACTGTCAACAGTGGGTTGGTTAGCTTGAGGAACAATTTTTTAAACATGGGTTGGCTCGCTACGGAAGAATGTTAATGCCAAATAATCTACTGTATTATCTGCGTTTACGGATTAGATAATCTTATTTTAAGGCAGTAAAACCTGCTGAATAATTAAGCTAAAACCCTGTATCGCCACTTAATTTAGCATGAAATGTTGCTATCTTTTTTAAGATAACGGTCTTGTGCTTTTACGTGGACAAAAGGGCTGGTTTTATTGTGCTGACATTAAATAAAAATTCAATGACTAGAAAATTTATACAACACTTGCAAGATATTAACTGGTTTAGCCGGTCATTGTGGATCAAGGTACATTTAATTCTGGCGCTAAGCGTAGGTTTGGTGTTTGCGCTGCTAGGTTTTACCGGCAGTATTCTAGTTTACCGTGAAGAACTCGATGAATTGCTCAATCCACAATTGGTTATCGAAGAACAGCAAGGCGATTATCAATCGCTGGATCAAATCATGGCGGCAGTCCGGGCAGCTCATCCTGATCGGCACGGCGAATGGACACTGGAAATGCCGAATTCCAAGCACAGTGCGATGACAGCTTGGTTCGACAAACCTAGGGAGACTTACTTCGAACGCTATGCGCCATTAATGGTGTCAGTGAATCCTTATACAGCAGAAGTCATAACCAGCCGTTTCTGGGGGCAAACACTGACGACATGGCTGCTTGACCTGCATACCCATCTGCAATTTGACCAAGGTGGGTGGAAAATAGTCGGCTATTGTAGTTTGCTGCTTATAGTATCGCTGGGTTCTGGACTGTATTTGTGGTGGCCTGGACTGAAGAACCTTCAATCGGCAATCCAGATAAAAACCCGATTAGGTTGGGTGAGGTTTTTGTTCGATTTGCATCGGCTGATAGGTCTATTGAGTGCGACAGCCTTGCTATTATTGGCAATTACCGGGTTTAACCTAAGTTTTCCATCCATCCTGGAGGATCTATTTGGCGCAACGGGTATGGCGCATGGTGAGACTGGCCGCGTAATCACCAGCACGGCAAACCCTAACGACCATCCCACCGTTCTGGAAGCGGCTGAATTCATCGCCCGTGGGCCGTTTGCCAATGCCGATTTGCGTCGGGTTACAACACCTGACGGTAACAGTGGCATTTATCGTATTAACTTGCGCCAAAAAGGCGAAATAAACCTGCGCCATCCTTATACGACGGTGTGGGTGGATCGTTGGAGCGGGCAGATAAAAGAAGTAAGAAATCCGGCTAAATTTGGCACGGGAGAAATATTGATTACCTGGATATGGCCTTTGCATACGGGCGAAGCGCTGGGTTCTGCAGGGAGATTCTGTTGGTTTTTGGCAGGACAGTCGCTATTTTTCCTGTATGTCAGTGGCTTGGTGCGTTGGCTGCACAAGAAAGGCAAAATCAGGGATAGGAACGTTAATTTTTTGCCTTCAAAAACAACCCAAACGAAGATAAAAAAATCAACCTACCAACTTCTGCTGGCAATAGACGAATGGATGCTGGCAGGGGTAGAAAAAGCGACTCCCTACGTGAAGAAAGCGGTTGTTATCTTATCGAAATGGTTGGATCAAGGGCTTATCTATTATCAATCTTATCAATCTTATCAATCACGTAGCAAAAAATAAATGCCGGATAGATCACTAACCCGGCATTGTTTCCTGTCGCTAAATTAACGATTGTTTTGCAAAGCAGCAATGCGTTCTTCTAATGGCGGATGAGTCATAAACAGCTTTTGGATACCGCCACCATTAATACCGAAAGCGGCAAATTGCCCGGGCAATTCTTCGGCTTCGTGACCTCGCTGCAAGGCACGTAACGCACCGACCATTTTGTCACGTCCAGCAAGGCTTGCACCACCAGCATCGGCCTTAAATTCACGACGACGAGAAAACCAGGCGACCAGAATGGACGCAAGAAACCCCAAGGCAACTTGGGCAATCATTTGCACGATGTAATAGCCCATGCCAAAACCACTGCGTTCATTGTCACCGGATAAGGCACGATCCACGACGTGGCCTATGATGGTCGCAAAGAAGTAAACGAAGGTATTGAGTACGCCTTGCATCAAGGCCATCGTCACCATATCGCCATTGGCGACGTGGGTTATTTCATGGCCGACCACCGCTTCAACCTCGTCTGGTTTCATGCTTTGCAGCAACCCAGTGCTGACCGCCACCAAGGCATTGTTTTTGTTCATCCCCGTTGCGAAAGCATTGGCGACAGGTGCTTGAAAAATGCCAACTTCCGGCATTCCGATCCCGGCTTGCTGGGCTTGTTTAGTGACAACATCAATCAACCATCTTTCGGTCTGGTTTTGTGGCTGGTCAATCACCTGTACGCCCATTGAACTTTTCGCCATTGTTTTCGACATTGCCAGTGAAATCACCGAGCCAGTCACGCCAATGACTGCTGACATTGCCAACAAGGAACCCAAATTGATTCCATTAGCACCCATGTAGCCACTTAGGCCGAGTATATTAAATAGGATGCTAATAACAATCATCACGGCGATGTTAGTAGCTAAAAACAGTAAAATTCGCATCATGGTATGGCCTCTTTTGTTGATGGTAGTAAAGCCGTTATGGGGCTGGAATAAATTAATTCAACGTCCGTTAGAATGTTAATATTGTTATAAGTTTGGTCAGTGAGGAAAAAATAATGACTTTTGCCAAAACCATCATCCTATCCCTGCTTATTTCTAACACAGCCGGGGCTTTTGCACAATCCGATAAGCATCAGGAACTTATAAAAAACCTGCATGTACCGGAAGGTTTTAGATTGACTGTTTTTGCTGAAAACGTAGCCAATGCGCGTAGTTTGGCTTTGGGTGATAACGGTATTGTATTTGTCGGTACGGGTGCTGAGGGTGCTGTCTATGCTCTGGAAGATAAGGATAAAGACGGTTTTGCCGAACGCCGTTATGACATCGCCAACAATTTATACATGCCTAATGGAGTGGCTTACAAGGATGGCTCATTGTATGTCGCGGAGATAAACCGCATTATCCGCTTTGACCACCTTGATAAAGCTATTCCTAACCTGCCGAAACCAATGGTGGTCTATGACAAACTGCCTTCAGATAAGCATCACGGCTGGAAATATCTGCGCTTTGGCCCTGATGGCAAGTTGTACACGGCCATTGGTGCGCCTTGCAATATCTGCAACCCCGATAAGCCGTATGCTTCTTTGCTAAGGTTGAATCGGAATGGCAGTGATTTTGAAATCATTGCCACCGGTATCAGAAATACGGTGGGATTCGACTGGCAACCTGAAACCGAAGCCTTATTTTTTACCGACAATGGCCGAGATTTGCTGGGCGATGATGTGCCTCCTGAAGAACTCAACCAATGGTCTAAAGTCGGTGAACATTTTGGTTACCCTTACTGCCATGCCGGAAAAGTATCTGACCCTGAGTTCGGTAAAGAAAAACCGTGCAGCGAATTCACCGCACCCACCTGGACATTTAAAGCTCATATTGCACCGCTGGGCATCAGGTTTTATCGGGGTAACCAGTTTCCTTCACATTATAAAAACCAGTTGTTTGTCGCTCAACATGGTTCCTGGAACCGAACTAAACCTGATGGTTATCGCATCGTCTTAGTTCGATTTAAACAAGGCAAACCGGTCTCTGACGAGGTTTTTATTGACGGGTGGCTACAAAAAGATGACAACACATTAGGACGACCAGTGGATATTCTGGAAATGCCGGACGGCAGTTTGTTGATTTCCGATGACCAAACAGGCATTATCTATAAGGTTGAATATCAAGGTAAATCATGAAAAAACAATTTGAAGTTATCAAGAAAGATGTCGTTTATAACGGCTTTTATCAGATGGAAAAATACTATCTCAGACATACTTTATTCAACGGCGGCTGGAGCAACGAAATGAGCCGTGAGTTGTTCCGACGCACCAATTGCGTGGCGGTACTACTGTACGATCCCGATACTGATAAAGTCGTATTGATTGAGCAATTCCGCATCGGCGCCGCTGCCAACAACAGCGAGCGCGCCTGGTTAGTGGAAATTGTCGCCGGTGCCATTGATGAAGGCGAAACACCCGAGCAAGTCGCCCACCGGGAATCAAAGGAAGAAGCGGGTTGTGATATTCTGGAACTCACCCTCATCAACCGCTTTTACACCACACCAGGCGGATCATCTGAGCAGATTAGCCTATTCTACGGCAGGGTTAACAGCACCCAGATCGGCGGAATTCATGGCCTCGACCATGAAGATGAAGACATTCTGGTGTATGCCGTTCCGTTCGAAGAAGCGTACCAGATGCTGGAGGACGGCGGGATAGAATCCGGCATTCCGATTATTGCGCTTCAGTGGCTGGCGTTGCATCGGGATGGGTTACGGAAAGGTTAATTTGTATGTAAAAAGCCTTGTCCAGATCGACTGGACAAGGCTTGAATTGTTGCTACTGAATAGATATTTTAAGGTTATTCCACACCATTCTGACAATCGTGTTCAAACTGCTTTCGGATGGCTTTCAGTTGTTTTAACCCGGATTTTAAACGTCGATGCTCGCCATCAAGCAGTGTTTTTACGGCTTCTAGCGCACTCATACGTACCCGTTCTGCGCCGAACTCTTGATGAATTTCGTCGAGTGACTCTATTTGGCTGAAGCCGAGCAATGCGCCGCCCAGCGCCGCTTGTGCAAGCTGTCGTGGCGGAATTGGCCAATGCGGCATGGGCGCATCGTCAGGACCGGGATCTGGGCCAGGACTAGGGTCGCCCCAAGGCCCCCAAGGTAAAGGGATTACTTCGGGAATCACTATATTGATCAGTTCGATTAACGTGCAAGGAGGATATATGCGCAGGGCGTATTCCCATGCATAAGCGCCTATCAGCGATGGCGAACCATTGCCGCTCTCAAGAACTTCGCGGACATGATGGCTCATTGCGAGATTCGCCACCAACGCGTTGAATTGCAGAAACCTACCCACTCCGGGTGACAGCCAATGGACTATATTTTTGAAATACTGGTCGATTTGACTCAGGATACGCTGCCCATTGGCCGATGCCGTGAAACCTTTGCTCCACAGGGATGCCCGTGGATCATTAAAACCTGGACGGTTGGCGGCATTATCGCCAATCAGGTTGATGTCAAAAAAATGATGCCAAGTCGAGTGGACAACAACCCGTCCGACCCCGGATCTGTGGCCATCATAAGCGCCAATCGTACCCGTCCAGCGCGGCGTGGATGCACCTGAATCACCGGTATGGATGCCGTGCATCACTTCCGGATCGGCGCGGCCTGTTGTCCAACCCCAGGCGACCACTTCCGGTGAAGTCCGATTGCCATTTTTATCCTTGGGATATTCCTCAAAGTTTAAGCCGTCGACGCTCATTTTTGCGTCAAGCATGGTTGGGACAAGAACTTCACCTTCATGCATGTGATCCGGAAACTCTTTGATCACGCCTGACGGGCTACACAACAAAGGATGCGGGTAAACCTCCCGAAACCATCTACGGCGGGACCATTCATACATTTTTAGGCGGAGCACCTGAGGAATGTCATCAGATTGGTTTTCAAAGACTACGACATCATTGGCATCTGGTCTGGTCGTATCAACACGGTCAAGCCCTAACGCCGGTGGCGGTGACTGCCAATGGCGCATGGACCGCACTCGAGGGAGCGCGCCAGCCAATGCGGAGCCAAGCCCTTCATGGTCGCCGGTCGCAAAAACACCGCCGCCCTGATTCATGAATGCGGCTATGGCGGCTTGTTCGTGAACTGGAAGAACTCCAGTGTCATATCCTAGCAACCATATCTGATCGTAATTGTTTAGGTTATGCTCGTGGAATTTAAAATTCTCAATAACGCCCGGAGCGGTTAACGGGTCGGTTCCCCGATGCGCCTTGGTGACTGCGCCCACCTGCCCCAGTACGCCGATGAGGTGGCTCATGCCAAAATAATCTTCGTTCAGATTGCGCGGGTCATGCTCCGGCCCGAACGATACGATGGTGTCGGTCACGACAAGAATATCAATCCTTAACCAATGCAAAATAAATTCAGATAACTTTTGGTTTGTCTCCAATTTGGCGACATCTGACCAGATAGTCATGACACACCTCCCGCTAACACTACTACAAGTCGATTGGTTACGACTGGCGCTAGAAGATTAACTTCCTGCATCTCAACTGTTGTTTGTATTTTTGCCATTTCTGCTTTCTCCATTAAAGTTTCCGGCCAAGGAAACAATTAAACAGGCTTTATCCAAAATAAAGCCTGATCCATCGCTCAACTCAGGGTGGCCTAAGTCAACAATATAGCTACAGAGTACATCCAGGTAAAAATTGATAATGTGATTTTTTGCACTTAGTTTATGTGAGGTATTACCCTCGTATACATGGCGCATCAAATCATAAGCTAGCATTAGCAAATGCTGCCATTTTAGGTGGATGTGGGCAAGTCTTTCTTCGGTAAGGCAGGTAGCGAATTATTCTTTCAGCTTTTTGCTTTTCCGATCAGGATGGGTTTTGGTAAATTGCCTGCTATCGTTACTTTAAAACCGAAACCAAGCAAGCTGCTCTTCAAATTCCCATGAGTTCAATGGGCATGGTTCAAACATAGCCGGGTTGTTTTATACAGCGAAGGTAAAAGTAATAATTTACGTGCCAAGGTTGTGGCCAGCCTCTTAGTAGAGGATTAAATTTGTGTTTTTTGATCAACTTGTCAACTTCATCTTCATAACGGTGATCTGTATGTATTTTGGACTGACAAACCTAGGTTTATCACTCCGCCTTATATCAAGTCGCAGATTTCCACTACCAACCACTTAATGCCCTATCGTTCCCACGACGGCAGCGTGGGAACGATAGGTTAACAATTAATTTTTATCTTTTTTATGCTCACCATACAAAGCGTACGCCCCAAACACCATCTGATGTGGCCTGCCCAGTTTTTCTTGGGTAAAGTCGATAGCGAATTGCTCTTTCAGGTTTTTGCCGTTCCACTGGTAGCCTTTGATAAACTGCTCGTTATCTTTACCTTTTTTATCCCAGTTTGCCAGCAACGAGGTCGTGAAATAAACGCGTTTACCATCCCAGCTTGAGGACACCATGTTCACTTGTGCGCCGATTTTATGTTCGTACACTTGTTTGGGTTTGAACGGATCGGTGATGTTGAAGGCGCGGGTCATGCCGTCCATAAAAGTGTTTACCCACAGCAGTTTGTCATCACTTGAAATTGAAATATCGACAGGCAATGGAATTTTGCTGGGATCACCGATATTGGCAACTTCTTTTACTTGCCAGTCACTTGTGCCCGCTGTTTGGGTATTTGAACCTGATTTATCAGCATTATTTTTTTTGTCCTTGTAAATCAGCCAGATTTTTGAGGTTAACGCGGTGCTGGTAAAGCAATAATCATGTTTTTCATCCCAGGCGCAACGGATTTCTAACGGCGCACCCGGCACATCGAACACTTTTTTTGGTTGTTTGGTGTGCAAATCCCATTGCACCACGGTGTTGCCGAAGCGTTTCATGGCTTCTGGATCGGCGACCATTTTGCCGAAATCCATCATGTAATTCGACCAACCGGTGAAGGATGAAGTGAACATGACGTTATGGCGCGGCATCACCCGCAAATCATAACCATAGCCATCAGCGTATTTGCCGGTTTTGACTGCGCCACCCAAATCGCTATCAGTCGGCATCCAGTGCGTGTCGATGTATTTGCCGTCGTTGGTGTATTCGACCAGTCCGGTACGGCCACCGTTATCTTTATTGTTGGATAATCCTGTCATTATCATGCGCCCAGGCAAGGCATAAGTGGTGTGTGGACCGACCACGCCGCCGCTTTTGGCGGTGAAATCAGTAATCGTGTTGGTTAATGCGGGCTTAGAAGGATCGGTATGGATATCGAATACAAAAAGTTTGTTGGTATCCAAGCCACCTGCCCATAAATATTGGCGGTCATCAGTCACGCCGGAGTGGTGGGCTTCATTGCGCCCACCGACGGATAATGCGTTGATGACTTTACCGTAAGTTTTGGACTTCGGTCTGGCATCGACGGTCACCAGTTTGTCTTGCTCATCACCCAAGCCTTCGACACCTAATGTCCAAATGTAAACAAAATCTTCCTGCCCGGTGATTTTGGGTGCGTAAGGCGATAGGCAGGTTTCGTCGGCTAATACTGAATGAGTGGTTATGCCTGTTAAAGCGACAGTGGCTAAGGCCACTGCACATATAGTTTTTAACCTGTTACTCAGGTTTTGTTTAGTTGTATTCATGACCTTCCTCTCTGATTTTATAGTTATTTTATTTAAGGATTGTGAGCTGATATATTCAATCCTTGCATCTTCAATCGACTCAATCCTCGACCGCCAACGCACCCGAAGGGCACTGACTGACAACATTTTTAACATCTTCTTCACTGGCTTTGGATGGATCAATGACAAACTGACCATCCTCAACCTTAAACACATCTGGCAAGGATTTAACACAAACCCCAGCATGACAACATGTGTTTGCATCCCAAGTAACTTTCATGGCGC
The DNA here is from genome assembly GCA_013141505.1 of Methyloglobulus sp. GTDB lineage: Bacteria > Pseudomonadota > Gammaproteobacteria > Methylococcales > Methylomonadaceae > Methyloglobulus. The sequence goes on from JABFQX010000009.1 coordinate 118,892, forward strand.
ATCTCCTGATAGGTGAATTAATTAAGCCCACCTAACTTTCGGCAGTAGTGGGATCAATGATGGTACGTATTTGGGAAATTTTATTAGCCGGAAACTCGCCTTGCTCGGCATGAGTCCTGACAGTGGCCTCATCCGGGGCGATATAAACGCAGTAAACCTTGTCATCGGTCACATAGCTTTCCAACCACTGAATTTTCGGGCCGATTGCACTCAGAACACCGCAAGATTTTTGTGAAATTCCTTGCAATTGCTCGGCTGTTAACGTCCCCGCGCCGGGAATTTCTCATTCAATTAGATACTTTGGCATAACGGTTTCTCCTTGCCTTAAAAATTATTTAAAAAATCACTTACAAAAACGACCAGTCGTCTTATATAAAATAACATCAATTCCTAAAATAATCATCCAGTAAATCGTGGCAACACTGTTTAAGCGGTTCGCTGGATTGTTCGATTTTCATCCTGAGCAACGCGCCTTGCCAGGTATTAGCCAATAAGCCCGCCATAGCGTCAGCCGACTTATCGTTACGGACAGTGCCCTCTGCCTGGGCTTTTTCCAAGCCATTTGCCAGCAAGCCCTGATAACGGTGGATGGCTAACTGCAGCGATTTTTGGCATAACTCGCTGGTGTCACCGATTTCCCCCATCAAATTACCAAGCAAACAACCACCTTTGAACTGCGCTTTTTCCAACTCGGCGATCAGTTCATTGAAATAATTTTTTAAGGCGGTTAAGGCATCGGTATCGGGAGTTTCCAGATGGTTGCCCAATTGGACGATAAAAGGGTTGATGTAGTGCTGGATAACTTCAGCGGCAAAACTTTCTTTGCTGGCGAAATAATTGTAAAAAGAACCTTTCGGGACTTGGACTGAATCCAGAATTTCCTTAAGCCCTGTGCCGTGGTAACCCTGTTGCATCAGCAGTTGGACACCTTGGGTCAGAAGATTTTCTTTGTTAATGTGTTTTTTTGGGATGTTCGTCATGTTTTTATAATATGACCGGTTGTATTATGTGTCAATTGAATCGAACTATTCATTTAAATATTTTTATATCAATAAGTTATAGATTACATAGGCAAAATGCATAATTCAATAAATTACCATTCAGCACATAGTGCTGATAAATCAGCCCTATCTTCGGGAAATTTAAATGAGGACACTAAATTTTTATGGCTTATGAGCACAAACCACTATTAACAATACAGCCTAAAATATTGATTTATATTGGATATCAGGACTGTTTTAAGTGCGACAATTTGACGCATTCACAGGACTGGCAAAAGCCGTTAGACTAACACTAACTTTTGTAGCCCGTCATTAGCCACTCCAGTTAGCAACCATCCCCTCTATTGCGGGCTTTCGTTTAGCCCGCATCTTTTTAACGAGGCCACCATGAAAAGCGGCAGCACAGCGATGAATCCCCAGACAGAAGCGCGTATCAAAATTAACAGACGAGATGCCTATCATCAGGCGGGTCGTGCAGTTGCTATTTATCTCGGCAACAGGCAAAAACAGTTGCCGGATGTCTATTTCCAGATCATCGTTAAGCCAAACGAATACCCCACAAATCAGCCCAGACGGTTCACAAGGACCTTTGCAAAACACACCGTGCAAATTGAAGGTGGTCGACTAATTCAAAATTTACCCTTGTCTTTTGTTGATACGACCCATGATTTTTCATGGCCGCAACAGGAAGCATTTCTGTGTGCTTTTGAGGCCGATGTCATTAATTTGTTGGCGGGTTCACTCGCCGAAGCCAAATATATGGCAGCCAGGGATAATGAAAATTTCAAAGTCAATTTGCTGACTATTGAGGCGTTAAAATTCTATGGCGGTCACTCAGACTTGGAAATTATCAATGAATACATCGAATCTTTCATACTTCAGCAGGCTGAAAGGAAGCGTAAACTGACTGAACTATTTTTGGCTGCATACGGTTTTGTCGATAACCGGACACACTGGAACACCATTTCCGCCTTGGCAGAATTTATACTGAAAGAGCCAAAAGACATTCTCAACTGCGAGGAAGTGATTGCCTTGCTTGAATCCCGTTTGGCGGCATGAGCATTGGTCTTACAATATGTAAATTCGTTTCCACTGCGGTCAGTTTTATAACCTATTGATCCGGCGGTATGAAGCATTAATTTCCCTTCTGTTTCGCTCAGGGTACGTTACCGCTACATTCCCTGAGCGAAACAGAAGGGTATCGCAACCACTTCAAACATTAAAAGGCCGAATCTATAACCGCAATCTGCGCTAAACCGACGACTTTGATTATTGAGCGAAGCGCCTCACTAATCAAATACGTATTTGTACGTAGGTAGTCGTACGGATATTCAACGCCAGGATAAGTATTTAATATATGTCTCAGTTTACAGAGATAAGCAATTGTAAAGAACTGCTCATCAAGGTAAACCGCTTAACAACCTGTTGAAAATCGTCAGGTATCACTGCAATTTGCGGTTGGGCGGATGGAGCGTAGAAACCCGAATTTACAGGGAGTAGATGAAGGTTTCAAAAACCGCCTAACCGCAAATTGTAGTGTTATATTGGGTTTTGAACAGGTTCTAAGTGAAATCATTAGACGATATTTTTCTGATGTAGGGGGGCTTATGCCTCCCTTTTTTTTAAATAATTGCGACTTAATTCAGCTTAATAAATTCGATAATCGCACCGCTTAAACGGCATTCTTTCGCACCCCAAATAATGCAGTACCAATCCTAACTATCGTCGCACCTTCCACAATAGCGGCCTTAAGATCACCCGACATCCCAAAAGAAAACGTATCTAACTCTGGCCTTTTCAGTTTCGCTACTGCTTGAACAAGCAATCTGTACGGCATGCGCTGTTGTTCGAAATCATCCTGTGGCGCGGGGATAGCCATTACTCCACGCAATTTTAATCGCGGCAAGGTTTCTATGGTCTGGCATAACTCAGGCAACTCAGCCAAGGTGATGCCTGATTTAGTGTCTTCACCGCTGACGTTTACCTGTAGGCAAATATTCAACGGTGCCAGATAATCTGGCCGCTGGTCACTCAATCGTTTGGCAATCTTTAGGCTATCAACGCTGTGTACCCAACTAAAATGCTGGCCGATGTGTTTGGTTTTGTTGGCTTGGATCGGCCCTATGAAATGCCAGGTAATGTCATAATCCGTCAATTCCTGCTGCTTTGCCAAGGCTTCCTGGCAATAATTCTCACCGAAATCGCGTACTCCCAACTCATAAGCCGCGACTATATCGGAAACAGGCTTGGTTTTACTGACTGCCAATAATAAAACTGCGTTGGGATCACGCTTGCAATCCAGACAATAGCCTTCAATCTGGCTACGAACCCGTTTAATTCTTTGGTTTATGGTCATTATGTTGGCGAACGAATTATTTGATGGCGATAATTATATTATTACTTTAAAAAAGCGACGAGTTGAACTATTGTTAAGACAATTACTTAACCTTTTTTTTCAGGAGTAAACATTGGATATTGCCGAATTATTAGCTTTTTCAGTTAAAAACAACGCCTCAGATTTGCATTTATCCGCAGGTTTACCCCCCATGATTCGTGTTGACGGTGACATCAGGCGAATCAACATTCCCGCACTGGAACATAAAGAAGTTCACGCCCTGATCTACGACATCATGAACGACAAACAACGTCGGGATTATGAAGAATTTCTGGAAACCGATTTTTCCTTTGAATTGCCCGGCATAGCCCGCTTCCGGGTCAATGCGTTCAATCAGGAACGCGGTGCCGCTGGCGTATTCAGGACAATTCCATCCAAGGTTTTATCACTTGAAGACTTAAAAGCACCGAAGTTTTTCGCCGAGCTGACCACTAAATCGCGTGGGCTTATCTTGGTAACCGGGCCAACAGGATCCGGCAAATCCACCACCCTGGCGGCTATGGTCAACCACATCAATCAGAATGACTATGCCCACATACTGACCGTTGAAGATCCTATCGAATTTGTCCATGAAAGCCAGAAATGCCTGATTAACCAACGCGAGGTTCATCGCGATACCCATGGTTTTAATGAGGCTCTTCGATCTGCCCTTCGGGAAGACCCGGATATTATCCTGGTTGGTGAAATGCGGGATTTAGAAACCATCCGGCTAGCGTTAACAGCAGCGGAAACCGGTCATTTAGTATTTGGTACGTTGCATACGACCTCAGCTGCGAAAACGATTGACCGTATCATCGACGTATTTCCTGCCGCAGAAAAAGACATGATAAGGTCGATGCTGTCAGAATCCCTACAAGCCGTTATTTCGCAAACCCTACTCAAAAGAAATGGCGGTGGTCGGATTGCTGCCCATGAAATCATGGTGGGAACAGCCGCTATCAGAAACCTGATCCGCGAAGCCAAGGTGGCACAGATGTATTCAGCGATTCAAACCGGGCGTAAGGAAGGTATGCAAACACTGGATCAAAACCTCAAGGAATTGGTCGATCAAGGCTTGATTAATGCCAAGATGGCGATGAGCAAAGCCGTTAATAAAGATATGTTCCGTTAAACAGGTAACATCATGGACTTTAAAGCAATATTAGAATTGATGGTGAAAAAAAAGGCTTCCGACCTTTTTATTACTGCAGGCAGGCCGCCCACCATCAAGGTTGATGGCGCGCTGATTGAGATTTCAACAACCATATTGACGCCCGAGCAAGCGTTGCGGATTGTGGAAGGCCTTATGGATCAACGGCAAAAAAGCGAGTTTGAAAACACCAAGGAATGTCAATTTGCCATTGGTTATCCTAATTTAGGGCGATTTAGGATCAGTGCATTTACCCAACGCGATGCCGCCGGCATGGTCTTACGCAGAATTGAAAATCAGATACCTGATGCCGAGGCGTTGAATTTGCCGCCTATCTTGAAAGATTTAATTATGGAAAAGCGGGGGCTGATCATTTTTGTGGGTGCTACCGGTACAGGTAAATCCACGTCTCTTGCCTCATTGATCAAGCATAGAAACCAGAACAGTAGCGGCCATATCATCACCATCGAAGATCCAATAGAATTTCAACATCCCCATCTAGGGTGTATCGTTACCCAGCGCGAAGTGGGGATTGATACAGAGTCCTACGAAGTCGCGCTAAAAAATACCTTGCGGCAAGCACCTGACGTTATTTTAATCGGCGAAATAAGAAGCAGGGAAACGATGCAGAATGCGATCACCTTCGCTGAAACCGGTCATTTATGCCTGACGACATTGCATGCCAACAATGCCAACCAAGCGTTGGACAGGATTCTGCATTTCTTTCCTGATGAGATGCACGACCAATTACATATGGATTTGTCGCTCAATTTGCGCGGCATTGTCGCCCAGCAATTAATCAAACGCGCTGATGGCAAGGGCCGCTATCCGGTGGTGGAAATACTGCTGAATACACCATTAGCAAAAGATTATATTCGCAAAGGCGAGATCACCAAGCTCAAAGAATTAATGAAAGGATCCCGTGAACAGGGCATGCAAACCTTTGACCAAGCACTTTATGATTTATTTGTCGGAGGCAAAATCAGCTATGACGATGCACTGAATTCAGCCGATTCCCGAAATGAAGTCCGCCTGATGATTAAACTGGGCACTCAAGTGGGTTCGTTCGGTAATGACGACATGATTTTGTCGGAAACGGAAAATTAAGGTTTATTCTGAATGTTTTTCTTGTTGCCCACTATTTCTGGTGCGAGCTTCGCAAGTCAGAAACAGCGACAGCTCTGCTCCAATGAATGAAGTTGACATTACTTAGGAGGGTGACAATTCCATCAGTTTTTGCAACACCTGCTCACAATGAGCTTTTACAGTGACTTTGCGCCATTCGTGTACTAACACCCCGTTGGGATCCATCAAAAACGTGCTGCGTTCGATGCCCTGAACTTGCTTGCCGTACATGTTTTTCATTTTGATGACATCGAAGATGCGGCAAAGAGCTTCATCGCTGTCGGAAATAAGATCAAACGGAAACGCCTGCTTGCATTTAAAGTTTTCGTGGGATTTGAGGCTATCCCTTGAAACACCAAGGATAACCGTATTTAAGGCTTTAAATTTTTCGATATTGTCACGAAAATCCTGGCCTTCCAGTGTGCAACCCGGGGTACTGTCCTTGGGATAAAAATACAGCACTACAAAACTGCCCCGGTAATCGTGCAAATTCAGGGTTTTATCTCCGGTCGCCTGTGCGGAAAAATCGGGTACAACATTGCCAATACTGATTTCAGTCATCGGTTTACCTATCGTTTTATGGGTTCAAGAATGGCATCTATATTCAGATTATCGCAAAAATCCAGGAATTCTTCGCGTAGTGATAACAGATGGACTTGCGGCGGTACCAGCACAACAAATTTGGTCGAAAATATCGGCGTTTGCGCGTAAGGTGCCTGATATGAGCTACCCGAAATTTCTTCAATATCGATATCACGATCCAACAAAAAACTGGTTATGGCTTCGATAATGCTTTCTTTATCCAGGGAAATCGTCTCCAGCGTGTAAGGTATACACTCCTTACCTTTTTCTTTGGCCTCGGTTCTGAGAACATTAACCTTGATTTCCATCTTTTTCTGGATAGCATCCAAGGTGTTTTCAACTTTAGCGATTTGGTTCCAGTTACCTTGGACCAATAAATAACTGGCGGTCGATTGACCAAGGCGTGATGACCTAATTTCTAACACATTGCATTTGCATTCGCGGATAATAGGCAGTATTTCCGCGATAAAATGGTTGTGTTGCGTGCCTAATGCGGTGATGGTCAGTTGCATATTAACTCATGATTTTATTGATGGTTGATTCTAACATCAATCAGGAAAAACTTGATTAACAATCAATTAATTCCAAAACACAGGCCGATTATCCACGCCGTTTTCACGTTGACAGAAGGATGCAAATTATGAAAAAACAAAAGCTGGTGGTGGCAATTTCTTCGCGGGCATTATTTGATTTGGACGAATCCCATGCCGTCTTTGAAACCCAGGGCAAAGAGGCCTTTTGTAAATATCAAATAGCGCATGAAGATGAAATCCTCGCACCGGGCTATGGATTTTCCCTGGTGCAAAAATTCCTGACTATTAATGAAAGCAATCCTAATGAACCTTTAGTTGAAATCATCCTGTTATCCCAAAATAGCGCTGACACCGGATTAAGAATATTTAATTCCATCGCTCACCATAACCTGAACATAACACGCGCTGCATTTACCAGCGGTGTTTCGCCTTATTCGTATATGTCTGCGTTTGGTGCGCATTTGTTTTTGTCGGCGAATGCCGATGATGTCGTCAAGACCTTGGATGCCGGTTTCGCGGCGGCAACGATCATGAGTGGTTCTTCGTCAATCAACCAAAGCCAGCAATTACGCATCGCTTTTGACGGCGATTCCGTACTATTTTCCGATGCGTCCGAACGGATTTATCAGGAACAGGGCTTGGCTGTGTTTGCGGAAAATGAACGCAATGAAGCAAAAACACCCTTGCCAGGAGGGCCTTTCAAGGATTTCTTAAGTCGCCTGCACCATATCCAAATGCAATTTGATGCCGATGTTTCTCCCATCAGGACGGCTTTGGTAACTGCACGTGCCGCGCCCGCACACGAACGCGTTGTCAGGACGCTCAGGGCGTGGGGCATCCGTATTGATGAAGCGCTATTCCTTGGCGGCATGTCGAAAGGCGCTTTTTTGAAGGCTTTTGGTGCCGATATCTTCTTTGACGACCAGCAAGGCCATTGCGAATCAGCCGCCGTGCATGTCGCCGCCGCGCATGTGCCGCATGGCATTATTAATAAGAAAATTAAATAGAATCATTAGATATGGCATACCCAATCAATGAGTTATTTCAAATTATCAGTCACGTTTGGCTCAATCAATTGGTATAACATCTGGTGCATTTTGGGGCTACCGGCGATAACATTGCCGGATACCAGATAATTATCATTAAACGAAAAGTCGGTGACTACGCCACCTGCTTCTTTAATCAGTAAAATACCCGCCGCCATATCCCATTCCATAATGCCGATTTCCCAAAAGCCATCTAAACGTCCGGCGGCAACGTAAGCCAAATCCAGTGCTGCCGCTCCAGCACGGCGAATACCGGCGGCTTGCATGGAAATGGCTTTGAACATGCCGGTGTAAGCATCCAGATGGAGGTCAGTTTTAAAAGGAAAACCGGTACCTATCAATGCGCCTTTCATAGTGGTTTGGTTGGTAACCCGCAACCTGCGGCTGTTCAGCATTGCACCACCGCCACGTTTGGCGGTAAACAATTCGTCACGCAAGGGATCATAAATAACGGCAACTTCCAGCTTGTCCTTATATTTCAAGGCAATGGATACGGCATATTGTGGAAAACCATGTAGGAAGTTGGTGGTGCCATCCAAGGGATCGATCACCCAGACGAAATCGTTGCCTTTATGTTGTCCACTTTCTTCGGCAAGAATGGCATGGTCCGGGTAAGCCGTCCTGATAATGTTGATGATTTCCCGTTCTGCTGCGCGGTCAACTTCGCTGGCGAAGTCATTTTTACCTTTTTGGTCGATACGGAGCTGACCGACATTGTCGGAAGCACGGAGGATAAGGTCGCCAGCGCTGCGGGCAGCACGAATGGCAGTATTGAGCATAGGTTGCATGGCTAGATTGTATAATGAGCAGTTAGAAAACACGGTTAGAATAACAAATCTTTTGTTAAACTTGGCTATTTTTTTAGGCAGAGGCGGCATTGTTATCAAACATTAAGATTGTTCTGGTCGAAACTTCGCACCCCGGCAATATCGGCGCAGTTGCCAGGGCGATGAAAAATATGTCTATGGATAACCTGTGCCTGGTCAATCCTAAAGTTTTCCCTAGTGCCGATGCCACGGCACGGGCTTCGGGCGCTGATGATATTTTAGCTGCCGCCAAGGTGTATCCGACTTTGCCGGAAGCGATAGCCGATTGCCAGTTGGTGTTGGGAGCAAGTGCCCGTTGCCGCACGATTAGTTGGCCTGAACTAACGCCGCGTGAATGCGCGGAGAAAGTCGTCATCAATGAACCCGGCAATAAAGTCGCTATCCTGTTTGGTCGGGAAAATTCGGGCTTAAAAAATCATGAATTGGACTTGTGCCATTTTTTGCTCAGGATTCCCTGTAACAGTGAATACAGCTCCTTAAATATTGCTGCTGCCGTGCAAGTCGTTTGCTATGAGCTATTTATAGCAGCGGGAGTTCAGGAAAACAGCCGCGTGGGCGATAAAGGCGACATTCCCTTGGCAACGGCTGAACAAATGGAATCTTTTTATGGTCATCTGCATCAGGCTTTAGTTGATATTGACTTTATGCAGCCCGACCAATCAAATTCAATCATGCGGCGATTGCGCCGAATTTATAACCGGGTACACCTGGATACCAAGGAGCTGGATATTCTCAGGGGTATTTTGAGGATGTCGCAAGGCAATAAAGCTAAAACCAAGCGGAGCTAATAATGTTAGAAAGGATAAAAGAAGATATTGCCTGTGTATTTGGCCGCGATCCCGCCGCACAATCGGTGTTGGAAGTGGTGACAGCTTACCCCGGATTTCATGCGGTACTGATCCATCGGATTAGCCATACGCTTTGGAATGCCGGATTCAAATGGCTGGCACGGTTTATTTCTCACGTCAGCCGTTGGTTGACGGGCATTGAAATCCATCCCGGCGCACAAATCGGACGGCGTTTCTTCATCGACCACGGCATGGGCGTGGTGATCGGAGAAACCGCCGTGATTGGTGACGATTGCACCCTTTATCATGGCGTAACGCTAGGCGGAACAACCTGGAACAAAGGTAAACGCCACCCTACCCTACATGATGGCGTGGTGATTGGCGCAGGCGCTAAAGTTTTGGGGCCAATTGAAATCGGGGCAGGAGCGCGTATTGGTTCAAACTCAGTGATCCTTAAAGCCGTACCGGCGGGTGCAACCGTCGTCGGAATTCCAGGTCACGTCATTGATATGCAAGCCAAAGCAGACAAACCGCAATATGGCTGGCTGGACAGCAATCCAGAATTAGCAAAGGAACCCGAAGCGCAGAAAAAACAAACTGAGCGTGACAAAATCGCCACCAAAATGGGTTTTGATGCCTATGGTGCAACATCCGACATGCCCGATCCCGTCGCTTACGCCATCAACCACATGCTCGACCATATCCATTCGCTTGATGAACAAATAGCAGCCATGCAAAAAGCTATCAATGAAGCGGGTATTAACTGCGCGAAAACCCCCATGTGTTCATTGGATGATTGCCAAATTGCGGATGGTTCAGCGAAGCGGGAAAAGATAGGGTGATATAAGTAATGCTAGTTCCCAAGCTCCAGCTTGGGAACTCCTAACTTGAAGCTCTAGCTTCAAGCCAAATAAAGCAAGCAGGGGCTTGGGAATGAGCCAAGCTAGAGTTGAGAGCGAGCTAAAAGTGGATTTCTTCACAATGTCCTGGTGGAAAAGTTAACAGATATCATTCCCGTAGATGCATACACTTTAGCAAGGCTCAATGTTGGATCGAGAATTCTACAAGTATCCTGTCCTACTATTGAACCTAAACCACCTGAGTAGTAACCAGCTAATTACTAGCTGGTTACTGTTCCTGCCCAGGGTCAATTTAACAAACTATGAGGTTGTGTGTCATGGCAAATAAAGATAAATCAGATCCCAAAATTCTCAAAGCTGTTCAATTCTTAACAGGCCCGGCGCAAGCGCCAGGGAAACCCATAACAGGCTCAATTGACTGCGCTCGGCTAGAAACTTTAGCTAATGCTTATATTGAGAAAAATTGTTCACAAAAAGTTCTTGATATTGACAGTTTACACCCCTGCGGTGGGGGTGTTCCAAGCGCCCAAAAAGTCGATTTGGTTATCTTAATAGATACCAGCGGTTCCATGAGCGACGAGGCTACAGGGCTGAGTAATGCTGCCGATGCGGCAGTGACCGCCGCTAAGAAAAAATGCGCTGGTGATTTGCGCGTCGAATACTTAGGTTTGAGTGGCATATGGATTGGAACTAAATTCACAACGACACTGGAAACTTATTTAACCGGAAAGGGTGTTCCTGTTGCTAGCTTGTTGAGCCTTGGAGGAGCCGGCGACCCACAAGAAAACGGTGCCCGTGGGATAGAAGACCTCGCCAAATTTTTCGACTGGCGGGCAGGAGCGCAACGCGCTATTTTTTATTTAAGCGATGAAGGCCTTGAGGGCGGTGACCCCCAGGATGCAGCCGATGTAAGCGAAGCCACTAATGCCATCAACGCCGCCAACGCTGCTACTGCCAAGGTTTTCACTTATGCGGGCACAGGCATTGGTGCAGCTACACAAGCGGAATATGCACGCGTTGCAACTAATACTGGTGGGCAAGCTTTTGTCAACCCTGTTGCTAGTCTCGGTGGATTTCAAACGGTATTGGAAAACATAATCTGTGCATCAACGGGCGCACCAGGTTGCGCTCCTGCAAAACTACCAGAACTTCGCCCCTGTTTTCATATCAAATGGGGTGACAGCAACAAAGACCAGATTGAATCCGAAGATTTCGAAGTACTGTGCATAGAGGCGCGAAATCCCTATACTAATGTTGTTCTCAAAGATGTCACTGTGATTATTGGCGTTGTAGTCCATAAGAACGGCATGCCTGTAGAAAAATTGCCAGATGGAACTCCCTCTATACTGCTCAAGCCTGACGCTCAGATCTGCTTCGGTGATCTGGAAGTATGCGACCCAACAGGTAAGGATGATCGTAGCGTAAGCCGTGAAGTTGTATTGAAAACCGCAAACGCAGTACCTGGCGACTACAGTCTATTGATTGCCGTTTGTTTTGGCATTGAGTATCAACAAGTTGTTGAAGAACGCTTTAATTTTACCCTGATCGCCAGTTAATACGGCAATTGGGTAAATATACTGATGATATGGTTTTTATGAGTAGGGGTTGGCTCTCAACCTCTACTCTCTTTCTTAATATTGGGCTGGTATCAAATCCGCAATGCGCTGAAAGCGCGTAATGCCAGCGGCGATTACGTAGCCATTGATTTCAAGCCGTTTGAAACGGCAGACAAAGCCTTGAGCGACAAACTGCAACAACAAGTGTTTGAGTTAGGGTTTTTGCGGGCTTAATTAGGTAAAACTGGGCTTCAAAGATTATGAAGCTAGAGCTTCCCGTATAATTGGCCAAGCCGGAGCTTGGGAACGAGCAACGAGCATTTGGATAACTAGCAACATGATCTATTTCGACCATAACGCCACTACGCCGATTGATGATCGGGTGCTTGAAGCCATGTTGCCATTCCTGAAGACATTTTATGGCAATCCTTCCAGTTTATATCGACAAGGCCGCATTGTAAGGAGCGCAATGGATTCTGCGCGAGAACAAGTGGCTGCTTTGGTTGGCGTACAACCTACGCAAGTTATTTTCACCAGCGGCGGTACAGAAGCAAATAACCTGGCTTTGACAGCGATTAAGCCTCAAGCAGCATTGGCTGTCTCAACGATTGAGCATCCTTCCGTCAGCGAACCCGCCGAAAATCTGTCTCATCAAGGTCACGACCTAAAGTTAATCGCTGTTGATCATAACGGCCTTGTTACACAACAAGCACTTGATAAAATCATCAAATTCAAACCAACCCTAGTTTCAATCATGCTGGCAAATAACGAAACCGGCGTTATCCAGAATGTTGCCAATTACGCCCATCAGCTAAGGGATAAAGGGATTCTCGTTCACACCGATGCCGTGCAGGCTTTGGGTAAAATTCCAATTGATTTTAATCAGTTGGGCGTGAATATGATGAGTCTGTCCAGTCATAAAATTTACGGATCTAAAGGTTGTGGGGCGTTAATTTTTGATAAAGACGTTAGCCTTAAACCGATGCTTTTAGGTGGCGGACAACAGCAAGGTTTTAGGGCTGGAACGGAAAATGTCCCCGCTATAATCGGTTTTGGTAAAGCGGCGGAACTTGCAAGATTAGAACTTGCCCAACGAGCGGAACATTCCCTAAAGCTGAGAACTCTTTTGGAAGATCACCTGGCGACCATTCCAGGTATTTTCATCTTTGCGAAAAATGCTGAACGATTGCCGAATACGGTACAATTCGGCATCGAAGGCATGGATGGCGAAATGCTGCTGATGAAGCTTGATCAGAAAGGTGTGGCAGTCTCCAGCGGTTCGGCTTGTGCCAGTGGCGGCGGCAAACCCAGCCCGGTATTGGCAGCAATGGGCGTAACACCGGAACTTGCCAAAAGCGCAATCCGTGTCAGCTTTGGAAAAGACAACACAAAAGCGGAAATCAATCAATTTATTGAACTATTAAAAAATCTGATCAACCCAGATTAAGAGGTATTTTTATGGCAATATCATTAACAGAAAGTGCGGCTCGTCAAATTCAAAAGCAATTGGCAAAACGCGGCAAAGGCATTGGTTTGAAACTGGGTGTCAGAAAATCCGGTTGTTCCGGTTATGCGTACACGCTCGATTATTCGGATTCATTGACTGCAGAGGATTCGGTTTTTGAAGATTTCGGCGTTAAAGTCATTGTGGATAACAAAGACTTACCATTTATAGATGGCATTCAGCTTGATTACCGCAGGGAAGGCATTAATGAAGCGTTCCAGTTCAACAACCCGAATGTTACGGGCAGTTGCGGTTGCGGAGAAAGTTTCACCGTTAACTAATAATTGTTGGCGTGCCCTTTCGCCTTTCTAATTCGTTTATAATCAAGAATGCTATTTAATGTGCCTGTAAAATCATATTAGCCAATTTACTTGCATCGTAAAGCCTTCATATTATAATCCCTGTGTTTTTCACGATCCCTTTAAGGAAACAATTATGAAGAAGTCTTACCTGTGTATCCCATTTTTACCATTCTTGTTTGTGGCTGTCGCCCAAGCCCACGGCCCGGTACGTCAAAAAGTGGACGAAGAAATCACCATTAACGCGCCAGCCCAAAAAGTTTGGGGCATTATCAAAGATTATGGCGATATGTCGTGGTTACCTCCGGTTAAAAGCACCACCGTAAAAGGCGGTAATACTGAAGGTTCGACCCGTGTATTAACGCTACAAGATGGCGGCACCATTACCGAAGAACTAAAAAAGTACGATGAAGGCAAGATGTCGTATGCTTATAAGATTACCGAAATGAGCACCGCAAAAACCATTAATCATTCAGGTGCTGATGTAAATGTCCCTGCACTACCGGTAGATAACTATGCTGCCAGCATCGACCTTGAAGCCAAAGGCGAAACCACAGTGGTTAAATGGAAAGCCGGTTTTTACCGTGCGTACACTAATAACAACCCACCCGCAGAAATGAACGAAGATGCCGCTAACACAGCGGTAAAAGGCGTATTTAAAGCAGGTTTAGAAAATCTGAAAACACTCGCCGAAAAATAATCGTCTTTTTATAAGGGCAATCAGGTGCTAAACCCCAAATACCTGACGGTCGCCATTAATCTGGCTGTCGTCCTTTGGGTATCACAATTGGCGGCGGCACCTTTTGCCTACATCAGCAATCAGCTGGATGACACCGTATCCATCATTGATAGCCAAACAGGCAAAGTGGAGGATACGATTAGCGTTAAAGGCAAACCGGCGGGTATAGCGGTTTCGCCCGATGGCAGTAAAGTTTATGTGAGTACGCCGGAGGCTTCCGGGTTTGCGGTTATCGATACAAAGCAACGTAAAGTCAGCGCTACAGTAAAAGTCAGCGAAGGCTCCTTAGGTATAGCCGCCAGCCCAGATGGCAAACATATCTATGTCGCGGACTGGTATAACCACACGGTTGCGGTTATTGATTCCGAGAACCTTAAAATAATCACCACAATTGCTGTCGGTCAATCGCCGTCCGGCTTGATGGTTAGCCCCAACAACCGCTGGTTGTATGTCGCCAATCGTCTTGATAATTCAGTCTCCAAAATAGACATTGCAAAAAATGCAGTTGTTAAGACGGTGCAAGTTGGCGAACATCCTTTTGGCTTCACGCTCGACACTCGGGGCGACCGCCTGTATGTGGCAAACGTAAAAAGCGATGATATTACGGTTGTTGAAACAGCAGCAATGAAAGCGATTGCGACCGTAAAAGTGAAAGCACTCCCCTATGCGACGGCATTGGCACTTAACGATAGCCGCCTGTTTGTGACTAATCAAGATGACGGCTCCGTGTCAGTGATTGATACGGAATCATTGACAGAAATCGGTTTAATACCCGTTGGCGAAAAACCTGAAGGCATCAGCACCCACCCTGACGACCGATATGTCTATGTGGCAAACTGGTTTGACAGCAACGTCTCGGTTATCGATGGCAGAAATTTAAAGGTTGTACAAACAATCAAAACCGGCGAAGGTAGCCGAGGTTTTGGACAGTTTTTTGGTAAATAAAATAAATAATTAGGCAAGCGAATGGCAGAAACAGTAGACGAATTAACCGTAAACTATGAAGACGGCGGTATTCAAACGGTTAAAGAACTGGACAAAAAAGTGTTGACTAAAGGTGCCTGGGCAACATTATTGTTCCGTTATCAGGACTGGAACAACGCTAAAGGCGAGTATGGGCCGGATAAATACACCATCCGCCGCTATCAAAAACAAAACGGCGAATATCGGCAAAAATCCAAGTTCAACATTTCCAGCAAAGACCAGGCAAAAAGCATCATCGAGGCTTTGACGGATTGGGTTGGTGAAGATTAGCAATGGATTTACAGGCAGTTACACAAATTAACTTGCCTGTTTGCCCCCCCGCCCGGTAATTACCATTTAAAACATTTTCAGTTGCCTAGAAAGTTATGAACCCTGGCAACAGCATAAATTGAATTAATCTAGGCCGCGGGACAACAGTTAAACCGAATCGGTGTTTCTCACCGATTCACAAATTACTCAGAGCTTAGCCAACACTTTAGCGATAGTCTCGCCCATCGCCGCAGGTGTTGGGCAGATAGTAATGCCCAAATCTTTCAGCATGGCGACTTTTTCAGCAGCACCTTCACTGGCCGAGGAGATGATTGCCCCGGCATGGCCCATGCGACGGCCTTCGGGCGCAGTCAATCCGGCAATATAAGCGACAACAGGCTTGGTCATATTGGCTTTCGCATAAATCCCTGCTTCCACTTCTTGTGGGCCACCGATTTCACCAATCATCATGATGACTTTCGTTTCTGGATCTTGCTCGAATTTAGCCAGGATGACTTGGTGTGCGCTGCCGTTAATAGGATCGCCACCGATACCAACCGAGGTGCTGACCCCAATCCCCAAGGCTTTCATTTGCGCCGCTGCTTCATAACCTAAAGTACCAGAACGACCTACGATACCAACATTACCCTGCATGTAAATATGCCCCGGCATAATGCCCAGCATCGAACGCCCAGGGCTAATCGTACCTGCACAGTTAGGCCCCGTCAAAATCATGCGCTTGTCATCAGGAAAACGGCGCAGGAAATTTTTGACCGTCATCATGTCCTGCGTCGGGATACCATCGGTAATCGCCACGCAATATTTTATCCCCGCATCCGCCGCTTCCATAATGGAATCAGCCGCAAACGCAGGTGGCACAAAGATAATGCTGGCATCAGCCTCAGTTTCCTGTACAGCTTCTTTGACGGTATTAAATACAGGTAACCCTAAGTGTTTCTGTCCACCTTTACCAGGTGTCACGCCACCGACGACTTTAGAACCGTACTTCATCATATCTTCAGCATGGAAAGTGCCGATTTTGCCGGTAAAGCCCTGGACGATAATACGGGTGTTTTCGTTGATTAAAATAGCCACTTAGCATCCCCCTTTTGCAACGGCTTCGTTACGCGCTTGCACCGCTTTTTCAGCCGCTTCCGCCAGTGTGTCGGCAGTAATAATCGGTAAGCCGCTTTCGGCGATAATGCGTCGGCCTTCCTCCACATGCGTGCCGGACAAGCGAACGATGAGCGGAATTTTCATGTCGATTTTTCGTACCGCATGTACGACACCTTCGGCAATCCAGTCGCAGCGATTGATACCTGCAAAAATATTGACCAACATGGCTTTCACATTTTCATCGGCTAAAACTAAGCGGAATGCCTTTTCCGTGCGCTCTGCGGAGGCTCCGCCGCCGACATCCAAAAAGTTGGCCGGTTCGCCACCTGCCAACTTAATCATGTCCATCGTCGCCATCGCCAATCCTGCACCGTTAATCATGCAGCCGATGTCCCCATCCAAACCCACATAACTTAAGCCGCGATCAGCAGCAGCCATTTCTCGCGGATCTTCCTGAGTTTTGTCGCGTAATTCAGAAATTTTTGGCTGACGGAACAATGCGTTATCATCGAAACTCATCTTTGCATCCAATGCAATCAGCTCGTTATGATTGGTCACGACCAGCGGATTAATTTCCAGCATACTAATATCCAGCTCACGCAAGGCGCGGTAGCAACCCCTGATGGTTTTGACTGCGTGGCTCATGATTTCTGTATCTAAACCGAGGGCAAATGCCATTTGACGAGCCTGATAATCCTGGATACCCACGGCGGGTTCGATATAAATTTTGGTGATGGCATCTGGATTTGTTAGTGCCAGCTCTTCAATCTCCATGCCACCTTGGGCAGAACCGACCATGACGATACGTTCTGAACTACGGTCAACCAGAAAGCAGAAGTACAATTCTTTGGCGATTTCTGTTCCGGCTTCAACATATAACCTTGAGCATACTTTGCCAGCGGAACCGGTTTGATGGGTGACCAACCGTTTACCAAGCAGCTCTTCTGCGGCAGCAGAAACTTCATCATGCGTTTTACAGATTTTAATGCCGCCAGCTTTACCGCGTGCACCAGAATGAATTTGTGCTTTGACTGCCCAGATATGCCCACCGATGTCCCGTGCGCGTTGTACAGCATCTTCGGGACTATACGCCAAGCCGCCTTCAGCCATTTTTACGCCGTAGCCACTCAGTAACTCTTTTGCTTGATACTCATGAATATCCACAACATCTCCGTTGTTATTCCAATAATTATTTAGCTTTTGCGGCAATAGCCTCAGCGGCACGAACGACATTATTTGCCATGCGCTCCGAAGCCGCATCAATTAATCGACCATCCAGCGCTGCAGCACCTTTACCTTGCGCCGCAGCTTCTTGCAATGCTTTTAAAATACGTTGTGCCTTCTCAACTTCGGCAACAGGTGGCGTGAACACTTCATTAGCCAATGCGACTTGCGAAGGATGAATTGCCCATTTGCCTTCACAACCTAATGCTGCAGCGCGTTTGGCAGCCAGCTTAAAACCTTCAGGGTCGTTAAAGTCACCAAACGGCCCGTCGATAGGCCGTAAACCGAAAGCACGGCAGGCGACAGTCATTCGGCTAATGGCGGCATGCCATTGGTCGCCAGGGTAGTCAGGATTCAAACCACCGATGTTGGTTGTCCGTGCCCGGTTACTGGCAGCATAATCGGCAACGCCAAAATGCAAGGATTCTAATCTGCCACATGCACCATTACGAGCGATATCTTCAACATTTGCCATACCCAGCGCGGTTTCAATCAGGGCTTCAATACCTATGTTATTTTTTAAGCCTTGTTGCATTTCCAGTTGGTTTAACATGGCTTCAACCATGTACACATCCGCATAAACACCTACCTTAGGAATCAGGATAGTGTCGATTTTTGCACCGGCTTGCTCAACCAGGTCAACCACATCGCGCACCATAAATTGCGTATCCAAGCCATTGATGCGGACAGACACGGTAATGCCGTGACCTTTCCAGTCCAAATCATTAATTGCTTCGATAATATTTTTTCTGGCTTGCAGTTTATCATCAGGTGCAACCGCATCTTCCAGATCAAGAAAGACAAAATCCACACCGCTTTTTAGCGCTTTTTCAAACATGTCAGGGTTTGATCCTGGAACCGCTAATTCACTGCGCTGGACGCGTTGCACCGACGCTGTGTATAAGGTGTGACTCATTACTGCATTCCTAAAGTATTTAATGGGGCTATCGGCGGCATGGCTTGGCGGCAAATGCCGTAAAATCCTCACCAAAATCAACCCGCCATTTTACTTTTCGTACCAGTAAAGTCAATTTTTAACGTACGGGTGATTGCCGATTATTTTATGCTATGTCATCATTATTAGCTAATCACTGGAAAAAGTCGGATTTCAGCTAATTTAATAGCGGATAACGCCAGCAAAATATCCCAGTTTGCAAATATTTTTAAATCCTATTCAACTACTACTCGAGGCAAATCCATGGCTGGTCGCAACCATCTTTACATCCCAGGCCCAACTAACGTACCCAATGAAATCCTTAATGCAATGCATATTGCAATGGAAGATCATCGCTCGCCCATTTTCCCCAAACTGCTGACTCCGCTGTTGCAAGACCTGAAAAAGATTTTCCGCACCGAAACGGGGCAAGCGTTTATTTTTCCGGCCACCGGCACGGCTGGCTGGGAGATTGCACTAACCAACTGCTTAAATCCGGGCGACAAAGTCCTGATTTATCGCTTTGGTCAATTCAGTCATTTATGGGCGGAAATGGCGAAGAGATTGGGTTTTGATGTCGAAATCCATCAAGAAACCTGGGGCAAAGGCATTCCCTTGGATAAACTCGAAGCGCGTCTTAAAGAAGATACCGCGCACGAAATCAAAGCCGTATTGGCAACGCATAACGAAACCGCTACCGGTGTAACTAGCGATATAGCAGGCGTTCGTAAAGCGATGGATGCGGCCTTACATCCAGCATTAATGTTTGTTGATGGCGTAAGCTCCATCGCCAGCCTGGATTTTCGCATGGACGAATGGGGTGTGGACGGTGCGATCAGCGGTTCACAAAAAGGCTTTATGCTGCCAGCTGGCGGTGCGTTTTTGGCTTTCAGCCAAAAAGCCTTAAAAGCCACCGAAACCAACACCTACCCGCGTTGCTTCCTGGATTTGCGCGACCAAATGAATTCCAACAAAGATGGCTACACGCCTTACACCCCTAACCTGCCCATCTTGTACGGCTTGCGTAAAGCCCTGGATTTGTTGCTGGAAGAAGGCATGGAAAATGTCTATGCCCGCCATCACCGTTTGGCGGAAGGCACCCGCAAGGCCGTTGCTGCTTGGGGCTTAAAGCAATGTGCACAACCTGGCTTTGAATCCGATACCGTCACCGCTATTGTCGTCCCTGAAGACAAAGATGCCCGTCATGTCATCAGCACCGCATTCAGCAAATACAATATTTCCTTGGGTGCAGGTTTATCCGAACTGGCTGGTAAGGCCTTCCGTATCGGACACGTCGGCGATATGAATGATGTGTCTATGCTGGGCGCGATTGCCGGTGTTGAAATGGCATTGCTGGACAATAGTTTTGATATTAAGCCGGGTAGCGGTGTTGCGGCTGCGATTGAATATTATCGGGCGACGGCGAAATAATTCAGGTACAAGGCAAAAACAAGCAGCAAGTAGCCTTATGAAGTGCAACGTAATACGGGAACAAATTCCCGTGTTACGCGTCCCATTCAGGCTACTTATTTTTCTTAAATTCATGACTTGTCCACAGAAATGTCCGAAACCGCAGAAATAACCCAAAACGTCAGCAATAGCGCAGGCTTAAGCGTTAAACAAATAGCTGAGTTAAATGACCAATATCAACCGCTCAATTTTGAAGAGCGGTTGCATCGGCTTTATCAAGATTTCAAGCCCGAAAAAGTTATGGTGACCTCTTCTTTTGCGGCAACCTCAGCTTATTTTTTACATATCATTTCCCGTTTTCGTCCAGAACAGGTGATATTCTTCATAGATACCGGTTTTCATTTTGTAGAAACCTTATTGTACCGTGAGTACCTCATTGGCCTATACCATCTGAAAGTCGAAGATTTAAAAGCGGATAGCTACCAACATGAATACAGCGTAAAAGAAAAGCTGTATGAAAAGGATCCGGATTTTTGTTGTTCGATCAATAAGATTAGCGCCCTAGAAGCTATCAAACCGAATTACGACATCTGGATGTCCAGCCTGATGAGTTGGCAGACCGACCACCGCGCGGGTTTGGCTATTTTTGAAGAACGCCGGGGTATTATCAAATTTAATCCGATGATTGACGTATCGCGTGAAGAGCGTGATGCTTACATCCTTGAACATAAATTGCCGTTTCACCCTTTGGTGAACGAAGGTTATTCTTCAATCGGCTGTACACATTGCACCGTAAAAGGCGATGGTCGTAGTGGTCGCTGGTTGGGCAAACCTAAAACCGAGTGCGGTTTGCATCTTTGAATGATAACTTTCACGTTAACATATTATTTTTCATGCCATAAATTGTAAAAATGAACAAGCCTAAAGTTATCGTCACCCGTAAATGGCCTTCTGAAGTCGAAGCCCGGCTTAAAGCGCTTTATGATGTGCAATTAAACGAAACCGATGTGCCAATGACAGCGGATGAACTCAAAGCCGCCTTGCAAACCGCCGATGCGTTGCTGCCGACAGTGACCGACCCGATTACTGCCGACATTCTCAGCATCCCCAACAAACGCGCCAAAATCATCGGTAATTTTGGGGTTGGTTATAACAATATCGACATCAACGCCGCAAAAAACGAAGGGCTTGTCGTTACCAATACTCCACACGTACTGACTGATTGTACGGCGGATATTGCCATGTTACTGCTATTAATGTCGGCACGTCGGGCATCAGAAGGCGATAGGTTAGTCCGTAACCAACAATGGACGGGCTGGCGGCCAACACACATGCTAGGGCAGAAAGTGACCGGCAAAACCTTGGGCTTAATCGGCTTTGGTCGTATAGCCCAGACGATGGCGCTTAAGGCGCATCATGGTTTCGGCATGAAAATCCTATTTACCGACCCCTATCCGCCTTCGCAAGGCATAATTGACGGGCTACAGGCCACGCAATGTGCCTCAGTTGAAGAATTGCTGGCGCAAGCCAACTTTGTCTCTTTACATTGCCCCGGCGGTGATGCCACCAAGCACCTGATTAATGAACACCGCCTGAAACTCATGCAACCATCCGCACACCTTATCAACACCGCAAGAGGTGATGTGGTCGATAGCAAAGCCTTGATTAAGGCACTTAAAGAACGCTGGATTGCTGGCGCGGGCCTGGATGTCTACGAAGGTGAACCGAGTATCGACCCAGGATTTCTGGAATTGGATAATGTGG
The DNA here is from genome assembly GCA_013141505.1 of Methyloglobulus sp. Taxonomy (GTDB): domain Bacteria; phylum Pseudomonadota; class Gammaproteobacteria; order Methylococcales; family Methylomonadaceae; genus Methyloglobulus. Next base: position 140,957 of record JABFQX010000009.1, read on the forward strand.
CGTTATTACCGCATTTGGGCAGCGCCACCGAAGAAACCCGCGTTGCGATGGGTGATCGGGTACTGGACAACATTGCCACTTTCTTTGCTGGGCAGGAACCTAAGGACAGAGTAATTTGATAAAACCTGACAAGCAATTGATTAAAAACAATTTTTTATTTAAGACAAACAAGGTCAACAATTGCGCGAATAGCCACTTCTACAAATTCAATTGGCTTTATCCCTATTCCAATTTACATCCCGGTATGCAACAATCCGGCTAAATTTTATAGACTCACTTCGAGGAAAAGATACATGCTTAACCAATTTCGTCAAAAGTCATTACTGTTAGCATCGGTTATCGCTTGCATAGGCGGGGTAATTGCGGCACCCGCACAAGCAGCGAGCGCTTCGACAACCTGCTCAATGGCTTACAAGCTCAGCGGCTGGTCACTTGTTTACAAACAGTATGACGGGGCTGGATTTATCAAGTGTAACAACGGCCAGCAAGCCCAGGTCAAGCTGGCCTCCAAGAGTATCGGTTTTACTATTGGCCGATCCGAAATAGAAGGCACTGGAGTATTTACCGCAGTTAAGGACATCAACGAAATTTATGGCACGTTCGCTGCGTTGGAAGGCCACGCTGGCGCGACCAAATCCGCTGATGGGCAAGTTCTGACCCGTGGGGTTATATCATTGGCGCTGTCCGGTGTCGGTCGCGGCATTGACATTGGTGTGACCATAGGCGCATTGACTATCTCGCCCGGTGGATCAACAGACAACCGTTAACGAATGACTGATTCCTTCAACGGCTTTATCCAAAAAACGACCCGTAAAACCAGAAAGAACTAAACACAAAAATAGCTAAATACAAACCTAGGGGTGCGTCAAATTGTCGCACCTCCAGGTTGCTTGTTTAGACCCAAAAACACGCCCAGAAAAGTGCGGGTAAAATCGGCTGAAAGCTATAAATAACAAGGCTTCGCAAAAATAGGTACGACAAAAAACATCTACCCCCCACCCTCCGAGAAATGAAGGGCGGGCGTGCAAAAAATGGCACTTAATGGCAAAAGTTTATTTGACAAGGCACTATTTCAGTGCCTAAACTCCGCCGCAACAAAAAATAGTTCCACCCAAAAAACAAAAAAGCAGTACCGAAATTTTAAGAGAGAGGAAAACGGGGTTTGGTTTACACCCATCGTTGCCAACGACGACGGGGGACAGCTATCCGCAAAGGATAAGCGCGTAAACGAGACACCACTAACCATTGGCATTGATCAGGGAACAACCTGCTCATTGCTGATTTATGCAATTTTATTTGTATGGATAGGATATGGCCTCTTCTCAAAAATGTAGTGATTTTTTGTTTTTCGTTTTTGTCATTTTCGTCAGCTACAGCAAGGCCGGATTATCAAAGCCGATAGCAGCCAGTAACCTAAAGCCAAGTAGCTCGGTCATTGAGCTAATTTCAAACCAGCAAAAGCAACCTCATCTTCAGTTAGAAGCTAAAGGGACACCGTTAAGCCAAATCCTGGATGAAATCGCCAAAAAAACCGGCGCGCTGATTCATTACTCCAAATTGTCCGATGCGCCGGTAACAGCCACCTGCAAAGGTGCAACCGTCGGCCAAATCATGGATTGCCTCGTCGGCAAACAGTTCAGCATGATTGCCAAACCGGCCGAAAACAACAAGCCTGCTGAATTTTGGCTGGTGGGTACCTGTGTAGACAATTGTCAGGCAGTTGCCGCTGCACTACAGCAAGCCCCCGTGGCAAAAGCAACCATTATTCCGCTAGACCCAAAACAGCGCGAACCAACACAAGAAATGCTTGAGCAAACCGACCAGCTTATAGAGCAAGCGAAATCTGATGATCCAGTGCAGCGTGGTGATGCTATCGCTAATCTTGCCGGGAGCGTGGGCAATGACCCTGCTGTACGGAAAACCTTGGAAGAGGCGCTTGGCGACAAAGATACCAACGTAAAAATAGCGGCGGTTAAGGCATTGACACAGCGCGAAGGTGAAGACGCAAACGATGCACTACAGCAAGCATTCGCTGATAAAAACGTGTCGGTCAGGATGGCGATACTTGAGAGCACCATCAATAGCCCAGCCTTCTTGCAACAGGCGCTAAATGATGGCGACAAAACGATACGGACTTATGCGCAGTCCAAATTATCCGAGCTTGCCGCCAACCAGAACCCATAGTAGGTGGCAGCACTAAAAACCAACAAAAATGCAATGGCCGCCGGGATGCAATCCATCCCAACAGCCATTGACAAAAGTTTAGCGATAAGGACTACCGCTATTGTTCCCATTTTCTTGCAGGAAAACGGGAATTTAACCGGGTTAAGGCAAGTTAACTTTGCCATTAACC
>JABFQX010000047.1 GCA_013141505.1 Methyloglobulus sp.
GCCATAACCTAGGATTTGGCCGCTGTCGTTGATGGCCTTAAGCGCTGTTGACTGATAATCAGGCAGATCAATCGTCGTGAAAACGCCATTTTTGTTTAAGAAGCCGTGTGTATGCCCATACGTTGAATTGCTATATTCGCCAATCAACTGGCCGTTGTTATTAATGTCTTTTACATTTGTATAGCCGGCATCGGGAACATCTATTGACGTAAAGACACCGTTCGAATAAACAAAGCCGTGCCATTTATTTGTGCTATCAATGTAAGTGCCAACGACCTGGCCATTGTTATTCATCCGGTTAGGCAAAATATCAATTGACCCCGCCGGAGGGTCAATAATTTTATAGGTATAGCTTGTCCCCATGGCTTGGCTGGACAAGGCAAAGCCCAGCAGCATGATCGGAAATAGTTTTTTAATCATTATTCATCTCCTTAAGAAGCAATTAAATTGAAATTAATTATCGGAATGAAGGGGGGTATGAAACTGCGATGCTACCTTTCGCCCCTCCCTAGCATATCGAATTTAGATGCGAAACAATATAGGTATAACTACCTAGCTGAAAGGCAGTCAGTCGCATTAGCGATAGCGTAATGCACCGAATGAAAATGTGATCAATATAAAATGAAGCATAATGACAAGAAGGGTTCAGATAATATTTTTAATCGAACTCGACTGGCAAAGCGGCGCAACGTCCTTTGGTTATTACGCTTTAGTTGGAAACTAGGGCCAGTTGCGGCTAGCCCTAAACCAAAAATAACTGTTCAAACTTTTCGATCTGAACAGGTCTGCTAAATAGATAGCCCTGATAAGCAGGGCAACCATGTTGCTCAAGGAAGGCGTATTGCGCCTCCGTTTCAACGCCTTCTGCAATCACCTCTATCCCCAAGTTGCTGGCCATCCCTATAATGGTTTGCACGATAATTGCGTCCCTGGTTTTAACACCGATATTACTCACAAATGATCGGTCGATCTTCAATTGATCGAATGGCAACCGCGTCAGGTAAGAAAACGATGAATAACCTGTGCCGAAATCATCTAAGGAGAATCGTACGCCGATTTTCCTAAGCTCATGCATTTTATGGAGAGTATCACTGATATTGTCAAGCACGAGACTTTCCGTCAGTTCAAGTTTTAGCAGATCGGCTTTAATCCCGTTGCTGCTAATGGTCTCCCGCACTTGTACGACAAAATCAGGATGCCTGAACTGGCGCGCACTCACATTAACGGCAAGCTGCAAATGCTTAGCTTGTGAATGTGCTTGCCAAACCTTCAGTTGAGCGCAGGCGGTTTCCAAAACCCATTGACCGATGGGAAGGATCAAGCTGGTTTTCTCAGCCAATGGTATGAACTCGTTGGGCAAAACAAAACCCCTTTCAGGATGCCGCCAGCATAGCAGGACTTCGGCACCGACGACATGCCGGTCGCGGGAAACCTGCGGCTGAAAATAAAGCATAAATTGATTTTGCTCCAATGCACGCCGTAAGTCTTTCTCCATCTCAACTCGGGCAGTCACCATCGTCTGCATGGCGGGGTCGAAGAAGCGCAACATATTGCGTCCCGCCGTTTTGGCCTGATACATCGCGAGGTCAGCGTGCCTGAGTAATTCCTCAGCTGCCTCATGATCACGAAAAAGACGAATGCCAATACTGGTCGAGCAATGAAATTCATAGCCATCAAAATCATAAGGACGAGCGAGCGCATCAAGCAATTTTTCTCCCACTCCCTTAGCTTGCATAGCCGCCTCATCAGCCTCTGCACTCAAGTCTTCCAATAAGACTACAAATTCGTCACCGCCCAAGCGCCCGACGACATCGCAGTCACGCACTTCAGAACGCAGTCGCCTAGCCACTTCGACCAATAATTTATCGCCGGCATTGTGTCCCCTTGTGTCGTTGAGCGCCTTGAAGTTATCAAGATCCAGGAATAAGATTGCACCATGCAAGCCATTGCGGATGGAAGCGCTCAGTTCTTGCCCCAGCCTGTCTTGTAGTAGGCGGCGGTTAGGTAAATGGGTAAGGGGATCATAATAAGCCAAACGATGAATCTCGGCCATCGCATCCTTATTTTCGGTAATGTCGGAAAATGTCCCAACATAATGAGTGATCCTTCCGTCAGGTGTGGTGACGGCGGAAATTGCTACCCATTCCGCATCGATCATGCCATTTTTACGCTGATTCCACACTTCACCCTGCCAGCTTCCCGATTTTTTCAGGTTTTTCCATACAAACCGGAAAAATGCCTTGTCATGACGTCCTGAATTGAGGATGTCGGGTGTTTTGCCTATTACCTCTTGGGCGCTGTAGCCGGTCAGCCGGGTAAACGCCCGGTTGACACGCAGGATAACAAAGTTAGGTTTAGTGACAATCATCGCTAACTGGGTTTCAAACGCAATAGCGTTAATACGCAACATTTCTTCAGCTTGCTTGCTCTTAGTAATGTCACGAACAATGGCGATACCACCCACTATCGTTTCTGTTACATCACGCGACGGCGCACAAGTCATTTCTATCCATAAGTCGTCATCGCCCAAAGTGGGTCTATATTTGCCGTCGTATTGGACAATTTGACCCTGTAAGGCATTAATCGAAGCCCTGACAATGGGTTTATCCATAACAGTTCTCATCTCCGACTCGACAATATTTTCAATTGAATTATGCACAATGTCAGCGAAGTGTTCATTACAATAAGTAATGAAGAGATTGGTGTCATAATGAAATATGCCAACAGGCGAATGATTCAACAACAAACGATAACGTTCCTCGTTTATTCTCATCGCTTCTTCACGTATAAGGGCTTCAAAACGTAAAACGACATTATCAGTGATGGTTTGATTGATATATCGTAAGCTGATAACCATGTAGCCAAGATACAATATCCCTGCCATTCCCATAGCCACAGACAAGCTATCACCTGCAACAAAAAAACGAATTGCGATGGGTGAGAGAGTGGCAAATGAAAATATGACAGAACTGACCAGATCAGCTGATAATGAAACCACACCGCCAGCCGATAAACCTGCCAACATAAAGATCAGGAACATCTGATGCCGGGTATCATGAGCGGGAAACATCAGGAAACCCGCCGCTCCCCACACTACACCGCCCACCAAAACGCCAACTCGAAACCTGATTAGCCATGTATTGATAGTATCAACGCTATCCATAGGTATACGTTGATACGCTTTATAAAGCATCACTCGACAAATAGCCACCGAGATAACTATCAACAACCAACTATTAACCACTGACAAAGCGATGACTTCTCGCTGCATATAAGCAAGAATGATTGCGAGAAATACGCTGGTAACCAATGATACTTTGCTGGCGGCAAACAACTGTTGAAGTTGTGCAACTTTTACCGCTGCCTGTTTATTCAATTTGAGCATCAACTATGGATAAGTTATTGGGGCATCCTTAAGATCGAAGCGGATTTAACATGATGTATAAACAAGCACTTGAATGTACAAACATTATGTTGGTATTGGCTCAGTATGAATGTCAGTAAGCGTTAAGTATGACCAGCAATTCGCTGAAAATAGATCCCTATATCTTCTTAACGCCTAATTGTAGATTTCAAAACTATTTTTATAGACCCGACTTTTTAATATTCGAAGTAGTTCCCATACCCCCCGGCTTCGCTCAGGGCACGTTACCTCTACGCTCCCTGAGCGAAGCCGGGGGGAGTTAATAGTCCATAAGGCCGGATCAGCAATTCTGTTTTGCCAACTTCAGTTAAAATGCCAAATATGACTTTACGCCGACCTCAAGAGCTTCTTCCGTTCGCTACTTCCGTGTCTGCGTCCGCCACAAATTCACAATCTCTTCAACATCCAGGTCAGTCGGGCCTTCCCGCCAACTGGTAAAATAATCGACATCATTACTTTTAGGTTCTGGATTAGGACGGTAAATTTGCACCCGTGTGGGTAACGGAGCCGCTTCCCCCAATACCAGCGCCTCACCACGACCTAATGAGGTCAGAATGTCGGTCAAATCACCCTCGGCTTCCGGCACCAGCCCTTTGATATAGGCCTGATCATCAGGATTGGTGGTACGTAAGCAGATGAAGGAACTGCACTGCGCCAGCATCGTTTCCGACAATTCGGTGGGCCGCTGACTGACTACGCCGATTGACACGCCATACTTCCTGCCTTCTTTGGCGATCCGCTCCATCATTCTTTTGGCACCTTCAAACTGCCCACCTTTTTCCCTGGGAATATAAGCGTGGGCTTCCTCGCAGATCAAGGTAATCGGGAATTCACGCCGCTTGGGGTTCCAGTAATTGAACTCATAGGCCAACCTCCCTACCTGCGCCGAAATAGCGGGACGCACATCTGTAGGCACAGAACTCAAGTCAATGACGGTTATGTTGGCTTTTTTCGTGCCCAAACCAACAAATTGCCGCAACATGTCGGCCATACTTTCCGATGTGTCGCGAATTTTGGGCTTGAGCAGAAAGTCGTAACGGACATCGTTAAACCGGCTTTGCATTCTGATGAGAAACTCATCGAATTGACCGAATAATGCGCCCGTCACTTTGCCAAAATCTTTTCGCTCTTCATTGGCCACTTTGAACTGGGCATACATTTCCGCCAAGGAGAAATACAACGGCGTGTCGATGGAAACAGTCGGCAAACCGATACGTTTAGCCTCTTTGCGCTTAAGTTGCTGCAAAATTTCACGCATGAATGACATTTGCAAGGTCGCACCCTTGTCATCGCGATCAATGAACAAATCCACCAACTCGGCATAACTCATCATCCAATAGGGCATTTCCATTTCCATGGCATCGACATATTGCACAACGTCATCGGGAAAAGCAGAATGCACCCTGCCCTGCGGGTCTTTCCAGCAATATTCGCCGTGTAAATCAAGCATGATGATATGCGAATTCGGCATCGCTTTAATCGTATTCTGGATGAGGCTGGTGACAGTCCAGGACTTACCGGATCCAGATTGCCCGACAATGGCAAAATGACGACCGAACAATGCCCGAGGATCAAGACTTAAATGATAATCTTTGTGGGAGGCTAACTGACCGATAAAGAATTTATAATCGCGAAATTTCGAGAAAATAGCATTAATTTCCTCAAGACCGACGGCATAAACTTTAGCGCCAGGCGTTGGGTAATGACGAACACCACGGGCAAAGGTACCGTCCGCATTAATTTCACCAACGGGAACCAGAGAAATAAAGCGATCTGTCTTGCGCCTATCCGAGGTATCGAAATGATCTTTCCCCCAGGTTTTGAAAATTAACGCCAATACACTGATTTTATTTTGCTTGATGACGACATAAGAACCAATTTGTCCGGCGAGCATTTCTTCACCGCCGATGGTAATGATGGGCAGATCATTCGCATGCTCTTTGGCAATGCGCGCTTCCATCCCGTTGCCGCGAACTTCGGTTAAATCACCAATAAGAATGCTGGATTGCTGTTCTGACATCTTCTGACCTAATTTTGTAATGTCTTACAAGCTTAGACCAGTTTCTTGAAAATATTTTTTTGGTTGGTTTTTTAATGCCATCGAACCACCCGCCTTGCCGTATTGAACGGCAAAACGGGGGTTCAGGATTTAGAAAAGGTAAGTACGCAGGTAAAACTAGGTAGAACGGTCTGAGCTATCCACTAAAATCTTCAAGTTTTGACCGGGGCGTAAGCCTCTACCAGTGCCAGGATTGGCCTTACGCAGATCACCGACTGGCACACCAAATTTTCTGGATAGTTGCATCAGGGAGTCGCCACGTTTTACCGTATAGCGTACCAGCCGGGTTTGCGATGCGGAAGCAAGTTGTTGTCCACCACTTTTTATAACCAGTTTTTGCCCCAGCTTGAGGTTACTGCCCGGTGACATACCATTCCAGGCGGCAATATTGTTTCGGCTAACCGCAAAGCGTTTTGATACATTAAAGAAAGTATCTCCTTTCTTGACAACATAAACTTGTCCACCAGAGACTTTAGCTACTTTGGTTATTTGTTTGATGGCCGAAGCGTGACTTGTTGCGACAGGTACGCGCAAATAAGTCCCGGCGTTGACGCTGTTTCTTGCCAAATGGTTGGTTTGGCGTAAGGTTGCCACCGACGTACCGTATTTTCTGGCTATTGAGGTCAAACTCTCCCCACGACCCACTTTGTATTGCTGCGTGGATGTATTTCTAGCATAGTCGTGCCTATGGGCGATAATTTCCCGTTTGCGCCGTTCTTCAAGCCGCTCCTCTTCTGCCCGCATCCTTTGTGCCAGCAATTCGTTTTGACGAATTTTCTCAGCCAATTGTTCTTCGTCATGCCGCCTTTGATCCACCCTTTCCTCGTAAGGCAGCGCCGCCAAACTGGTTTTAAATGCGTGGGCGTGAGCGGTAGGCACTAATAAGTGATGTGGCCCTTGTGGCGCGGTACTGGCTTTCTTGAAACCAGGATTTAATTTCAAAAAATGGCTGAGCGGGGTATGTGCCAATTCGGCAGCTTTGTCCAAATCCAACTGCGAGCCAATATTAACTACTTCGCAGTAAGGTTTGTTGGGAACATTCTGCAACGCGATATTGTAACGGTCTGCATTGGCGAATAATTTGGCAATCGCCAATAACCGTGGTACATAATCTTCAGTCTCTTTGGGAAGATCTAAAGACCAGTAGTCAGTGGGTAAACCTTGATAATCGTTGCGGGAAATCGCTTTTGCAACATTGCCTTTGCCGTAGTTGTAAGAAGCCAGGGCAAGAAACCAATCACCATTGAAGGTTTCACTTAAATCTTTGAGGAAAGTGGTTGCAGCAACGGTTGATGCATACACATCGCGGCGACCATCGTACCAGGAGTTTTGTTCAAGACCGAACAAGCGTCCGGTTGATGGAATGAATTGCCAGAGCCCTGATGCAGCACTTCTGGAATAGGCTTCAGGGATAAATGCACTTTCGACAGCCGGTAACAAAGCTAACTCGCCGGGCAAGTTTTTTGCTTCAATCTCGTCCAGGATAAGGTGCATATAAGGTGCTGCCCGCTCCTGGATTCTGGCGACGTAATCGGGGTGGCTAAGATACCAGCTCAATTGCTGGTCAACGCGTTCGTTATCAACATCCGGGAAGGCATAGAGCGAAAGCATCCGTTCCCAAACTGTATTTTGGTGCGAAAATAGATTTTTAAATTTTTTCTTAAAAAAAGTTTTCGGCGGGTTGCTTGCAGACCGGTCATAAGGTCTCGAACTAATTGAAGGATCGCTATTTATTACGAGAGGTTCTTTTGGCGATTCAGAGCAACCTGCAATAACCAGTATTATCAGAAGACCTATAAATTTGCCGGAGATGTTAGAATTAACGCGCATTATCTAACCCTTAATGTGAGGTTTAAATTTAGAATGCCTTCATTGTAGCTTGTTTTTATTGAAATATCTAAAGTAATGTGTGATTAAATTTAAGCTATGAAACGTGATTTTCTGTTCGCATACTACGAAACTCCCCGGGGTAAACTGCTAAGGGATCTTGAGATTGAGTACCTGAGGAGTGCTATTGTCGTTAGCTGCAAGCAAACAATCTTACAAATTGGTGGCTTGGATTGGGAAAATGAATTTATTGATTGCTCGCTGTATACCAATTATACCATTCTGGATGGCAAAAATCGTGGTTACCACGGCGCAAGAAGAATCCGTGCCAAGGCATTCCATCTACCTTTGCATTGCGAAAGCGTGGACATGATTATCCTGCCTCATCTCCTAGAGTTTGATGCATACCGTTTCCAAACCATGCGTGAGGTAGAACGGGTGCTAAAACCCGAAGGTAGCGTAGTGATTTTAAATTTTAATCCCTGGAGTATCTGGGTCAGATACCAGTATCTTTGGGACAAGCGCATGGCCGATTCATGGGGCGGGCATTTTATCCGCCGCACAAGGGTCATTGATTGGTTAAAGCTATTGAATTTTGAAGTCACCTTGCTATCCCAATTTAACCTCGATTCCATCGCCACGACCCATGCTAAATTCGCCCCGACTTTTTCATTATCAGCGACCGCTTATGCCGTTAAAGCCATAAAAAGGCGTTACAACCTCATTCCCCTAACTCCTGTTACCAATTTACGACCTCGCCTGGCATTAGCCAATACCGCAATCGCCAGCTTGCAGATAAAAAACGATGACTGATACCGTTGTAATTTACACCGACGGCGCTTGCCGTGGCAATCCTGGGCCTGGCGGCTGGGGAGTGATATTGACCTGCAAGGGCACAACCAAAGAACTGTACGGTGGCGAACCGGAAACCACCAATAACCGCATGGAATTGACGGCAGTTATTAATGCTTTGGAAGCATTGACCAAGCCATGTCATGCAATCATCTATAGCGACTCAAAATATGTCTTGCAAGGCATCACCGAATGGATAGACAACTGGAAAAAGCGCGGCTGGAAGACCGCCAGCAAATCCCCTGTTAAAAATGAAGACTTATGGCGCAGGTTGGATGCTGCTCGAACGCTGCACCGTATCGAGTGGAAATGGGTCAAAGGACACTCTGGGGATGCGGGTAATGACAAGGCCGATGAGTTGGCAAATTTGGGAATAGATAGCTTTTTATAGATGGGGAGTAATCGAATGAAATGCCTTATTTACCTATTCATATTTTGCTCAGGCTTCGGGGCAGGAACATATTTAGGTTTCAAGAAAGCGCCAACTGAATTTCTTCAATGGGATAGCCAGTTTAAAGCTTCAATTTTGGCTTACGAAAATACATCTTTGAAGAGTGGAAATGTACAACGAATAATTGAAGCCAATGAGATCAATTTAAATGGCGAACTAGCTAAGTATGGCGAGCATTTAGATAGCAATTTGTTTTGGCTTTTGAATTTAACAGGAAATTATGATGAGACCGACGATGAGTCTATAAGGCATGCCGTCAAGTACAGAAATGCAAATCCATTCATTGAACCAGATCTGTCAAAGCCATCGAACTATAAATCAGGGGGTAGATATGAATGATCCGTTCATTATAGACATCATTTCTGGACAAATCGAAAACCAAACTTTAGTAAATAAAGTGTTAGATTTATACTCAGCCGAATAGCAACACCCCTTTCTATTCAAAAACCACTTGGTCAAGGACACCATTAACGAGTTAATTTCCTTTTTTTATCATATCCTTAAGATTGGCAAACGGATTATGGCTACCGGCAGTGGCGCTATCTGAAGTTGCCCGTTTTGAACTTCCAAACCTCGTTTCCTCATAGCGCTGATGCTCATTGTCATGACAATACAGGCACAACAATTCCCAATTACTACCATCGGCGGGATTATCGTCATGATTATGGTTACGGTGGTGAACAGTGAGTTCATTCAGGTTTTTGTGGTCGAATTCACGAGTACATCGTCCGCAAATCCACGGATACATTTTCAGGGCTTGCCCCCGATAGGATTGCTCACGTAACTCCTGGTTACGTCGCGCTTCAGTCACAATCTGAGCGGATTTGCTCGGGTCAATTTGGGTTTTCTTTATGGTCATAGCATTACCTCTTCCGGCTTGATAAATTGGTATTGGGTTAAACCTGTATTTTTTTAATGAACTTATCGGCTTCATAGCCTAAAGGTCACAAGTGCCTGTGAGTCGTGCGTGTTTCGGAGTGACAAACCTAGGTTTGTCACTCCGCCCTATATGGAAATTACAGGTTTAACCCACTACCGATAAATTTAACTCTCGGCCTACGCATTTAATTCTGCCAGTCAGCAAAAATATTATCAACTATTGCTTAAATTAAGTCCGCGCTTTACTAGGAAACTAAATAGAACTAAAATAGTCCACAATTACAGGAGCAGTGAATGTTACGGTTAAGCAAGCTCACCGATTATGCGACAGTCATATTAAGCCATATTGCCAAAGAAAGCGGCCAAACACATTCAGCACTGTGTGTGGCGGATGCCACCGGAATTGCTTTGCCGACTGTCAGCAAGATATTGAAAATACTAGTTAATGCCAAGGTTTTGGTATCGACGCGCGGGATCAAAGGTGGTTATGCCCTGGCTAGAGCACCTGAAAATATTTCTGTTGCCGACGTTATCAGCGCCCTGGAAGGCCCAATTGCCTTGACTGAATGCAGTATAAGCCACGAAGGCTGTGAACAGGCTTCGGGTTGTGGCATCAGCGCCAATTGGGGCTTGATTAATCAAGCCATCCAACATGCGCTGGAAGCGGTAACCCTGGCTGATATGATTAAGCCGGTTAACGTACCGCAAGAGTTTATGATTCCGGTTTCCAGTATCTACCGTCCAATTTGAGAGCCAGTTATGTCTGCAAGTACTCAAGAAATTAATAACCTGATTAACCAAACGTACAAACAAGGTTTCGTTACTGAAATCGAGACTGATACGTTTCCCGTTGGCTTGGATGAGACGGTTATCCATAGACTATCGAAAGTCAAAAATGAACCGGACTTCATGCTGGAATACCGTTTGAAAGCATTCCGGCACTGGCAAACCATGAAGTCGCCGGATTGGGCGCAATTGAATATCGAGCCGATTGATTATCAAGCCATCAGTTATTATTCCGCACCGAAACGTAAGGAAGACGGCCCGAAAAGCCTTGATGAAATCGACCCTGAAGTGTTGGCAGCTTATAAAAAACTGGGTATTCCTTTAGACGAACAGGAAAAGTTGGCAGGTATTGCTGTTGATGCGGTATTCGATAGCGTGTCGGTTGCGACGACATTCAAAGGCAAACTCAAAGATGCGGGGGTGATATTTTGCCCGATTTCCGAAGCCCTTCGCGATCATCCCGACTTAATCAAACAGTATCTAAGTTCGGTTGTCCCGACTGGCGATAACTTCTTTGCGGCATTGAATTCCGCCGTGTTTACCGACGGCTCGTTTGTCTATATTCCAAAAGGTGTGCGCTGCCCGATGGAGCTGTCTACCTATTTTCGTATCAATGCCGCCAACACTGGCCAGTTCGAGCGCACCTTGATTATTGCTGACGAAGGCAGTCATGTTTCTTATCTTGAGGGCTGTACTGCGCCGATGCGTGATGAAAACCAGCTCCATGCCGCCGTAGTTGAATTGATCGCGTTAAAAGATGCGACCATCAAATATTCCACCGTGCAAAATTGGTATCCCGGCGATAAGGAAGGCAAGGGCGGCATTTACAATTTTGTCACCAAACGCGCCGATTGCCGGGGCGACAATGCCAAAGTGTCCTGGACGCAGGTGGAAACCGGTTCCGCCATTACCTGGAAATATCCTAGCTGCATCCTGACTGGCGACAACACCATCAGTGAGTTTTATTCCGTGGCCGTTACCAACAACAGGCAACAAGCCGACACCGGCACCAAGATGATCCACATCGGCAAAAATACCCGTAGCACGATTGTGTCCAAAGGCATAAGCGCAGGCCGCGCCCAAAACACCTATCGCGGCTTGGTGAAAGTGTTGAAAAGTGCCGAGAACGCCCGCAACTACACCCAATGCGATTCCTTGCTGGTTGGCGATAAATGCGGCGCACATACTTTTCCTTATGTGGAAGTCAAACAGCCGTCCGCCCAAGTCGAGCACGAAGCGACGACCTCGAAAATCAGCGAAGACCAGTTGTTCTTCTGCCAGCAACGCGGCTTATCGGCAGAAGATGCGGTATCGATGATCGTCAATGGTTTCTGTAAAGAAGTGTTTAAGGAATTGCCGATGGAATTTGCGGTGGAAGCGCAGGCATTGTTGGGGTTAAGTTTGGAAGGATCGGTGGGTTAGAAATTGAGCGAAGATTTACGTAAAAACTCGAATCAAACAAATCAAATTGATTCAGATAATGAAGTAAATACAAAACTAGTTGTACGAATTATTGTATTAATTGTTTTGGTTGTAGTTGGTATTTACTTCTATAAGTTTCACTTTGACTTTCACTTATCTGATAAAAATGATGTTTGGGGTACATTCGGTGATTACGTTGGCGGTATTCTTAATCCAGTAATTGCCGCATTTGCTTTTTATTTGATAGCTGAATCATATAAGTTACAAAAAAGGGAATTAGAGGCAGCAAGGGAATTACTTAAAAGATCGACTGAGGATCAAAATAAGCAAGTAGAATTAGCCGCCGTAACTGCATGGATAAATTCAAATTTTTCTAACATTAGTTTTTTGCAGTCCCAAATTCCTTTTTTTTGGAAAGAAATTGATGAATTTCTAAATGATAAAGAAGCTTCATTAAAGATAAAGGGGCTTCGAAAGGAAATATCAAACGGACCATATTTTTCAGACGATCCTGCGACTCATTATGACTTGCATATTGAACATCAAGAAAATCTTAAAATATTTAAGGATTTAATAATTCAAAAAGATATAGCTGATTTGATTCATAAGATTGATGAAGTTGAGAATGAAGTCAACCGTTTAAATAGTGAAAATAGAGATTTAAAGAAAAAAATTCAATCGTTTATTCCAGATTCCAAAAGATTACATGCGGCTCGTTTTTGACCTAATTTGATACGGGTAGCACGGTAGGCTGGGGTAAATGAAATGAACCCCAACAAATAACATTCCCATTTAATGTTGGGGTTCGTAAACTCACCCCAACCTAAGATTTTTAGTTTTAATGAAACAAGTGAGTAAAAATTAATCATGCTCAAAATAGAAAACCTCCACGTCAGCGTTGGCGACAAACCCATCCTTAAAGGGATTAACCTCGAAATCAAGGCTGGGGAAATCCACGCCATCATGGGGCCGAACGGCTCCGGTAAAAGTACCTTATCGCATGTGCTGTCTGGTAAAAGCGGCTATGAAATCACCCAGGGCTCGGTGACTTATCAAGCCAAGGATTTAACCGAGATGGCGCCGGAAATCCGCGCACGGGAAGGGATTTTTCTGGCGTTCCAATATCCGGTCGAAATTCCGGGCGTCAGCAATATTTACCTGTTGAAAGCGGCGTTGAACGCGATTCGTAAGCATCACGGCCAGCCGGAGGTGGATGCAATGGATTTTTTAACCTTGGTTAAACATAAGGTTAAGTTGCTGGAAATGGATGAGAAATTTCTCTATCGCGCGGTTAACGAAGGTTTTTCCGGCGGTGAAAAGAAGCGTAACGAAATCCTGCAAATGGCGATTTTGGAACCGAAACTTTGCATCCTCGATGAAACCGATTCCGGCTTGGATATTGATGCCTTAAAAGTCGTCGCGGATGGGGTAAATTCTCTGCGTTCACCAGATCGCAGCTTTGTGATGATTACCCATTACCAGCGTTTGCTCGATTACATCAAGCCTGACTTCGTGCATGTGCTGGCGCACGGGCAAATCGTCAAATCTGGCGGCCCTGAACTTGCATTGGAACTGGAAGAAAAAGGTTACAGTTGGGTTGAAGGCAATCAGCCAGGGGTAGCTGCGTAATGGCATTAGAATCGAACAGCCGCTACGTGGCTGAATACCCAGCTTTAGCACCCGAATTGCCAGGGCAAAACTTGCCGTGGTTGCAACAATTACGCAAAGTGGGTTTGAGCAAATTTTCGGCAACCGGCTTTCCCACGCCGCGTGAAGAAGAATGGCGTTACACGAATGTGTCCGCTATTGAGAAAAAGCTGTTTGCACCTGTATTGGATTTCGTAAGCATTCAGCCAGACCTGCAAGCAATCGATCCGTCTTGGCTGAAAGAACACCAACTGGAAGAGTCATGGTCAGTGGTATTGGTCAATGGTCATTTTTCAGCAGAACTGTCCGTACTGGACGATTTGCCTGATGGCGTGAAGGTCGTGAGTATGGCTGCGGCTTTAATGGCGCTGCCTGATTGGTTGCAGCCTTATTTAGGTCAAGCTGTTCAGCCGGGTGAACATGGTTTTGTGGCGTTCAATAGCGCATGGTTCACTGATGGCGTGTTTATTCATGTTCCCACCAAACAGGTTCTGGCTAAACCGATCCAGATTTTAAATATTGCGACCCAAGCCGATGTTTTGGCGACGACGCGTAATGTGGTGGTGGTGGATTGTTCTACAGAAACGACGTTGATTGAAACCTTTGTGGCGGCGACGGATGATGCTTATTTATCAACTTCAGTCACGGAAGTATTTGCCGGAGAAAATGCGACATTAACGCATTACAAATTACAAGCAGAATCAGACAAGGCATTTCACTTCGGTGGCACCTATGTAAAACAGGCGCAATATGCCCGTTTTACCCATCACAATTTCGCCTTTGGCGGCTTATTGGCGCGTTGCGATATTCACACCGACCTGGGTCAGGCTTCTGAGTGTGATTTGAATGGCTTATATTTGGGCGTAAAACGCCAGCATCTGGATAACCATACTCGCATCAATCATCTTAAACCCCATGCGATTAGTCGGGAAATGTACAAAGGCGTTCTGGATGACCGGGCGCGGGGTGTTTTCCAAGGCCGGGTGATCGTCGCGGAAGATGCCCAAAAAACCGATTCGCAAATGAATAACCGCAACCTACTTTTGTCCAACGATGCCGAAGCCGATACCAAACCGCAACTTGAAATTTACGCCGATGATGTGAAGTGTGGACATGGCGTAACCGTTGGGCAATTGGACGAAAAATCCATTTTTTACCTGCAATCGCGTTGCATTGACGAGGAAACGGCCCGCAATATGCTGACGTTCGCGTTTGCCAATGAAATGGTAGATAAGATCAAGATAAAAAGCTTACATGATAAGGTGCTGGAACAGGTGTTGTTTAGATTTCCGCAGGAAGGGGTTGAGAAGGAGTGGTTGTAATCAGTTATCAATAAGGCTAAGAATTACTGGGTATCAAAATGAAGTGGAGCAAGCTAAAGCAACTCGTAGAAGATGGTTTTGCCCCATCTTTGAAAGGGCGCGTGCATATTTACTCCACAGCATATCAGTGTTCATGTGGAAGAGGCTGGTTTACCATTGATGGTGAAGAGATAGCGGATTTGTCAACGATGTTGTCAGGTAGTATTTATCCTGCCGTAAATCATGAAGCTACAAATACGCGATGCGCTAAGCATCCTGCTGTGCCAATGAGCGACAGAACACCGGGAAAGATAGTAGAACCAGGTGAGTTTTCAAGATTCGATCTGCATAAGGCATGTTGGGAATACATTCATAATATCGGGCCGGATAGAAGTCTTTTGAGCAATAATCCTTTAATCGTGGCTTTATCTGTTCTTAGCGAAAAAATTGGAACGCGAAAGTTAAAGCTTATGGCTAAAAATTCCGATTTGCATCCACTTGTAAAGAAACTATTGGAGTTTCGTCTTGCAAAAGAATCGAAAATGCCGAGTTTCTCACTTAATAGCAACGAAGCAGAGGAAATTGAAACCTAAGCAGCAATGTATGTGTGAAAATTTGAGTTACAAAATATCAGAAATTTTGATGGTGATTTCCGGCAATTGCGATAAGGTAATGTTATCCCCATTATATAAAGTCGTTTTCTCGGCATACACCTCACCTTTGGGCTTGCGGTAAACCTCTAGGCAGTTATCGTTGAGGTTTAATAACCAGTATTCGGGGACGTTATGTAAAGCATATAAACGTAATTTTTGAGTTTGATCGTAAGTGAGTGAACTGTCGGCGACCTCAATGAGTAATAACACATCGTCGGCAACAGGATGACGGGATGAATAAAAATCGGGATTCGGCTTTAACAACATAAAATCCGGCTCGGGCTCGGACAAGTCGCCGAGTTGGAGTGGGTCTTGGACGCTAACGATTGCTTTACCAGCAACCAAAAGTGTCAATAAGTTATTCAGGCGTTTTAAGTGGCCTGCGTGATTAAAACCTATCGGTGCCATGTCTAAAATTTCTCCGTTGATAAGTTCAATCCGACTTTCTGGTGGAAAAATATTGGCTTCACCTAATTTTTGCCATTCATGGATGTCCGTTAAATGTTTACGTACGGGTGCGATGATTGAATTCATTTGCCATTAAAACCTATAGAATAAATGCATCCCAAATATAACGCCTTGCGTTGGGATAATCAATAAGCCAAAGTATACCGAGCATTTTTCTCGACCTTATTTAAAGCAAAAACAACTTAGACAGTATGACAACATTTCCTGTAGAAAGAATCCGCGCCGATTTCCCTATTCTGGCCGAAAAAATCCGTAATAAGCCCTTGGTTTATTTGGATAACGCTGCCAGTTGCCAAAAACCCAACGCAGTTATCGACAGCATTAGCGAATTTTATCGGCACGATTACGCCAATATCCATCGTGGCGTACATACCTTGAGCGTACGCGCCACGGATAAGTACGAAGCCGCACGGGACAAGGTGCGCGGCTTCATCAACGCCGCCAACACCAAGGAAATCATCTTTGTGCGCGGCGCGACCGAAGCCATCAATCTGGTCGCCCAAACTTTCGGCAAGGCCAATATCAAAGCCGGTGACGAGATTGTGATCACCGCCATGGAGCACCATTCCAATATCGTGCCTTGGCAAATGTTGTGCGAAGAGACTGGTGCCGTGTTAAAAGTTGCGCCGATGAATGTCCAAGGCGAATTAATTTATCCTAAATTTGAAGCCTTGTTAAACACCAAAACCAAACTGGTTGCGGTGGTACACATGTCCAACGCGCTGGGGTCGATCAATCCCGTCAAACAGATAATCGATACCGCCCATACCAAAAATATTCCGGTGTTATTGGACGGCGCACAAGCCATCCCACACATGCCGGTGGATGTGCAAGAATTGGATTGTGATTTTTACGTATTCTCCGGGCACAAACTCTACGGGCCATCTGGCGTGGGCGTGATGTACGGTAAGCAAGCGCTGCTGGAAGCTATGCCGCCGTATCAAGGTGGCGGCGATATGATCCGCACCGTCAGTTTTGAGAAGTCAACTTATGCTGGCTTGCCGCATAAATTCGAGGCCGGTACGCCTGCCATTGCTGAAGTCATCGGGCTAGGTGCGGCGATTGATTATCTGAACGAAATCGGCATGGCGGCGATTGCTGAGTACGAAGCCAAATTATTGGCTTATGCCACTGATCAGGCTAAACAAATCAAAGGCTTGAAAATTATTGGAGAAGCGCACGAAAAAGGAGCGATACTTTCTTTTACGCTCGACCATATCCATCCCCACGACATCGGCACCATGCTCGACAGTTTGGGGATTGCCATCCGGGCAGGCCATCACTGTGCCATGCCGGTCATGGAGTTTTACGGCGTACCGGCCACGGCGCGGGCGTCCTTCGCCATGTATAATACTAAGGAAGAAATTGATGTGTTAATGCAAGGGATTACATCCCTGATTGAGGTTTTTGGCTAATGTTTGAAGATTTACGCGACCTCTACCAAGAGGTCATATTTGACCACAACCGCAACCCGCGTAACTTTCGGGTGATGGATGATGCGGATAGGAAAGTGGAAGGTTTTAATCCCTTATGTGGGGATCGTTTGACGCTATATTTGAAAATGGACGGCGATAAGATTATCGATGCCAGTTTTCAAGGTTCTGGATGCGCTATTTCGACCGCTTCAGTGTCCTTAATGACGGAGATTATCAAGGATAAAACCGAGGCCGAAGCGGAAGCCTTATTCAAGACCTTCCATGATATGACTACGGGTAAAGATGAAAACATCCAACTCGAAGCGGTTGGTAAGTTAGCCGTGCTTGCGGGTGTGCGCGAATATCCGGCACGGGTTAAATGCGCGACTTTGGCGTGGCATACCTTGGATGCGGCGTTGAAAAACCAGCAGCAAGCGGTTTCGACGGAGTAATCTAATATGTCTGATAATTTTTCTGATGAGAATAAGAAGTTTTTATCGGAATGGTTGAGTGATGAGCCGTTGCAAAAAATGACTGCTCAGGAAGCCAAGGTTTTTAGAGAAAAATTTCTGGAGAAACTCGAAGAAAGGAAAGATCCCAAATGGGTTACTAATGAAAAACAATTCCAAGTTTCCCGTCAACGCATACGCGAAATTGAGGAAAAAGCCTTAAAAAAGCTAAGGAATCGCGGTGGTGGCGATAATGATCCAAGTGTCGCATAGTATTATGCCATGCAACGCATACGCGCAACCTGACCTACTTGGCTTACAGTTCAATTTATTAGAGCAAGCTTACCAAATATTCAATATTTAAATTATGTTAATCCTTCACGAACGAGAAAAGCTCATTCAAATCATCATTTTTTTAGCAAAAAATACACTTTATTGTGGAAAAACAAAGCTGTTCAAGCTGTTGTATTTTTTAGATTTTGAGCATTATATGCAAACTGGCCGAAGTGTAACTGGGTTGGAGTACAGCGCTTGGAAAATGGGGCCAGTACCCACTGCTTTGGCTGACGAAATTGAATCGCCTGAACCGGATATGGCTGAAGCCTTGATGTTTGCCGAAGTTCCGACAAATTATGGAAGACCTATGCTGTCGATAAAACCTATTAAAGATTTTAACGACGAGTTATTTTCCAAACGTGAGAAAAAACTCCTCGAAATGCTGGAGCAAGAATATAAAAATAGCAAAGCTGAAGATATGATTGAAGCGACACATCTGGAAAACATGCCGTGGGATCGAGTTTATAATCAAGAACATTCACCAATGGGTTTGATTCCTTACGCGTATGCACTTAAAGCTAACGAAAGTGAGGAGATGCTAAAAATTATCGATGAACGTAAGGAGATGATTAAGGCCATAGGATAAGCTGATGAATCCCGGTTCCATATTTTTTGATAAGGATTTTCATTTCCATGACGGAGAAACCGGAGAAAAGCTATTTGTTGTTCTTGGTAATGATAAGGGCGTTACCATTGTCGCTAAAACGACATCCAAAATTTATGGGAAAGGAATCAATTACGGATGTCAGCCAAATGATAGATTCCACAATTTCTACTTACCCTTAAATTGTTGTTACCTTAAAGCAAATACCTGGGTTTGTTTGGATGAGTTTTATGAATTAAAGCAAGCTGAATTGCTGACGAAACGCTTTAGTGGCGTTGTTTGCCACATTTGTGATCTTTCACAAAAAATCGCAAGGGAAATACAAGATTGCGCCTTGGTTAGTGATGATATTTCAAAGCGACAGACTGATATTATTCAACAGTCTTTGGTGTAAAAGTTATTAATCATGGTTTTATGCTTTTCACAGGCTTATAAACTTCAAATTCCTTATGCTTTATGGCCTCATTTAAAACAAGCATGCAGGTTCTGTTAGCTTTAGCGCAAGGTAATAAGACCCCGCTTTTATTAAGACCAATTAACATGTATGAATGGGCATCAAGGGAAATTAGTCGTGCTTCATGAAGGCCAAGGCGATATATCAGCTTACCAACAGCTTGCAGAAAGATTACAGCTTCCTTTATATCAAGCGCTTAATGATGTTGTAACAGAAGATTTTTTCCTAAGTTGGCGCGAGGACTGTTTGTCCCTTATCGACCGAAATAACTTGAAAAGCGGCCTTTCGGTCGAAATCGAACACCGTCCCGGTGAGCAACTGTCCTGGCCGATTGCCAAAACCGGCGCATTCGCTCAAGCCTTGGGCAAGAAAACTCTTACAGTGGTGGATGCCACCGCAGGTTGGGGGCAGGATAGCCTTGCCATGTTCCGTATGGGGTATGACGTGCTGTCTATAGAGCGTTCGCCTGTGATGGCAGAGTTATTGGCGGATGGTTTTAAGCGCTTACAGCTATTGTCTTGGGTGCAACAATTACAGCTAAGCCCGCCCCGATTAATTTCAGGGAATGCGATAGAGTTACTAGCAAATCTGGAATTTGTGCCGGATTGTATCTACCTTGATCCTATGTTTCCGCCCAAACGTAAAAAGTCAGCGTTAGCTAAAAAATCAATTATGGTTTTGCGAGATTTAGTCGGCGATGACATGGACAAGGAAGAACTGTTTGCAGCCGGAATGAAAGCAACAGGTAAACGGGTTGTTGTGAAAAGCCCGGATTATGCCGAACCCTTGGGCGGCAAGCCGAGTGCTAGTTTTCAAGGTAAACTTTTACGCTATGATGTTTATTTAAAATAAAAAGAGAGAATTAAAGCCATGGCAGACTGGGTTAATGTAACGAAACAAACCGCGTTGGCGGATGGCGAACATGTGGTCGTTGATGTTGATGGAATAGATGTCGCGGTGTTTAAAATCGATGGCGCATTTTACGCGATTGAAGACGTTTGCAGCCATGACGGCGCTCCGATTGCCGATGGGATGGTTGATGGTGATCAAATTATCTGTCCACGCCACGGCGCACGGTTTTGCATAAAAACCGGTGCAGTAAAATCCCCGCCTGCTTATGAGAATATCGCCTGTTTCCCTATCAGAATTGAAAATGGTCAAGTTCAGGTTAAAGATGACCGCTGGGACTGAGCTATAATGCACATACTTTAAATCAGCTAGACTTCATTAAAACATGTCACAAAACAACTCAACAAAAGCTGTACTTTACGCATTCACCGCCAATTTAGGCATTGCCCTTGCCAAGACCGGCGCGTCAATGTGGACGGGTTCAGGTTCCATGTTGGCGGAAGCGATCCATTCCTACGCCGATTGCGGCAACCAGGTGTTATTGCTGATTGGCATGAAACGCTCAGTGAAAGAAGCGACGCAAAAACATCCGATGGGTTATGAGCGAGAATCCTATATCTGGTCGATGATGGTGGCAATTATCTTGTTTTCAGTGGGCGGCGTTTTTGCAGTGCATGAAGGTTGGGACAGGTATCTCCATCCCCACGCAATAGAAAATGCCAATATTGCTTTGCTGGTATTGTTGGTAGCCGTCGGTATGGAAGGCTTTTCTTTAAAAGGCGCTTTATCCGCAATGGCCGAAGAAAGGGGCGATCAAAGTCTTTGGCAGTGGTTTAAAAGCACTCACTCAAGCGAATTGATGGTAGTCACTGGCGAAGATATTGCCGCTTTACTCGGGTTGGTGATTGCCTTGACCACCTTAGGATTAGCCACCCTAACAGGCAATACCGCCTATGATGCAATAGGCTCGATATTAATAGGCTTTCTATTGATTCTTGTTGCGGCATTAGTCGGTAAGGAAGTGCATTCACTGCTGATTGGCGAGTCTGCCGAGGATATTCGCTCGAATGTGCAAAGCTATCTTCAAAGCCAACCTTGCGTGCTGCAGGTTTTGAATATTTGGGCGATTAATCACGGTAATTCGGTGATGGTGTCGATTAAAGCCGAGTTAAAGCCAGAGATGACTGTCGCTATCGCTGTGAATGAGATTAATGCCATGGAAAGACAGATCAAGCAAAACCACAGCCGCGTCAAATGGATCTTTTTTGAAATTGATAATGCTGATTAAATATCACCAATAAATACAATTTTAATTGTGTGAAGCCCGTAATTGCCTATCACGCTGTTTTATTCATAATGAACCGATGGGCAATAAAACCCAAATAAATAAAGACTACCATAATCACCGCTTCAAAATTACCCAGCCCCAATCCAGCAATGGAAGGGCCTGGGCAATAACCGCTAATGCCCCACCCTGCCCCAAAAATGGTCGCGCCAATTATGAGCGGCTTATCAATGTCTTTCTTTGTCGATAAATAAAACTTGCTGTCGAACAACGGAGCCGGACGCTTAAGTATTACCCTAAAGAAAATAAAAGTGACCGCAAGCGCGCCCAACATGACGAAAATAAGGCTTGGATCCCAGTTTCCGGCAATATCCAGAAAATTTAGTACCTTGCCGGGATTGGTCATTTGGGAAAGTGCCAAACCAATGCCAAAAAGAATACCGCTGAGTAAAGCCAGTCCGATGAGCTTCATCTTATAACACTCCGAAAACATGACGAACGATGTAAACCGTCACAAAACCGCTGACCATAAATACCACGGTTGCCACAATTGAGCGCACAGATAACCGGGCTATCCCGCAAACCGCATGACCACTGGTGCAACCATTACCCATGCGAGTACCGAAGCCGACCAGAAAGCCGCCAAAAGCCAACAACCCGATTGGGAAGTTTTCGCGAGGCTGATAAAAGCCCGGTTTTAGTTGCTGGAACAAGAAAGCGCCGATAACGATACCTGCCAAAAAAGCCAGTCGCCAAAACAACTCGGCGCGTTCAACCTTGATTAAGCCGCTCATAATGCCACTGATACCGGCTATACGCCCGTTGCACAGTAACAGCAACGTGGCAGCAAGACCGATTAAAATGCCGCCAGAGAAAGCTGAAACGGGAGTAAAGTTGTTCAAAATTTGTTTCCTTTATAGTTTTGGTGAGACAGCCCAGCGATTAAGTATTGAGTCTGAAATTGAGTAGGAAAAACATCGTAAAACACTGTAGCTTAATTGTCTACGAAGTTGCTATTGCTCGATATTGTAAACAATAGTCACGACCACTTTCGCCAGTTTTTTGATGGTGGTTTTGTCATAAGTGCCACCGTAATCATCGGTATCGGCATTGCCGCCCGCAGCCAGAATGTAAAATGCGCCTTGAGAAGCCGACCTCATCAGCCCCACTTTTACTTTGTCTTGTTTGACAAATTCATCGGCGCGTTTCCTGGCATTCTCGGTCGCCGCAGCAATCAGCGACATTTTGATGTCTTCGAGGTTGCTGACCAGATACAAAGGTGAACTGGCAGTAACAGGCCGCCCTTCCGCCTGCAATGCAAGAAAATCCTTGTTGGCGGCTTCAATTTTGGCTAAATCTTTGCTGGTCACCACAACACTTTGGCTTGCATCATAGCCTTTTTGCTCGGTTTTGGTACCGCCTTGTGGCAAATAAACCGTTTCCATGTGCGCCGTCACCGACTCATCGCCTTCCTGCCAACCGGATTTATCCAAACCTTCCTTTCTTAAAAACGCATCCAAAGCTGGACGTTCCGCGCGCAGCTTGGCTAAGGCTTCGGCAAAAGTCGGTTGATTGACCGAAATTGTCACCGTCCATTCGGCATTGTCCGCCGTTACATCCTTGGCTGCCAAACCTTTCACCGTAATCGACTGCTGCCCGGAAGCCGCTTTTTTAGCTTGCACACCCAAAATAAATGCAGCACTAGACATGCCGATTGCCAGTAATACCCCAAGGATTGTCATGGCTAATGTGGATTGTTTTTCCATCTCAATTTTTTCGGTTTTTATTAAATGATTTATTGACCTTGTCGAAGGGCTTTACTAATATTTCCTAAGAATAGCCTGAAAAATGTTGCACTAAAAAGACCATCACCACAAACGCAAGCCCTAACCAGATGACTGCGCCTTTAAATCGGTCATTCATGTCTGGATAGATTTGCGGTTTAGATTGTGGCGGAGTAATCACGGTTTGTAACTCTTCGCCTTCGGTTTTATGTGTCGAATCAGTAGGTTCTGTGTTCATATCAACTCTCTTTTATCCCATTAATCTTATTGCACTTTCTTTGAATTTATCCCGCGATTCAAAAAGTGCAAATACGATTTAATGCCTTGTGATGCATTAGCAATAACTTCGATTATTGAAATACAGATTTTGCAATCAACACCAAGCCGGAAAAAGCCAAAAAGCCAGCAAAAATATGTCGATACCTATCATGTTCGATTTTGCTAAAAAAAGTCGAATCGATCAGTTCAAAAATAACGGTAGCAACCAAGACATAAATTATATTACCGAAAACAGGTATATCAATTTGATTTCGGCTAAAAATGCCTAACGTCAGTAATTGCACGACAGCAAAGGTGCTGTAACACGCTGCAATCGTCACGCGCGCGACATCTTTGGGGTAGTGTTTATGATGGATTAATGCAGTCAACAACGAGCCGCCCAAGTTGCTGGTGCCATGCACCACACCTACGGTCAGCAAGTACGCCGTTTCATAGCGCATCAAGCGATCAAGGATTTGTTCAACCGTGGCTGAAACCGACTTAAACGCGATGAACAACAGAAACGGGCCAATAATCAAGCCAATATTCATCCGTACATGCGTGACCAAAAACAAAAACACGGCAATGGGCGGTAGCGTCAATAACATCACTCTTTTCAACAATACCAAGTCAATATGAGCATGGTATTTGGTCATTTGCATGATGTTCATCGCCAATGATATGGGCAAAAGCACAACCAATACATCAACAAACGGGTAGCCGAACAGTAGCATAAGCGGTGTACCGATCAGCAAAACACCCGCACCGAATACGGATTGAACCGCAGCGGTAAAAGCGACAATCAGCATGATTTCCAATGACATTAATCCTCCTTAGTTATGGAAAGTGTATTAAACAATAACCTTACAGGCGATTATTTCTGTCCCGTAAAAATACAGTAAGCCGTTATGTTATTGGTAAATAAATAATGCTGGGAAATACCGACAAGATAATTCGCCGTTTGTCCCTCAGTCCGTAAGCCTAGCCACTCGCTGGCCTTTTGAATAGGACGCAAGCGTTTCGCCACGCGTAGCATGTAATTGATGGAATCCATCGTTTCCGGCATAAGGTCACGCATGGTTACATCATGAAAGCCGTTCTGTTCTAACATGCCGCTGAATTCGTCCTTAATACACAGGTTGGGGACAGCCCAACCATTCAGGCATATCAGGATTTCATTCCATTCTGCTTGATTGAATTCGCGCCGGGTAAAAAAGCCATCACACACCACAACACGTCCACCCGGACGCAACACGCGCCAGGCTTCTTTCAAGAAATCGCCCTTATTTAACGCGTAACAGGAGCTTTCTAAAGCCCATACCACATCGTATGATTCGTCCTCAAACGGCATTTGGCAAAAATCTGCGACTTCAAAGTCCACTAACCTACCAACGCCTTGGCGTTTAGCATGTTTTGCGCCGTATTTAGCTTGCTGTTGACTCACAGTAAGCCCGGTAGCTCGATTACCGTAATTTTTCGCCATCCAGATACTACTGCCACCCACACCACAGCCTGCATCCAGCACACGATCAGTTGGTTTAATGCCTGCCGCGTCATAAAGCACCTGATTTTTGTTTAAAAGTGCATCATGGTGTTGGTAAGGCGTATCCTGATCCCAATAACCGTAATGAAAAGCCAAATTTTCGCTATTGCACCATGTGAGTAGGTAATCCCAATAACATTCGTCGTAATAATGGGCAGTGTCTTTACGTAATGATTCGCCGGATGGCTTGACAGTATCAGGGAGTTCTCGATTGTCTTGATTGGAGATCAGGGTGTACATGAATAAGTGAAATGGTAATAATCAATAAAATGACTGGCTATTATACCTAATATCACCAAAATACCTTTATTGGAACCCCGACAACAACCCGTCCACATAGGCGGGCACAACAGTTGCCGCTAGCCCATGAATGGATTTGGCAAATGCACTGTTAACCAAGGAAGGTTCCAAATTCAACTCAACCGTCTGTGCGCCCACGCTTGCCGCCACTTGCACAAAACCGGCAGCAGGATAGACATGACCCGACGTACCGATAGAAATAAACAAATCACACTGCATCAAACTTTCGTAGATAAAGTCCATTTCCAACGGCATCTCGCCAAACCAAACGATATGTGGCCGCAATGTCCCTGTACGCTCACAACACGCGCAACGCGATGTTTCTGCTATATCCGTATCCCAATTAAAAACCTTATTGCTTACCAGGCAACGGACTTTATTTAATTCGCCGTGCATATGCACCAGGTTATTGCTGCCTGCACGTTCATGCAAATCATCGATATTCTGCGTTACCAGCAGGAGATCACCAAGAAAGTCCTGCTCTAACTTGGCTAACGCGATATGTGCCGCGTTCGGATGCACCGTGCCTGAATTAAGTAAAGCCCGGCGCTCATTATAAAACTGTTGGACTAACCTGGGCTGTCGCGCAAAGCCTTCGGGCGATGCCACATCTTCAACCTTGTGGCCTTCCCATAAACCATCACTGGCACGAAAAGTTTTAATGCCAGATTCGGCAGAAATTCCCGCACCGGTCAGGATGACGACTTTTTTGTGGTTTTTCATTCGCGACCAAGATACTTTCTATACGCTTCATAACACATAAACCACAATGAATAAACCGTAATTCGCCCCCAGAAGTCAACAAAAACAATCATATCTGGCGTGTTACTTATTTTGTCGTAATACGCCAAAAGCAGGAATAAGGGAATATTGATGGCAATAACTAACAAAACTAACAATCTTAAAACCGGGGTCTTCGATATATATTTCACGTAAAGCGCAAAGCCGATAAACCACAGGGAGTACACCGTAAACCGCCCCCAGAAATCAATAAATACGGCTGATTTTGGATCAGTACTTAGTAAATGAAAGTACGCCATCACTAAAAATATCAGCGTATTGGCTACGACTAAAAAGGAAAGAAACAATTTTAATGTTTTCTTTTTTTGCAACTCCATACATAGACCTCTGCTTAACGGGTTACCACATTAATTTAGCGGCGGCGAAAGAGCATCCGCCGTGTTGATTAGGTTAGGCTAACTTATCTTTGGGTGTCCGTTTTTCTGCAATGACGGCATAAATAACAAACACCACGAGCAGAATAGCGAGAATCGCAGATGAGCCCACAGTACCAAATCCCAACCCGCCTTTTTCGAGTGGCTTGGTCAACAAATCACCAAAAGTCGCACCAAATGGTCGCGTGAGGACAAAAGCAAGCCAAAACAATAACACTCGATTCAGGCGGGTGACATAATAAGCAATAGCAATAATCGCGATGATCCCGCCAATGAGGACAGCACCGCCAAGAAACCCTAAGCCTGAATCATCGGCTAAAAAGTCACCCAAGGCAGTGCCCAATGTATTTGAGAACAGTATCGCCACCCAATAAAATAGCTCTGCTTTAGTTGTTTGAATATTGCTGACGGAAAGTGATTTTTCACTTAACCGCCATATAATCAGAACTACCGCCAAGCACGTGACTAAAATCAATGAACCTTTGGCGTAACCTAGGCCAAGGGTGCGATCCATATAGTCGGAGATCGTCGTACCTGCGGTACTGGTGGTGAGGATCACCGTCCAGTACAACACCGGATGAAACTTGTTTGACATCAGTTGAGCGACGACAGAAACCAGGAATAACCCGATCAAAATCAAAGAACTCAAACCATAGCCGACATCCATTGTCATCGACAGCAGATCACCCGCTGTCTCACCCAAGGTCGTAGCGCAGATCTTGATGATCCAGAAGGTAAGCGTAACTTGGGCGACTTTATTCATGATTTCTGATTATCCGAATGGCAATCAACATATTTTCATATATCTACAGGCGGCTTTAGGACTAGTCTGGATAGAGCTTGCGGAGTCTACGACTTCGTCAATCCTACTTCATCAATTGCTAGTGCCGTTCCAGCCACAAATCGCAGCTGCATTTTTGTGTGAAACAACAAAAATTTGGACTATTTGATAAACATCACGAAAATAATCTTAAAAGTGTTCAGCTTCAAGGCAATAACGTGTCGAGGTTCGTACTTTACAGATAACTATAGCTTACAATCACCCAAAATAGGGTCACTGTCAGAAAATTAACACCACATATACGATGATATAGCGGGTAGATTATGAGACTGTGAAAGTATTATTTTCACCCCATATGATATAATGTAATCGATTGATAAATATAATGAGTTTCATATAAACATGACCTCACGCCGCTACAAATCTGTTGCCGACCGTCAGCAAACCAGCTT
>JABFQX010000095.1 GCA_013141505.1 Methyloglobulus sp.
TGGTCGAAATGACAACGGATTGTCATTCCTCGCTCTGTCATTTCGAGTGTAGCGAGAAATCTTTACGCTTCGGTGAACCAGATTTCTCCCGCTGGTCGAAATGACAACGGATTGACTTTCTCGCTTTGTCATTTCGAGCGCAGCGAGAAATCCTTATGCTTAGGAGAACCAGGTTTCTCCCGCTGGTCGAAATGACAACGGATTGTCGTTCCTCGTTCTGTCATTTCGAGCGCCGCGAGAAATCTTTATGCTTCGGAGAACCAGGTTTCTCCCGTTGGTCGAAATGACGAAGAGGCTATCCGTGTAATGACAAAGAGGTTGCATTCGAAAATGCCAAAGAATGCTGTGCGTTACAAATCACCTATCTGCCCTTAGCATTTTTTCACACTAGACTATACTTTAACAAAAGCGTAATACAAGAAAAAAGCATCCGTGTGATTTCGAACGATAGGGCGTGTCATTTCGAGCGATAGGGAGAAATCTTAAGCCACCGATGCAATGTTTACGGCAATTGCTGAAGTACGGAATGTACTGAATGCAACAAACGCAGGAGCAGTTTGTCGTTCAGACATTGCCCTATCTGCTGCAGCCTAGATTTCTCCCTCTGGTCGAAATGAAAAGAGAAAACCGGTGCCAGTAGGTTAATCAAGAACAACCGAATATTGTTTTGGCATGTCTGGGATTTTTTTACTTGGCCCTTACAATCGATTCCTGATTGGGTATGCATTTCCGAATGCTAGCAGAACATTGTATGCAGGTTAACACGCTATTTAAAACCCCACCAAAGTAAGATTGATTAATGAAGCTAACGAAAGTCTTATCCGATTCCTTTTTAAAAGCTGGTCTTAGTCAGAAAGTAAATCTGTTCAAGCATGATTCGATGATCGGCTTTGATTTAGGCTTGGAGAAGTTGAATATGGTGCAGATTGATTTTCGTTCCGGCCACCCCATTGTTCATGCCGCAGCCTCTGATTATCATGATGCCAACCTTGATGAACTATTGAAAAACCCCGATTCTTTTAAGAAACTCATTAAAAGTAGTTTGAAAAGCCGTAAATTCTCTGGCCGAAAAGTAGTTTCATCTGTGCCATCCTATTTCTTAAGACTTTTGTTTCTTAATTATCAGCTCGGAAAAAATGAAAGTGATACAGAGTCATTATTGTCCGCGCTGAAAAGACGCGTAAATGGCGACCTGAGCGAATTTGTAATTGATTACTTGCCAATTAAACCGGACGCTACCGAACGGAACGACCGTATGGCACTGGTTTCAATGGCTAAGCAGGATATTGTCGAGCAATATCTTGATGTGTTGGCTGATTGCAATTTAGATGTGGTTGCCTTGGAAATAGGGCCGGTTGCTATCAGGCGACTTATCAATACCATGGCTACAACTGAACAGCCACAAAAAATATTGACGGTTAACTTTGGCACGAATAGAAGTTATTTGACCGTCATCTGGAATAATGAGCTGTTGTTTGACCGGAAAATTGATTTTGGCATGGACACTATCATCGCTGTGGTGGCCAGGGCATTTGATGTCCCGGTCAGGACGGCGCTGGAAGTTTTGCATAAATATGGTTTAGATGAACCCAAGCGCCCTGTATTCTCTGACGAGAATGATCTTGTTGATATCGACGATGACGACAATGATAGTGGCATCAAAAATACGATTTATGACATTTTAAACCCTTCTTTTGTTAGCTTGGCTGCCGAAATCAGGGATATTATGGTGTACGTCGCATCGGAAACACGCGGTGGTGCTGTTGACCAAATATTTCTGATGGGCAGTCTGGCACGTTTGGCAGGTATTGATTATGTTATCGACAAACTGATAACTATCCCTGTTAAAACGATCAATCCTTTTTACGGCATTAAAGTCGATGATGTATCTAACACGCTATATGATCTAGGCCCTGTTGCAGGGGTCGCGGTCGCAACAGGTCTGGCTTTACGTGGGCGGTACTGATGCGACTAAGCCTTAGAACTCAATTTCTAACTACGACCTTCGTACATGACAAAAAATCTAAAAAGCACTGTATCGATTGTAATGCTGTCATTTCGACCATCAGGAGAAATCTTAACAATAGCGGGGTAATATTTCTCGGCAATCGCTCCCATTTCCCTATCTCCTGCGTCCTTGCAGTCGTCCCGATGGTCGAAATGACACCGCTTATTTTTTTTCTTGTGCAGAGGGCTACGTCTTAGCATGCATGAGTTAGACCTGATTCCTGCAAGCTACAAGGAACGGCTTAAAATTAAACGCTGGTGTCGTCAGTTTGGTTTAGCCTTTACTAGCCTATTAGTAATTCTGTTCAGCTTAAAGTTTGCCATTGTTAACAAGACGGCGGTTCTCACTTCAAAAATAGACGTTCTGCAAAAAGATAAACAGACGAGCATCGAACATCAACAAAAATACAATGATCTGGTTGTTAAAGAAGCGAAACTGAGAAAAGATCTGGAAATTCTTAACGGCTTGCGCGGTGGGCCTTCTGCTAAACAAATTTTGTTGGCAGTTGACCGGGTAATGCCGGATGACATTTGGTTTAGCCAATGGACATACAACAGGGCGGGAGAAATAACCATAGTGCAACCCGCTACGGTACAGACGGGTTATTTTATTATTATTCCTCAAGAAGCCAGCAGCTCGCCTAATCAGCAGGCATGGAAGCTGAATACTCATATGGAAATCAACGGTCAGGCATTGAACCATTCCAGCCTATCGGGTTTTATCAGAAACCTGATCAAGCAGCCTGAAATTGAAGATGTTAAGGTAATAAATACCAGTCTACGCAGTTATATCAGTAGCCAGATTGTTGAATTCAATCTTGTCGTGATTATTAATAATCAATTCAAGGATGATCATGTATAAGGCGCTGCAACAACAGATTAAGCCACAGATGCTGGCGCTTTTGTTAGTGTCTTTAATTTGTTTAACGATAATAGCGGGCTATTTATATGTGTTAAAACGTCCTATTCAGGATTTTCGTCAGGCACGGCAAACGCTTGAGTTACTGGAAACAGAGCTGCAAACCGGTGTCCCTGTGGATGGTCAGATTAAATTATTTCAACAGCAGATTGCACAACTCAATCAACAACTTCATGGCGGTGGTCAGAAGTTGCCCTTAAATCAGATGGTAGCCGCGGTAATAGGTCAAATGGATAAGATTGCGGCATCCCATAATGTCAAGTTGGTCAGCGTGGAGCCGGGCAATATTGAAAAAATATTTATATTTCAGGAACTGCCTTTTCATGTGGTTGTGACCGGCAGTTATTTCAGTTTATTCGATTGGCTCGATCAGGTTGAGCATAACCTCGGGCCGATTGTTATCAAGGAATTTGAGCTAACGACAGAACCAAATTCTTCCATACGGCGCTTTACGCTCACTTTAGTTTCTTACCAATTTGCAGAAGATTAATGAGTAAAAGTTCATTCTGGTTATTTTGCGTCTGGTTATGTTCATTCTCCGTAGCGGGCGAGGAGTATCCTCAAGCATTGCGAGTGTTGCATGACCCATTCAGAAAGCCTGCTATTCCACAACAAAGCGTTGCGGAACCGGACAACATATCTAAGCCATCAACACAACCATCATGGACCCCCAGGCTGACAGCAACACTGCGTGCGGGACAAAATTCTATGGCCAATGTAAACGGAAGAATTATCAAGCTGGGCGAAACCATCAATGGCTATAAGCTGGTTAAAGTGGATGAGCGCTCAGCGGTATTTGTCAAAAACAAACAGCGCAAAAAATTAATGATTGATGATGAAAAAAATAAGCCAAATGAAACTAATTATTAACCTGAAAGGCTTTATATTTGCAGCAATATGGTTGGCTTTCTTTGTACTCCATGCGCCTTTGTGCAGTGCGGCAAAACCCAATAATTTCAAATCTGATCTTATTTCAATTTCCTTAAAAGAAACCAATATTACCGAACTGTTTGAAATGCTGTCGCGGCAGAATAAAGTTAATGTCTTGCTGGCGAAAGGCGTTGAAGGCGTCATTTCCGTTAATCTTTATGATATCACTGTCGAGGAAGCGATTTATGCCATAGCCGAAGCCGCTGGTTATGCTGTAGAACGCTTAAAAAACGGTTATCTGATTGCACTTCGCGATACTGCTGGCAAGACCATTGCAAATGGCTTTAAAGAAGTACGTACTTATAAGATCCAATATTCGGATGCCAAAAACGTATCCGCTATCTTAAAAAACTATCTTTCACGCTATGGGAGAATTGACCTGCTTGAGGATCGCCAAATTTTGGTTGTGGAGGATTTGCCCGAGTTTGTTAGCCATATTGACCAGATCTTGGCCCAACTTGATCAAGAGCCATCGCAAATACTGATTGAAGCCAAAATTTTTACTATTACTTTGGATGATACCCAGAAATTTGGTTTGGACTGGACTAAAACTTTTAATGCTGGCGGTGGTCAGGGAAATGCCGGAGTAGAAAACCTGGGTAAGCAAGCACTGAATTTAGGCATAGGCGCTGCCGCAGGCCCCCCAGGCCTATTTTTTAATTACCTCAATAAAAATGTTGAGGTTCAATTAAATTTTCTTAGCAAGAAAAATAAGGTTAGAGCCTTATCAACACCTAAATTGCTTGCCCTTGACCACCAAGAAGCGCAAGTCATTATTGGTGATCGAAGGGGTTATAAAACTACAACAACCATCAATCAGGTGACGACCGAAAATGTTCAATTTCTGGAGTCAGGAGTCATCTTAAATGTAACACCTAATATTGATCGTTTTGGCCGCATTATGATGGAAATTCACCCTGAAGTCAGTTCAAGCTCAATCAATAAAGACTCGGGGGCACCTGACCTAAAAACGACAGAAGTGACTACCCGCTTACTAGTAGAAGACGGCCAAACTATTTTTATCGGTGGTCTGATGAAAAATGACTTGAGTAACAATCATCAAGGCGTGCCTGTTTTGGAAGATATTCCTTTTCTGGGTTATCTCTTTGCCAAAGAAGAGGACTTGTCTGTCAATACTGAAACCATAGTGCTGATTAAACCTCAAATTATTAGGCCCCATAATATGACCTTGATAACTTCACCTGGATCTCAAGTCGAAAAATACATCGATACAGCCAGAGAAAAATCTAAAAAAATAGATAATTATTTTAAGAAAAACTATATGTTTCGGTCTCAATAAATATTTTTTCTTAATAAGCCTCGAAATAAAGACAAAACTTCAATTTTGATCGGTTCCTTATTATGTTGATACATTATTTTGGCTCTGGATGCAAAAATCCTTTGCTGCCCCCCAGGGCATATCGATCCAGCAAATTTCGATCTAGTATTCACATAGAGCCTTAAAAATTTGAGTCCCTATTTTCGAGTACAACAATCGTTTTGGAATTTATGGAATAGGACTGATTGTTTACCAAATGTTGGTGTTGGGGGGCGATAATTTCTTGAAATGATGGCAATGACGTATCGACAGCCAAACACCACTCCTTGCCGATGATTGGTGGCAAATCTACCGTTACTTTTTCATCCGACATATTCATTACGATATGCAAATCCGCTTCATCGACATGCGTTCCGGCTAAGGTGTAAGCCAATACCCTGGTTTCTGGTTTGTCCCATTGTGCCTGGTCTACCTGTATACCGTGCCAGCGGATGTCTTTGCCTGTCAAAAACCGCTTCCTCATGATCGAAGGATGCCGTTTACGAAGCGCAATCATCTGTCGGACAAAGTTCACCATATCGGTATTTTGCGCCGCCATTCCCCAGTCCAGCCAAGATAGCCCATTGTCCTGGCAATAAGCATTGTTATTTCCCATTTGGCTATTCAAGAACTCGTCGCCGGCGAGCAACATGGGAACCCCCTGGCTGAGCAACAAAATCGCAAAGACATTTTTTGCATGTTGTTTTCTTAGCTGCAAGATGAAGTTGTTTTCGGTTTCACCCTCAGCACCACAATTGAAGCTGTAGTTTTCGTTGCTGCCATCCTGGTTGTTTTCACCGTTGGCTAAATTCTGTTTTTCGTTGTAACTAAACAAGTCGTACAACGTAAAGCCATCATGACAAGTGACGAAATTAATACTACTGATGGGTAAGCGTCCCTGATGTTCGTAGAGATCGCTGCTGCCGCAAATACGGGTGGCGACTTCCGGTAATAGGCCAGCGTCTCCGCGTACAAAACGCCTAATGACATCACGATACCGACCGTTCCACTCTCCCCAGCGGTAGCCTGGAAAACTACCGACTTGATAAAGTCCTGCTGCATCCCATGCCTCGGCGATCAGCTTGGTTTTGAACAGTTGTTCCGATAGCTCGATTCCCCACAACACCGGCGGGTCTGCAAGCACTTCGCCATACTCACCCCGGGTCAATGCGCTTGCTAGATCAAAGCGGAAACCATCGACATGCATTTCATTGACCCAATATTCGAGGCAACTGATGATGAAGTTTGCCACCAAAGGATGATTGGCATTGACGGTGTTCCCGCAGCCGGTGTAGTCGATAAAAATACTTTTATCGTGTTTATCGTGATGATAAAAAATCTTACCGCCTATGCCTTTAAAATT
The DNA here is from genome assembly GCA_013141505.1 of Methyloglobulus sp. Taxonomy (GTDB): domain Bacteria; phylum Pseudomonadota; class Gammaproteobacteria; order Methylococcales; family Methylomonadaceae; genus Methyloglobulus. The sequence goes on from JABFQX010000095.1 coordinate 6,538, forward strand.
GATGATGGGGCCTTGTGCGCCGGACTCTGAGGTATGATTGAACACAACGTCCATGATGACACCTATTCCAGCCTTATGCAGCGCTTTGACGAGATCACGAAATTCTTTAAGATGCGTACCTTGTTCAGGCGTGACACAATAACCTGGATGCGGGCTAAAAAAACTATGCGTACTGTAACCCCAATAATTTTTCAAACCCAGATCATAAGTATTTCGCGGTACATCCTGTTCATCGAATGCCATAACGGGCAACAGTTCGACATGGGTAACCCCTAGCTCTTTCAGATAAGGAATTTTTTCGATCATGCCTGAAAAGGTGCCAGGATGGGTCACTTTTGCCGAAGAATGGCTGGTGAACCCCCCCACATGTAACTCGTAAATAATCGCTTTTTCGCTACTAATGCGAAGCGGAATGTCACCTTCCCAGTCATATCTGCCATCAACAACGCAACAACGCATCGCGGTATGGCCATTATCGCCAGGCTTACATGCGGCTTTTCGGCTCCAGTTTTTGTCACTGACGGCTCGAGCCCAGGGGTCGATAAGCTGTTTTTCTTTGTCGAAACTAAAACCAGATTCGCGGGTTGAATTTGCACCATCGATACGCCAAGTGTACCAAGTACCCATCGGTAATCCGACGATATAGATGTGCCAGTAGAAAAACGTTTTATTTATGTCTTTTTGTAGCGATATTACCCAACAAGGCTCTTTATCATCTGCTGCCTCAAAAAGCAAAAGTTCTACATCGGTAGCAAAACGGCTGAAAATTGAGAAATTTACACCGCTCTCATTAGCCTTACAACCAGGCGGGTAGCTATTGCCCGGCTTAATTTCGTATTGATTTTTATTCATATGAATATCTAGCTTCTAATCGGTATATATTGTAATTCATTGCTTAATAAGACAAGCTCAATAAACTATGGCGAATTTTATGCATGCAAACCACTCTTTAAGCAATCTCAGTAATATCTTTATTTTAAATAGAGTAGCTCTAAATATAGCTTTTTTTGTTAACATAACTTGCAATTGATTTTACTACACTGAGGAGATCGAACGGTGAAAAACACAAGCATCTACCCGCTGGACACAGAATCACTCAAAATATCCGAAGCTAGGCATCATGATCCTTTTTCAGTATTAGGAAGACATCAACTAAACAACAAAACTTTTATTAAAGTTTATCTTCCCTATGCAGAAACCGTTAAGCTTAATCACAACAATGCCCTTCTTCAACGCTTAGAAGGAACAGATTTTTTTGAGTACGAAGTTGAAAAAGACCCCCTACCTCAGCATTATCAATTATCCTGGATAGATAAAAGTGGTAATACCCACCTCAATTATGATCCCTACGATTTTCCGGTGCAATTACCGGAGTTTGACCAGCACCTATTCGGCGAAGGCAAACATTGGCATGTTTATCAAAAATTAGGCGGTCACCTTCATACTGCAGACGGCATTGAAGGCGTTTTATTCACACTCTGGGCACCCAACGCTGGACGTATCAGTGTCGTAGGTGATTTCAACCACTGGGATGGTCGCTGCCACGCTATGCGTAGCCTGGGCGGCGGCGGAATTTGGGAGTTGTTTATCCCGGGCTTGAAAGAAGGCTGTCTGTATAAATTTGAAATACTTAATCGCTTTAGTAATGAAATCTTACTCAAAACAGATCCTTATGGGCAACAGTTTGAGTTTCGGCCAAATACGTCATCTATTGTGGTTCATGAAAGAAATTACGCTTGGCATGACCAACAATGGCTTGCCAAACGGACGAACAACAACTGGCTTCATGAACCAATGTCTATTTATGAAGTCCATCTGGGATCCTGGCGCTTAGATGACCAAGGGAATTTCTTCAATTACCGGGAACTGGCTAACCAGCTCGTCGAATACGTCAAAGAACTGGGCTTTACGCATATTGAATTACTACCCATCACCGAGCACCCTTTAGATGCGTCTTGGGGTTATCAGACTACAGGTTATTTTGCACCAACCAGCCGGTTTGGTTCGCCAGATGACTTTCGCTATTTTATCGATACGTTCCACCAGAATGATATTGGGGTAATCCTGGACTGGGTGCCGGCACACTTTCCCAAAGATGCGTTTGGCCTTGCCCGTTTCGACGGCAGCGCCCTCTATGAACATGAAGATCCGCGCAAGGGTGAACACCGTGATTGGGGGACGCTAATCTACAACTATGGCCGCAACGAGGTTAAAAACTTCCTGCTAGCAAGTGCCATTTTCTGGCTAGAAGAATTCCATCTTGATGGATTGAGGGTGGATGCCGTTGCTTCCATGCTTTATCTGGATTACTCACGTGAAGAGGGTGACTGGCTTCCTAACCGCTATGGCGGCAATGAAAACCTGGAGGCGATAGATTTCTTCAGGGAATTGAACACAGTTACCCATGAGCAGCAGCCCGGCACCGTGATTATGGCTGAGGAATCCACATCCTGGCCCCAAGTCACGCGACCCACCTACACCGGCGGCTTGGGGTTTTCCATGAAATGGAATATGGGCTGGATGAATGACATTCTGGTGTATATGCAGGAAGATCCAGTGCATAGACGATATCACCATGACCAGCTCACGTTCGGTATGCTTTATGCGTTTACGGAAAACTTTGCTTTGCCGTTTTCCCATGATGAAGTCGTACATGGTAAGGGTTCAATGCTTAACAAAATGCCGGGTGATGAATGGCAAAAATTTGCTAATTTACGCCTGCTCTATACGATGATGTATACCTACCCAGGCAAAAAACTATTGTTTATGGGTTGTGAATTTGGTCAGGGCACGCAATGGGATTTTAATAAGTCCCTCGATTGGTACGTACTGGATTATCCACTTCATCATGGCCTTCAGAAGTTAGTCAAGGATTTAAATAACTTATACAAGATTTATCCGGCACTTTACTATCATGATTTCGACCATACCGGCTTCGAGTGGATAGACTGCCATGATTATGAGCAATCCGTGATTAGTTACCGCCGCAAAGGAAATAATGAGGAGCTAATCATCATCCTCAACTTTACACCTGTGGTAAGAGAAAATTACCGTATTGGAGTACCCGTACTGGGCAATTATCAAGAGATTTTTAACTCAGATTCAGTTAATTATGCAGGTAGCCAAATTACCAATGCGAATGTGCATTCCGATGAAATACCTTGGATGAACTTATCTCATTCCATCAACCTGACACTCCCACCCCTAGGGGGAATTATTTTGAAGTGCCAATAGCACAAAATAATTTATGAAAAAGATACTTTTTGTCACTAGTGAAGTACATCCACTCATAAAAACCGGAGGACTGGCGGATGTATCCGGTAGCCTACCCAAAGCTTTGGCAGAACTGGGGGAAGATATTCGAATCATCTTGCCTTATTACCAGGCCATTAAAACAAATGAAGCGATTTACTACAAAAGTACAATAAGGATAAATGACTCTGAAATTAACATCCTGGAAACCCAGCTACCTGGCACGAATGTAATTGTCTGGCTAATTGATTACCCAAAATTTTTTAAATTACCGGGCAATCCGTACCACGATGCCACAGGAAATGCCTGGGCTAATAGTGCCGAACGATTTGGTTTATTTTGTCAAGCCGCAGTAGAAATAGCGATGAACCGGGGATATCTGGATTGGAAACCAGACATTGTTCACTGCAACGACTGGCAAAGTGGACTCGTTCCGGCATTATTGTCACTGGAACTAAGTAGGCCAACTACCTTATTTACTATCCATAATTTGGCTTATCAGGGCGTATTCCCGAAATCTGCTAATTTTATCCTGAATTTACCAACTCAACTTTGGGAGAGTGGGGGTACTGAATTTCATGGCATGTTATCTTTTCTTAAAAGCGGTTTGACCTATGCAGATCGAATAAACACTGTCAGCCCAACTTATGCCTTAGAAATTCAAACAGCTAAATTTGGCTGTGGATTGGAAGGTTTGTTAAGTTATCGAAAAGACGTTTTAAGCGGAATTATCAACGGTATAGATACTGACCACTGGAATCCTGAAACAGACCCTAATATTACTGCCAATTTTACCTATACCTCACTAAACAAAAAGCAGCTCAACAAAGCCGCCCTACAAACAAAAACGTCATTGCCAATAAGTGACAAAATACCGATTTTCGGACTTATTACCCGACTGGTAGAACAAAAAGGTATCGATCTCGTGCTGAATTGCCTGCCTGATATCTTAAAACTGCCTGTGCAGTTAGTCGTCTTGGGTAGTGGTAATAAAGAATTTGAACAGCAGTTAATTGACCTTGCTACAGCTAATCCAGACAAAATGGCTGTGCAAATTGGCTATGATGAAGAACTGGCGCATTTGATAGAAGCAGGGTTGGATATATTTCTAATGCCATCACGATACGAACCCTGTGGTTTAAATCAAATGTATAGCCAACTTTATGGCACAATCCCATTAGTAAGCAAGGTAGGCGGGTTAGCCGATACCGTTGTCGATAGCCTCCCCGATACGTTGGCTAACAACACAGCAACCGGCATCGTTTTTGATGGGGCTTTAGCCGGAACTTTAATTGAAGCGATCAAACGCGCATTAATGTTATACAACCAACCCAAAGCCTGGAAACAAATTCAAATCAATGGCATGCAAAAAGAGTTTTCGTGGACGCAAAGTGCTCAACAATATATTGAATTATATGGACAATTGTAGCTAATTCTTCATGAATCCTGTGACTCTTTAACCAAGAGTCACATTCTGCTCAATAATAAACCCTAAAAGACCTTTGAATCTGGTCAAACTCAAAAAGATACGGCTTAGCTACTTCATGATTAGCTGCCACCACCAGGAGATCATGGGAAAACACAGAGGTGTTATACCAGTTGAAACTGCCTTCGAGCACAATATAGTCGTCGATAATGCAATACTTGGAGTGGATGGGAGAGTAGGGCACGGGATGGTCGTCTTGCCCATAAACCAGCCCCACCCCAATACCAGCGTTTTTCAGCCGTTGCACTGCGGGCAATAAGGGGCGATTAAGTTCATCGTGCATAAATCGCTCCACGCCGATACGGCCTTGCCTCGCCAGATGCCCGTTAAACAGGATATGGACGTACACGCCGCGATGTTTGGCATTAATCAAGGCATTCACTACGCTATCATGATGATCCCCCAACAACTCCCCTATCAAGAATAACGAGACCTTGATTGAATGCTTAGCACGGTTGATTTCCGCCAAAATGGCATGATGGGGACGGTAATATTGTCCGTTACTCATGTAATGCCTGCCAAAAGTGTATAGCAGATTGAACGAGCTTAACGGGTCAATGCCGTAACGCTGGATCACGCCCCCACGCTGGCTTTGGAAGATATTATCGAGCAGGCGGCATACGCCTTTGGAATGGAACGTCATCCCGGATTCCCAATTGGCCCACCAGCGGTCGAAAGTAATGTTGAATGAGCCCAGGATGCAGTCCTCATCATTAAAAATAATAAATTTGGTGTGCATGTCCGGCTCAACTTCGATTAGATGATGTTGTGGGCTACAGAACACGCCAATCAATTCGATTCTGGAGCGTTTCAAGCGAGCATAGCTTTCACTATTGGTCAGCGTCATTTTGCGCCAATCGACGATACATTGTACCCATACCCCCTGATCCCGTGCATGAATCAAATGGTTGATGAACTCGCTGTCGTCAATGCAATCAACGCTGACTTTAATGGTGCAAAAACGGTCAGGATTATCCCATTTTGTGCGTATAACCTTATCGATAAGGTCATGAATATAGCGTTTTGGGTGATACGGGTGATGCAGTTGTCCTTTGGTAAACTTGGGGACTAGCTGCAACGAATCAAAATGATGGTTATACCAATCCGCATCAGCCTGTAACTCACCAGGATTCAACTCATAAGTCCGGTAGCTGTTTGGTGTTGACCAGTCGTGGTTGATATTCCGGTGCTGTGGGTGGTCATCCTGGAGTTGATGCCAATCCATGAAAATATATTCCTTTTCGGAAGGAATGGAGTGTTCATCGAGGTGGATAATAAAAGAAAACTTGATGCAATTAATTTGCCCAAAGTTTTTAGAAAATGGGTGGATATAAAAATCCCGTGTGCTACGTTTATGCCGATCCCAATGAATGTCGTGGGCATCGGTATCAACAATGTAATTTTCCTGAATGCCATGGTCACGATAGACTTTCAATATGACTTTTACATTGGCCTGCACACCAAACCAAACGTCAAAGTCTATTTTTCCCCAGCGGACATAAAATTTATCATTAAAGTCATTAACCCGTTGAAACGAGCCACCCAGATGGCCATGGACAGGTGTGGAAAAATGTTCCGCAAACTGCATTTATTTACCTCGAACTAAACTACTTTTTAAAATCATTGTTAGGCTACCTGCTCAAAGGCTATACCCACACTTTTTATAATTAAATACTGTAACTATTCAGCGTTTTTTCGCAAAAAAATTGATTTTACTGTCATTTCGACCATCGGGAGAAATCTTTGTAAGCAATGAAAAATAGGTAAGGTTTAAGATTCCTCGTTTTACTCGGAATGACAAACCCAGCTAAATAGTAACAAAATATCCAACCCTTATCGTCTCGGCTCAAAAGTCATCAAATAACCACAATGATCGGAAACACGCCCGTAATCGTCATCGGTAAAAAGTACAGCTCCCGATTTCACAGCCAGCTCGCTGGCTTTATGCATAAAAATAAAATCGATACGGTAATCATCGGCAAGGTAATCTTGCCAGTGCGGATCATTGACCTTAAAGATTTTATCAAATACGCCCGGCGAATTGGCTGCTAAAAATTGGTCGTCGTACTGGTGGGCATCGACCACCAAGCTGTAGCCTTCCGAACCTGCGGCAATATTAAAATCACCGCACAATAAGGTTGCTTTTACATGGTCGTTCTGCTTGCTTTCCGCCCATTCACTCAAGCGGTTGAACTGCTCCTTAAAGCCGTCTTCTATCCAGCTTAAATGTGCGGAAAATAAATTGATTAAGCCTAAGTAAGGCAACTGGATTTGCGCCATCACCACTTTTCGGGAATGGATGCTGTAAGCATCATGGCTTTCAGAAACGTAACGGGACTCCTGTCCGGTCAGTGGTAATCGGCTCAAGATCGCCACGCCTTCACGGTACTTATCGAAACCTAGGTGCGACCAGTCAGTGTAGATATGATAAGGCTTACGCAGGCGGTCGTTGATAATCTTAGCCGAATTACTTTCCCAATCGCCAGCGCCGTCATTCCAATGTTCTGCTACTTCCTGTAAGCAAACAATATCGGCTTCCCTTTCGTTGATCGCCTTGGCAATCTGGGACAACTTGTAATCCTGGTTATCCTCCTGGTAACAGTGCAGATTAAGTATCATCACCGCCAGCGGTTTGCGGCTGATAACGTAATTATGGCCGCCGTTGTTATCCCAAAGCGTTTGCTCCTTACCCTCGCAGGAAATGCAATACTGCACACGAAACGCATCGCGGATTTTTATCGATCCTGTCCAAATCTGAATGCCGAATTGATTGGGGTTAGGTGCAGTACTGCTAGTCGATTTTTGCCAATGGTCTTTTTTTAAAAAACAGGGCGTTTTATAAGAATGTAGCCAATTATCTGTTGTCCAGTAGATGATGACTTTTTTTGTGGCGAGGGACTGATTAGCCGCAACAGTAATTGGGATCGACTTCTGTGCATCAGTTAAGCGATCTGCAAAACCAATATTTAAAACCGGATTATCACCAACCACTTTAATGCCGGAATCAGCTTCGCTGACATAATTCCAGCCCTGATTGTTATCCCAATACTCTATTCGTGCAACTCGGTATCGTAGGCTAAACTGGATCGTTCCCGGCAAGGCTTTCTTTGCAGTGAGTGTCTGGTTAAATTCGGCAAACCAGAGTTCCTGGCTTCCCCCCCGGTTACTGTGAAAACGCGCCGCCAACGTTTGCCACACGCCATCTTCACCCGCCCAAACAATTTCAACCTGCTTGTTAAGGCCAAGGTTTTCTACTTGCATCAAAAAAGTCAGCTTTTGCTGTGCGGCCTTACGTTTAAGGGAAATAATATTTGCCACATAAAGGAGCTGGATGTTAGGCATGCGTTATATATCTTACGTTGGGGAAACTATTTGTTTATGTTGCAATTTTGTCATCGTGTAATTTCATACTAATTAAGGTTGACTACCAGATTATGTCGAATTTAAAAGTTAACGATGGCTTTTTTGGCTATACTTCTTTCAATTTAAACAATCTATTGGGATAAATTATGGGATTTATAAAACGTACTAACTTTTTTATATGATATTCGATATCGTAAAACTTACGTTAAGCAATTATGGACAATAGATTAACTAGCATTCAAAAAGTCAATGATGCTGAGATACAACTCATACAGCAACAATCAGCACTCTTACTTCAAAAGCGAGCAAACGGGTTTAATGGCGAATTAAAGTCATCAGGGACAATAGTTGAAAACTATATTAAGGGCTTGCTAAGCAAGCACCTTCCAGGAAGCTATCGAATTTGTAGTGGCTACATAGCAACTGCGGATTCAGTGCGGAACGATAATAATTTAATTCAGCACGACATAATCATATTTGATGCAAGGATGCCACCTATACATTCTTTTGGGATTAGTGATATTGAGGTTGTTTGTGCTGAGTCCGTTTGTGGGATTATCGAGGTTAAAAGAACGCTTAACAGAAAATCGCTAAAATCTGCAATAGGCCATTTACACACAACAAAGACAGTTCTTGATTCTTATAGGGATGGCTTAAAATCGAAAAGCAAATCGGCTCCCCAAATTGTAGGCCCAACAATGAGCATAGGGACATACGCACCTTTTTACGCTGTTATTGCACTTGATAGTGATGAAAATGAAATGAGCAATGAATATTTTGCAAGTGAAGTAGTGCCATCAATTCATGAGTTTGTCGATTTCATCTGGGTTCCTTCTACAAGTTTGCTAGCTACCTTCATGGTACGTACAGAAGATAACCAATCGTTCTATCCACCTACTGTTTCCCGCAACATTGAACAGAATATGATTCACTGTGCTTTATATTTACCACCGCATAATGAGCAGGCACGCATTTATAGTATAGCGGTCGCACTCTACAGATCGTGGATAAATCATACAAGTGGTGCATATCTAGGGTTAGATGAAAATGCAGCTTACTTTGGATTTAATGATTACTGCACTGATGTGTCGACAGAAAACCAGACACATTATTAGGATTTTTTGAGAAAAACATGTTCAGACAAAAAAAGCACATCATTGAGGAATACCTAGGCAGTGAAGCCCAAGCAAGGAAGACATATTTGAAAGATGCTGAAAAGAAAGCAAAAAAAGGTTACTACCCTGAATCGGAAAACTATGCACAAGGTAAATATGGATTCGGCTCCTTCATAATTGCCTTTTTACTTTGTTTCATTTTAATCGGATTTATTATTTTCATTTATATGCTGATAGTAAAACCAAAAGGCATTCTAACTGTTACTTATAAGCTCAAAGAGCTTGCACAAGAAAAGCTGTGCCCCAAATGTGCAGAAACCGTGAAGTCTGCTGCGACTGTATGTCGCTTTTGTTCGTATGAGTTTGATTAAGCGAACGCGTGAGGGGGTATGTTACCCCGTTACTCACGCTTTGCCGACGGTGAAGTTGTTGAACCCGTCGAAACCCTACGAACGGGGCAACACCCCCATCCGGCTCTAAGTCTTCCAACAATGGTTCCGTCTAACTGGGGTTGTTGTTTAAGCCTTTGAGTAAACCCAAATAGACAAAACGTTTGCTTGTTGGGTATCGCTCCCTCTTTACCCAACAAGCAAACTACAAATTATTTTGCAGCAGGTTCTTCTTTTGGTTCCACAGCCGGAGTTTGAGTTTCTGTTGGTTGTCCCTCAGCCGCTTTTTTAGCTTCGGCATCGTGTTTCTTTTTTTCAACCTTCCGTTCTCTCGCAGCTCGTTGCTCAGCGGCCTCGTTTGCAGCTTTACTGCCACTGCCACCAAGCTCTGCCTGAGCTAGTGTTGGTGCTAACAGTACCGATACTACGCCGAAAAACAACGGCATTAGCATTTTTTTTGATTTGAAATTAAACATAATCACCCCATCGATTAAAAAATTATTTGAAATTTATGCAATCAGGAAATACGCATAAAAAAGCGGCCTAATGATATACGATGTTTTTTATGCTAACTGGCATCGCATATTAATGGGTCGTGACACAGATTTTGCGGTGACACCTGTCACTACAAAACCCAAGTGTATTCTAACGGATCACTCGATCATTTGATTTGTGTCAAATTGCCGCACATTGAGTAATTATGCTAAAGGAATGAACTTAGTTTTGAGAATTTAATTCTTCGGGTTGTTACACTTTGTAAAATCCCTAAAATCAATCTCTGGAAAAATGTTATCCATGATTTCCAGAGCTAGCAAGTAACGTTCGTTGATGTTATTTTTGCGGATGCTATCGTGAAGATAATTAAAGCGGGCGAGATGTTCAGTGATACGCTTGCGCGCATAGTCCCGCGTGGTGCCCGATTTCATGATGAACGGCCAATCTGATGCTTGCGCCAGCAATAGCGATCGTGCGGCTTGGTTTAAGGCGCGTTCCTGCAAGGGGCTAACGGCTAAACCGCGAAGGTCGGTCGCCAGCTTTTCCATTTCTTCCTCGGCCTGATGAAGGAATGGGTAAATCCAGTCGTTTTCTTCGTTAATCCAGTAGCTGGAATAACCTTGATCTCCCCAAGTTGATGCAGAAGGCGTGGCTATTTGATGGGATGTTTGTAGTTTTAAATAATCGCCGCAACTGACAGTCTCAACGACATTTACAGTGTCGCTTGCCAAACGTAAGACCTGCTCCAACCACGCTGGCCCTTCAAACCACCAATGGCCAAATAGTTCGGCATCATAAGGCGCAACGATGATCGGTGGCCTGTCCATCGTTCGGCTTAATTCGTCGATCTGCTGTTGACGTTTGTCGATGAAGTCCTGGGCGTGTTGTTTCGCTTTCGCCAACGCTTGTTTCGGTTGGTAAATTTCCTTAGGCTTGTCTCCGCCGGTCACCCGATGGTATTTGATGCCGGTATTAATTCGCGTCTTGCCATTGAGGATGTAAGGTGCAATGTAGTCCAAATCAAGGTCGAAACCTATGTCGCTGTAATACTCCCGGTAATCGTAATCCCCGGGATAACCTTCTTTGGAACTCCAAACCTGTTTTGAAGATTCTGGGTCGCGGCCAAATGCCGCTACGCCATTGCCGCAATCCAACGGGGCGTAAGCACCAGATATCGGCGGTTCGCTCGCACCCGTAATCGCATGGGTATCGACAAAAAAATAACCGATCCCAGCATCGGCGAGAACCGTTTCTAGCCCCGGATAATAAGCGCACTCGGGCAGCCAGAAACCGGACGGCGCAAAACCAAAATTCGTTTTGAAGGTTTCGATGCCAATGTTGACCTGGTTACGCACTGCTGTTTCACTGACACTTAGCGCCGGCAAAAACCCGTGTGTTGCAGCCGTGGTAATCAATTCAAGTTTACCTGCGGATTGATGCTTGATCAACGCGGACAATAAATCACACTTATACTGGTTTTTATAAGTATCGAGCGTGTCTTGAAAAAAATTCAGGTAAAAATTCGCAAGGCGATGATATTCATGCTGATTGTGTGTTCTTATGATTTCTTGTTCAGCTAACTCAATACGCTTATTGAGATAGTTTAGATAACGTTCAATCAACAACTCATCCCGCAACATAGTAATTAGCGGCGGCGACAACGAAAGTGTTAGGCGATACTTCACCTTATCTTCATGTAATCGATCAAGAACTGCAATTAATGGAACATAACATTCAGTGATGGCCTCAAACAGCCAGTTCTCCTCAAAAAAACTATCATGTTCGGGATGCCGCACATAGGGAAGATGTGCATGCAGGATAATACTCAAAAATCCGTTTTCCATTGCTCTTGATTATTTAACGCTTTGACCCGAAGCACTTTTACTTATGGTCTGTAATCTATCTTGATTAGAAGAAGCTTGAGGGATATTGGAAGATAGCGTATTTTGTTCGCTAGGTGAATGCTGGGAGGAATTGCCTTGTGGTGAGTGTATGGCATTGGATGATGCCAAGGTGGTTAATTGATTATCCTCATCCCGTATACCGATTGCTGCGGTATACCAGTTTGCATGTTGCCCCGCAGGAACCCGCACCTTTTGTCGTGTTTTTGTTTGGTCGAGGTCGACATCAAACCAACCTTCTGCTGTTGGGCTGCTGGGGAATTCTTCCAGTTTTGGGTAAACCCTTAAAACGATGTCTTTCGGCTTGTCATTTAAGGTTGAAGTTGTTTCAGTTTGCCCGAGGATCCAAGAAACGTATAAATTTTCTGGATCAATCGGCATGACGACGACATTGGAGGTTATAGATTTTATAATCGGTTTGTATTTTCGGCTGATTTCTTCACTGATTTCCTTTAATTCTTTCGGTGTGAGCGCAATACTCGGTGCAAGACCTGATAATTTTACGGAAACAACTGGTGAAAATTTCTTGCTGATTTCCTGGCTTATTACAAATAGTTCCGTTGCCGAAATAGATTTCGAAGCATTTATTTCCGATGTCGAAATTGTCATTGTCAGCTTTGTTGTAACTATTAAAAATTAACAGATTAGTTGTATTTTGCAAAAATCGTCCACATGGCATATTGACATTCAGTCACATTGTAACTGGTCAACATAATATTGAAATATTCACGAAGACTCTATCCCTTGTCCATTGTCATTGCAAGTAAATTACCAGCATTTTTCAAGCCATAGTAGAATTTTTACCCTATGCTTTCGTTTGACCAGATCGAATCCCAAAGATTTGTTTAGATATTTTACTGTTTTCAGTATTCATCTTAAGTGAAATAATTATGATGAACTGCTTACAACGAAATCCTGGTTTTCGTATTAATTGAATAATACGTACAAAAATGGGCAATAGTGGTGCGAACACTCGCAAATTTGCACCATCGGTATACGTGTTCGGTTCATTGGCATCCATTGTGATATGCATTTAGGGAGTTTGCGTGAGTCATTCGATATTAAAACCATAATGGCATCAAAACTGCTTCATATATTTTTACATGCAAGATGTTTACAAGAAAGTGGACGCATGACAACTTGGCACTTACTCTCTCAAACTATGGTCTTCATACTTATTCCCATAAGACTCGAGTAAAATGCTTTTATAATGAACGGAGTTTTTATGCCCGAATTGCTGATACCTATTTTTATTTTTTTCCTCACTTACCTTTATCACACTATGAAAAAACCGAATAGCCCCACAGAAAAAACCACAACCAAGGCCAAAACCGAAAAGCCTGTTGCAGCCGTTGCCACGGAAGCTAAGACAAAGGACATAAGCCCGACCAAAAAGCCCTCGAACAAACAAAAGACCGTCTCCCCAAAACCAATGCCAATGGAAAAAACGGAACAGCCAATAGCAGAAGCGGTTACGCAAACAAAACCGAAAAAACCAAGCCCAACCCAGAAACTCCCCGGAAAGGCAAAAGACGTTGCCCTTATAATTGAAGCGTCGACGACTGAAGTGACCATGCCTGAACGTGTAGGACTGACAGCCGGCGATATATGGCACTACCTGAATAAAAATGGTGCAACCGCAGTTGCAAAATTAGTCCGTGAGTTACCCGAAGAGGAAAAGATAATCCAACGCAGTATCGGCTGGTTAGCCCAGGAAGGCAAAATAGCACTCGACACCATTGACCGAGTTGAGACCATCAGTCTGACAGGTTTGAGCTAGTACGCTAAACTGACAGGTAGGTAATCATTCAACTGCGGTCATTGACAGTCGAAATGTAGCTGACCACTAATGTTAAGGTATGTTGAAACAACTTAAAGCAATCTGTATTTAAGGGACTGCTTACGAGAAATTCAATTTGAAGGTATTGCAATGAACAAGGTACATCGATTCTTACTCACGCAAAAGTCACGCAAGACTTTTTGACGGGCATAAAAAAAGGAATCGAAGGCGTTATAACCTATTGATTCCTTTGGTTAATTATGGATCTGGTGATGGGGCTCGAACCCGCGACCGGCTGATTACAAATCAGCTGCTCTACCAGCTAAGCCTGAGGATTATACATGGATTTTTCATTATTACAGTTTTCTAAAAAATAAATTACGAAGTTTGGATGCGGAATACATTTTTGTTTTCACGCCGCTCGTTGAAAATCTTCACTCCGCTAACGCTAGGTTTCCACGATTTTCAGGGCAGGGAAAATTCTAATAGCTTATAAAAACCGGACACTTTGTCCCGGCTTAATTTGGAGAGACGACATCAAATTGCAGGTTTTGGCTATTGGGCGAGATTGCCTCGTTATGCTTGCTGTCAGTCGTCACTTTAAAACGTTTGGGAAGGGCTTTCAGATCCATTAAATTCATAGCTTCGGCCTTTGTTACTGATGCGGCCTTCGGTGTTCTTTCCACCCTGATATAACGCCCTATGGGACTTAAATATTAAATATCTTCTTCACAAACTCCGGCTGCGCCAAAGCACCTTTGTGAATATCCACATTATAATAAAGTGTATCAAAAGGCTTGTTGGCTGAATCCTGTTCCCTAAAGCCGTTCAAACTCGCTTTACCGGCAATAGTCGCACTCCACCAGCCAGACGGATAAATACATTGCGGGAAATACAAGGTTTGCAATTCCGCAAAACCTGCCGCAGACATGGCATGTCGCATGGCTTTGATGAGTTCCAGATGCAGTAAAGGTGATTCGCTTTGTTGTACCAACAAGCCGTTTTCGCTCAAGCAAGCGAAGCAGCCACGGTAAAATGCTTCATTAAACAAGCCTTCGGCGGGACCGACTGGGTCGGTACTATCGACGATGATGATGTCCACCGAATTCGGCGCGGCATCTTTAATCCATTTAATGCCGTCGATAAACTTCAAATCCGCCCTGGGATCGTTGTTGGATTCGCACAATTCAGGAAAGTAAATTTCGGCGAGGCGGGTGACACGTTCATCAATATCAATCTGTACGGCTTCTTCAACCGAAGGATGCTTTAAGACTTCCCGCAAGGTGCCGCAATCACCGCCGCCAATGATCCAGACTTTTTTGGGATTGGGGTGGGTGAATAGGGCAGGGTGGCTTATCATTTCGTGATAAAGGAAGTTATCGCGGGTTGATACCATCGTGCAACCGTCGAGTATCATCAAATTCCCGAAAGTTTCGGTTTCGTAGATTTCGTGATGTTGGAACGGCGATTGTTCTTCGTGCAGTTTGCGTTTGATTTTTAGCGAGAAAGCGGAACCTGCGCCCGAATGTTCTTCGGTAAACCATTCTGATGGATTCATTTTTGGAAGTCCTGGCAAATAAAATCATTATAATAACATGCAGGAATTATCCCTTCATATTTCGACAGGCTCAATACCACTGTCATGAAGTTAAGAAAAAAATCCCTCTCTCCTGATGAAGAGGGTCAGGGTGAGGAGAATTATAAACAAGGGAAAAGCCTTATTGTAATTTCCCCTCATCCTAGCCTTCTCCCTCAAGGGAGAAGGGACGCACCGCATAAATTAGGTCAGAAGTTTAAAACACCCGGAGTTTCATTTTGGACAAAAACGCAGCTAACACCTGGACTATCCTTCAATCTATCCAGACCTACGCGATCAATTTTTGGGGCGACGGTTATTTTTCCATCAATGCCAAGGGCAATGTGTCGGTAAAACCCAGTGCGGACAAGGCAACGGAACTGGATTTGTTTGAGATTGCCCAGTCTTTGCGCGATAAAAACTTATCTTTGCCTGTGTTGGTACGTTTTACCGACATCCTGAAAGACCGGGTTAAGCGGCTGAATGCCGCGTTCGGGAAAGCCTGCGCCAGCAATAGCTATCAAGGCCATTACACACCGGTGTATCCGATTAAGGTTAACCAACAGGGTAAAGTTGTCGAAGGCATTATTTCGGCGGACAACATCGGCCTGGAAGCGGGCAGCAAACCGGAATTGTTGGCGGTTATGGCGTTATCCAAGCCGGGCGGCGTGGTGATTTGCAATGGCTATAAGGACAGGGCTTATATTCGTCTGGCATTAATCGGGCTAAAAATTGGCCTGAAAGTGTATCTTGTTATCGAGAAGCCTATTGAGCTGGAGATGATTATCGAAGAAGCCGCACAGTTGGAGATTAAACCTTTGGTCGGCGTTCGCGTACGGCTCGCCAGTATCAGTGCAGGGAAATGGCAAAATACCGGCGGCGAAAAATCCAAATTCGGTCTTCATGCCAATGAAGTGCTGCATTTGGTTGACCGCCTAAGGCAAGCCAATTTGCTGGATTGCCTACAATTGATGCACTTCCACATGGGTTCGCAAATTGCCAACATCTATGACATCAAGGTTGCTTTGAAAGAGGCGGGACAATTCTATGCCGAGCTGCACCGATTGGGCGCAGCCATCAAAATCGTCGATGCGGGCGGTGGTTTGGGGGTTGATTATGACGGTAGCCGCTCACGGCGGGAATCATCCATCAACTATAGCCTGGACGAGTACGCGCAAAACATCGTCCGCAGTTTTGCCGAGATTTGCGCCGAAAAACACCTGCCGCAACCGGACATCATCACCGAATCAGGACGTGCAATCACCGCTCACCATGCCGTACTGATTACTAATGTGACCGATATTGAATCGGTTTACAGCAATCCGTCCAGTGCAAATCCCTTGCCCAATGCAGACAACTTGGTTGAAACCTATCATGCTGCCCATTTTGACCTCAAGAACGCGCAGGAACAATTTGCTCAGGGCAAGCTGAATATCAACGAATTGGCTGAAACAGAAAACGCTTATGCCTTGCGTTGCCAACAGATAAAAAACCAGTTAAATCCGAATAACCAGAACGAAGCTACGATCCTAAAAGAATTAAACGAAAAACTGGCTGACAAGATTTTCTGCAATTTTTCCTTGTTCCAATCCATGCCGGATATCTGGGGCATAGACCAAATCTTTCCCATCATGCCCATCCACCGGCTGGACGAACAACCGATGCGCCGCGCGGTTATCCAGGATTTAACTTGCGATTCTGATGGACGTATCGACCAATACATCGACGGTCAAAATATCGCAAAAACCCTACCTGTGCATGAAATAGACAATAAACAACCTTATCTCATCGGCTTTTTTATGGTCGGTGCCTATCAGGAAATTTTGGGCGACATGCACAATCTGTTCGGTGACACCCATTCCATCAACATCGAGTTGGATGACAAGGGCTACCATTTTTACGATTTACAGGAAGGCGAACATGTCAGCGATTTGCTGGATTATGTTCATATCAGCAGTGAAGATTTGCGAAATGCTTATCGAAAAAAGCTGGCGGATAGTGCGCTTAACGACTCACAAAAACTGTATTATGAAAAAGAATTGCTGGCGGGACTGACATCGTATACGTATCTTTCAAAGTAGGCTTAAACTAATTGCTCTACAATTAGACGCAGCTAAGTTGTTTGATCGTGGCTTTTAGGATGATTAAAGCAGTATTTAATGTATGCCGTATAACATGGCAATAATAATCAGGAACTCACACAAGGGGTAGGGTCGGTCGTGTATAAAATCAAAAACAAGAATAACAATATTTTACTGTCGTCGATTGTGTTAATGATGTTAATTGCAACCTCTGGCTTATCTAACTTAGCGTTAGCGAATGCCTGGCCTTCAGCAGGATCTCTCGAGCTGATAAAATCGACTTGTAAAGCGGGGCCTAGCCAATATCAGGAGCTTAGCCAATTAAAAGATCAAATAAGAACAGCTACTTCCGTCAAGCAAGCACGTGAACTTGCGCTTGCACCTACTGACAATGCCTTGGGGGCGCTTAAAAATGCCCGGATTATGATGCCGTTCAGCGACGACCTGCAAATGGCCGAAACCCGTCTCGATGATGCTCGCTCACGTATTTTGCTGGCTTCGTCTCAGGAACAAGTGGCTGATGAATTTGATGGCATGATGCTGGCTGGTTTGGACAATGATCGTGCTGCCCATGTAAATATAGGCAGCGGCAGTTGCAATTATTCTACTGGCGAACTGATTGCCATTGTCGTCGGGCTAATATTGGGGATTATCCCTGGCCTGATTTTACTGGTTGTGCTCTGTTAGCGTTTAAAGGTTAGAAGCCTTTTAATAATAACAATGGCTTAACATCAATTTGCGGTTGCTGAAAAAAATAAAGGAGCTTTATCGGCTCCTTTATTTATAACCTTAGCTAATAACTAAAGTGAAACCTGGTAAAAAACCATTTGGTTTTATTATTTGCCTGCACCAGATTCCATTCCTTCCAAAGCACCGGCATTCGTGCTGACCCATTTCTTTGGATTGGTATTTTGCATCTTGTGCTTGGGAACTGGATCCGGTGATGGATTGCTGTTTTGCATGACATGCTCAGGTTTCTCTACTGGCGCTGCTTCTGGGTTTGGATTACTGTTTTGCATGTGATGACCAAGCGTAGGTTCTGCTTGAGGTTCAGCATTTGGGTTGCTGTTCTGCATCTTCATTTCAGCGCTTGCTACGGCGGGTAATGCGACTGCAAGTACAGTTAACAATAAGATTTTTCTCATCTGTGTTGGCCTTAAAACGTGTTGCGATTGACTTACGTTGTTCTTTTTACCAAAAAAGATAAAAAAAACGCTTAGCCTCAAGATCAGGCAGAGCCATTGTCACACACTTAGTGCGCCCCAACTTGATATATATCACTAAACACAGTATCAATTGTTAACTCGTAATTCCTTTATCTCGTCGAGTGCGGAGTGGCGGTTAATTATGATAACATCGGGTTAAAAACAACCATCACCTTAGGAAATAGACATGAAGGCAGACATCGGCTTAATTGGTTTGGCAGTAATGGGGCAAAACCTGGTTCTTAATATGAATGACCACGGCTATAAAGTCGCTGTCCATAACCGCACCAGCGCGACTACCGATGAGTTTCTGGCAGGACCTGCCAACGGAACACAAGTCACTGGTGCACATACATTGGAAGAGTTGGTCAATAGCTTAAACTCGCCGCGCATCGTGATGTTGATGGTGAAGGCGGGCGATGTGGTCGATCAATATATCGACAAGCTGATTCCTTTATTATCTTCTGGTGACATTATTGTCGATGGCGGCAACTCTCTGTTTACCGATACCAACCGCCGCACCGTCGCGCTTAAAGAAAAAGGCCTTCGTTTTATCGGCACAGGTGTATCCGGCGGCGAAGAAGGCGCACGGCATGGTCCGTCCATCATGCCTGGCGGCAACAAAGAAGCATGGGAGTACGTCAGGCCTATATTTCAAGCGATTAGCGCCAAAGTCGGCAATGATCCCTGCTGCGAATGGGTTGGCGACAACGGTGCCGGTCACTACGTGAAGATGGTGCATAACGGCATCGAATACGGCGACATGCAGATTATTTGCGAAGCCTACCAACTGCTTTCGGAAGGTTTGGGATTGAGCGCCGATGAGATGCACGTTATTTTTGACGAATGGAATAAAGGTGAACTCAGCTCCTACCTAATCGAGATCACTTCCGGCATTTTGGCCTATAAAGACGAAGACGGTTCACCCTTGGTCAACAAAATACTCGACACCGCCGGACAAAAAGGCACCGGTAAATGGACAGGCATTAACGCACTGGATTTAGGCATTCCTTTAACTTTAATTGGTGAAGCGGTGTTTGCCCGTTGCTTATCCGCACAAAAAGACGAACGCGTCCGCGCTGCGGAATTTCTGGCACGACCTAAGCAAGCGTTTACTGGCGACAAACAAGCTATGATAAAGGCCATCTGCAATGCCTTATATGCCGCTAAGATTATTTCTTACGCGCAAGGCTTTCGTTTATTACGCGAGGCTTCATCCGAATATAATTTCGACCTTAACTACGGCGAAATCGCCTTGATGTGGCGCGGCGGCTGTATAATCCGTAGCCAGTTCTTGAATGACATCAAACAAGCTTACCAGACCAATCCCGACCTTGAAAACCTGTTATTGGCCGACTTTTTCATAGATGCCATGCGCGATGCGGAAGCGGGCTGGCGTAAAGCAGTGATCTTCGGCATTGAAAAAGGCATCCCGACACCGGCGTTTTCATCAGCCTTGGCTTATTTCGATGGTTACCGTACTGAACGCTTACCGGCTAACTTATTGCAAGCGCAACGGGATTATTTTGGCGCGCATACTTATGAACGCACTGACAGGCCAAGAGGTGAGTTTTTCCATACTGATTGGACGGGGCATGGTGGGAAGACGGCTTCGAGTACCTATAATGCGTAGGGCAGGCAGGTAGTTTTACCCACCATTTGTCTTAGTCGTAGGATGGATGCGCTTCGCTTATCCATCCTTGTATCTCTCCAAGACCTGATATAGTTGCTTAGCTAGCATTATATCAAGGTGATGCATGATCAGAGTTTGTATCCATCCTTAGACGAAAAGTCTGTGACGTAGATAAAACCCATGCACCGATTTTTCTTAACACTGAATGGTATCCGAGTCCTTCCCTAAAGGGAATGAGGCTGGGCGGACTTAGTCGAATGGTCTGTCAAAAACACGGGCTTTGCGGTCAATGGCCTGCATTTTGTGATGG
>JABFQX010000077.1 GCA_013141505.1 Methyloglobulus sp.
CGAAAAACTGCTGATACTGTTGCTGATATTCGCTTTGATAAATCAGCGGATCAAAGCGCAAGCCAATTTGCCAACCTTGTTGCTGTAACTGCTCAATTGCCGCAAGTCGGCGTTCCAGCGGTGGTGCTCGGTCTTCAACTTTGCTGGCGATTTCAGCGGGCGACAAGCTGAATGCCACTACGCAACGGGGTAAGGGTTCGCGGTTGGCCAGGGTTCTTATCTGGGTGCTTTTGGTGCGTAATTCCAGCCAGGCGTTGGGCAACGTGGCAAAAAACGGCAAGAACTGGCCGACAAAGTCAGTGACGGGTTCCAAGGCCAAGCTGTCGCAGTCGTAGCCCGAAAAAAAATGGTTGTCTTCGCTTGGATGATTATTACAAATCTGCTTGATGTCATCCTGAAAGTCTTCGTAATTGACGAAAAGTACGTAATTTGCGGATTGGTACATGCCTTGCAAAAAGCAATATCGACAATCGTACAAGCAATTAAGCATGTGCGAGAAATAATAATTCCGGTTTGCACCCATTCCATAACCTTTCGGTGTTTCAAGCGCGAAATTATGGTATTTTTCAGCCAGTATCAAGGCTGGTTTTTGTTTTTGCAGTCGGAAGTTTTGCGCTTTGGGATTGAACACTTCGCCATAGCGTTCGCAGGTAATGCGCCTGGCAGACGGGAAACGTGCCAAAATGTCTTTGACCCGGGAGTGCTGCTGGATGTTCTCTTCGATATAAATGGTTTCAATCATGGCAATATTGGGCTGTTTAGCATAATTTAGCACATTGCTTTATGCTGAATAGACTTGTGATTTCCAGCTCTAGCCACATATTAGGGTAGAATATTCGCATTTCTTACAAATTAAAATAGCATGAAAACAACGAAAATAGGTTTTATTGGCGGCGGCAATATGGCGGCGAGCTTGGTCAATGGCTTGGTCGCCAGCGGTCATGAAGCTGGACAGCTTTGGGTGTCGGACATTAATCCAGAAACGCTAGCCAGTTTATCAGCGAGCTTGGGTATTAATGTCACGCAAAGCAATCAGGAGGTCATTGATGCTGTCGATGTGGTGGTGTTGGCGGTCAAACCGCAAGTTTTGGCACAAGTCGCCAAGGAAATCTGCCCGTGTCTGCATCCGCAGCAAATGGTGGTGTCGATTGCCGCCGGGATTACCCAAGCCAGCTTACGCAAGTGGCTGTGTGCTGAAACACCGATTGTGCGCTGTATGCCCAACACACCGGCGCTCGTGTTAACGGGCGCAACAGCTCTCCATGCGAATGACAAGGTCAGTCCAGAACAACGTGATCTGGCAGAAACTATATTGAGATCGGTCGGCATTGCGCTTTGGGTGGACGATGAAAGCGAGTTGGATGCGGTGACGGCGGTTTCTGGCAGTGGCCCTGCTTATTACTTTCTGCTGATGGAAGCGATGGAAAAAGTGGCTGTTGAATTGGGTTTAACTGAGGCGACGGCGCGTTTATTGGTTCAGCAAACTGCTTTGGGAGCCGCTAAAATTGCCTTGGAGTCGTCAGAATCTCCTGGCGAATTACGCAGACGTGTCACCTCACCCGGCGGCACGACCCAACAAGCGATAGAAACATTCGAACGTGGCGGCTTTAGCGAATTGGTGGCAAAAGCCCTATACGCAGCCAGAGACCGCTCTGTTGAAATGTCCAAACAAATGGAAACTAACTAAATATGAACGCAAGCTATCTGGCCGCCCCGGCCATTTTTATCATCGACTCGTTGTCCTCGCTGTATATACTGGCGATTATGTTGCGCTTTCTTTTGCAATGGAGCCGCGCCGAGTTTTATAACCCGATTTCCCAATTTTTGGTCAAAATAACGCACCCGATTTTAAAAATTGTCCGCCGTTATGTGCCGCCAATCGGCAAAATAGATACGTCTTCCGTAGTTCTTGCGCTCAGTTTACAAATGTTGGCGGATTTTTCTGTTCTATACTTGAAAGGGTTTACTGTCGGTATCGGTGCTTTGGCGATATTATCTCTCGGTAATCTGATTGCATTATTAATCAACATTTACATTTATGCCGTTTTTGCACGGGCGATACTAAGCTGGTTGAATCCGGGCAGTTTTAATTCTGCATCATCCCTGCTGCACAGCTTGACTGAACCGCTGTTGGACACCTGCCGTAAATTCATTCCCGATATGGGTGGCATGGATCTGTCGCCCCTAGTGGCGCTAATGCTTTTACAGTTGGCGAAGATGGTCATTTTGCCGCCACTGCATCAGTTGGCGAGTTTAATTAGTTGATAGTTATGATAAAAGTTATTTAGTAGCACAATGTAATTTATTTTAATAATGTTACTTAAAGGGGGATTTGAAAATAACCTGTGTATAGGCGTTAATTTGATTTAAAATCTCGTTCGCCTATTCTATACTCAACTCCTGTAAACACATGAACCGGTATTTATGACCACATCCAGCAAATCAACGCTTTTAATAACGCTAATATGTTTTCTTGGCTTATTATCCAGCCAAGTTGTGCGTGGCGAAAAAATGTACAAATGGGTCGATGATAAGGGCAACACCTACTTTTCCGATCAAGTACCGCCCAAGCATTCGCAATACCGCCGGGAATCCTTGAGCAAACAAGGCGTTGTAGTTGGTGTCACCGAACGGGCAAAAACCAAATCGGAAGAAGCGCTTGACCGCTTGTTGACGGCTTTGAAAGAAGCCCAGGAAAAAGTGATTGCCCAGCAAATGTTCCACGATAAAGCATTGCGCGTGACTTACAATAAGCTGGAAGATTTGCAGAAAACCTATGATGCCAGCCTAATGGAGCTGGAGACAGAGCAAAAGCTGGCGATTAGCAATTTGAAACGTCTGGATAACCAATTGGAAACCCAACATCGGCAAGCGGCGACTTTCGAACGAAATGGCGAGAAAATCCCCCAAAACCTGCTTGTTGAAATTAAAGCCACTGAAAGGGAAAGTCAGCAGGCGTACATCAAAATAAGTCAGAATATCGAAAAAAAGAATAAAATCTCTGAGCGGTTTAATGCCGATATTGCCCGCTATAAGCAGCTGACTGAATCATCTGACCAAAAAAGGCAGGAAAAACAAAAAGAAGAGCTTAAAGCCGCCAATGAATTAGGCGTTTACACCTGTAACAGCGAGCAGCAATGTGAGAAAGCTTGGAAAATTGCCGGCGATTTTATTACCAAACATTCCACATCCTCCAATAGTACGGCACCAGAAATTGACTCATCCAAGTTAATTATGGGACGTACGCCGGATACCGACAATGATTTGAGTTTGGCTATTTCGAAGGTCGATTTAGGTGACCGGAAGCAAAAGCTTTTCCTCGATATACGTTGCCGGGAATCTTCAATAGGAATGGAACTGTGCGCTAGCAAAAAAGTTCAGGACATAAGGATTGCTTTTAGAAATTACCTGGAAAGCAGTTTAGAGAACCAGTAATAAGCGCGCCACTATTTTTCGCGAAAGCTAAAATGGGATCCATCCGATTTTAGCGGCGAAAAATCACGTGGCGGTTAATGCCTTCGGCTGCCCGCGTTCGTCCTCGGTTCGTCGTGATGCACAACTCCCCTTCGGTACGCTGTGCATCACGACTGCCCAAATGACTTGACGCCGTGTCGGATGGCCTTGCATGTTGACTACGCTTCCGCTCGCGCTCCAACTCCGTCAACACGCCCGGCCCCTACGGCTACGCGGGGGTCGTCGTACACCGCTCCACTCGCGTTACGCTTCCGTGTACTCCTTCGTTGAGTTTAGCGCCTCAGCAATAGTGTCCCGACACCTTGATCAGTAAACAGCTCCAGCAATACCGCGTGGTCAACCCTGCCGTCAATAATATGCACACGGTTTACCCCGCCCTTGATAGCATCGGTTGCACAACGGGTTTTGGGGATCATCCCGCCTGAGATAGTGCCGTCTTCTATCAAATTATCCACATCTTTCAGGGTTAAGCCCGTCAACAAATTGCCTTGTTTGTCGAGAATGCCCGCCGTATTGGTCAACAGGATCAGTTTTTCGGCTTTGAGTATTTCCGCTACTTTACCGGCAACCAAATCGGCATTGATATTGTAGGATTGTCCGTCGTCGCCTACGCCAATGGGCGCAATCACGGGGATAAAGTCGCTGCAACCGAGCATATTGACGACAGCCGGATCAATACTGCTGACTTCGCCTACATGTCCTAGGTCAATTATTTCTGATGGCTGTGGCGCTGAATTAAGATTATCGCCACGCGGTTCCAACCTAAGTTTTTTCGCCCGAATAAAATCACCATCTTTCCCCGTCAAACCGACCGCCTTGCCGCCGTTTCGGTTGATGAGGTTGACAATATCTTTATTGACCAACCCACCCAAAACCATTTCTACCACGTCCATCGTTTCGCTATCGGTTACGCGCATACCATCTACGAAACTTGACGTTTTACCCAATTTACCAAGAAGTTCGCCGATTTGTGGCCCGCCACCGTGTACGACAATGGGATTCAATCCAACCAGTTTCATTAATACAATGTCCCTGGCAAAGCTGTTTTTCAGGGCATCATCAATCATGGCATTACCGCCAAACTTGACGACTACCGTTTTGCCTTTAAAACGCTGGATGTAGGGCAACGCTTCGATTAATACATCGGCAATTAAATGCGCTTTTCTTTGTTCCATAAATAAAATAGTAGCTATTACTTGAAGATCTTAGAAAGGTAATTGAATGTCCGGTTTTATTTTTTGCATGAGTTGCCGGAATTGCTCTTGAATTTTTGCCAACGCATCCGTGTTATCAGCCTCAAAACGGATCACCAGCGAAGGCGTAGTATTGGATGCACGCACCAGTCCCCAACCATCTGAAAAATCAATCCGCATCCCGTCAATATCAGTTACTTTGCCGCCTTTAAAGCTGGCATTGGCAAACATGCTGTCGATAAACTTGAAATTTTCGCCCTCAGTTAAAAGCACATTCAGTTCCGGGGTATTAATACTATTCGGGAAAGTGGCAAAAACCTCCGCACTGGATTGGTCTTCTTCGGAGAGAATCTGAAGCAATCGGGCAGCCGAGTACAGGGCATCATCAAAGCCAAACCAACGGTCATTGAAGAAGATATGTCCGCTCATTTCCCCGGCTAATTTGGCGCCGGTTTCTTTCAGCTTGGCTTTCATGAAAGAATGCCCGGTTTTCCACATCAACGGCCTGCCTCCGTATTTAACAATTTGGTCGGGCAAATGCCGCGAGCATTTAACATCATAAATGATTTCTGAACCGGGTTTTCCTGCCAGTACATCTTTCGCAAACAACATCATCTGCCGATCCGGCCAGATGATATTACCATCTGAGTCGATTACACCCAGCCTGTCGCCATCGCCATCAAAAGCAATGCCTATATCGGCGTTATGCTCTTTTACCGCTGCTATTAAGTCTTCCAGATTTTCGGGCTTGCTAGGATCTGGATGATGATTGGGGAAGTTGCCGTCAATTTCGCAAAATAAGGGGACAACTTCACAGCCTAATGATTTAAACAGCGCAGGACCCAGCTCACCTGCAACACCATTACCGCAATCCAGGACTATTTTCATCGGGCGGTTAAGTTGAATATCTTCGTTGACGGTACCTATGTACTCACCCGCAAACATGCCGTTTTGCTCTATCGTACCGGTACTGCCAGTCACATAAGCCTGATTGTCAATGCGTTGTTTAAGTTGCTGTATTCTGGCACCTGAAAGGGTGTCGCCTTTTATCATCATCTTCAGACCATTGTACTCAGCCGGGTTATGGCTACCCGTGATCATGACCCCTGAACGCCCATCAGTATGTTGGACGACAAAATACAGTACCGGGGTTGGCACCATGCCTATGTCAAGAACAGTGCAACCTGTTGAAATAATGCCTTGCGATAAAGCCTCAGCCAGTCCGGGGCTGGACATGCGGCCATCCCTGCCAACCACGATAATTTTACAGCCGGACTCCTTAGCTTCCGACCCCAGGGCACGACCAATGTCGTGGACAATCTCTGTTGTCAGTGTTTTACCGACAATGCCACGAATGTCATAAGCCCTGAACATAGCGGCTTTTTCATCAATGGGTTGTGGTATTTCTTCGATGACTTCAGGTAAATCTAGTAGCTGATGTTCAATCATTTTATCGTCTTTTTCAATCGGAGGTTCTAGGCTCTTTTCAGGTTCGATAACCGTCAAACTGGCTTGCTCGTTTTGAGCAATTGCAGGGACTTCAGGAAGATCGCCAAGAAAGCCTTCCAATTCAAAATTATCATTGTCGGCATTTCTGGCCGCCACAACGCCTCTTTTTTCGACTTCGCGGTTAAAGCGCACCATTGATGCGATTACGCCGTTCATGCCATTCAAGCTGACGGGATAGCTGCCTTTGGGCTTGTCAGTTAATACGTCCTTGAATGCCTGCAACAGCCAATCCTGATCCTGAGTCAGCATGATAGAAAGCTGCCTATAGCAGACATAAAACACTCCCAGCACTAGCAAGGCGGGTATAATCATGAAGCCTAAGATGACACCCAATGAACCCAGGTTGCCACTGGCAGGATCTCTATAATAAAGATCCCAACTGCTATTAGGTACGTTGATTTGTTTGAAGTCTTCAGACTCGCCCTTGTTGCCGATATTAGACAGTACCAGCTTGGCTTGCCTAAGCTCCATATAATTATCACCTGTCACCGCATCTTTCAGGTTTTGGTTGATGAAATCAAAACTCATGCTGGCGAGAATAACGCCTACGGTTTGGTTACCCTGCAAGATTTTACGAGTAATTGCAAGATGCCGGTCAGGACCAATGTCGCCTTGAATGGCTGGCAGCGGATTTTCTTGGAAGGTTCCCTTGACCATATCCAGGTCGCCATAACCCATGCGCGGTGCGTTAGTTTGGTCCGCTTCAA
Organism: Methyloglobulus sp.; assembly: GCA_013141505.1. Lineage (GTDB taxonomy): Bacteria > Pseudomonadota > Gammaproteobacteria > Methylococcales > Methylomonadaceae > Methyloglobulus. The sequence continues at coordinate 6,884 of JABFQX010000077.1, forward strand.
TTGTGCCAACAGGGAACAGCCTGATTTTACGGACACCGGGCAAATACTTTTCCAGGCGGGAGGCTGTTGAATTGAGGTTGCCGGCATCGGCATGAGCAACTGCGGCAAGGACATCCGGATCTTGCGCCATTTTATCTAACGAGCTTTCAAGAAGGCTTATCTGTTTGCTCAGCGTTTGTGAGACTTGCTGTGCAGACGCAAGTGCTGCCTCCTCTTTTGCTTGGGCAATGATTACCTTGGATGACAGATAAATACCGCCACCTGCCAGCAAAACCATAAGGACGGCCGTCAATGTCAACACCGAGAACATTCGTTCCATTTTTTTCCCCTATCAAATAGCGTGACTTATGAAGTGCTACTTTATTATTAATAATGGCACAGGCAGTTTAAAAATCAGGTGTGCTTCTATAAATACAAATACTGGCTATTCCAGCGATTATGCCTTAATAAAAGATATTCATCACTGTCCTGTTTAACAACGGCTATTAAATTTCAAACGATTTATCCTCAATGACGCGCTTAAACTGCGCCAGGGTGGGTATGATGACACTGATCTCATTAAGTTTGACCGGATAATCGGCCAGTGGTTTTTCAGTCATAATATCCTTGAAGGCTTTGATGAGCCACGCCAAATCCTGGCCTAACAACTCCGAAAATTTTCGGTAGCCAATCACAAATCCTAAGGCGACCATTAATGCCGGAATCAACACAATACTGATAATCAATGAAGACTCAATAAAGCTGGTAGCACTGCTATTGTCGTAGTAAATCGCCCAATTGGTATTCGGCACGGCGATAGGGTCGTTATCAATCTCTGTTTGGTCGCTTTTTTTAGCTGACGATGCCAGCACTAATTTGCCTTGCCTCAATTCGATATAGCCCTTTTCAAGGGCAGTGGCGGATAATATTCTTTCCACGAAATCGTACTTCAAACCGACCAATACCACACCCACCACAGCATTATTCTGCACGATTCGACGCGCAATCGCCAGATGCCGTTCAGCGCCGTCACCCTGAATAGCTGTCTTCTGATCGCCGTTAAAGGCTTGTCTTGCCATATCAAGATCCGCAAAACTCAGTGCCACATTAATATTTTTGCTGGGATCTTTGTTTTCGGGCAGCAAAAATTTCATCGAAAGAATACCTGGAAAATGGCTCTCAAGTTTTTTTGCCGCATTTGCCATTAAATCGGGGTTATTTTGGGCGACGGCATTAACAACATCGGGGTCGTTCGCCATTTTATCCAACATGCTGTTCAGCAGGTTTACCTGTTCGGACAATGTCAAAGCAACGCCTTTGGCGGCTGAAGAAACTGCGTCCACTTTAGCCTGGGCGACGATCGTTTTGGATATTAAAAAAGCCCCTAGTCCGGCAATCAAAACCATAACGATAGAAATCGCCGCGAGTATAGAAAATAACCGCCTCATTTAATTTACCTCAAGAGAAACAGACTAACTCCGACCAGTATGGCCGAATCCACCTTCACCGCGCGAACTTGTTGCAAATTCATCAACCAGCTCCAGCACAACCTGGACAACAGGCACAAAAACCATTTGGGCAATCCGTTCGCCAATATGTATCGTGAAAGCGGTATTGCCGCGATTCCAGCAAGACACGAACAATTGACCTTGATAGTCCGAGTCAATCAAGCCCACCAAATTGCCTAAAACGATGCCGTGTTTATGTCCTAAACCCGATCTGGGCAGGATAACGGCAGCTAAATGAGGGTCGCTGATATGAATAGCAAGGCCAGTTGGGATCAAAAGAGTTCCCCCGGGCTGTAATTCCGCCGCTTTATCCAGGCACGCCCGAAGATCCAGGCCCGCTGAACCCGCTGTTGCGTATTCCGGCAAAGGAATATCTTGCCCAATTCGAGCATCCAAAATTTTAACTTCTACTTTTTTTTTCATTAAATCGTGTGGCGATTGAATTGATTAATTGTTCCGCGAGTACTGTTTTACTGGCCATTGCCAGAGATGTCCTGCCATTTTGCCAAAATACTTCCAGCGCATTTTGTTCGCTATCGAAACCACCTTCTGCTCGCCCAACCCAGTTGGCGGCAATCATGTCCAGTTTTTTTTTGCGGAGCTTGTCCTGCGCGTAAGTTTCAAGGTCGTGGGTTTCAGCGGCAAAGCCCACTGTAAAAGGTGCTGGAGTCAATAACGCGACAGCGGCTAGTATATCCTGTGTCTTGTTAAGTAATATGCTAGTTTGATCGCAAATTTTCTTAATTTTTACATTTTCCGTCAATGAAGGCGTGTAATCGGCAACAGCGGCGGCGGCGATAAATATATCGACATCAGCGGCACGCGCCATAGCGGCCTCATACATTTGTGCCGCTGTTTCTACCTGAATAAAGTCAACACCGACGGGTTCGGCCAGATTAACAGGGCCACTGATTAAAGACACTTCAGCACCTGCCTTTAAGGCGGCACAAGCCAATGCATAACCCATTTTCCCGGAACTTCGATTGGTGATGTAGCGCACAGGGTCGATATGCTCCCGTGTTGGCCCGGCGGTGATTAAAACCTTAACTCCCGCCAAGGCAGATATTTTGGGCTGCGCCATCATTGGTACCGTCAAATGTTCACAGACCCGTTGGCAAATATCGGCAGGTTCAGCCATGCGCCCGTAACCGACTTCACCACAGGCTTGATGGCCAGAATCCGGGCCAATGAAAACAACCCCGTAGCTTTCGAGTTTACTGATATTGTCCTGGGTGATGGCTTTGTTCCACATGGACTGGTTCATGGCGGGTGCCATATATAGGGGGCAGGTAGCCGCCAGGAACAGCGTGGTCACCAAATCATCAGCCAAGCCATGTGCACATTTGGCAATGGTGTTTGCCGTCGCTGGGGCGATAATTACGACATCCGCCCAGCGGGCAAGGTTGATGTGCCCCATCGCGTTTTCCTCTTCAGCATCAAGTAGTTGCAAATGCACAGGATTACCTGAAAGTGCCTGAAACGTCAAAGGGCTGACAAACTCATGGGCGGAAACTGTCATCACGACGCGCACGTCCAATCCTTTCTTGCGTAACAACCTGACCAGCTCAGCAGACTTATAAGCCGCAATACCGCCGCAAATAGCCAATAAAACGTGTTTTTTAATAGGTGTATCCAAGTTGTTTCGATCCTGATTGTAAGCAAGTATAGTTAAACTCTTCTATGCTTTAGTTTTATTTCAACAAGGAATAGGCGATATGTCCATCAAAGATTGGGCAGAAGAAGACAGGCCGAGGGAAAAACTACTGAAGCGTGGTGCCAACGCATTAACCGATGCGGAATTATTGGCTATTTTCCTGCGTACCGGAACCCACGGCAAATCAGCGGTCGATTTAGCGAGGGAGCTACTTGCTGATTTCGGCTCCTTAAAAGCGTTGCTCGGTGCCGACCAACAGCGGTTTTGCCAGGGCAATGGTCTGGGTGAAGCCAAATATACTCAGCTACAAGCGGTATTGGAGATGGCACGACGCCACTTTAAGGAAGCCCTACAACGTGGTGATGCTTTAACCAATCCAGATATTACCAAGGCGTATCTCAGCGCTCAGCTTCGCGGCTACAATTACGAAGTTTTTGCCTGTTTGTTTCTCGACAACCAGAATCGTGTCCTGCAATTGACTGAATTATTCCGTGGCACGATTGATTCCGCCAACGTCTATCCTCGCGAAGTGGCAAAATTGGCGTTACAGCACAATGCTGCAGCCGTTATTTTTGCCCACAACCACCCCTCCGGCGTTAGCGAACCCAGTCAATCCGACAAGGCCATCACCACCAAACTCAAGCAAGCCCTGGCGTTGTTTGATATTCGGGTATTGGATCATTTGGTGATTGGCGATGGCGAGTCTTACTCGTTTGCCGAACACGGCCTGATTTAACCGTCGGTCAATCGGGCCTCCGCTTCCCGGTATTTGGCTGAACAATGCCGCAAAACCTCTTCCGGCAAATGCGGCCCCGGCGCTTTTTTGTCCCACTCCAGCGTTTCCAGATAATCCCGGACATACTGCTTGTCAAAGCTGGGCGGGCTAATGCCGACTTGGTATTGGTCTGCCGGCCAGAATCGTGAAGAATCCGGCGTCAATGCCTCATCAATCAGGTAGAGCGCCCCCTCATCATCCACACCGAACTCAAATTTGGTGTCGGCAATAATAATGCCGCGCTGCAAAGCATATTCGGCGGCGGCCTTGTAGAGCCGCAAACTGGTATCACGGATTTTTTCCGCCAGATCCTGACCGACGCATTCAACAGTTTTTTCAAATGACACATTCTCATCATGCTCATCGACAGCGGCTTTGGTTGACGGCGTGTAAATGGGTTCCGACAATTGCTGAGCCTGCTGCAAGCCTTCCGGCAAGGTGATGCCGCACACCGCACCGGATTTAAGATAATCTTTCCAGCCTGAGCCGATAAGATAGCCACGCACAATCGCTTCTACCGGCAACGGCTTTAACAACTTCACAACAATCGCCCGCCCGTCAATTTGGGCGAAGTCGTTGGCATCCGGTACACATTCCGATAAGGGTATGGCAGAGAGATGATTGGGGATAATGTCCTTGAGCCGATCAAACCAGAAGTTTGATATTCGTGTCAGCATGAGCCCCTTGCCTGGAATCGGATCAGGTAAAATGACATCGAAAGCAGACAGCCTGTCTGTTGTTACGATTAACATGTGTTGATCGTCAATGGTATAAATATCCCGAACTTTGCCCCGCGCACGCAGCGCAAGCGAGGACAGGTTGGATTGATAAAGTGCTTCAGGAGCGGTCATAACACCTCGAAATAATAGTTTGCAATCCAAAAGAGCCGCGTAATATCGTCGGCATTCGCGTTAGCCCCGATTGACAGGTAGTGTCACATCAGACATTTGTGCTGTTCTTCGGTAAGATACGAGTTATTTTGATGAATAACATTGTATGATTCTATCATTATTTGCACGGTTTACAGGAATGGGCAATGAGTTGGTTTGGTAAGGTGGTGGGTGGTGCCTTCGGCTTTATGTTGGGTGGCCCGATGGGTGCCATTTTGGGCGCTTCTTTAGGGCATCAATTCGACATCGGCATGATTAACCTGGAGTCTCCCGAAACACTAAGACCCGGAGACCAACACCGTGTGCAAATGGCTTTTTTTACCGCAACCTTTTCAGTCATGGGGCATATTGCCAAGGCAGATGGTCGGGTGTCGCCCGAAGAAATTTCCCAGGCGACCCGGATCATGGATCAAATCGCGGTCACCACTGAAATGCGGACGACCGCCATGAATCTGTTTCAACAAGGGAAAAACCCGGACTTCCCGCTGGATGACGTTCTAGCCCAGTTTTACCAGGAATGTCACCGCCGCACAGATTTGATCCGAATGTTTCTGGAACTGCAAATTCAGGAAGCTCTGGCAGATGGCTCGCTGGACAGCAAAGAAGAAAAGCTGTTGCTGCATATATGCGGACAACTTCGGGTGTCGCATTTTGATTATGAACGCCTGAAAATACGGGTGCAGGCGCAGCAGCGTTTTTATGGACACAATCAGCAATATGGTTACAGCCAAAACCGTCAACGCCAATACCACCACTCTGGCCGTGAGCAATCAAGTTTGCAAGATGCCTATGCGATATTGGGCTTAAACCCATCCGCCAGTGATGCTGACATCAAAAAAGCCTATCGCCGCCTAATGAGCCAAAACCATCCGGACAAACTGGTCGCGAAGGGCTTGCCTGATGAAATGATGAAACTCGCGAAGGAAAAAACCCAAAAAATCACCAAGGCGTATGAAACTATCCAGCAAGCTAGAAAAAGTTAGCCCGGCCAGCCACATCGGTTATTCGAAAAACAAAAAACCACAGAAACTTTTTGATAGACATCACACATTTTCGTCGATCAAGTAGCTTTTCAAGGTTGTTTCGACTAGATTAAAACTTACCGGCGCTTAAGCCATTAAATCGTCAACATAACCAAAAATAGCTGTACTGAAACTTGAATTTGAGCCTTTGGATTTTACTATCCATAGGGTTCAAATGGGTGGTGAAAGTTGTCGAAAATGACCAATCGGCTATGAAGATAGTCATGCCTTTGCTGGTATCTCGGCTTGCCTCAAAAAGGCCGATTAATAGGAACACGTCAAAATGCTCAAAAAAACGTGGGCGCTCAGGGTTTACCTTGATAGAACCGGTGTTCGCAGCCGCCATTATCGTTATCTTAAGTACCATTACCGTACCTGTACATAGGGGGATATATAACCAAATCCAGAGACAGCAAAGCCATTTCCACCTGTTTGCCCAACAATTGGACTTATATTGCTCGTGGAAATACTTATATTTACTTGGACATTATCAATGCCGGTTCTGGTATGATAGCTCAGGTGCGTAAACATAAAAACTTAAATCCTATCAACTTATTGCATGATTTATACAGAATGGATAAAGAGGGTCAAACCGAAAACCAACTCGACAACAAGGGTCGTGTCGACGATATTGTACTGGCGACTGATGAGGTGTTTGTTGACCTATCGTCGGATTTTTGAGTAGGCTAAGCCTATGGCAAAGAAGGTTTCATTTATACGCAATAAGGTTGTTCAACGCATCCTGGTTTCGTTTGTCCTGGCAGCCCTTATCCCAATCGGGATATTAGGGTTGCTGTCTTATCAACGGGTGAGTGGACAACTTCGTGAGCAAACCGCCGAATCCTTGCACAGGAATTGCAAAGACTATGCATTAGGGTTGCTGGGGCGTTTGAGGCTAGCGGATAGTAACCTGCGTTTGTTGGCGGCCAAAATTGAGAAATCCGGTCAAGACTCGCAATATTTGTCGTTAGGGCAATATCCGCGTTTTGAAAAGCAGTTTTCTAGCTTGGTCATCATACGGGCAAACGGTGATAAATTTCCTGTTATCAAAAATACGCAGCCTGTTCTTGAGCTAACAAAACAAGAGCTTGACGCTATTGATTCTGGCAAAAGCCTGATAAAAGGCGTTGCTGATAAGCAGGTGTCAAGCAGTCGGTTGTGGCTAGTTATTGGCCTTGTTGAACAACGCCCCGAAGCAGGTATTCTGGTGGCTGAACTCAATTCTGAGTTGCTCTGGGAGAAAGACAACGAAACCAACACGTTCTGGGTGTTAGATAGCACCGGGCGGATGTTGTTTGAATCGGAGCCAGGGTTTAGCTTGCCAGCAACGGTCAAGGCGAATTTTACCCAGGCCGATAGCGGCGTTTTCAACTGGACTCACGAGAGCAAGGCTTATATCGGTGCTTATTGGAAACTCCTCCCGAAAGGCATGTTTTCCGGCTCCGAACTCGTTATTGTAGAAAGCCAGCCAGAAGCTCTGGCTTTCGCCGCCATACAACAATTCACCGCGATTTTTCCGCCGGTTATCTTGCTTGCCATGTTGCTTGTGGCATATTTCAGCACTCGGTTTGTCGCAAAATATTTAAGCCCGCTTGAACAATTGAAAGCCGCGACCCTCAAGATTGGTGAAGGGGATTTCAGTAGCCACATTAACATCGACAGTCGCGATGAATTTGAAGAACTGGCGGGCTCCTTCAACGAAATGACGCGCCGCCTAAGAAGCCAATTCGACATACTGTCCACGATGGCGGAAATTGACCGTCATATCCTGTCATCGTTAAATGCCGAAGACATTGTAGAAACCGCCTTAAACCGCCTACCCGCGATACTGTTTTGCGACCTGATCTCCATAGCGCGAATTGATCCTGAAACCTATTGTGTCAGTGACATCCATACCCGGCGTAGCGGCGAGGAAACGGTCAGCATCACGGATGCCGTCAAGTTGAACCTTCAAGATACGCTGGATTTGTTGGCAATGCAGAATGATGTCATAGAGACCGGCAATGACGGACGGTTTTCGGCGTATCTACAAAGTATTGGCGGTTTTGGGAATTGGCGTTACTTAATTGTGCCGATTGTTGTAAACGGTACATTATCGTCAATTATTTGCCTGGGCTATGAGGCATCAAGCAAAATTCTTGCGGAATCGCGCAGTGCGGCAAGAAATTTTGGCGACCGAATCGCCGTTGCCCTTTCCAATGCGGCATGGGAAGAGAAGCTGTATCATCAAGCGCACTTTGATACCCTGACAGGGTTGCCCAACAGATTGGTGTTGCATGATCGCCTAGGTCAGGAAATGGCTCGGGCAAAGCGCGACAATAGCCAGCTTGCGGTCTTTTTTATTGACCTGGATCGCTTCAAGAGCATTAACGACTCGCTGGGGCATTCGGCAGGCGACGAGCTATTAACTCAAGTTGCGGAGATTTTTCTCCATTGCGTCAGGGCAACGGATTTAGTGGTCAGGTCTGGCGGAGATGAATTTGTTATCGTTATAAGCGATCTTCATGGCAACCACAATCCGATGTCATTGGTGAGGAGCATTGCCGAAAAAATTCTGCGCTCGGTCAGCCAGCCTCTGACAATTGCCGGACATCCGATGACGTTCACGGCAAGTGTTGGTATTGCTATTTTCCCCAATGATGCTATCAACATTCAGGATTTGCTCAAGAACGCGGATGCGGCTATGTATCATGCCAAAAATGAGGGGCGCGCTAATTTTCGCTTTTACTCCCACGAATTGAATGCGGCAACGCTGGAAAATATTAAGCTGGAACAGGGCTTGCGTGATGCAATCGCTAAAGGCGAACTGAGTGTTTATTATCAACCCAAAGTTAATTTACTTGGCGAGATAGTGGGCGCGGAAGCATTAGTTCGCTGGCGACATGCGGAATTGGGCATGGTCTCGCCTGCAAAATTCATTCCTTTGGCAGAACAATCCGGCCTTATTGTCGAGATTGGCGAATGGGTATTTGAGCAAACTTGTTTATTGATCAAGTCTTGCCAAAGCCGAGTTTTGGGCGGTTTTCGTGTGTCCGTCAACCTGTCCGCCATCGAATTCAAACGCCCTGACCTGGTTGCGAAGACCGCCATGATTCTTGCCAAAACGGGCGTTGATAGGAGTCTCCTCGAATTTGAGCTAACTGAAACTGTGGCGATAGGTAATGCCAAAATCTGTATCGAGCGCATGAAGGAGCTCAAAAATCTTGGCCTTACACTAGCGATGGATGATTTCGGCACAGGCTTTTCATCCCTTTCCTATCTTCGGGAACTGCCCCTTGATGTCCTTAAGATTGACCAGACATTCATACGGCATATTGAAACAGAAGAAAGCAGTAAGGCAATCGTCAAGGCGATTATCGCGCTCGCCAATGGTTTGGGCATGACTATTGTCGCCGAGGGCGTGGAAACCGAAGGTCAACTAGCATTTTTAAAACAGCACACATGCAGTATTTTTCAAGGCTATTTATTCAGCCCCCCTGTGCCGGCAGAGGATTTTGCCAAAATGCTGTTTGCAGATCCATTTAAGACGAACAAAAACTGATAGGGCAGGCTTTAGAACACTATCTATCTTGTACCACCAAGTTAAGTCGGATTCTGACGAGCAAGCTCACGTTGCCTGAATCAGGCAACGTGAGCTTTGTAGGCCGTAATATCATTGACCACAAAACTTAATGGCACTGCCTAATACTTTTACTTTAACGCGTGCCGAAAACAATTATGGTCTTGCCGTGTGCCGAAATCAGTCCTTTGTCTTCCAGTTCCTTCAGTACCCTGCCCGCCATTTCTCGTGAACACCCGACGATCCTGCCAATTTCCTGACGGGTAATATGCAGTTGCATGCCATCGGGATGAGTCATGGCATCAGGTTCTTTACACAGGTCGAGCAGGGCGCGGGCAATCCGGCCCTCCACATCCATAAATGCCAAATCGCTGAATTTACGGCTGGTTTTCAACAACCTTCCGGCGAGTTGTTCACCAATCATGAACAATATGTCCGGTGCGTATTCCAGTAATTCTTTCCTGAGTACTTGCCGAAACCGATCATAGCTCATTTCTGCCAATTGGCATTGGGTGCGCGTCCTGACGATGACTTTCCGCGTTTCCGAACCCTTGAAAACGCCTATAGTGCCAATAAATTCATGTTTGTTAAGATACGCCAGCACCAACTCTTGTTCATTTTCGTCGTCTTCTACACAGATGCTCACAGAACCATCGGCGATGTAGTAAAGCCGGTCACCTAAATCACCGGGCCTGAACACGACCGTTTTGGGAGGGTAAGCCTTTTTGTGGCAGTAATGTAACAATTGTTCGGTTACATGTTTGTAAGGCGCTTCATGGGGTGTGAGGGTCATAATTTTTCCAATGTAGTTTCGATAACGCTGTAAACATTCATTACTGCTTACAGTCTAGCAAAAAAATCACATTTGATACTCAAACAACACTATTTTCTGTGCTACCCTATGCCTCTTTTTTATCTGAGCTAGACTGACCATACTATGCAAGCAACTATAAAGTGGGTCGATGGCATGATGTTTGTTGGTGAGACAGGCAGCGGTCATGCGGTAGTTATAGATGGGCCTCCCGATCATGGTGGGCGCAATATCGGTATGCGCCCGATGGAGTTGCTGTTGCTCGGTGTTGGCGCTTGCTCATCTTTTGATGTCGTGCAGATTTTGCAAAAAGGCAGGAATGATGTCACTGATTGTACCGCTGAAGTCACTGCGGAGCGGGTCGATGCCATTCCCAGCGTATTTAGCAAGATTCATTTGCACTTTAAGGTTAGCGGTCACGACCTGAAAGAGTCGGCAGTCGAACGTGCAGTAAAATTATCTGCGGAAAAATATTGTTCTGCCTCAATTATGTTGAGCAAGGCAGTGGAAATCACCCATGATTTTGAAGTAATTGAGGTTTAATGCGTTGAATAAACTGCTATTGCACGGTTTTAATAACCTGACCAAGTCGTTAAGTTTTAATATTTACGATATTTGCTATGCGCCTGCCGAACAGCAACAGGCATACATAGAATACATTGATGATGCCTATAATGCTGACCGCCTGACGCAAATCCTTAAGGATGTCGCCGAAATTATTGGCGCACAAATCCTTAACATTGCCCATCAAGACTATGATCCGCAGGGAGCCAGTGTCACCATGCTGATCTCTGAAGGCGATGTATCACCGCCCGCAAATATGAACAGCCAAACCCCCGGGCCACTGCCCGAAACGGTGCTGGCGCATCTTGATAAAAGCCATATCACCGTCCATACCTACCCTGAAAGCCATCCCGATAATGGCATCAGCACGTTTCGGGCTGATATTGACGTATCGACCTGTGGTCGGATTTCTCCCCTGAAAGCGCTTAATTACCTTATCCATAGTTTTGAGTCGGATGTCGTGATTATGGACTACCGGGTTCGTGGTTTCACGCGCGACATTACCGGTAAAAAACATTTTATAGACCATAATATTACGTCCATTCAAAACTATATCGCCAAAGATACCCAAGAAGATTATCAAATGATTGATGTCAACGTGTATCAGGAAAATATCTTCCACACCAAAATGATGCTCAAAGAAACCGAGCTTGAGAATTATTTGTTCGAGAAAGAAAGCAATTTGTCCGAAGACCAAAAAGAAGAGATCGAGAAGAAGTTGAGACGGGAAGTCACCGAGATTTTTTACGGACATAATTACCGCCGCCGCAAAATTAAATTGGCAGAGCCCGTTTCTCCGCCCCGTTAAAGTTTACGGATTTAATTGTTCGGTTTTTCCTCAGGAGGAAGATGATTGCCGCCTTTATCTTGCCGGATACGGTATAATCCACCCAGAAGAAGTCGGCTGAGCAGTCGCTGTTTTATCGGAAGATAAGATGGAGGAAAGTCCGGGCTCCACTGGGCAGGGTGCCAGGTAACGCCTGGGGGGCGTGAGCCTACGGAAAGTGCCACAGAAAATATACCGCCGCGCCGCTTGCAAAAGCTGCGGTAAGGGTGAAATGGTGCGGTAAGAGCGCACCGCGCAACTGGTAACAGGGGCGGCACGGCAAACCCCACCCGGAGCAAGATCAAATAGAGGGACAGACGCGTGGCCCGCGCGGTTCCTGGGTAGATTGCTTGAGCGTTAAGGTGACTTAACGCCTAGATGAATGACTGTTCTCGACAGAACCCGGCTTACAGGCCGACTTTTTCTTATCCTATTTGTACTTCCTTAACCATTTTTCCTAATGGTTTTCATTGTAATCTCTCGTGTATTCCTCAGCCTGTTCTCTGGAAACCGGATTCCCTTCAAATATTACGATCTTGCCATCCTTGTCGAAAATAGGGCATCCTGAATAGCCCGCTTTATAGTCAGGGCAATTTGAGTCAGAGGGCGGCGTTGAATTGTGTGCGGGGTTTGGTGAAATGTAGGGATATTTTTTTTGATATTCTTTTGCAAAACCTTCGTAATAATCTGCTTTGGCTTGATGTAGACAAAAGCAATAAATCGTCATTAGAAACAGTATACGCAACATCATTTTCTCTCCATTTTGAATGGGCTTGCTGACACAGTCAACAGTGCTGACTGTAAAGCTCTAATGATGAATGCAGGCTGAATCCATAATTGAACATTTTACGGCACAAAACCAAAGCACATTCAATATTAACTAAAATCTGCCGGTGCTTGTTTTTAAGCTGTTAAAATATTTTCTATTGTATACACCAAAATAATTAATAACTCTCAATGGAAAAAAACTACGCACCGCACGACATCGAACAACGCCTGTATGAAAACTGGGAGGCTGAAGGCTATTTTGCGCCATCAGGCCAGGGTGAGCCTTATTGCATCATGATTCCGCCGCCCAATGTGACGGGTAGTTTACACATGGGGCATGGCTTTAATAATACGATTATGGATGCGCTGATCCGCTACCACCGGATGCAAGGCCGCAATACCTTATGGCAAGTCGGAACTGACCATGCCGGAATTGCGACGCAAATGGTTGTGGAACGGCAATTGGCAGGGCAAAATCAAACGCGGCATGATTTAGGTCGGGAACAATTTCTGGAAAGAGTGTGGGGTTGGAAGTCAGAATCCGGCGGCACAATTACCCGGCAGTTGCGGCGCTTGGGTTCGTCGGTGGATTGGACGCGTGAGCGTTTTACCATGGACGAAGGCTTGTCGAAAGCTGTTCAGGAAGCCTTTGTGCAACTGTACGACGATGGCCTGATTTACCGCGGCAAACGCTTGGTTAACTGGGATCCGAAACTGCACACCGCGATTTCCGATCTGGAAGTAGTGAGCGAGGAAGAAAAAGGTTCGATGTGGCATTTCCGCTATCCGCTGGCGGATGGTTCTGGGCATTTGGTTGTTGCGACCACGCGACCTGAAACTATGCTCGGTGATACGGCGGTGGCGGTTAGCCCAAACGATGAACGCTATCAGCATTTGATTGGCAAGACGGTCTTACTGCCGATCACCAATCGTGAAATCCCTATTATCGCTGATGATTACGTTGATCCCGAATTCGGTACCGGTTGCGTCAAGATTACTCCCGCACACGATTTCAACGATTACGAAATCGGCAAACGCCATAATCTTCCGCTGATTAACGTATTGGATCTTGATGCCAAAATTGTTAGCGAATTCACCGTCTTAACTTTTGAAGGTTATGCAAGTGCACACGGCGAAAAAGCACCGGAGGCTTATGCTGGCCTGGATCGTTTTGAAGCACGCAAAAAAATTGTCGCCGAAATCGAAGGTTTAGGATTGCTGGAAAAAATCGACCCGCACACTCTGAAAGTGCCGCGCGGTGACCGTTCCGGTGTGGTCATTGAGCCTTGGCTTACCGACCAATGGTACGTGAATGCGAAAGAACTGGCGAAACCGGCAATAAAAGCCGTGGAAGATGGCGACATCAAATTTGTACCGCAGCAGTATGAAAACCTTTACTTTTCCTGGATGCGCGATATTCAAGATTGGTGCATTTCGCGTCAACTGTGGTGGGGACACCGCATTCCGGCTTGGTACGATAATAATGGCAAAGTCTACGTAGGCCGTGATGAAGCGGAAGTACGTACTAAGTATGCGCTAAGTGCCGATATTGCCCTGCGCCAGGATGAAGATGTGCTGGATACGTGGTTTTCTTCAGGCTTATGGACGTTTTCTACGCTGGGTTGGCCGGAGCAAACTCCGGAATTAAAGATGTTCCATCCCACCGATGTGTTAGTGACAGGCTTCGACATCATTTTCTTTTGGGTGGCGCGGATGATTATGATGACCATGCACTTTATGAAACATGAGGATGGTACGCCGCAAGTGCCGTTTAAGAACGTCTACGTCCACGGGTTGGTGCGTGACGGTGAAGGCCAAAAAATGTCCAAATCCAAAGGCAATGTGCTGGATCCTTTGGACATTATCGACGGCATTAGTCTCGATGAGTTAATCAAGAAGCGTACCAGCGGCTTGATGCAGCCACAAATGGCGGAGAAAATCGACAAGCGCACCCGCAAGGAATTCCCCGATGGTATTGCTGCCTATGGGTGCGATGCGCTGCGTTTTACTTTTGCTTCATTGGCATCGACAGGTCGCGACATTAAGTTTGATATGGGTCGCGTAGAAGGTTATCGGAATTTCTGCAATAAAATCTGGAATGCGGCAAATTTTGTCTTGATGAATACCGAAGGCAAGGATAATGGCTTTTCAGGCAATCCTTGCCAACAAACCCAAGTCGATCAATGGGTCCTTTCCCGCTTGAACCAAGTTATAACCGAGACTAGAAGTGCGCTCGATAATTACCGTTTCGATCATGCCGCGCAAGCGATCTATGATTTTACTTGGAACGAGTTTTGCGATTGGTACATTGAGCTTTCTAAAGTTTCATTACAATCCGAGGACGAAGCGATTCAACGAGGCACGCGCAAAACCTTGTTAACCGTTCTGGAGACTTTGCTAAGGTTGACACATCCGATCATGCCGTTTATGACTGAAGAAATCTGGCAAACCATCGCGCCGCTCGCTGATAAAACAGGCGAAACCATCATGTTGCAGGCTTACCCAAGTCATGATGACAGCCAAAACCATCCTGATGCGGTGACAGAATTGGCTTGGATTATGGCTTTTATTCTTGGTGTGCGCCGTATTCGCGGCGAAATGAACATTGCCCCGGGTAAGCCCATGCCCGTGTTAGTGCAAGACGCAACTGATAAAGATCAGGATTATTTAAAACGTAATTTGACCTATTTGCAAAAAGTGGGTCGCCTAGAATCCATTACCTGTTTGAACGCAAGTGATGCCGCGCCAGAATCAGCGGTAGCGTTAGTAGGCAATCTAAAAATTCTGATACCGATGGCGGGGTTGATAGATAAAGATGCCGAATTAGCGCGTTTGGCAAAAGAAATTCAGCGGATCAGCAGCGATCTGCCCAGAATCGAAGGCAAGCTGAACAACGCTGCCTTTGTGGATAAAGCACCAGCCGATATTATCGAGAAAGAAAAAGCGAAATTGGCAGATTTGCGTTTGACGCTTAAAAACCTTGAGATCCAGCGTGAGAAAATAAGCGCGATGTAATGATGTTAGGCTTATTTTAGCAGAACAAGCGTCAGTTATCTGCGGCTTTGCAGCGATCACCCAAGCGGACAACGCCGTCGGATAACACTTCGGCGCGTAATCCACCTCGGTGAGTAAATGCCTTGATTATTTCAGGGTGTGTCAGTGTTGCGTTTGCAATATGTCTGGCAAGTATCCCGCAAGGTTCACACAATTCGACACCCTTGCATAGCACATCACCGACATAAAAAATCTTGCCGACTAATGGATTTAATCGAATCCCTCGCGTGAGCAGGTTGCGTCTAGTCGCATCTAGGGAAATGGTCTGGCCGTAGTTTTTATTGAAATTATCGAGTGTTTCTGCTTCGATCAAGGTGATATTTCGACCGCGATGCTTTTGTCTAAAACCAAAAAATCGGTCACCCACGATGCCTTTGGCGGTTTTTAATTGCACGGCATTGACTGCAAGTTGTCTCGCATGTTTGGTTGGAGCCACAAAAATAGCGATGATCTGGCCGGATGAGGGTATTGAATCAATCAAAAGATGACGTCGCCCACATTAAAATGACTCTAGTTATGTAGGTTGTGGATAGCAAATAGGTTTAAAAAGGAATTTAAAATGAGACTACCACATAGCGATAGTCTCTAAGTCTTCAAAGCATATCCAACTATGCTTTCTTTCGTTTAGCACCTATTAAACCTAGCAGGGCAGAACCGAACAACCACACAGCGGCAGGCACAGGAACAGTGTTGATTCCGTGATCGTCATTGTCGTCATCACCGTCATAATGGGTGACATGCTCATTCTCATGTTCACCGTGTTTATTGCCCAACTTTACAAACTTAGGGTCATCGTTGTGACCTTTCGTCAATTCTTTAAGGTCGTTTTCAAATTTATTGCTTTTTACTTCTTTTCTATCTTCATCACCTCCAGATATAGAGAAAGCATTTGAATGATGGCCTGAGCCATTGTGGTTCATCTCTTGTTTGGCAGCATACGTTTTTGCTGGTAGAACAACAAACATCAGTGATATTAATAAGATAAAGCGTATTTCCATAGTCATCTCCAAAATTTAATGTCGAACAAGGTGAAAATAGAAAACCTATTGTTTTGCATCGACTGTCTAGTCCCTAAAGTAGTGTTTACTGTTATCGCATTAATAATTTCTAATCTGAGCTACGTACCATCATTGTCGGGATAAGTTGTGCTTTATCAGTGGGTTCGGCAACGGCGTAAGATTGACTTTAATGCGAGTATATTTTGGCAGTTATCTCTAACAAAAAACATACGTATAAATACCTAGTTTCAGTGATATGTTTGAACTAAGGTGATTTGATTCGAGTAACGAGATTGAATGCCGTGAACGCGAACCGCAAGCAAAGCTATCGACCTTATAGGGTCGACAGTAAAATACCAAGGTATTTATCGCATGAATTTATTTGCGTTTAAGTCAGCATGGAAAAATATTGTCGCAATATCCCATGTCATCTTGTTAATCGACAACAAAAATACGGGCAAATTTTCGTTTCCCAACCTGATAGATATGCTGTGTGCCGGACTGGATAATCAACTTCGGATCGGAAATTTTCTCGCCATCAATTTTAACTGCGTTTTGGTTTATCATGCGTACCGCTTCCGATGTGCTGGCGGTTAGCTCGGCATCTTTCAATAAATTGGCGATACAATAGCTGCCATTGTCGGTTTTTAAGGTTATTTCAACGATGTCGTCGGGTATAGCGCCGCGTTGAAACTGGGCAATAAAATGCTGCATCGCATTTTCACCAGCAGATGTCCCGCCATGAAAGCGGCTGACAATTTCTTTAGCCAGTTCATATTTTATGTTTCTGGGGTTCTCTTCGCCGGAAATACATTTTTCTTTGTAAGTATTAATGACGGTCATTTTTTCAAAACTTAATAATTCAAAATAGCGCCACATCAAATCATCGGATATAGACATAATTTTGCCGAACATATCATCGGGGGCATCCGCTATGCCGATATAATTATTCAATGACTTTGACATTTTCTGGGCACCATCCAAGCCTTCCAGGATGGGCATAGTCATGACGACTTGCGGTGATTGGCCATAAGTTTCTTGCAATTGTCGGCCGACCAGCAGGTTAAATTTCTGGTCAGTTCCGCCCAATTCAACATCAGCTTTCATCGCGACGGAGTCGTAACCCTGAATTAATGGATACAAAAACTCATGTATCGCAATGGCTTGACCACTTTTGTAGCGTTTGCTGAAATCGTCACGTTCCAGCATTCTGGCAACGGTATGTTTTGCCGCCAATTGGATTAAATCTGCCGGTGACATGGCATTCATCCAGGTGGAATTAAACATTGTTTTGGTTTTGTCAGGATCGAGGATTTTAAATATCTGTTCCTGATAGGTAAGGGCGTTCGCCTGGACATCTTCCTGGCTTAAGGGTTTGCGGGTCACATTCTTGCCGGTAGGGTCGCCGATCATGCCGGTAAAGTCACCGATCAGAAACAGGATTTCATGTCCGTAATCCTGAAATTGCTTGAGCTTGTTAATTAGTACTGTGTGACCAAGATGCAAATCTGGCGCGGTAGGATCAAAACCTGCTTTTATCCTGAGAGGCCGACCCTCTTCGAGCTTTTTTACAAATTCGTGTTTAACCAGAATTTCCTCAGTCCCTCTTAACAAGTTGTTCAATACATCCTCTTGCACTACATTCTCCAAAAACAAATACTTTCTTTATAGGCTGAGCATTATAAATTTATTGGATGAGCACAATGCATAAAATATTGCTTGATTACTCGGATGACATTATCAGGTGACATTAAATGTTGGTGATTTTTAAAAAAAACCTTACAATTAACGTCGGTGAAAAACAGGATATTAATTTTGATTAAAAATCAATGGCTTGGGTCTTTGGGTGTAAGCATTAGGCGGTTTGTCGCTTACTTAATAGGTTTTTTGTTAGTGGCGGCGGCTGCAACGGTTAACGCTAAAGCGCTAAAAGTCCACAATCGTAGTCATACTACCCATACGCAAATCGTCAAGCATACCATTAAGCCGGGTGAAGGTGTGTCGCAATTTTTGTCGCGGTTAAATGCTTCAGAAGCCAATCAAATAGTGAGTTCCAGTGAGGATAGGACTCATTTCATGACGATTTCAACTGATGCGCCCCGAGAGTTTAAAGGATTGGCTTCTGGTCGCGATAGCTCGTCTGGGTATATTAGTTCATTACGGAAATTTAATAGTTATACTCATAAATTCAACATGCTGCAGATGGCAAGTGGTCAAGGAACTATTGCCACTTCATTGGCGCAGGCTGGTAAAAATGCTGGTTTGTCGGAACAGTTGATGGATCAGCTAACCCAGATATTTGCTTGGGATATTGATTTCGCCACAAACTTGCACAATGGCGATCACTTTACTGTCGTCTATGAGCGAGGCGGCTTTAATGGTGTTGACGACATCGTAGCGGCTGAATTTATAAATAGAGGTAAGATTTATCGGGCGGTTCGTTACATAGATAAAGAAGGCTTTGCCAACTACTACACGCCTGACGGGAAAGCATTACAAAAAGCATTTTTAAGTACACCTGTTGATTTTGCCAGAATAAGCTCACACTTTGACCTGAACCGAAAACACCCTGTGTTGAATAGGATACGGGCGCACAAAGGCGTTGATTATGCAGCAAGAACCGGTACGCCAGTCAAGGCGACAGGTGCGGGAGAAGTTGCGTTTTTGGGTCGTAAAGGTGGCTACGGTCAAGTGATTATCATTAAGCATGGTGATCGTTATGAGACTGTGTATGCACATTTATCCCGTTACAAATCTGGTCTGCAAGAAGGTTCTGCGGTAAGGCAAGGCGAAGTTATCGGTTATGTTGGTCAAACGGGTTTGGCGACCGGGTCTCATTTGCACTATGAGTTCAGAATGGATGGCATACATCAAAATCCTTTGACAGCTCAGGTTTCCAATTCAATACCAGTCAAAAGCGCGGCTTTAGCTGATTTCAAGTCCCAAGTTCAAGACCCTTTGGTTAGGTTGAATCTGATAAAAGCAAAATCACTCTTTGTAAAAAACAATAATTCATACAATTAAGCCATCTCTCACATGGGTTTGTGATTCTTTCGAAGAACGCCAGATTGTTGGTGTAGTTATAGCCGCTAAGGTTTTGCTGGATTGCAGCGATGTTTCTAAATGTTCGTATGTGTCAAAACCTCGTTTTTATGCCCCCCTATATCCTTACTAACTTGTTTTTTTAAGTCTAAGCAGCTAATTGCTTTAAGCCTTTGTGGTCGTTTTGACAAAAAACCGTTTTTTCTTCTTGGTGCGGCTATTTTCATATTGACAGTACCTAAATAATCTGTAGAATAGACGGGCTTAGCAGGGCATTAAGCCTTGCCGCTCTTTAACAAGATGACCAAGATAATGAGTGTGGGTGCGTGTGTTGGCGCCTGTGTCTAA
>JABFQX010000088.1 GCA_013141505.1 Methyloglobulus sp.
CCGATGCCTGGATTTTGACGCCATCAATGACCTGCTCCTTGCGCGCTTCGGGGCCAATAAAGTTGGAACACACATCTTCCACCGGCCCCAACTCAACTTTGGCCGAGGGCGGTAAATCGGTCGATGCCTGAATTAATGTGGCAAATGAGAGTAAACAACAACCAAGGACAAATAACCGTTTTTTTCGCATACCATGAACCTCTTCACATTCTGGTAACGTCACCGCTTTGATAAACAACAGGCTATGTCCTTGTCCGGTCATAAAAATTAATTCCTCTAAGTTTATTGCACCAATAAATCGCGCATCATGCCCATGTCCTCATGTTCAAGGTTATGGCAATGCACCATAAAAATACCTTTGAAATCATTGAAAGGCTTGAGAATAGTGACTTTTTCGCCCGGCATCACCAAGACAGTATCTTTCCAGCCGCCATTGACAAAACCAGCCGCGACCGTTTGATAATTGTCTTGTGAACCGGAATTCACCTCGCGTTTTATCACTTGAAACTGCTCGCCGTGCAAGTGCATCGGATGCGGCATAGCCATCATCATGCCCATGCCCATTCCTCCACCACTAAAACCATTGTCAAATTCCATTAACTGCAAAGTATTGAGGGGCATAACTTCATCCGGCTGTATGTCATTCATTTGATAAGACCGACCATTAAGCAAAGCTGACATGTGCTGCATGGATAGGCTGATGGCTTTAGGGTTTTCCGCATTTTGGGCATCTTTCATGCACAATGTGGTAATGGGAGTCAATACTTTGGGCAATGTTGCGTTGCTTTGCTCTTTTTGGGTAACACGAAACTTTATGACAGGATAATCCGATCCAGAAGGCAGCGGACTAACTGACATCATGCCACCCCCCATCATACCCCCTCTACCCATTCCCATACCGCCGCCCATCATGCCATACCCACCCATCATGCCCATTCCACCGCCATGCGTCGACGTGGCAAAAGAGAGACTACGCAAAGTCAGTTCGCTACCAACTGCCCGCCCACTGAAATCCATCCATAACTCCAGTCTTTCCCCCGGTGCCAGCATGACATAGCCATGTTGTTCGGGACATTCCAATAAGCCGCCGTCAACGCCAATGACTGTAACGGGTGTGTCGTCATCCCAGGCCAGTTTATAAACGCGGGAATTGGAACCATTTAACAGACGTAACCGATAAGCACGCGTGTCGACTGACAAAACAAAATCAGGCCGACCGTTGATAAAAATCTGCTCGCCCAGAAATCCTTGCATCCGTTGCATCATATGGCTTGAATAAGACAGTTGATTATCCGTATCAAAACTACGATCCTGAATAACTAGCGGCACATCATAGTCACCACTCGGCAAATTCAGCGCCTGTTCTTGTTCGTCGCTGACTATAAATAAACCGGCTAATCCCGAATAGACCTGCCTTGCCGTAACGCCGTGTGTGTGGGCGTGATACCAATAGGTTCCGGCACGATTGCGTATCTCAAATTCGTAGACATAGGATTCACCCTCATTAATGGCATACATGGGATTACCGTCCATGTTTGCGGGGACGTGCAAACCATGCCAGTGCAAAATAGATTGCGCCGGTAAATTATTATTGAGTATCAGCCTGATTTTTTGGCCTTTTTTAAATCGCAGAGTCGGCGCCAGATAAGTCCCGTCATTGTTATCGACAATGTCTGAAGAACCCTTTAAGACCTTACCTGTTACTTTCCAGACACGGGTTTTTTGCCCTTCAAAAATAGCAATATCGGTTATATTTTGCGTCAGCTCGATCTCAACATCAGGATTAAAATCGGTGCTGGCTTTATTAGCATTAACAAAGTCACCTGCTTTTACCCAAACAGGATGAGTAATAGCGCCAGCAATAGCAATTGCACC
The DNA here is from genome assembly GCA_013141505.1 of Methyloglobulus sp. Lineage (GTDB taxonomy): Bacteria > Pseudomonadota > Gammaproteobacteria > Methylococcales > Methylomonadaceae > Methyloglobulus. Next base: position 1,876 of record JABFQX010000088.1, read on the forward strand.
GTATTTCAACAATTTACGGCGATGTAAATTTGTTATCGTATTCATCTGAGTATCCATTAATCTGTAATAGTGAAACAAACGGTGGCCTAGTTAAATTGCTCAATTAAAATCTGACCTTCTACTCAATCCTTAGGCAAGTTCTCAAAAATTGTTGGTAGTGGGTTAAACCTTTGTTTTTTTGATCAACTTGTAAACTTCATATCGGTGAGTCGCGTATATTTTGGAGTGACAAACCTTACCCTCTGGAGCACTTGTACCCTCAAGGGCATAAATGACCTTTAGGTTATAAAAGGTTTGTCACTCCGCGCACTATCAAGTCACAGGTTTAACCCACTACCAAATTGTTTTATGCGTCTGATTTGCATCTTCATAATTAACGCTTAGGGGAATCCAGACCTGATACCTGAATCTGATAAATCTCGTGACAGGCTACGCATTTGCCCATCGTCGCATTGAGTTGCTGTAATGTGTGTTTAGGGTCTTTCATAGACGTTATATCAGCCGCGATTTGATCGAAATCTTTATGCATGGACATGCCCAGTTGCATAAATTCTTTAGGCAATACATCGTGAAGCGGATTTTCTGCTTTATGCTTCATATTAAAGCCCAGTGTCTGAGCTTGTTCAGCCACCGCTGCCATATCGTCCTTGGCAAGTGCGGCTAAGATATGTTGTGTTCCCGCCAATAAGGCGCGCATTTCCGTCAACACATGGTTGCGTTGCGGATTTGAAAGGTTAAGTACCTGACGGTTATCGGCTTCGTTTGCCATAACAGTCATGGTCATCAAACCCAGAAATAAAGGCAGACATAGCATGCTTTGGCGAATTTTTGAGCTTCCGGCGTAAAGATTTGTAAAAATACTGTTCTTCATTGTTTAAAGCTCATTAATTAGCGTTGGTTTAATATAGCGATAAAATATTTCCTGCTGTTTTCATAAAAGTAACAAGATGTTTCAAATTGTTACAACCGATTCGGCAGGTATCTTGAAATCAAACATATTGGTAAGAAAAGGTTGAATGAATAAGTCAGAAGACAAACATCGTATCCTTATCGTTGACGACGATATAGCGCTTCGGGATTTGGTGGTGGATTACCTGAGTGCCAGTGGCTATTCGGTGGAAGTAGCGGGCGATGGCACGGGCATGCGGGCGGTACTGGGCAAGTACACCGTAGATTTGGTAGTGCTAGATCTGATGTTGCCTGGAGAGGATGGCTTGAGCCTATTACGCTGGTTGCGCGAGCATCATGGCCCACCGGTAATTATTGCCTCTGCTCGAGGGGATGAGGTGGACAGGGTCGTCGGTTTGGAGCTGGGCGCGGACGATTATCTGGCTAAACCTTTCGGTCCACGCGAACTCCTCGCTCGCGTACGTGCGGTTTTACGTCGCAGCGGCGAGACCAATGTGCCAACAGATCCTCAGGTTTTGGCTTTCGGTGCATTCAGCCTACATCTCAACACGCATGTCTTGAATCGTGGCGGTATGGATATACCCCTGACTTTCGGCGAATTCAACCTGCTCCGTGTTTTGCTGGAACACGCCAATCAAATACTGTCACGCGACCATTTGATAAGCCTGCTTAAAGGTTACGAACGTTCGCCCTTTGATCGCAGTATTGATGTTCGGGTTACTCGTCTGCGTCGTAAGATCGAACCCAAACCGGACACGCCTGTTTTTTTGCGGACTGTTTGGGGTGAAGGCTATTTGTTTACACCTAGAGGGGAAGAACCTTAGTGAAATTAGTGAAGCAGCCCTCGTTATTTCGGCGTACGGCCTTTACAGTGGCTACAGGATTGTTGGTTTTTCAACTTGCTGCCGGTCTTGCGATGTTCGTTAACCTGGTCTTGCCGCTCGGCAATCGTTCTGCCAACGACCTTGCCGACTTTCTGGTATTGTCAGCGCGGGTATGGGATGAACTGCCACCGGATCGGCATCGGGCATTTGGGATTGACTTAAAGAAAAACCATAGCATCTCCCTACGAGAATCGGCAACTCCGCTGACTGAAACCGAGATATCTTATCCCTATATTCGATTCCTACGCTCTGCATTGCTGGTTCGTCTCAATCCCGACCAGCACCCCCGGCTTTCGGAAGACAACCACGACCATTTTCAGGTTGAAATCAACCAGGGACGACATTTACTACGATTCGAATTTTCCAAGTCCAGAATTCCCCCACGTCCTACTATTGCACTTGCCTGGATTGTCGTACTGGGGTTTTTGGCAACTTTGGGCCTTTCATGGTTGCTGGCTCGAAGGGTCACCGAACCGATAGCTCGACTGGCTGAGGCTGCACGGAGAATCGGCGGCGATGGGCAAGCACCCCAACTGCCTGAAACCGGTGATGCCGAATTGGCCAATCTGGCACATGTATTCAACGAAACATCCCGTCAGCTCCAGTCCCGGCGAGAAAATCAAGCCACGCTGCTGGCCGGTGTGTCTCATGATCTCCGTAGCCCACTTGCACGTATGAAAATGGCTATTGGCATGCTCGCCGAGGAGTTTTCTTCACCGTTGCTGGAGCGCATAGAACGCGATATTTCCGAAATGGACAAACTGATCGGTTCTCAATTGGAGCTGGCGCGTGCTCAGGAACGCGAGCAACCTGAAAAAACGAATATTGATGCGCTGCTTGTCGATATGGTGGAAGCTGCTGAAGCCCAGGCTCCAGGGCTACTGAAACTACATAGCTTCCCAGCTACTTGTGTGGTGACAATCGCACCTGTTTCTTTACGCCGCTGCATCGGTAATTTGCTCGATAACGCCTTACGTTATGGCGGTAATAACAAAATTCAGGTTGTACGGCGGCAATTTAATAACACTATTTGCATCGGCGTGCGCGACCAGGGAGCCGGAATTCCAATACATTTGGCGGAGGTTGTCTTTCGCCCGTTTTATCGAATCGAATCCTCGCGCAATCGCTCGACCGGTGGCAGTGGGCTGGGCTTGGCCATTACCCGTCAACTCGCCGAAACCCATGGCTGGAAGGTGGCGCTTAAATCACGCAGTGGTGGGGGTGTCAGTGCTTGGCTGCTGATTCCGGTTAACCCGATTGACGCAGTGTCTAACAATTAATCAGAAATTGTTGCTTGTTTTTAGCTTTTGGTGGAAGTTGCTGAGGGTATTTGTAAAAGTGTGTGGAAAATGCTTGATAAACCCCACTAAAATTCAATGTCAATTGTAAAACCGTATGGAATTAGCGCCTACAATTATCAGCGGCTTTTTAACAAAAAAGCCGCAATTTGTGTGACACGAAACAAAGACCCATACAAAACATGTGCCTGCTCGACATGGCGATCCATTATCCTGTTCACCAATAGGACTTTACCGATGGCACTGCCCGCCAATTCAGCCCTTTTTTACCTACTTTCCATAAAAACTGAAAATGGTAGCCCAATAATCACATAAAAAGTGGGCCATATCACCCACCTGCTGGGGCATATGACCCAGCTTTTACAGGAGGCCGCGCAGTACGGGCATCACAGGGGCAGGTAAATCTTAAAAAAGTGGGTCATATCACGCGCTTTTTGAA